>NZ_AP025473.1:687139-1374279 GCF_024347395.1 Vibrio cortegadensis
TTAGAGTTAGGTGGGAAATCGCCAACCATTATCGGTGAAGATGCCGATTTAAAAAGTGCCGTTGATGCGATTATGTTTGGTAAATCGAGTAATGCAGGTCAGATTTGTGTCGCCCCTGATTATATCTTTGTGCCTGATGGAAAGCAGAATGAGTTTATTGAGATCTACAAACAACGTTTCTTAAAGGCGTTTAAAGAGAAAAAAGGGCGCAGAGAGATAACGAACATTATCAACCAAGCACAATTTGCACGATTGAACTCCTACCTTGAAGATGCAAAAAACAGGGGCGCGACGATCACGACGATTGAAGGTGAATTGAGTGAAGCTCGTCAGATGTGGCCGCACTTTGTTACTGATGTCGATGATTCAATGCTACTGATGCAAGACGAAATTTTTGGACCAATATTGCCAATTATGACCTATAAAAATGTGGATGAGTGCATTACATACATTAATCGTCATCAGCGGCCCCTTGCTCTGTATCTAATGAGCAGCGATAAGGAGCTTCAAAGCCGAGTGCTGAATAGTACGCACAGTGGTGGGGTAGCGATAAACGATGCCATTTTGCAAGTTGCGGCAGACGATGCACCATTTGGTGGTATCGGTGAGTCCGGTATTGGGAGTTACCACGGAATTGAAGGCTTCCATGCATTTTCAAATGCAAAAACAGTACTGAAAACGCCAGCTTGGTTACCGAGAAGCCACTGGATGCTGACTCAGAAAAAGTTATTGTCTAAATTAATTAAGACTCTGTTTTTGCGATAATAAGGTTCGACTTTGGTGACAGGTGATTAAGGACTTGTCAGAGATAGGCGGTAGTCAAAGCAATCTAATACTTGGTCTTGAACTAAAGTAAATTCTTCTTTGATTCCCGCTTTCACAAAGCCGTTTTTTTCCAGCACGCGTTGTGAGGCAAGGTTTTCAACGGATGCAAAAGCAGCCAACTGTTTAAGTTGAAGGTGATTTGTTGCATGTTCAATGAGTAAACGAGTCGCTTGACTGGCAATACCTTGATGACAAAAATTCTGCCCGATGCGATAGCCTATTGCGCCACGCTTAGTGACGTGTTCGATAAAGTGAATGTTGGCTCGTCCACAAATCTTTCCATGTTGGTCAATGATCAATGTTGGATACATCAAGTTCTGCTCATATTGGGATAAGCAGTGCCTTATATGCTCTTCGAGTCCCCTTCGTGTATAAAACTCGTCCCCTCTCGAATCAATAAATTGCTCAAACCAGTCTCTGTTGTCTAACTCAAATTCTAATAAACTTTTAACATCGTGTTTGTCCAGAAGGCGGAGGGCAATTTGTGAGTGATTTTGGCTCATAATGGTTCTAACTCTGAATGATAATTGGTTGTGCCCTGAGCTACTTAATGGCTCAGGGCGTCCATTTATTCTAGCTTATTAGTGAGTTATGTCTTGCTCTAAACCAAAAGGCAAGCGTTTAAAGACTTGAGGTTGCTTGAGGAAGGTCGGCGCTTCATTGGTTTTCTGCCAGTCGAGCAGCATAATGGCGAGAACATTACGGTGTTCACCATAGCTCAGATCAAAGTCACCCGTGACCGATGGAATCATACCTTTCTCTTTATCGATTGAAGCTTGAATGGCTTTGCGGGTTTTGTATACCACTGGATCATCTTCTAATCCCGCAAGTAAGAATGTGATCCCCACTTCGGCTATGACATCTTCTTTTGCTCGCAACAAAATAGTGTCGATGTGTGTTCGGAAATAGTCGTAGATCCATTGGTGATCTTGTTCATTTACTTGGTGCTGGTAATACTCCGAGTCACCGAAAATAATATGAGTCATGCCGTACAGCTTATTGTCATATTGCTGTTTTGATAGCTTTTTATCATTGGCATCAGGGTAGGTTTTCCTAAAGGAATCCGCGAATGCTTCAACGACATCTTGTTCGCCAAGTTGACGTAACCAATAGACTTGGTTAGCCAGTTGAGCAGCCCACGCTTTAATCATCTCTTCATTGGTCGCATAGTGGCTGAAATCATATCGACGAATCACTTGGCGCAGTTTTTTATCGTCGCGGTGCTGTAAACCATATTCATTTGCCCGAGCCATTGAACCTAATAGGTCGACCCCTAAATACAGATATTCAGGCATATGCTTGGTTGCGGTATAACGGCGCATGCTGCGCTCATCATCATCCCCTACGTAACCAGAAAGACGTTTTTCTGAATATAGGATGATCTGTTCAGGCGTATGTACTTCCGTTGAAAAATGGTTGAGTCGGCTTGCAACACGCGCGAGGTCGCTCCATATTGCCGCAGAATATTTATCATCTAAGGTTTGACGGAACATACGTAAACCGTAGTGCCCTTCTTTGAATGCTGGAAGTGTAAAAAGCTCAGGTTCGTAAGTGTTGCGAATGATTTGGGCAGACTGTTCAAACTCAATATCGGTAATACGTGATGATTCAGCTGCGCTGCTATAGGCACTAAAAAAAGTAGAAGTACTGAGTAAAATACAGAGTGTGATTTTGGAAAGTGTCATTTGATGAGTCCTGCCATTACGGGAGGCTAACTATATCAGTTCATTGATGAATATATGTAAAAACTAGGTCAAGGATAGGTGAGGTTTATATATTCGCAGCAGCACCAGGAGGGTGCTTCTCCAAAATGAAGAAGCTCTCTAATTTTCCACTATTTTCGCACGGGTTTACTGCCGAGTGCGCTGAGCACCACCATGATTAGTAGAGGCAAGGCGTTCGAAATACCAATGATCATCTCTTTAGTGGCTTCATTTTGATAGGCCGCAGTTATTCTACCTACATCCAAATTCTGAGCTGCTAAAGTGGTCATTGTCGGCATCATCGGAAAGAGAAAAAAAATAGCGTTGATGGTTAAAAATGCCATACAGCCGTATTGAACTTTTAGCCACAGTGGCTTGATTACATAGTTTTTTGATTCCACAAGGGTTGCTGTAATCTTCATCAATAATCCGGGAAGAATCAAAATATAGGCACTTTTCTCTTTATAAAGCGCCGTATAATGGATGGCATGTAAATTGTTGTGATCTAAAACATTTGCGATGACGATATGGGATAAGATGCCACCAACATACATAATGATCCCAACAAGAAATATGAGTTCAACGACTTTGTGCTTGTTTACCTGCATGATCCACTCCTTACCAGCGTGATCGGTAGCTACGATGACAGCTATTGCATGTGTCTTGTGCTTGTTCTAATCCGTTTTTTGCAGCGCTGATATCTTGCCTCTTGCTGGCTTGATATAAGTCTTTGAATCCTTGATCCATTTCCATCATGCGCTGATTAAACTTTTCAGGTTTTTCCCAAATAGCTTTTTTTGCTTTGCTGTTTTCACTGCTGCCTTCAGGAAAGAGAGCCCGTAGTTGAGTGCTATGGCGGGTTAACTCTTCACTTATGGTTACCACTTCAGTCCAATCAGGCTTGTCTTTGTCTAATTCTTCTTCAAGTTGCTCTGCTTTGTTTTCAATGGAAGAAAAAGAGTGCTGTCTCGTATCAATAATATCTTGGCTACTTTGAGTGCTTGCAAAAGCAGGTAGAGCGACAAGTAATGCAATTGTTAGCATTTTCATATGTATTCCTATTATGGTTTTTCGTTGATGACCTCTGTCGATGAAGGTAATTTACACAACAATAGTTGCATGCGCAACTATTGTTGTGTAAATTGTTTGTATTGAATCAGAGCAATAAAAATACGTGCTCTAGAAAATTGATGTACTTTGCAATGTTCTGCACAAGCAGAGAGGAGATGAAATGAAAATCTGGGATCTACCGACACGTTTTTATCATTGGCTTCAAGCGTTACTTTTTATTGGACTAGTGGCGAGTGGGAACAGTGGAGAAGGGCCACACCTTGTTTTAGGGTTAGCTCTTTTTACGCTTGTTATCTGGCGAGTTTTGTGGGGTGTTGTGGGAAGCGAAACGAGCCAATTTAAAGCTTTTGTGGCTTCTCCAAAGCGTGTTGTCAGCTATTTGATGGGGCGAGAAAAAGCGCAACCTGGTCATAACCCCGCAGGATCATGGATGGTGGTGGTACTAATAGTGAGTTTGTTGATGCAGTGTTCAACGGGTATTGTTATATCAGGCTTGTTAGATAACATGCCATTCGCAGAAACCTTACTCACAGACTCCGCTTATGATGCCAGTATGGCAATTCATAGTCTTTTTGCGAAAGTACTTCAAGCTCTCGTTGCTGTTCACCTGCTAGCCATTCTCGTTTATAAGTTGCGTTCAAAACCTTTAGTGTGGGCGATGGTGAGCGGTAAGCAAAAAAATACGCTAGATAACCCTAATGCCGTATTAGCTTTTTCATCAAATAAGCGCGCATTATTAATGCTACTTGCAGCCGGATTAGTTACCATGACAATAGTTGTGTCGTCATTGGTATGAAAATATGGAAACGAAATTTGATCGCCAGAGTAGTTTTGGCTGGATGATTAATGTCATCGCGAACCAAGCCGCGAAAAAGTTTGAAGTAGAGCTTAAAAAGCATGGGCTAACGGTCGCATTGTGGCCAACCATGATGTGTTTGTGGGAAGAAGAAGGGATCACGCAAAGAGATATTGCGTTGAAATCCAAAGTAGAGAACTCAACCACAACCAGAACGTTAGATAAGCTTGAAAAACTTGGGCTGGTGGAAAGACAAGCCGATCCAAATAGTCGGCGTTCATTCCGAATCTATTTAACGGAAAAAGGACGGGCAATGGAAAAAGACTTGCTCGTATTGCCTGCACAAGTCAATAGAGAGCTACTGAGATCATTAGACGCCGATGAGCAAGTCGATATGATTCGTTTACTGCAAAAAATGGTCGCTGCTGTTTAGTCATATAGCCAGCTGATAAATGGTTGAGAAAACGGGTACTCTCTTATATTAAGTGATGTTTTATCAAATGAAAGGTAAGTGAGAAAAAGCATGTTATTTGAGAAATGTACTGTGTAAGTACTAGACAATTAGGTTACTCTATCTTTAGTGTCTATTCTATTAATAAGAATTATAATAAATTACTGATGGAGAGTGTCATTGATGCGTTACCTTTTTGGTAAGCAATGGTCTGTAAATTTGCTGCTTGCCGTTTTTGTTATAGTAGCCATTATGCTGCTTGAGTTGCTAAACCAGAATCAAATGATGTTTCTCGATAAGCAATACCAAAGCAGTGCTAAAGAAGAGCTATCAAAAGTCCGATCAAACTTAGAAGCTGCTATTGTCGCGGATATTTATGTATCTAATAGCCTTTCTACGCTTGTGAGTATCCATTCTGATACCGCTTTTGATAACTGGGAAAAGGTTGCTGCAAAAATCATTAAAGAGTCAAAGCATGTCACTATTATTGCGTTAGCTAGAAACGACATCATTAATTTTGTTTATCCGCTTCAAGGTAATGAAAAAGTTATAGATCTGAATTATCGACGGATTCCCGCTCAGTATGCGTCGATCGTGAAAGCTCGAGAGATAGAACAGATATTTATTGCTGGTCCTGTTAACTTGGTTCAAGGTGGACGAGGATTGATCGCTCGTGTCCCCATTTTTACCGACCCTCCTAATAATAAAGAGTATTGGGGGGTATGCAGTGCAGTCATTGATCTCGACTCTCTATTTCAAGAAGTTGGCATCGAAGCGTTTGAGCTAAAATATAGACTTGGGATTAGGGGGCTCGATAGCTCTGGTTCGCAAGGTGAGATATTTCATGGCGATCAAACAGTTTTCGATGATGCGTTCGCGACTGAAAAAGTAAATTTCCCTTATGGTAGTTGGGAAGTTGCGGTAGCAAGAGCGCCTTGGTCAGCTGAGCGTGAAAATTGGTTCAGAATACATAGCGTCCGATTGATTGGGTACCCGATCATCATCATTCTAGCCTTCGCCTTTGTTACCATTTATCGACTCTATGTTTCAGCACAGAACCGTTCTTTGCATGACGAACTGACGAAACTGCCTAATCGACGGTACTTTATGTATATCCTCGAGGATCAGTTTAATTCTGCTAAGAAAACGGAAAACCACGAGCGGTTTGCACTGCTCAATCTTGATCTTGATAAGTTCAAAGAAATTAATGATACCTATGGTCATGTCGCTGGTGACAAAGTGCTGGTTGCTTGTGCTGAACGTGTTCGTAATGTATTAAGAAGCTCTGATCTCATGGCGAGAATTGGTGGCGATGAGTTCTTGGTATTGCTTCCTAGAGTGATGAACGCTTCGGATGTGAGACGAATTGAAGTTACGGTCCAAAAATCACTGAGTTCAACCCCGATCATTTATGAAGGTGCGTTGATTTACATAAAAGTTAGCATTGGTTCCGTTTTATATTCTGATGAATTTTCCACAATGGATGAGATGCTGAAATTCGCTGATGATAGAATGTATGACCAAAAACAGGGTTTGCTCGGCGGTTAAATCACGATATTACTTTCATTTCCATGGTAAAAGCCTCAGAATAGCGCGCTTCAATCGGCAGCTATTTTTGTAAGCCTGTAAAAGGCAAATGCCTACCTCTGCCGTCTTCTAGAGAAACTGTTTCTATTGAATTGAAATAGATCAGTGATCCTAATTATCTAATTCGAGAATCAATTTATGAGTTTTACCTCTTTGGGTCTATCTGCTCCAATTCTTAAAGCTATTGAAGAGCAAGGTTATGACAAGCCATCACCTATCCAAGCGCAAGCAATTCCAGCGGTCTTGGAAGGTCAGGATGTAATGGCTGCGGCTCAAACGGGTACTGGCAAAACGGCGGCATTTACACTTCCTATTTTGGAAATTTTGTCTAAAGGCCCTAAGGTTCGCCATAATCAAGTTCGAACGCTTGTATTGACGCCAACTCGTGAATTGGCCGCTCAGATTTATGACAACGTTGTAAAGTACAGCAAGCATTTGCCTCTATCTGCAACGGTTGTATTTGGTGGTGTTAAAATCAACCCGCAAATGCAGAAGCTTCGCCAAGGCAGTGATGTTCTAGTGGCAACACCTGGTCGCTTGTTGGATCTTTATAATCAAAATGCAGTTCGATTTGATCAATTAGAAATGCTGGTTCTTGATGAAGCTGACCGCATGCTTGATATGGGCTTCATTCGCGATATTCGTAAAGTTCTAGCTTTCCTACCAAAGAAGCGTCAAAACTTACTATTTTCAGCCACTTTTTCAGATGATATCCGCAGCCTAGCAAAGGGTTTAGTCAATAACCCTGTTGAAATTTCAGTAAACACGGCTAACTCAACAGCGGTAACGGTAGAGCAAAGTATTTACCCTGCGGATAAGAGCAAAAAAAGTGCGATGCTTGCTAAGTTAATTAAAGATAATGATTGGCGACAAGTGTTGGTATTCAGCAAGACAAAGCATGGTGCTAACCGCTTGTCACGCTACCTTGAAGGGCAAGGTATTACGTCTGCACCTATTCATGGTAACAAAAGCCAAGGCGCAAGAACGAAAGCACTTGAGAACTTTAAAACGGGTCAAGTACGAGTATTGGTTGCAACTGATATTGCTGCTCGTGGTATTGATATCCCACAATTGCCTCAGGTGGTTAACTTTGATCTGCCAAACGTGTCAGAAGATTATGTACACCGTATTGGCCGTACTGGTCGTGCTGGCGAAGTGGGCAAGGCTATTTCGTTGGTTACGGCTGAAGAAACGTATGAACTATTTTCGATTGAGCGTCTGATCCAACAAGTTCTGCCTCGTCATCAACTAGAAGGCTTTATTCCAGAAACGACATTGCCGGAATCTAGACTAGATACGCGCCCAATTAAGCCTAAGAAACCTAAAAAGCCAAAAGTCGATCATGCTGATGGACAACGTTCTGGTGGCAATGCTCGTGGTAATAAACCTGCTGGCAAGAATAAGCGTCATGTTGCAAGTAATGGCAATTCGAATAATTCTAACCGCAAACCTGCAAACAAAGGTGGAAACGCGGGCGGAAAATCGGAAGGTGAAAACCGTCCAGCAAGAAATACCGGCGGTAACGCAAATAAAGGTAAGCAGGGTAACGGTCAAAACCGTGGTGCAAATAAACCAGCAGGTGAAGGCGCTAGTCGCAGTCGTCGCCAAGGTCCATCTTCGGGTAAACCGCAACGTAGAAGTTCACCAAAAGCATAGAGATGCTGTGAATTGATGACGTAATAAATATTTAAATGAAAGACCTCGTTAATTAGCGAGGTCTTTTTGCATCCAATGGCATGGAGTTGATGAAAAACCTATTCTTTAGCCTTTAGCACGATCATGATCCCTCCGAGTATTAATGCTGAGGACATGACAAAATGCATGGTGATATTTTCACTCATAAATAGAACCCCTCCAACCGCCGATAAGACAGGCACCAGCAATTGTAATGATGCGGCTCGAATGACACTGAGCTGAGGTAGCACGTAGTACCAAATCGCATATCCGACGCCAGATGCTAAAGAGCCAGAGGCACAAGCGAGTAATATGCCTTGAAGGGTGTAATGTGCTTGATGCAGACTGAGTAGAAAAAGAATTACAGCGAACGGTAAGGTTCGGATGAAATTGAATCCAGTATCGATGAGAGGCTGTTTAGACGAACGACCATTAATGGTATACATTCCCCACGCAACGCCCGACACCATCATCAATCCGAATCCAAATAGTGATGGCGTGTCTACGTTAGGCAGTACAAGGTAAAGGAAACCTGAAAAGGCAATGATCATTCCCCATATTTCATTTCGAGTTACTTTGTTTCCAGACAGTAAACTATTGATTAGCATGGTTGCTTGTACTGATCCAAATAGGATTAGTGCACCTGTTGCAGTGTCTAAAGATAAATAACCGAAAGAGAATGTTACCGCATAAACAAATAGTAAGATCCCTGCTTTCCAGCTTCCTTTTTGTCTATTTTGAGAGTGACAACTTTGAGAATCATTGCTTTGAAAATCACAGCTTTGAGAGTCAACGCGTGGTGGTAAATATAACTTGATAAGAGCGTAGAGTGTGATGGCACCTGAAAATAATCGGATACTCGTAAAGCTACTCGCATCGATTAATTCAGATCCCAAAGCAAGTCGAGATAAGACAGAATTAGCAGCAAAGGCAATTAGAGCTAGGGTAGTAAGGGGTATTATAATCAAATCGTAATCTCAGAAGTGAGGGGTGAGAGCCGTCCCAATGTAGACCGTGAACTGGCACGTTTAATTTCGTTATTACTCAAAATTAAGGCGCTGAAAAACATCAGCGCCATTGTTTATGATTGAGAGAAAAGAGATTAAACGAGTTTAAACTTATTGAGTTGCTCTTGAACGTTAAACACTTCCTCTTTATAGCTGGTCACAATAGTGTTTAACTCATTGGCAAGAACGCCAGTTTGGTCTGCAATTTCTGATAATGTATCGACATCTTTATCGACATCTTCGCTGGCTTTCGATTGTTCAGTTGTTGAATTGGCAATACTCGTAATGTGCTCACTGACTTGCTCAATCACTGACTCCAGTTTAGCCACGCTCTCTCGTACTACATCAACCGATGCAAAAGTATCATCACTTGCTTGCTTACTTTTGCTCATATTATTAACCGACTTATTCGTATTGGTGGTGATTTTTTCCAGTAGCTTACTGATACTTTCAGTCGCTTCTTGGCTACGATGAGCTAAATCACGTACTTCGGAAGAGACAACGGCGAAACCGCGCCCGTGTTCACCTGCTCGTGCGGCTTCTATCGCGGCATTCAATGCCAATAAATTAGTCTGTTCTGAAACGGCGCTGATGGTCTCTACAATTTGGCTGATACTTTGCGTATCTTGCTCCAGTTCGAGCATGCAAGCTTCTGTTTCGTTAATCTGAGTAATCAGCCCTTCTACAGAATTAAATGAAGCTTCACTTTGGGATTGGCACTCTAGAACTTGGCTCTTCATCTCATCGGTTTCAGTTAGCGCCCTTTCAGCAGAGGCGGCAATCTCAAGGCTAGACTGAGATAACTCCGTCATTGCGGTGGCTATGTTTGCACATTTAGCGGTGGTTGATTGACTACTCTGACCTAGCTCTTGAGCATTGCTTACAATCGTGTTCAATCGTTGTGTGCTGTTGTTATTGGTACTAGTGACATCCGATAATAACGAGCGGATATTCTGGGTGAGTTGATTTATGCTACGAGAAATATATGAAATTTCATCTTTACCTACTGAGTTAAGCTCAACACTTAGATCTCGTTGTGCAGACATGTTACCCAAGTGCGTCGTGAGAGACCCAACACGATGACGCAGGCCTGTAACACAAAATACAAGAGCCCATAAGAGACACGCTCCAATGAGAATTGTCGCCACTAGCAGTGAGTTTTGTAAGTTGTTTGCTCGAATGGCTTGTTCAGTAGAAATGGTGCTGATTTCAGTTTGAAGTTGGTTGCGTACTTGGTTAATCAGCTTGATTTGATCTGTTGCTAATCCAAACCATGAGCTTGCATCAGGCCCATCGATATTATTGAGATTGGACTTTTGAGATAAGAATGAGTCCTTAATTTGATTCACATTTTTCCATGTCGACGAGTTTCTCGCGAGCTCTAACTGCTGTTGGAATTGAGTCGGCATTTCAATTTTTGCTCTGCGCAGAGCATAATTGCCAGAGCTGATGTAATTTTGCACATTGGCGTAAATCGCAGCCGTTGCATCACCTCGTGAGAACACGCCATTTAGCGCCCCACGAACTTGCCCAGCACGCTCTTTCATGACAACGACAGAAGTTAATGCTTTACCAAGAGAGGCAATTTCAGAATTATTAATGTTGGCTAGCAGCATGATTGCGTTATCAATGGCGAGCTGATTGAGATCCGAATAGTAAGCAAAAGGAGATAGGTTGGGACGCAAGGTATCTACTTGACGGCGAACTTCACTTAAACGGCTTAATTGTTTTTGAACATCACCCATTAAATTCGACGCTAACTTTGGCTTTATGTGAACAGGTGAAAAGCCTTTAAGTGCTTGTATATGAGAATCTGCAACCTTACGCTGCTTTTTTAATTTCTCTACTTGAGCGGCTTTACCTTTACTGCCTAGCACTCCAGCAGTAAGTCCACGCTCTACCGCCAAGTTATGAGCAATGTTGTCATAGAGGATCACAAGCTCTACCACTTCTTGATCTTGCGAAGAAAGCGATGATTCTTGTTTAAATTCAATGACAGATAAGCTGGCTAAAATTATGGATAGGGTTAAAGGTATTCCTGCGATAATGGTGACAATAATGTAGAGGGGGAACTGGCGTAGTAGTGAGCGCATTGATAAATCCCTAGCTGTATTTTTATAATTATAGAAATCCTAGTTAGAGTGTAGGTGCTGTTTTTGTGGATTTCATTATCAACAAATGAATCAATTATCAAAAGTGAGATTTTTTGTAATTAATGTGATCGAAGTGTTGTTGATTGTTGCTATTTATGTAATTTGTATGCATTTATAATTTTGAACTAAACAAGCGGAGTACCTCTATCGATCTGCGTTTAGTATTAAAGACAATACTTTGTTAGATGAATAACTTATAAAGCGCTCACTAGCAAAATCATGCTAATTTGCAAAATGAAAATGCGTTATGCAAAAAATCAAAGATTATCGCTTTAAAAGTGTGCGTAATGGCATATAAAATGGACATTTAAAGTTGGCACACATTCTGCATTATTAATAGTGACCCTTCTTAAGCCGAGGGTCACCTAGCCAACTGACGTTGTTAGTGAATGATACCTTGTTCACACAAATATATAGCCAATCACAGTTTTTGTGGTTGGTTTTTTTTTGCATAAATTTGCGCAGTATGTGCGCCCTTCCTTAAATTATAAATTTAATGTCCTGATATTGATTTTTCCTGTGATCGTTTAGACAGTATGCGTAAGTATTAGTACTTATATTCACCATTTCTGAATCAGGAGTGGGTTAAGCATGGCACGGTCTTATTTCAATAGTACACATAGAAAAAACTATAAATTCAGTTTGTTACTGTCAGTAATGTTTTCTGCAACCCCATTGGCAGCCGTAACCGATCTCACACCTGAAAAAACGCTTCCTTTGCCCACTGGCGATCAATGGATAGAACATGCGAAAGAAGGCTTACAGCCATACTGGTTAATGGAATCTGCGAAAGGAGTTCCGGAAGGCAATTTCCCTACATTCCGTTGTGATAATGGTGAGGTGTTAGATGTTAATAACGTCTGTCCCGAATTAAACCTTAGCTGGATATCACCGCATTTTGATCGTGACTACACTCGGATGAAGTCTCGACAAATATACGCGTATGGGGTGATTTATCATCTGACTGGTAATGAAGAAGCGCTCGCTTTGGCAAAGTCTGGTGTCGATTTTCTATTGAGAAATCGAATAGATAACGAACATGGTGGGTTCATTAGCTTCGTTAAAGATGGACAACCAGGTTTGGAGTGGCAACAGAGAACATCACAAGATCAAGCATATGCGTTAGTTGGTTTGGCTTTTTATTACTACTTGACTCGTGATCCTGTAGTGGAAAAGGCATTAATTAAACAGCAAGCATTCATTTTTGAGCAGTATAAGAACCTCAAAAATAATGATTTGAATTGGGTGTTAAGAGATGACGATGAGCAGAGTGCTAAACAGCGAGAGTTGGTGGCTCAACTCGATCAGATCAACGGCTATCTGCTGCTTGTCACTCCGTTATTACCCGAGAAAGTGCAGAAAAAATGGCGTCAGGATCTTTATTGGCTAACAGATCAAATGACGAAACAGTATTATTCTGTGGAAGAGAAACGATACTATGGGGCAATTCATCACAAAGCAATGATGATGCAAGAGGCAAAGCACAATGATTTTGCTCACACAACAAAAGCGTTCTGGATGACTTATCTGGTCGGAAGGTATTTTGATAATACAGACTGGGAAACGTTGGGTGAACAAGGGATGCGAGTCACCGTCGACAGAGCCAGTAATACTTATGATTTTTCAGTCGCGGAAGCTTATTTCATTGAACCGCTGAAAACTCTGTGGCATGGACGAAAAAAGGTCTCTGGATGGAAGAGTCGACCATATAATCCATGGACCTCTTCTTGGGAGTGGGCGGAACTGGATCAATCTTCAATGACATTGAACATGTTGGATGGCAGTCGGATCACCCAGCAATCGGATACACAGCATGCTTTCATGAATGCTTGGGTTGATCATCAATATGGTGGGGTAGGGTTAAACTCCAGAAGTACTAAAGCGTTCCATTGGGGTAATGGTTACCATCAATTTGAGCATGCATTAGTTGGGTATTTAAGCGCCAAACAGCATTACAAGAAGCCTGCTCGGCTCTATTTTGCATTACCGGAAGGCTACAAAGGTGTGATCGAGCCTTATTATTATCAAGGAGATATTCAAACCAAGCAAAGTCTGGGTAAAATTGAACAGATTGAAGGCTTAACAAAACAACGTATTAGCTTTATTCATATAACGCCTTAATGGTGTGAGTTTTGAATATAAAAAAGGAAGGCTAAGCAAAAGTGGCTTAGCCTTTATTTTTTGTGCTGTTCACTGTCGGTTACTCATCTATTTTCTTTGATATTACTCTGCACCACATTTCGCGTAGCAACTTGGCTTTCTAGGGCATGAGCCGCCTCTAGAGCAAATTAAACGAGCCTCAGTTTCAATGCCGCGTTCGATCCAGTTAATGTTCAGGATTTTTGCAATCGTCGTGAGATCTTTCTTAATATGCCTTGGGATGATCACGGATCCACCATTACTCACACAGGACGCTTTTAGCTCTTCAGCAATGGATCGGGAATCCCCACCTTGTGCATCAATTGCTGGGTTTAAATCAATACCAGCGCATAACACTCGGTTGTTGCCTGCAGGATCTGTCATGTTGACCGATTCGCAGCAGTAGATTCTTGGTTCATCACCAACATTCAGTATGGAGATTTGTGCTGAGCTGCCAGCTTTCGGCTCAGAAAGGCGTCTAAATACCGCCCAATGCTGACAAGGGTCTGCAACGGTTCTCATGTTACCCCAAGGCAGAGGTATGCCATTACCGCGATAGACGGCTTTTAGTTTTCCAGGGCCATAGGCATCGAAATAGTGCCAGTGTGGGTAAGGTGAAACAACGGTCATTCTCCTCATTGCAACAGATGGGGAAACACCTGCGAGTTTGTGTACGTCAATTTCATAACCGCTGCGATCCAGTAACTGGCGGAAAGGGACTTTAGGGCAGAGTAATGCACCAGCAAAGAAGCTTGATTCAAAATCGCGCCAAGCTTGTAAGATATCTTGTGAATTGAGTACCGAGGTTGGTTCGCTAGATCCGCTGTCTTCCCAACTGCTGTTATGCCCAACTGAAAGTACACTCTTCAAGCCTTCTTTACTGTGTAAAATACAGTGGCCGATGTAAACCGCCAGATCGTATTTAAGACGAGTAGGGTACTGCTTGAGTATTTCATTGAGGTAAATGGTACTTGGCGGCTCAAAGAAAGAGGTGACTAGCTGCTTTGCATTGATGCCCAATTCGTCGACTACATCTTTTGGGGTTCGGTTGACCCAGCGAATTTGTATCCCCAAACTCTTCGCAATGTCGATCAAATCTTCAACGGCTAAATTTAATCTCTTAAGTCCAACCTCTTCTGCTGCTCGTTCAAGGTCAGGGAAGTGATTTTGTAAGCTCTCTTGGTGTGCTCGAATTAAAAGATGAGCAAATTGGCGCCCTGTGATTCCCGTCTGCGACAACATTTCAGGTATCGCTATTTGTAGAATGTCATTAGAGAACAGGAAGCTTGGCTCTAATGCCATTCCACTGATCCCCCCCCTATTTCCCTTATCTGGAGTGATTGCTTGTTGCTCCGGTTCATCATCTAAAAACCAAGTGGGTTCTTTTTGAAAAACGTTCGCGATGACTTCTAGCATATCGATGCTTGGGACACGCTTTCCTCGCTCAATCATCGAGAGATAAGAAACAGATGGCGCGTACTCTGGGTTGACGCGTATACATCGTGCAGAGAGATCTTCCATTGTTAAATGGTTACGTTTTCTAAGGTTCCTAATTTTAGTCCCTAAGAAATGTGACTGTCTGACTAAGCTTTTTGATAAGGCCATTTTGTAAAATTCACACTGTAAAATTTTTGTTGTGAAATTGTAGTCAAAAAAGTTGTAGTCTACAAACTAAGCAATTCACA
Organism: Vibrio cortegadensis; assembly: GCF_024347395.1. NCBI lineage: Bacteria > Pseudomonadati > Pseudomonadota > Gammaproteobacteria > Vibrionales > Vibrionaceae > Vibrio > Vibrio cortegadensis. The sequence continues at coordinate 702,231 of NZ_AP025473.1, forward strand.
AACCGATAACAAAAATAAACATCTGTTTGGAATAATTGCTCTAGAACACAGTTTTGATGAGTTAATCACCACGTTTGCAGAGTAAAAATAGAGCTGAAGACAGGGATAGTTAACCAACAATATAGTTAGCCAAGAGGGAAAGACTATGAATATGCTTACATTCGATAAAACAGAAATACAAAAACAAAACAAACCATTTATCGCTGAAGCTGTCTTTGCCGTAGAGACTATCAGCGCAAACCAGCAGAGCGAAAAGCAGATCAAAGCTAAACAGCTACTTGATAGACTTTTTCCACTAGAAAATGGTACTCATCAAGATGTAACAAGCTACGTAATTGACTATCGCCACGTTCTGGCTTACTTCAAAAACGGTCAGCACAGTGGTTTGAAACACCCAAAACACTTTGTAGCATACATGGGAGAAAAGTCGGACCCTGCTTCAATTCTCCTGAAAGATGGTAGTGGTAGCCACCTTGAGGTTCAGTTTGGCTGTCGTAAGGGGACAGGTTGTGTTGAGCTGATTAGTATCGATGATATTCAACTCGAAACTTGCACCACATTTAGCCAAATCCCAACAGAGTCGAGCATGGCAGCCATGCGTCATTGGGTTAGCTTAGTAAAAGGTGATGAGCGTGGAAAACCAAGAGCATGCAGCGAAGATAAAGAATTTACAGCGAAAAGTGGTGAAGATTATTGTCTAGATTACTGTTTTAATATCTAGTGATACCAAACCGAAAGAAGGCTTCCTTAATGGGAAGCCTTCTTTGTTTCAATCTGAGATAACTAAATGGGTAGTTACTGAGTTGGGTTGTTACTGAATTGGGCTATTACTGAATTAGCTGAAACGGGATCGGCAAAAATGTATGTGCAAAACTAAATCGGCATTACTCGATTTCGACCTAGTTTTTTTGCTTCATATAATAGTTTGTCTGCACGATCGATCAACTGAATAGGTGACTCACCTTCAATAAATTCGGCCACCCCAAAGGATGCCGTGATATTCCCAACTTGTTTGCCACTGCGTCGATCTTTTACCGATAGTTTTTCAATGCTACGGCGGTTAGTTTCTGCAAATTGGCGTGCAATTCTGAGAGATTTATTCGGTACGATGATTGCGAACTCTTCACCACCAAAGCGATAAGCGGTAATGCCATCTCTACAACTGAGCTGGAGCCGACGAGCAATGCCTTTGATAACGGTATCACCAAATAGATGACCGTACTCATCGTTGAATGATTTGAAATAATCAATATCTGCTAAAATCAGGCACATAGGTTGATTTGCTTTGCACAATGTCTCTAAATCGCGATCAAATGAGCCTCGGTTATAAAGACTAGAAAGGCTATCAAAAAGCGCGTCTTTCTGTACATCCACAAGCTGTGACTTCAAACGAGAAATTTCTTCGCTAGCCGTGGTCAACTGAGTATTCAAAAATTGAGTCGAGTGACGAATATCTCTAGATTCAGACACCAGCTTTCTAATCACCTTCATGACTTCATCCATTGACAAGCCTTCATCTTCCACACGAGAAAGATTACTGAAGCTTTGGTTGATCATATCTGAAAATGCCGAAGTGTCAGCAAGAGTATCATTCATAGAGTGAGCGACTTCATTGATCAAAACTTCAATACTGGCGCGTAATTCGTTCATGTTTGTTTCAGAGCGACTCGCGACATAATTATTGTAAAGTTGCTCGGCAGTTGCTGGTGGGCAAATACCATAATGTTCAATAATGCCGTCCATCTCACGATTAAGTTGAGGAATGGCATTATCAACGTAGGTATACCACAATGCATAATTCGCCGGTGTCGTTGAGACACGGTTCTTCATCATCAGTGGAACTGCTTTTTTAAGATTAGCCGTAGATTTTTGAAATTCGTCTTTTTTCATTATTCATTCTATTAATTGAATTACTAATGGCTAGCTTGACTATACGATCACTTAGTTTGACGAGAAAAGGCATAATTACAAAAAACTTGAGTTCATTGAACCTGTAATTAATGGTGCTTTAACGAAAAACCCTCATTGGTGCAATGTTTCGTACAAAGTACTAACAAATTCAAGCGCTTTTAGTGAGAAACCCCTGTTATTCTAGTTAATCCTTGCCTATTTTGCGATCTAAATTGCAGACTTTATTAAATGCATGGGCAGAGTTACTTATCTATAGAAGTGAATGAATGGACTACGGAATGATAACTCTGCCGATTAATAGAGATCCGATGCTTAGCTCGATTGAGACAAATTTGGTGAATTGCTTTTTTTCAATGCAATGAGTATCTGTGGAAGTAAAGAGGTGATGATCATACCAGCCATCAGTGCGTATTGAAGCAATGTAAAAGATTCACTTAACAGAAGTAATCCCGTAATAATTCCCGCAATTGGATTTGCGATCCCCCCAAATGTGAAATCGACGACAGACATTCGCTGCAGTAACCAAACGTACATACCATACCCAAACGCAGTATTTAGAATCACTAACCAACTTAAGCCAGCTACATTTTTGAAGTCAACGTGGGCTAATGCATGAGTGTAAACGTTGGGGTTTATAACAGAATGCAGTGCAGCCGCTAAGCTTAAAATCGCCCCGCCAATAATTAACTGCCAACTTAAAACCTTCCACCAATGCATACGGTTTCCAAGTGATTTTGTTATGCCGCTGCCGATCACAATGCAGAGGATGGCCGTTACCATGGCCAATAAACCAACGGGGTTCAGTGTAATAGAGTTAGGATCGAATAATTTCCACGCCAGAAAAATCAGCAATGTCCCAGATATTGCCTGAACTGTTGTCGGACGGCGCTTATATCTTACCCAGTGGAACAGCATGGCAAAAACAGGGACAGAAACCATTCCCACACCAGAAATGGCAGAAGGAAGGGTTAAAGCCATCACAAAGATCAAGCTAAAGAATATGGCAATGTTGATTAAACCTAAACTGAACAGAATTCGCCATTCACCTTTTTCTGGCAAACTTGGCTTTAGCATGAGTAAGAGTAAACCAGCGGGAAGCGCTCGGATTGCTCCTAATAAAAGCGGAGGCCAGTCGGGTAAAGTGTATTGAGTCACCGCATAGGTGGTACCCCAAAAGAAGGCAGGGATCATCGCTAGAAGTATATTCATATTAATTATCTTTATGTGAAGATATTTGTGTGTAATCTACGCTTTAAATTACGCACTGTAAAGTATCTTTATGTTAAGACACTTCGTGCTAAGATACTTAATCTTGATGTTTGAATCTGCGGAGTAGGGTATATGGATGCGATTGATAGAGTTGTCGCTCAGTGGGTAAAAGAGAAGCCTGAATTAAATACTGATCCGATGGCATTAATGGGACGTTTGATGCGTGTGACTAAACACATGGAAGCAGAGGTGGCTACGTTACATAAGCAATATGATCTAAAAATGGGGGAATTTGATGTACTGGCTACGCTACGCCGAGCGGGACAACCGTATAAATTAACCCCTTCAGAATTGATTGAATCAATGATGCTTACCTCTGGTGCTATGACGAACCGACTCGACAAGCTTGAAGGGAAAGGTCTTATCGAGAGAGAGCATAGTAAGAAGGACCGGCGCAGTGTGACGGTGATATTAACAACCACAGGATTGAATTTAATTGAAGAAATGATAGAGCAACATGTCGATATTCAAACCCGTTTAGTGACGGCATTAACGCCAGATCAGATTCAACAGGCCAATGGATTATTAAAAAACTTGTTGGCCGATTTTGAGTAATGGCTCTCAGATGAATTGAAAGAGATTTGTTATCAATAATAGTATGTTCATTTACCAATAAGCACTAACTTATGATGACCTTAAAATCTATTGAAGACTACCTAGAACAATGTGTCGCGGCAGAATCGAGTTATCCATTTGGACCTGAGGCTTTAGTATTTAAAGTCAAAGGTAAAATGTTTGCGTTAACGTCTCAGACCTCAGATGATCCCTATGTGACGTTGAAATGTACGCCTGCCGATGGGGAAGTGCTCGTCAGTGAATTTGATGCCATTCGTCCGGGTTATCATATGAACAAGAGACACTGGATTTCGGTTGCAATGAATGGTGATGTTGATGAAGCGATGCTGCAAGATTTGGCCGATCGGTCGTATAGGTTGGTCGTCAGTAAATTAAAAAAATCAGACCGTGAAGAGCTCAATAACTCAAACCAGTGATGCTCTTAAACCATATAAATTGATAGTGAGATTCCCATTATTATTGATACTTAGGGGCTATGTATCAAAAGCTATGTATCAAAAGGAATTTGATAATGAAAGCTAATTACGATCTGATTTCACAGCAGTGGACTGAAATACGACAGAATCTACCTACCCCAGATAAAGTCTTATTTAACGAATTTATTCACTGTCTACCATTAAATGCTCATGTTCTTGATCTTGGCTGCGGTACTGGTATTCCAATTGATCAACTAATGATTAAACATGGTTTTCAAGTTCTTGGTGTTGATGGCTCCGAAAAGCTGCTGCAATCCGCACGATCTCTACTTCCTCAAGCTCAGTTTATCCATGCAAAATTAGAAACCTATGATATCGGGAGTATTTATCAAGGGATCATTATTTGGGACTGCTTATTCCATATACCCCGAGAACACCACGAAGAGATTTTGAGGAAAGTGTATAACGCACTAGATAAGGATGGCGTGGCCATCATTTCAAGCGGTGGTAGTAAAGAAAATATTCCAGCATTTACCGGAACCATGTTTGATGTGGAGTTTTATTATGATGCCTACCCCGTAGATGACCTAGTCAACCTGTGTAAGAAGATCGGTTTTTCCATATTGAAACAGAAGTTAGTCAACAAACCTGATGGGATTCGAGACAAAGGTCGACTTGGATTGTTGTTGATTAAAGAGTAAAACAGTGAGACATCAAATTTGTGTAGAAAGGAGTTCTCACACCGATGAAGTCATTGATATGGATGGTTGGGGCTCTGGTCTCATTTTGCTTGTTAGCCATTGGGGCAAGGGAACTGAGTGGTGAAATAGGTACTTTCCAAGCGCTTTTTCTACGTAGTGTTTTCGGGCTGCTGATTATTAGTGGCATTATTGCAGCGCTCGGTAAGCGTTCTCTTTTTTCTACCCGCCGTTTAACAACTCATGCCTTTCGTAACGTATTTCACTTTATTGCTCAGTATGGTTGGTTTCTAGGTATCGCTTTATTGCCACTGGCAGAAGTGTTTGCGTTGGAGTTCACCGTACCCTTTTGGGCCGCTATCATTGCCGCCATCTTTTTAAATGAACGATTAACCCTAAAGAAGGGTGCCGCCATTTGTATCGGTATGCTTGGTGTTTTAGTGATCGTTCAGCCTGGAAGTGAGATCTTTGATAGTAACTCATTTATCGTCTTAGGCGCTGCTGTCTGTTTTGCGGTAGCCCATACATCAACGAAATCATTGTCCAAAACCGATGAGCCACTGACTATCGTTTTTTATATGTGTTTGATTCAACTTCCTATGGGGTTTGTCCTTTCAATGGGGGATTGGGTCACCCCAAATAGCAATCAGTGGTTCTGGGTAGGGGTTATTAGCTTTACCGCTCTATCCGCTCATTTTTGCATGAGTAAAGCTCTGCAAATGACGGAAGTGACAACAGTGACCATCTTAGATTTTCTGCGTTTGCCCTTAATTGCTGTCGTTGGGATTATCTTTTATAACGAACCGTTTGATAGTGCCCTGATCTGGGGTGGTTTGCTTATGTTGATTGGTAACATCTCTAATTTGTATCAGCGAAAACCGTCAAAACGTAATTTAAAAAACGCATCTTAATGACGAATAATAGAAAAGGGCGATACTGAAAAGTATCGCCCTTAAATGTTGGTAGTGATTGTTGATTGCGTATTGCTTATTGCTTATTGCGAATCATTTTACGTAGACGAGCACGACGCTCTGCATCACCTTGGCTCGCATCACTAGGATTGTTTGTGCGCGTTTTACGGTTTTTAAAAGCCGGCTTTGAGTGCATTTTTTCAATTAGTGCGTCTCGGTTTTTTGGCTCATAACCTTCAAGCTCTTTACGGTAGATACGCTGACCAATAAGAGTCTCAACTTGCTGTAGCGTTAGCTCTTCTTCGCGGTTTACAAAAGAGACAGCATGACCTTTTTGACCTGCGCGACCAGTACGACCGATACGGTGAACGTAATCTTCAGCTAAGAATGGCATATCAAAGTTAACCACATGCGGCAGGTTCTGAATATCTAGACCACGAGCAGCAACATCCGTTGCAATCATCACACGTGCTTTGCCTTCTTTAAACTCATCTAATGCGCGGCGGCGTGCACTTTGTGCTTTATCACCATGACAAAGAACCGCTTTAATTCCGTCCAATTTAAGCTCTTTCACAAGCTCATTGGCGGTTTCTTTATAGTTTACAAATACGAGAACTTGTTTCCAGTTTTTACGACCGATCAGTTCAGAAAGCATCTCACGCTTTCGTGCTTGCTCTACAGGATAAACAACGTGTGCGATAGTATCGGCAGTGACATTTTCACGAGCAACGGCAATACGTTTCGGTTGGCGGAGGATCTCACCTGCCAGTTTATTCATTTGCGCAGAGAAGGTCGCAGAGAACAGCATCGTTTGTGGCTTAGATGCGATACCGGACATGATTTTTTCAATCGCTGAAATGAAGCCCATATCAAGCATACGGTCAGCTTCATCAAAAACAAGGAACTCTAGGTTAACTAAAGAGACGTTTTTTAGCTCTAAGTGCTCAATTAAACGGCCTGGAGTTGCAACAAGGATGTCAACACCTTGCTCTAACGCTCGCTCTTGAGATGACATTTTTGCGCCACCGTAAATCGCGACAGTCTTAAGCTCTGTATATTTGGTGTAGTCTTGGACGTTTTGCGCAATTTGAGCAGCAAGTTCACGTGTTGGTGCAAGGATCACCGCACGAGCTTGGTGGCGGTTACGTGGCTTTGCTTTATCTAAAATATTTTGCACAATTGGCAATGCAAATGCAGCGGTTTTACCCGTACCTGTTTGAGCATTAGCAAGAATGTCGTGGCCACGACGAGCCATCGGAATCGCTTTCTGCTGAACAGGAGTTAACTTCTCATAACCACATTCAGTAAGAGCTTTGACGATTTCGGGAGAAAAATTTTGTGATGCAAATGACATATCTTGTTCCTAAAACTAACGGCTAATACCAAACATAAGCATAACCAAAAATACGGCCGCAGATTATAGTGCAATAAATCCAGAGTGGGGGACTTATTTTTTATAATCACTAAATATAATGCCCAGTTAGCCAATTTATTGTTTAAATTGACACAATAATAGCTCAAATGAGCTTGGTGTTGGTCAGTAACTTGAACATTGAGCTTCAAAAGTCATTTATGAAATACGATTTAAGGATGAAAGTTATGGTAATAGCCTTAAGACCAATGCGAGAAGAAGAGTATCCTGCATTTTGTGATTATTTTATAGCGGATTACAGCCAAGAAATTGCGGAAAACTATGGGCATTCACTTGAGCTTGCACAGACATTGGCTCGTAAAGACCTTTTACGTAGTTTCCCTGATGGATATAAAACGAATGTACATAAACTACTGTGTATTGAGGCTGAGTCTCGCGTTGTCGGGTATTTGTGGCACTGTCCAAATGAAGCGGAACACTCTACGTTTATCTATGATTTTTATGTGAATGAATCATGTCGTGGTAAAGGGTATGGAACCGAAGCGTTGAAGCTGTTGGAAGGGCAGTTAGTCAAGGGTGGGATTGTTCAAATCAAGCTTAGAGTGGCTTATCACAACAAACGTGCATTGGCGCTATATCAAGAGACGGGCTTTATGGTTACTGGATATAATATGTCGAAAAGTTTGAAATTAGATGGAATTATTTAGCGGCACAAAAGGCTCCCCAAAGGGGGAGCTTGATGTTGCTTAGCGCATTTTAGTTATGATTAATAAGTAGATATATGAACTAACGTATATCTACTTATTCCTATTTTTATTGACGAGTTGGGTTGATTGTTAATGGCTCGAATGTTGCCGTTGCATTACCACTAGCGGCTGGGTGATCCACATAATCAGTGTCTTGCATTAAGGTGTAAAATACGTCAACAAAGTCATCATCATTTACTAATAGACCATCGGGGATTGCGTCTATGATTTTACCTGTAATTTGAGGAATGATGGCATAAGCTTGAACTTCTGGATCTGGTATCAACTTCAAGACTTCCTCTGCTACTTTGACTAACAACTTGCCAAGTTCCTTGTAGTCGGTGCCATCATCTTGCTCCATTAGGATAAGATCTGCTGCACCCCAACGGTAGCGAGACCACTGAATCATGATCTGATTAGGGTGGTAATCTTGATTGTCGTAGTCTAAGTACGGCATTTCTACTAAATCAACAATTGGCTTATCGCGGCTCGGGTTGATACCAGTCACAATGGCATAGATTTCTGCTTTGCCCGAGATCCAAGGTTCTTGATCATCGGCTAAGCGAATTTTTTTCAGTATGGTTGTTGAAATCGGTTGTGGATCATCAGACGTTATATTTTTTTGCATTGTTGCGGTCGCAAAAGAACCGTTGTCTGTTTTCCTGGTGCTGAGTGATATGCCGTTATCAAGTTTGTTCATCTCATTCCGCATTGCTTGTACACCAGCGGTGAGCTCTCTACTACTATTACTATCAACTACAAAAACTGGAACATCTGGTAATTGGTCAACATCCAGCTGGTGGACTTGGCCATAAACATCAAATGCTTCAATATACTGCCATGTTTCGTCATCCCCTTTGGGTTCGAATGCAAATAATGGGCTCTGGCCTTCTTTCCACTCTTTGACCATCGATATATCAGCAATACGCAACTCTAATATTTCAGGAGTGAATTCTTCAATACCTTTCATTGAACGAATTTGAGCGTCGGCCATTACCATCTTTTGACTGAAGTCAGCATTTGGTTGAGATTCGAATAATTGAGAGACAGAAATATTTAAATGTTGAGCATTAATCTGCGTTTTTAATGTTGTTTCAAGATTATTGTAGCTTTGACTAAGCTGTCTCGCGAGTTCACGTTTTTGCTGAGTAATGGCATTTGCATTAGATTGTGCAGACGAGTTGGTGGCGGTTTCATCTGTTTGACAACCAACTAAAGTGACTGCGAAAAGTAATGAAATGGGTGTTATGTATTTCATAATAATCCCCTTTTAATATTTGAGTTAGAGCAATAACTCTATAGCTCAACATTATCACTGTATGAGGATGCTTTCATTTATAAATATCACGAATAATTATATTTTCACACAAGATCAAATATTCAGTTAGCAAAGGTTAAATTAACGATTGATAATATAGTGAAGAAAATTGAGGTTTGAGCGGTATCGATCTTAGAGTATACATCTAAAGAAATGTTTATATTTTGTTTAAGTGAACAGCATCGCTCACTCAACTTCACAGGAGCGATACTAAAACACCACATGATGGCAAACACGAAATATATGTCTCAATGAGTCCCTGAGAAAAATACCAAAAGGTAGTGCTTACTTATTTTTGAGAACTGGCTGGGGCTGTGAGCTCGGAGACAATATCGCAAGTTGTTCTGATATGTCATTAGCGGAAACGGGTTCGCTAAATAGGTAGCCTTGAGCGATGTTGCATTTCAGCTCATTAAGAATATTGAGTTGTTCTTCCTCTTCAATACCTTCGGCAATTACTTTATAGCCTAGTTTATGCGCCATATCGATAATTGAACCAATTAATAGATGCGTTTTGTCATCAGATAAAAGATCATCGATAAAGTACTTATCAATTTTTAAGTAGTCGACATTGAGATGTTTTAGCGATGCGAAAGAAGAGTATCCAGTCCCAAAATCATCAATAGCAATAAGTACACCGATCTCTTTTAATTTCTTAAAGGCTGAAATATTTTGTTGTTGAGTTTGGTCGATCGTTTCAGTGACTTCTAATTTTAAGTTTTGCGGTGCTATCCCTGTCTCTTCAAGCACTCGTTTAATCAATGGAATGAAGTCATCATCAAGGAAATGACTTGGCGAAACATTGACGGCTACGATTAAGTGAGGGTTTCCCGCTTTTATCCAAGAGACGGTTTGAGTGCATGCTTTTTTTAATACGCTTTCAGTCAATGGTTTAATCATGCCGATTCGTTCCGCAATTGAAATAAATTCAAAAGGTGAAACTTGCCCAAGGTGAGGGTGATGCCAGCGTGACAGAGCTTCAACACCAATGAGTTTACCAGTTAGGAAATCAAATTGAGGCTGATACACCAAAGATAGCTCATTGTTATTGATAGCGTCTCTCAAAAGCTGTTCTACTTGAAAGCGATACTCCGCTTTGAGCAATAGATCTTCATTGTAGAAAATATAGTGGTTTTTGCCGTAATCTTTAGCTGAATATAGTGCAATATCAGAGGCTTTTAATAGTGTTTTCAGATCGGAACCGTCATCGGGATAAGTCGAAATTCCGATACTGCAAGTTTGAATACATTTGCGGCCCGCAAGAGATGAGGGCATAGATATAAGCTTTAAACACTCTTTTGCAATAGATTCTGCATTTGAATTATCACCTTGCTCCTTGATGATAAGGCAGAATTCATCCCCACCTAGACGAGCATGACAGCATACATTCTCTTTTAACGCAGTGAGTCGAGTTGCTATTTGTTTGAGGTGCTGATCGCCCACATCATGCCCTAAGCTGTCGTTAATATTTTTGAAGCTATCAAGATCGATATACAAAAGGCTGAAACGTAGATCATGTTCTTTTGATTCAATGATAAGTTTTTCGAGTGCTTGATAAAAATGGGCACGGCTAGATAACCCGGTAAGTTCATCGACAAAAGCTAATGATTGGATGCGTTTTTGATTCTGATCTCGCTCCATGACAATCCCCGTCAGCATGGCAGCAGAAATAAGATCTTTAGACTCTTCATCGTTAGGTACTGCAGGGTGATCATAGTACATGCCAAATGCACCTAGGACTTCACCAGAGGAGCTTTTTACTGGTTCAGACCAACAGCACCGCATTCCATGAGGTAGGGCGACATGCTTAATTGCAGCCCACTTGGGATCCGTTTCAATATTAGCAACTATGACTCTTTTCCCTGTGTATGTAGAGGTCCCGCAAGAGCCAATATTAGGCCCAATTTTTAAGCCATGAACCGCATCACAATACTCTTTCGGCAAGCTAGGTGCTCCGCCGTGAAGTAGTGTATCGCCTTCAAGTTCTAGCATTGAACATCGTAGCCCTGCATGCCTGCTTTCATACAGCAGCCCAATCGCGTTATAGATTTTTTTAGCTGGCTCACCTTTGGCAATCATCTCCAGAATTTGGTTATGACTTTGAGTGAAGGTTTCAGCATGTCGCTGTTTGGAAATATCTAAATGGTAACCAATAATATTGGTAGGTGAACGGTCAGAGTTTCGAATTAATTTAATGGCGCAAGAATGCAGTAGGACATAGTAATTATCTTTGTGAATCATCCGAATTTCAGTTTCATAAGAGAGTGATTGACCTGAAATATAGGCAAATAATTTTTCTAAAGTGGGTTCTTTGTCATCGGGGTGAATTAATTGAATCCATGTATCAAGAGTATTACTCAGCTCATGATCATCGTATCCCAGCATTTTTTTCCAACGGGGGGAGTAATAAATTTCATTTGTTTCTAGGTTCCAGTCCCATAAGCCTTCACTGGCATTAATCAGTGAACGAGTAAATCTATCTTGGCTGACAATTAGCTCAGTTTTCAATTGTTCATTTGTTTTCTGAATGGACTCAAGTTTACTTTGAAGCTGATTAATTTGTTCTAATAATGGGAGACTGGATGTCATATTGACTCTCTTCATTTATTGCGTAGATAGGGAAAATAACGACGACTAACCCTTTAATTATTATTTTATCATTGTAGCGCTCTTTCGCGCTTTATAAAGGTTCGAGTGTGAATTATAAGCACTTCATAATGTAAATTGGAACTTAGATTACAGTTGGTGTGAAGATGAAGGTATTAAAGAAAGGTATGATGTTTTTCAAATGAAATGCGAGTAGAAAAATTGAGAGAGTTTGCTGTCATAACGGGTTATAACAGCAAATAAGTCATTATTTAAGTAGTAGATTCCGCGTCACTGATTCGTTCACGGCGTTCTTGCTCTTCATAATAGGCGGCTTCTATTTCATCTAAAATACCATCAACATCAGCGCTAGTGGTATCTTCTTCGAAAAGACCTGTAAGTTCGGTATCAGGAGTAAGAAGCCCTTTTTCGTATAACGCCCACATCTCTTTTGCATATTGCGTCGCCGCGAGTTGAGGAGCAAATTGAGCATAATAGCTCGTCATGTTATTCACATCTCGTGCTAGCATTACTTCTGCATTATTATTAGCCGATGCATCTACTGCTTGAGGTAAGTCAATAATCACAGGGCCGTACTCATCAACGAGGACGTTAAACTCGGATAAATCACCATGTACAATTCCGGCACACAGCATACGAGTCACGTAGACCATCATTTGAGCGTGATCTTCAAGAGCTTGTTCTTCAGACATCATGACATCATTAAGGCGTGGAGCAACGTCACCATCTTCGTCTGTAATGAGATCCATCAATAGAACACCATCAAAACAGCCGAAAGGACGAGGGACTCTAACTCCAGCTTCTGCGCATTTATATAACGCATCAACTTCAGCGGTTTGCCAAGCTTTCTCTTGCTGAGCGCGGCCATATTTCGAGCCTTTTTCCATCGCTCTACCACGACGGCTATTACGGCTTTTTCGACCTTCTTGATATTGTGCGGCTTTTTTGAAACTGCGCTGACTTGCTTCCTTATACACTTTGGCGCAGCGAATTTCTTCACCACAAAGTACTGTGAATACGGAGGCTTCTTTACCACTCATTAATTGACCGATAACATCGTCAACAAGACCGTCGTCAATTAGTGGTTGTATACGTTTTGGAATTTTCATCGCGCCGTTATACCTTACTTAGACTGTTAACGATATATTTTTAATGAGTGATAACTTAATTAGCGGTATGTTTGTACCGTACCATTAGGTTTAAGCCACTTCATTAATGATGTTCTGTTAAAAAGTGAGCAAGAGTAACACTATGAAATGGTCACTTTTTCTATGATGATAGGCTCGCAAGGCACATCATCATGCCCGTGTTTAGACGTTGTTTTTACTTGTGCGATTTTATTGACCACATCCATTCCCGCCATGACGTCACCAAACACGGCGTAGCCCCAGCCTGCATTCGTTGTGGCAGTATGATCAAGAAAATCATTATTGTCTAAGTTGATAAAAAACTGTCCCGTAGCGGAATGCGGGGCATCGGTACGAGCCATTGCTAGAGTACCTATCATATTTTTACGGCCACGATTCGCTTCGTTTACAATGCAGGCACGAGTCTCTTTCTCATCCATTTCGTGAGTAAAACCACCAGCTTGAATCATGAATCCTTTAATCACTCGGTGAAAAATAGTGCCAGTATAGAAGCCATCTTGGCAGTATTTTAAGAAGTTTTTTGAGCTTATAGGGGCTTTTTCTAAATCAAGGCTAATTTCTATATCGCCGACATTGGTGGTGAAAATAATCATGGTTATTGCTGCATCAGAATGAAATTTAGTCGCGGAGTATACGCAATTACAACCCTGTATCATAGATTGATTTTGATTGAGGTCGCGAGACGAACCGGAGCATGACTTTTTCCGTTTATCATTATTTGGCTAACATTGAGACTTGATCCTGATTTTATAGATTGCGGATGCATATCACCTAAATAGCTGTTATAAAACTGATTCATTTAAATAAAATATGGATAGTAGTATGACTGCATTGATTGTATTCGTTGTTATTTTAGTGTTTTTGGCGATTTACGCGGTTTCGGTTTACAACAAACTGGTAACGCTGAGAAATCGTTTTAAGAATGGCTTTTCTCAAATAGAAGTTCAGTTAAAGAGACGATATGACTTAATTCCAAACCTTGTTGAAACCGCAAAAGGTTATATGGAGCATGAGAAAGAGACGTTTGAACGAGTGATTCAAGCGCGAAATCAAGCCATGTCAGGTCTTAAAGCAGCAAGTGAAAATCCAGACAGTGAAAGTGCGATCAAACAGTTAAATCAAGCAGAAGGTCAACTTCAAGGTGCGCTAGGAAAACTGAATATTGTCGTTGAAGCTTATCCTGAGCTCAAAGCAAATGACACAATGGCAAACCTGCAAGAAGAGTTGACGAGTACCGAAAACAAAGTCGCTTTTGCTCGCCAAGCATTTAATGATTCAGTGACCACTTACAACACTTACAAACAGACATTCCCACCTCTATTTTTTGCCAATATGTTTAACTTTCAAGATGGTAAATTGTTGGAATTTGCAGAAAGTGAAGCCATGCAAGCAGCTCCTAAGGTTAGTTTCTAATGGATTTCTTCCAACATCAGGAAGAAGCAAGAAAAAAAACGGGGCTACTTCTTTTTTTACTCGTTTGTGCCGTATTGGTGATAAGTGCCATTCTCAGTGTAGTTATTGTTACGGCACATGTTCAGGTTTCTGGTGACAGTGTCACCAAACCTGAAATGATTCGTTATGGATTAATGTCTCTTGGAGGCGTGACGTTTGCAGTGCTAGGTGCGATGAGCTTTCGCTTGATCGAGCTTTCTAATAGCGGAGGTCAAGGACTGGCCGAAAAAATGGGCGGACGTTTACTCTCATCAAACACGGAAAACCCTCAACATCGGCAACTATTGAATGTCGTCGAAGAGATGGCTATCGCATCCGGAATGCCAGTGCCTCCGGTATATTTACTTGAACATGAAAAAGGGATCAATGCCTTTGCTGCGGGGTTAAGTGTCGATGATGCTGTTATCGGTATTACGCAAGGCGCACTAGACAGCTTTAATAGAGAAGAGACACAAGGCGTTATTGCTCATGAGTTTAGTCATATTCTTAACGGCGATATGCGATTGAACATGCGTTTAATGGGGCTATTATATGGCATCACGTGTCTTGGGCATGTTGGCAGTTTTGTGTTAGATACTTCACGATACCGCAGTTACAGTCGATCCAGTTCATCGAATTCAAAAGACAGTGGCGGTGCGCTTATTTTGATTGGTATTGCTTTTATGCTTGTCGGTTGGGCGGGGACATTATTTGGCTCAATGATAAAGGCGGCGATATCTCGTCAACGTGAGTTTTTGGCTGATGCAAGTGCAATTCAATTTACTCGCAACGATCAAGGTATTGCGGGGGCGCTTAAGAAAATTGGTGGTCATTCTGAGCAATCCTTATTAGCGTCAAGTGATGCACAAGAAGCGAGTCATATGATGTTTGGTCAGAGTCAGCTTAAAGGGTTTAATAACTTATTTGCGACTCACCCACCATTAGAGAATCGTATTCAGCGAATTGAACCACAGTGGGATGGCAATTTTACCTCACCACAAAAAAGAACCAATAGGAAAAGTGAGAGCCGCGGACAAGCAAAGTCTTCTTCTCAATCCAACCGTGGCAGAGTGCTAAATAGTGAGATGTTAGATTCTGTTGTGGTTGGCGGTTCTGTTGCGTTAGGTGGTTCTGTTTTGGCCAATGGTTTGGTTGCCGAAGATATCGGTGACATTGGCCAGAAAGTGATTGCACAATTCCCTGATGAATTATTGGGATTTGCAAGGGAGCCATTTAGCGCGCGTTTCATACCATTGCTTCTGATCTATGATCGTAGTGATGAACAACGGGATATTATTGCTCGTCATATTCCTATGGGGTTATGGGGTAAAATATCACCATGGTTAGATTATCAAGTCCCCTCGCATTTGCGGTTATCGCTTTTAGAATTATCAATTCCAGCGCTTAAATCGATGAGTCCTCCTCAAATTGAAAAGCTGCTTGATGTATTAAAGGCTCTTGCGGATACCGACAATGAGTATTCGATTGATGAGTGGTGCGTGGTTAACTTGGTGGAGAAGTTACTTTTACCTGTTCAAGGCCATGTTAAACAAAATAAAACGCTGACTCAGATAGAAGAAAGTACTCGGTGGGTATTGAATGAATTGGTTTGGGTTTGTCACAGCAGTGAAGCCGAAGCGAATCATGCTTTTACTCTGGCTTGTGAGCATATTCAGATGTCCAAACCTGAATTAAAAGCCAAGAGCGCGAATTGGGATCTGACCAAAGTGGCACTGCAACTTTTAGTTCAGCTTAAACCATTGCACAAGCAGGCATTCTTAGAGGCTTGTCGTCTTGCTATCGAGTCTGATGGGGTGATTAATGTCGATGAGGCTGAGTTATATCGAGTGATTGCGTGTTTCTTAGAAGTGCCTGTATCTCCTCTTACCGTGACAGAGAGTGAAACATAGATTCAAATTGAAACGAAAAAGACATCTAGGCAGGCCCTAACAAGCCTGCCATTTTTTTAGTTTTTTATGTGATGAGTATGCAGGGGGAAGCATCTAGCTTTGCGATCGCTCAATGTTGGTTTGTCTATAGTTTGAGCGTTGTCGGGCTGAATTTTAATCAAAATAAAGTATGGGATATTGAATGAGTGAGCTGCTTACAACTTCTTACGAATCTAGACCTATGACATTGACAATTGTGTTAGGCTTTTTGTATCTGCTTTTATTGAGGATGAGTGTCCATGGGGTTTGAGTACGACTATATAAAGATACGCGATAAAGTTGAGAAGCTCATTAGGCTCGACGAAGCTGGCTTTGCATACACTGTGCATCATGGCATGTCTTTCAATAGTTTTTATCAACCTATTTATGACAGAGATATGGAAGTCTATGGTGTTGAGGCTTTAGTTCGAATTTCTGACTCTCAAGGGAACCCAGTTAGCCCTTACGACTATTTTAAATCCATAGAAGGAGATGATGAAGAGTCAATTTTTTCCACATTGATGTGCTCTGCGATTCATGTCATCAACTTTTCACGCTCTATCTATAGAAATAAATGTATATTTATTAATGTAGCCCCTCCAATTTTTGAACTTGTCGCAAACGATCAAACCGCGATTGATAGTTTATTAAAGAAATTAGCGCTATTGCAGTTAAGATCTGATCAAATCATTTATGAGATTATGGAATTTGAAGGGCGCGATAAGAATCTTGCGATAAGCGGCATTCGAGCTCTGGCAAAGAGCAATATCAGAGTCGCGGTGGATGATTACGGAACGGATCACTCGACCATTTCTCGGGTTAAAATCATCCAACCTGATTTTTTAAAACTGGATAAAAGTATTGTGGACGTTCCTTTTCCTGATGGGGAACAAGTGATGAAAAATGCGGTGGATTTGGGGCGTGATGTGCAATCACTGGTGATCGCTGAAGGTATTGAAACTCAAGACATACTAGATAATTGCTTGCAATGTAATGTCGACCTGTTTCAAGGTTTCTTCCTATCTCGACCTCATAAGACTCCACTTGCTATGTAATGGATTCAACGACTAACTTAGCGTCATTTGATTAGCGTAGGGGGTTAATTAAAGTAAATACCTCATCACAAAATACCGAATTAAAGTCGACGCTGAGTTAGCGGCCTTCATCGTAGTGAATCAGGCCATTGCATATTTTTAGCGACTGGTTAGCGATCCGTTTTACTTTTAAATTGTTTGATGCTGCGCTTCTTTGCACTTCTTCGATTAGCTTGCTTATCTCTTGGTGCGCGCTTCCTTTCCCCTGAATTGCTGGTGGTCGGTTTATCTGTGACCGGGAACCCGTTAAGTTCCGATAACGATAACTCACGCTTCGTCAGAGATCGGATTGCATTTAATGCCTCGCTTTCCCCATGACACACTAATGAGATGGCTAAACCGCTTTGGCCTGCTCTGGCTGTTCTTCCTACTCGATGCACGTATATAGGCGCACTAAGCGGTAGGTCGAAATTGATCACTACAGGCAGTGCTTCTACGTGAATGCCACGAGCTAGGACATCGGTTGCAATTAGCACTTGGATTTTAGTAGATTTGAAATCGTCTAATGTTTGTTCTCTCACTGCTTGATCTTTATTGCCATGCAGAGCCGCGACAGATATGCCTGCTTTGGCCAGTTTTTTTGTGAGATTATCGGCATTGTCACGCGCACTGATGAAGACTAACACTTGCTTCCAAGCGCTTTGCTTGATTAACGAAAGTAAAGCTTGAGTCTTGCTTCCTTTATTAACCAAGTAGAGTTGTTCATTAATCTCTTCTACAACGCTGTTTGCTGTGTGAGCTTCAAGTTGTAGTGGCTCATCTAATATCTCCATTGCAAGAGATCGTAAATTGTCAGGCAATGTGGCTGAAAATAGAGATGTTTGACGAGAGACTGGCATTAAGCCAAGCAGTGTTTGGATATCAGGCCAGAACCCCATATCGAGCAGCCGATCCGCTTCATCTAATACCAGTTGAGTCAGTGAATTGAGATCAACATGCTTCTGTTTAACAAGATCCAATAAGCGACCTGGCGTTGCGACGATGAGGTGAGGATTTCGATCCATTTGTGCGATCTGCTCCTCTTGAGGCATCCCTCCGCATAGCGTGACTAAGCGAACACTAACCGCTTGAGCGCTCTTTTGCAGCGAATCACTCACTTGTACAGCAAGCTCTCTTGTCGGGACAATCACTAATCCCTTAACCCCAAGCTCAGATTCATCTTTTGAATGGCAAATCAGTTGTTGCAGTAACGACAACCCGAATGCCAGGGTTTTTCCACTGCCCGTTTGCGCTAATGCAAGCACGTCTTTTTTCGTCAAAGTGGCCGTAATGGCTAACTCTTGGATGCGTGTGGGAGTATTGATCGATGAAGGCAAGGAAGCGATAAGTGCCGGGTTCAATGCGAGTTCAGAAAAAGTCATAGACTTATGCCATTCAAAAGGAAAGTGCGCAGAGTCTAAACAGGCTATCGGGATAAGTAAATGACGTTTCTCTCTAGGAGTACAAAACAGTACAAATCCATACATACAGCGAGATATGAAGGGAGTAATATTGCTTGAATTTCATCAATATCGACCCGAATTCTGATGTTTGTTCAGCATTATTGCCAACATCATTTACTTACATAGAATATGGAATACACCATGAAAAAACGTTGGGCCTTCATCGCATTATTTACAGTATCGCTTGCCGGAGTTGGCTATTACTTTACCGCACCATCTACGACATCGAGTGATGTTCTTCCTACTATCTCAGCCACATTAGGCACCATCAAAAAACAAGCGGTTGCGGTTGGAAAAATTGTCCCTGCTCATTCTATTTCTATTAAGTCTCAAATTGATGGCATTGTTGGAGAGGTTTATCACCAAGTGGGGGATGAAGTTACCGTAGGCACCCCTCTTATCAAGGTGCGACCGAACCCAACGCCTACTGCGCTAACACAAGCTAATACCGAGCTCATGCGAAGTGAAGCTGAACTAGAATCGTCACAACAGAAGCTTGAAAATTTAAATCAGTTGGTTGCGCAAAATATCATCCCGAAAAACTATGGCGAATACATCCAAGCAAAGTCGAACGTGAAATCCAGTTTGGCTGATGTTCAGCAGAAAAAGCAGAACTTTGATTTGATTAGAAGCGGAGAATCATCGGTTGGTAACTCAAAGTTAACTTCGACCATTACAGCGCCAATAAACGGCACGATTTTGAACTTAAAAGTCGAAATTGGAGAGCCAATTATTTCGACGGAATCGAGCCAAGAGGCAACCGAAATGATGTCTATCGCAGATATGCAGGATATGATTTTTAAGGGAAGTGTGAGTGAGCATGATGCGGCGCAACTAAAAGTCGGGACATCAGTCAGCGTTACGCTTGCACCTTACCCTGAAATTGTTATGCAAGGTATTTTAAGCAAAGTAGCGGTGCAGTCTGAAACGTTAAACGGCACAGTATCAAACGGATCTCAAAGTTTTGATAATGGCTTCCAAGTTGAAGTTGGCAATATTCAATTTCCACCAGAGATAACCATTCGATCAGGTTTTTCGGCTACGGCTCAGATCACACTAAAACACGCGACAGAAGTGGTTACAATCCCAGAACGCGCCTTGAATTTTGATGGAGAGCAACCTGAAGTATGGATCCCTGATGAGTCAGAAATCGGGTATGCCCCTCGAAAAGTGACGCTCGGTCTCTCTGATGGAATCAGTGTAGAAGTGCTTTCAGGACTAGGGAGTGGAGAGTCGATCATTGATATCAGTATGATGATGGGAGATCCAAATGCGTAAATTTAACATCAAGGCTCAAGGTCGTTGCACTGTATTCACTGGTCTGATGGTCACCGCTTTTAGTTTATCGGCTCATGCGGTTTCCATTGAACAGGCATGGCAAGCCGCAAAATATTACGACCCTACTTACCAGCAATCACAATTAGATGAGCAAATAAGCGAAGTTGAAATACGATCAAGCAAAAGTGCGCTATTGCCGAGTGCTGAGATCACTGCGAGTAGTCATTGGACGGATTTAACCGGAAACAATGGAGGCCGTGCTAACTCTAATCGTTATGGTATCAGCTTAAATCAAACCCTATGGGATAGCAGTAAATGGTCGGAACTGGATCAATCGCAAGCGTCGTATATTTCGGCTCAACTGAAACGTAAGCAGAGCCACAATGATCTCGCCGCTCGACTGATAAATGCGTATTTAGGGTTAGCTCAGGCTCAAGGTGATCTTCGGTTGTCGCAACAGAAGTTCTCAGAGGGAGAGAAAATGTTGAATATTACACAACAGCGTTATAACGCGGGTAAGATTCAATCCACTGAACTTGAAGATATGCGTGCTAATCATGTTGATGAACAGGCGGAAATACTCACAAATCAATCAAATGTGGTTGATAAAAAAGCGGTACTGATCTCTTTGATTAATCTCCCATCGGATGTGGTGGACGAAATTAATACAACAGATTTGAAACAGCCTCAACTTATCGTGAAAGGTGAGAACAACTGGCTAAAATTAGCGAGTAACAGCAGTCCGGAATTATTGGCTGCGAAGCAAAATGTTCGAGTGGTAGAGCTGGAGAGTGAAAAAGCAAAAGCAGGGTATTACCCAACGGTAACCGGAAGTGTCGACTACGGTGATGGCAGTAAGCGCGACGGTGAATTCAGTGCCAGCTTAAATTTGAGCGTACCGTTGGACTTGAATGGCGCGACGAGTTCAAATGTTGATCGTGCAAAATTGCGAGTTTTACGCGCAAAAGAGGAAGCGAGATCGGTAGAAATCGGTATCAAAAGTACAATTTCAAATCGTTATTCACAGCTATCGATTGATTGGCAACGTGTTGAAATTGCGCAGCAGCAAGTTGAATCTCGTGAGCGAGTGCTAAAGAGTAAACAGTTCGTTTATGCTGCGGGAATGGCGGAAGCATCGGATGTTATTGATGCACACAATCGCTTGTTCTCAAGCAAGAATGCACTGCAATCATTACTGTATCAATACTGGCGTCATCGTATTTCATTGCTTCAATCTGTGGGCAAATTGGATGATAAAACCATCATTTTGATTTCGCAGGCGCTAGAGTCATGATTGCGCTTTTGTCTCAGACCTTTCAAACCTTATTCGCGCATCGATTACGCAGTTTTCTCGCAATCCTCGCCATCATGTGGGGCGTTATTTCTGTACTCGTTTTGGTGGGTTTAGGTGAGGGATTCTATCAAACGAATACGAAATCTTTTGCACTATTGATGAGCGATACGCAATTGATTTTCCCCGAGCAGACGACAAAGCCTTGGCAGGGGTTAGCTGCAAGGCGAGATATATCTCCCACAGAAACAGAGATGCGACAATTACTCAACCCTTCGATGAATAATGCGACATCGAAGCAGTCACCAATACGAAATATTTCAGTGGTTTATGGTAAATGGGACGCAAGCGTCACGGATATACAAGGGCGGACATTACCTGGCAACGTCAGTGGGATTGATGACCAATTTTTAAAATTGCGAAACCTCAAATTAATCAAAAAATCACGCGCCATCAGTCGCAGCGATTTATCTAATCACAACCGGGCTGCCGTGATAGGTTGGCAACTCGCTGAAATAGGCAATTTGAGAATTGGGGGAATGTTGAAAGTTAACGGTATTCCTTTTGTCGTCGTCGGAATAACCGAAAAGAATGAAAATGGAATTTCGCTCAATGATGAAGAGAGCCAAGTTATGATCCCAAGTACGACATTTAATGACTTGTGGAATAGTAAACCCATCATGCTGCTCGTTTCGCCCTCTGAAACCGTTTCGAGTGTGATTTTGCGTAAGAGTTTGCAGTCGTTTTTTGCTAAACAGCAGCACTTTGATCCTAGTGATAAAAATGCGATGTATATGCCTGATTTGGGGAGAGAGGCCAAATTCTTCAAAACGCTACTCCGCGGTATTCAACTGTTTTTAGGTGCGAGTGGTGCAATGACGTTAGCGGTTGGAGCATTAGGGGTTGCGAACATAATGTTCTTATCGGTGACAGAGAGAACACGTGAAATTGGAGTGCGTTTAGCGATAGGGGCAACACCTAATAATATCCTTGTGCAGTTCGTTATTGAAGGTGGAATTCTTGTGGCTTGCGGGACGATCATTGGTATCGCCTTCTCATATGCGTTTATTGCGCTATTAAATTATATCGGCATGCCTGAATGGCTTGGCTCTCCCATGATAACTCTCGATGCGGTTTGGATGTCTTTAGGAGTGATCACCGTTCTTGCTTTGGTTGCCGCCTATTTTCCCGCTCGTCGTGCTTCAAATCTTGTTCCTGTTAATGCTTTGAATGCGAGGGCTTGATGATGCTTCCGATAAGACAAATATTCCAAGAGATGGCAGCAGAAAAGTTACGCTTAAGTCTGACCATTTTAGCCGTCGCATGGGCAACGCTCTGTATTGCGACTATGTTGTCGGCCGGTGAGGGGTTACGCCAAGGATTGATTCGAAGTTCAGAGAGCGGCAGTGGCAAGTTAATATACTTAACCGGTGGTTATGCGACTAAGGATTACGGAAACTTCCATGTCGGAAAACAGCTCAAACTGCACTTTGATGATCTGGACGTCATTCAATCTTTACCCAGTGTTAAAAGTGTTCAACCGTCCGCTGAATGGAATGCCCGTGTGACATTTGAAGATCACCGATCATGGCAAAACCCTTTGGGAGTAATGCCTGAGTATCAACGTTTAACCGGCTTGAAGATTACCGCTGGTGGACGTTGGTTCAATCCAATGGATATGAAAGAGCAGCGGAAGGTGATTGTCATGGGAGAAAGTGCTGCGATCTCCCTGTTTAATCAGTCAGATGATTTTGACTGGATTAATACACCTAAGTTAGAAGTGAATCCCGTCGGAAAAAAGGTCAAAGTGGGTAGTGATGAGTTTACGGTTATTGGGTTGATTAAAAACAGTAGCGCGAGTGTTGAACAAGGCGTACCACTCAATGAATCCATATTTGTTCCATTCTCAACTTGGCAGCGCTTTCATCCAAATAGTGGCATCTCAGCATTTAATATCGAGCCTTCCGAACGGGTGAGCCGTAAGCAAGTGGCCACCACGCTCAAACAGGTGATTGCGAGAAAGTATGGGGGCAGCATTGAGGACGAACAGTTGATTCAAATTAACGATATGTTACTGAGACAAAAAACCATGCGTCGCTTTTTAATCGGCTTACAAAGCTTTTTAGGCATTATTGGACTGGTGACGCTAGGGGTGGCTGGAATTGGCATCGCGAATGTTATGTATGCAACGGTTAAGCGTGCGACGAGAGACATTGGACTCAGAATGGCGGTAGGAGCAAGCCCGTCAATTATTAGAGCTCACTACCTAGTTCAAGCACTTCTTACCATGTTATTGGGGGGCGTGTTGGGTTTAATGGCCACTTTTGGTTTGGTCCGAATCATTCAAATTCTACCTTTGTCTGGCAATGGGTTATATGACGAACTTGGTCAGCCAACCCCCGAACTCTCTTTACCCATTATTGGTTTGGTTATTCTTGGATTGGGCATTGTAGGCGTTGCCGCGGCATGGTTTCCTGCCAATCGAGCGGCAAGTATTACACCTTTAGAGGCATTACAAAGTGAATAAAGATTGGAATCGTAGTGACACGATAGCGGTAGATAAACCGTTAGTGATGCTTACAGGGATCAGTAAGCATTATAAGAGTGGTGATGAAGAAGTTCGCGCATTAGACGGTGTCTCTCTGTCGATAAATAAAGGGGAATTTCTGTCGATATTAGGGCCATCAGGCTCGGGAAAATCAACACTAATGAATATGCTTGGTTGTTTAGACAAACCAACCGCTGGGGAGTACTTGTTGAATGAGGAAGATGTATCCGCGTTAACTGGGAACCAACTCGCGAAAATTCGAAATCAGAACATTGGGTTTGTTTTCCAAAGCTTTAACTTGCTGGAATACGCAAGTGCATTAGAAAATGTCGCATTACCTTTAGTGTATAGAGGAGTGAAAGCGTCAGAAAGAAGAGCGAAAGCCGCCTCATTACTAAATAAAGTGGGTTTGGGCGACAGAATGCATCATAAGCCTAATCAGCTTTCTGGGGGGCAAAAACAACGTGTCGCCATTGCTCGTGCATTAGTGAACGATCCGCAAATAATTCTCGCAGATGAACCGACAGGCGCGTTAGATTCTAAGTCTGGGGCGGAAATTGAAGCGTTATTCAATGAGTTGAATCAAGAGGGCAGGACGCTGATTATAGTGACACACGATAATGCGCTGGCTCAAAGAACTCATCGAATTGTCACCATTAAGGATGGACAAGTGGTCGCGGATGACAACGTTGCTTATACCAATCGTAGCTTTTTATGACAATCTACTTACTGTGATTGGTATTAATGCGCCATCATGGCGGTCTTAAAATAATAAAAGCCGAATTTTTTGATTCGGCATTTATTTAGAGTTCTCGATTCTAAGGATTTAGAAGGTTAGATTCACGCGCACCTTAAAGGCCTGCTTCATCAATTCCGAGTTCTCGGCCTAACCAGACTGCATGTTCAGTATGATCAATCAGATCATCACCTCCAACTGGGTGAATCAGAACATCCATGCCATTACGATTTTCATCTAGCCATTCAATGAAGTTTTGGCTGTTGTCTTTGAAGTGAATTTCAAACATTGGCATCAGGTGCGGGCCCACTAAGCGCTCAACGAGAGGAAATTGAGTGATGATGTCACTTCTCTGTTGTTCTATTTTCTTCTTTAATTCTGTTGCTTTGGATTTTTGTAGCAAACCAAAATAAACGTGTGCGTGATACATTTGTCACTCCGAATAGGGCTTATGCGCCTAATATAAGCGAGGCGGTTACAGGGAGCAAACCTAGAATTTAGAACAAGTTGTTCTGTTTTGTGGATGTTGCGGGAAAAGAAGAAGGCTACCCTAAGTAAATAGGGTAGCCGTAGAGGTGGAATTATCGACCGTAGGTAGAGATGATGTACTGCTCAAAATCGTCACACATACTGCAATCTGACGTTGAGTTGTTTGCTAATTGTGTTTCACCATCCACGATATTGATCGCTGCGTTAAGTGAGGACACTTCTGCTCGGGTTCGGGTCGACAGTGCCGCAATTTTGGCCTTCTCAACTTCCCACGCTTGCTCTGAAGTTAGGTTACATTCATCGGCAAGGTATTTAGCATTAAATCCTTCACCTGTCAGCGCCAAAATCGTACCGTTGTGATTCACACTGTTGCCTTTATGCCAGTAATGCTCGGCAAGCAGAGGTCCAATTTCAGGGTTATCAGTCAAGTAACCAAATTTTTCTGTGAAGTAAGCGCGCGTTTGGTATACCGCCATATGAGCAAGCAAGTAACCTTGGTAAGCACAAGCCGATTCATCTGACAATAAGTGTGGAATGGCCATTAGAGGGCGAGGGCTACACTCTAAACCTAAGATTTTCTTTTCAGTATCGCGAGCAAGTTTAGTAATGGTTTCAGCGTTTAGCTCATCATCGCTTAGTTGATACAACGCACGTTCAAAGTAAGGTACAACAAGGATGCTACGCTCTGAGAACGCTTGGAATGGCTGCTTGCTGTCGATCATTGCTCGGATCAACGTATCTGGAACCGCCTGACCTTCTGCATTAACTGCGTACTGTTTTAACCAATCGGCGTCATTGAGAAGGCTGTCGCAGAACATCGATTGTGTTTCAGCGTAAGCCATTGATGTTGGAGCGAATTCTTGTGAGAAACAAGGAGCGTTCATTTTTACGTTGGCGAAGTGAGCCGCATGGCCGCCTTCATGGAATAAAGTATTAATACCATCATAGCCACTGCCAACTTGATCCGGTTTAGCGTTACTGGTGAAGTTGACTTTAGCGGCCACCCATTCACCTTGGTTGTAGAATGATGGAACCGGACCGTGACAGAATCCATTTGGGTATTTACCCTTACGATCAAGAAGGTCGAGCGTCAACTCAGCGCCTGAGTAATCAATATTCAGACGACCAAACGACTCTACCCAGCGACGTAGTGATTGAGAAAAAGGGACGTATGGATCTAAATCGCGCATCACGTCACCAGCAAAAGAGAATACAAAGTTATGGCCTTTTAATGCATCTTGGCCTTTGTCCTTCGCCAAATTGTCGAGGCTCTTTTGATGGCAATCTTTAGTGCGTGCTTCAAAGTCATCTAAAATGCTGAACAACTCATCTGTTGTCATCTGCTCCGTTTTGACAATCGAGTAATCAAAGAAAGTCTTGTACCCTAGAGATTGAGCGAATTTATTACGAAGCTTGATAAGCTCTAAGAAGCCATTTTTTAAAAGCCATTGTTCAAGATCGAGAAAGGCTTGATGCGAAGATTGACGAACGTTTTCAATAGCGCTGGTACGAATGTTAGATCCTAGAACCGGTAAAGAGCCTTCCGCTTGCTGTCCGTTTTCATCCGTGTAAGTCATGATGTGGTTTTGTTTCTTTTCAAACAGGTCCGCTTCAAACTGAATAAGTTCTGATTTCAGTTTTTGAGTATCTTCAGATTCAATCGCATGAGCCTGAAATGTTGCCAACCAACCGTTGAGTCCGATGAGAGTCTGCTGTTTTTCTTCAGAATCAGGCAGTGCACTGAGGCTATCGATCTGCGCTTTTATTGCAGAAATTTGTTCAGCGGCGCTTAAGAATTCTGTCCACTTAGTTTGAGCTTGAGTCGAACCATCGTGGTCGTCGCTCACGCCCATATAGGTTTCCCAAAAGAAATCTTCTTTGGTTCTGTGAACAGATAAGTAGCGGTCATTTAATGAGTTTAGATAGGCGGTTGCAGTCATTTTAATCCCTAGAAATGTGAAAGCCTGTTTGGTCGTGAGTATTACACAAACCATAATGTAATAGCGTGATTCTATACGAAAAAGTGATGGATTTTGATCAAATAAACAGTAAAGCTAGAGACGCGATATCGGTGGTATCATTAGTTGGTTTTTTATTGAGAGAATGAGTGATTTTTATGAAGGTGTTAAAAGCGGTTTTGATTGTAATTCTTTTTGCTGCCGTGAGTTATGTAGGGTGGTTATTTCTTCCGCCTCAAGCCAGTTTAGAGAAACAGACATTAGATCTAGATCTTAATGCGTCTTTTAAACTGGTTGGTTTTCGATATAACTCTGGGGATCCTAGCCTCCCATTGACGTATCACTACTTTATTACTCTAGAGGGTGAGGATGTAAAAGATCATACTCCTTTCCTTATTACGACTGATCCCTTTGTAAAACTGAAGGGTAGTGCGGAAAATACATTGGCACTGGTGGTAAATGGGAAAATCGATGCTTACACCAATGATGTTTGGGTGAAGCAAGATGATGGAATTTTATATCATTGGTACGTCAGCCTAGATGCTAAGTACGTGCGTTAATGGCATTTTCGGTAGGGTTCTAGATCGTATAACGCAAAGGAAGGTATGACAGGTTTATACAAAACCCTTTGATTTATAAATATATTTCATCTGTGCTCGTAAAGCATAAACAGTGGCTTCAATAAGGTTCTCAATCAAATAAATCAGCAATGCTAAGCATGTTGCTAACATTATGATAAACATCAAATTTAGCTGTTTTAATATGTATTCTATCGATTGATTGTGATTATTATGTGAGCAATCTATCATTTTGGTCTGGTAAAAATGCATCAGACTGGTAATATGACGCCCCTCACACACTACGTGAGCGTTTTATGCTAACCGATGCATGCCAGATTGGCAAAGATTTACCCGTAACAGAAACAACCTCAAAGCGCCGTATTGGCGTCCAACTTGTTCCAATTCTCACTATTGGATTCATCAGCCTATTTTTATTGGCTGCGATCATTGATCTCCCTCGCTTTACCGTATTAATCCAGAGTTTATTCTCAAAAGCTGCCGGGCAATTTGGCTACTTTTGGCAATGGCTTATGGTGGCAAACTTTGCAGTGGCACTGTTTATTGCTGCGACTCGCTACGGTAAAACTCGTATGGGAACCAAAAACAGACCGACAATAGGCACATTTCGCTGGCTAGCGATGATCATGTGTACGCTATTGGCGGGTGGCGGTGTTTTTTGGTCTGCAGCTGAACCGATTTATCATTTCATTACGCCTTCAGCAAGTTACCCAGATATTGCGGGCTCTAGTGCGAGCGCGATTGTGCCTGCTCTGAGTCAAAGCTTTTTGCATTGGGGATTCTTAGCTTGGTCTGTACTTGGAACACTAGCTACGATCGTACTTATGTATGCTCATCATAATCATGGAATCAAGTTGCGTCCACGCGCTCTGTTATTTCCTATTGTGGGTGATCGCTTAGAGAACCACTGGTTTGGTGCGGTTATTGATGCGTGCTCAATCATTGCGGTTGCAGCCGGAACGATTGGTCCGATTGGCTTCTTAGCTTCCCAGATGGGCTATAGCTTAGAAGTGTTAACTGGGCTAAAAAATGACATGAGTTCACAGCTAATGATCCTCGCTGTTGTCGTGGCTGTTTGCGCGGCCTCTGCGGCATCAGGAATGGATAAAGGTTTACAGTGGTTGAGCCGTCTTAATGTTATTGGGGCGTTCGCACTACTGTTGGCTATTTTGATTTTAGGCCCAACCCAATTTATTTTCGAACAGTTTGGTCTCGCGTTTGCGACCTACTTGAAAGATATGCCGACCATGAGCGTGACGGATAGCAATCCTGGCTGGAACCTTTGGTGGACTTGGTTCTTCTGGGGATGGTTTATCGGTTTTGCTCCAATGATGGCAATTTTTATCGCGCGTATTTCTGAAGGTCGTAGCATCCGTGAATTAGTACTTGCGGTCGCTGTTGGGGCTCCGATTGTGACCAATTTTTGGTTCTCAGTTCTTGGTGGTACGGGTATTTTCCTTGAATTGCAAACTCCTGGGGTAATATCTGGACCATTGGCTGACGCCGGTCTGCCTGCGGTACTGCTGGCATCTCTACAGCAGCTGCCATTTAGTGAAATTCTACTTCCTGCGTTCTTGGTTTTGACCACAACGTTTGTCGTGACGACAGGTGACTCTATGGCTTACTCCATTGCCATGGTGGTTTCTGGTGATAATGAACCAGATCGCAAACAGCGTTTGTTCTGGGCTGTCATCATGGGCTGTGTTGCGGCTGTATTATTGATGGCTGGTGAAGGGGGATTAAATGCACTTCAATCGTTTATCGTGATCACTGCGGTGCCTGTGTCACTCATTATAGCGATTACCCTTATTACAGGGCCAATAGCCGCAATTAAGATGTCTAAAGCACAAGATGCTCGTCTTTCCGCTGAGAGTGAACTTGCAGCTCAAGCTTAATTCAGCCAAGAGATCGCTGACATAACGTACTCAGTTTTAGATCTGACATCGAACAAAATGCCGCAAATGAACGTAAGTTTGTTTGCGGCTTTTTTATGCCCGGATTTTTGTGTTGGATAGATTATCCAACAATCAATGAGTATATAAGACGGTAATTTCGTATGAGCATTTCCTTTATTATTGTTCACTTGATTCGTAATCGGACATTTTTGTGAGAACGAATAATTCGAACGAAGTTAACAACAATTACAACTAATCATTTGTTTTTATGTGTGAAATTAAAATTGTAAACATTTGTCACAGTTCTGATTGCATATCGTGTCCACAATGCCGCAAGCTTCGAACGCGTGATTGTTAATTCGTTCGAAAGTAAACTCAATATAATAATGAGGTCTACTATGTTTGGCATATTTAAACCCAAAGCACACATGGAGCGGTTAGCCGGAAATCAGATCGACGGCGCTTACACGCGCTTAAGATGGCAATTGTTTCTTGGTATTTTTGTTGGCTATGCGGGCTATTATCTTGTCCGTAAAAATTTCAGTTTGGCGATGCCATATCTGATCGAAGAGGGCTACAGCCGAGGTGATTTAGGGGTAGCTTTAGCGGCTGTTTCGATTGCTTATGGTTTATCAAAATTCTTAATGGGCAGTGTTTCGGATCGCTCGAATCCGAGGTATTTCCTCAGTGCTGGCCTATTAATGTCAGCCATCGTGATGTTCTGTTTCGGCTTTATGCCGTGGGCAACAGGCAGCATTACCGCAATGTTTATTCTTCTGTTTCTTAATGGTTGGTTCCAAGGGATGGGGTGGCCCGCCTGTGGACGAACCATGGTTCACTGGTGGTCTCGAAAAGAGCGCGGTGAAGTGGTGTCGGTGTGGAATGTCGCCCATAACGTTGGTGGTGGCTTAATTGGGCCAATGTTCCTTTTGGGTCTATGGGCTTTTAATGATGATTGGCGAACCGCATTTTATGTCCCTGCTTTCTTCGCAACATTAGTGGCTATTTTTGTCTGGTTTACCGTGAGAGATACGCCTCAATCGTGTGGTCTTCCTCCGATTGAAGAGTATAAAGATGACTACCCAGATGATTACAATGAGTCTCATGAGAAAGAGATGACGGCGAAAGAGATTTTCTTTAAGTACGTATTCTCTAACAAGTTATTGTGGTCAATCGCGATCGCCAATGCGTTCGTGTATCTGATTCGTTATGGTGTATTGGATTGGGCTCCCGTTTATTTAAAAGAAGCGAAAGAGTTTACGGTTGATAAATCGTCATGGGCTTATTTCTTGTATGAGTGGGCGGGCATTCCTGGAACACTGTTATGTGGTTGGATTTCAGATAAATTATTCAAAGGCAGAAGAGCACCGGCAGGGATCTTATTTATGGTTCTTGTTACGGTAGCGGTACTTGTTTACTGGTTTAACCCAGCAGGTAACCCTGGTGTCGATATGGCTGCCTTAATTGCTATCGGGTTCCTTATTTACGGTCCTGTAATGCTGATTGGTCTGTATGCTTTGGAGCTTGCACCGAAGAAAGCGGCAGGAACCGCTGCTGGTTTGACTGGGCTGTTTGGTTATCTAGGTGGAGCCGTTGCTGCTAATGCGGTACTTGGCTATACGGTTGATCACTTTGGCTGGGATGGCGGCTTCATGATTTTAATCGGTTCTTGTATAGCCTCAATCATCTGTTTGATTTATGCATTTGTTGGTGAGAGAAATCATCATAAAAACAAATTACAAGAGGAAAAGCAGAAAGAGGAAGCCATCGCATAACCGATGGTCGGTAACTGAAAGATAGAACCAGTAAGTAGAGAGGCAACTAATGATTTTAGTTGCCTCTCTTTTTCTATGCAGTGAAATGGTTCACGGGAAACGCGACTGTATTGATGGTTATCATTCAAACGAACCAAAACTAAAAAAGCCAGCACGACTCGTGCTGGCTTCATTTGAATCAATATTTAATTAAACTAGTTTCATCTCTTGAATGATGTCTGATGCAATTTCAGGCTTAGTACTTGTTGGTTTTTCATGAAGATCAGACTTAAGCTGACCTTTTCTGTTTTTAAGCCCTGTTTCTAGTTTTTTAAGCACAGCTGCAATCGCTGGATACATTACTTTATCAGTTGCTTTTGCAGAAACTCGAACGCCTTCGTAGTTAGTAAAAGTCTCAACATTATGTTCGCCGTGTTCCTTTGTAATGATGATGTCGCAACTGATTAAATCTGGGAAGTGAGAAGATATCTTTTCGAATTTGTGTTCAATTTCTTTCCGTGAATCATCGTTGATTGATACGTGATGAGTTTGGATGTTTACTTTCATAGATAATACCTTTTCATACGAGCATTTCGTCTTTTAAACGTAGCAAACTTGTCATCGAATCGCAAAGCGATGCTGTTAAGATGTGTGACTCGACCCCGTGTTTTGAAAATCTTGTCATTTAAATATTGAACTAAACCAAATATTTCAAATTTATACTCTCTTTGAAGGTTTTGGTAATTATTCTTAAATATCAATAATTTGTTTATTTTTTGAACGCGCATGGTGTGACATTTATATAGGCTATTCAATGAGAGTGTCGTGGCAGGGATGCTCATCATTCATAAGTGTATGTTCGGTAACTAGTTATGGGATAGGACAGTATTTGATGAAGTAGTGTGGTCTAAAATGGGTATTAAGTTCCATACATTTGTTTTGTTTGTGCATGCATTCACCTTATTGAC
The DNA here is from genome assembly GCF_024347395.1 of Vibrio cortegadensis. Taxonomy (NCBI): domain Bacteria; kingdom Pseudomonadati; phylum Pseudomonadota; class Gammaproteobacteria; order Vibrionales; family Vibrionaceae; genus Vibrio; species Vibrio cortegadensis. The sequence continues at coordinate 734,593 of NZ_AP025473.1, forward strand.
ACATTACTACTTTATTTATCTCTGTGAATGATAGGTTCGACTTTTTTTTCACTGTTAAACATTTAATTTGTCCCCGCCCACTTCATATCACTATAGAGATCATTATGAAAAAAAATCTAGTCTGCCTGTCAGTTCTTGCTGGCCTTATGTCATTTCCTACGCTTGCTGAACTATCTGAAGAAAGCGGCTTCGGCGGTAAAATTGCTCTATTAACAGGGGTCATGTCGAGTGAAAGTAACTTTAACATGGATACGAAAACGAAGAACGGCACCCTAGACTCAGCAGGTAGTTCTGAATCTGAGTTTCTAACGGCACCGCTGGGTGAGTTAACGTATACTTTTGGTTCGAATAATGATCAACAGATCTTTTTTGGTACATCTGAAAGCGATGTTGCCGTAGGTGATTTTGCATTAGAGCTTGGTTATGCGAAAGAATTTGAAAGTGGCATGGTTGTGAGTGCTTCTTACCTTCCGTCAATCATTGGTGGCGAAACGTGGGAAGATCCGTATCTAACAGGTACAGAACGTAAAGCAACGGACATTACAGGTAATGCTTACCGTCTTCAACTTGATGGCATTATGGGAAGCGACTTCTCTGCTGACTTAGGTTACTACACCAGTGAAGTTGATAATGACTTGCTTGCGGCTCAAGACAAAGATTTAGCACGTGACGGTAACGGTATCTATACATCATTCTCTTACGACCATTTCTTGTCAGAAACATCAATGCTATCTCCTGCCATTATCTACAAATCTTTTTCAGCAGATGGTAAAGCGATGTCAAATACAGGCTACGGTCTAGAGTTGTCATATCAGCGCGTTATGGGTAACCATGCTTTATCTGTTTCTGCGGAATACATGAACACAAGCTACGATGCTGCTAACTCTAAACTGGGTAATGTTAAGCGTAAAGATAACTCTTACGGTATTTTTGCCGCTTATGAGTACAAAGACGTAATGGGTTGGGAAAATTGGAATGCCGTTTCTTTGCTAGGATATGATGTTCAATCATCAAACATCGCATTCTATGATGAGAAAGAGTACCTAGTTTCTGTTGGTGTTAGCTACGAATTCTAACGCCCTAATGGCAGTTGTTGCGTAACTCACTACTCCATTGAAATAAAAGCCAGTTGAATGATTCCGCTGGCTTTTTTATTGAGTTAAACAACACAATAAAGTACATGTAGCTTATTGTGCTTAATACATACTAAAGGGTGTTCTAGGACAAAAGCTTAACGCATGTTGAAAAGCTCCGTATGGAAATGTTCGGGTGGAACTCCCGCAATAATAAGATCGTTCTTGAGTAGGTTTCCAAATAGTGTTGGACCACAGAAACAGGTCTCAAACTGGTTGCCATTCATCTTTTCTACAATTTGGTTACTATCCAGAAGCTCACCAGCTTCGGCAATGACCATGTGTAACTTGACAAAATCTAGGCGCTGAAGAAGAGATAAGATCTCATTCTGGAAGAACGCTTCTTTCTCTGAATTCACGCAGTAGAACAGATGGACTTCTTCGAGTTTTAGCTGCTGTTTATTACTTTTTCTCTTTAGCCAATAAAGACGAGATATAAAGGGTACGATACCAATCCCCGCTCCAATCCAAACTTGTCTCTCAACTTTAGGGATCTGGAATGCACCGTAACCACCTTCAACCGTCACCTTTTGTCCAATTTCAAGGTTATTAACCAGCTTATGAGTGTAGTCGCCGAGATCTTTTACTCCGAACTCAATTTTTTGCTTTTCAGCGTCGAAATTCAAGATGGAGAATGGGTGAGGGGCTTCACCATCATAGAAATTCAGATACGCGAACTGTCCTTCTTCGTAACTCATGTCTGATGTCAATTTAATCGAAAACCGGATTGCCATATTCTGACCAGATTTGACAGAGAAGGCTTCAACGTTAGCCACTTGTCCTTCAGATTGATTCTTCTTACCAATTTTACCTGTCAGTGAAAGCCATGAGCATCCGATACCAACGATAGATATGATGGCAATAGCAATGTTCATTGGGGCTGTACCGATATTCCAATCAAGTAGGAGTAGCGTATGGAAAACACCAGCAATCATCAATAGACCACCGATTTTATGGGTGTGCTTGAATGTCTTATAGCTGATGGCTTGATACAGGCTAATGATGCTGAATATTAGGAATACTTTGAAAGATATATCACCAACTTGCTCTGCTATTGCGTGCCAATTGATACTTTCAAGCTCTGGTCGTGCCCCATGATTTGGTCTCTCGAAAACCCCAGCATCAACTAACCATGGTCCACTTTTGATTACTAACCAGTGAAAGATAAGAGCAACTGTTGCCCCTATTCCTACGTTTTTGTGTAGCTTGTACCCTTTGTCTAGACCTTTGACGATCTTCTCTACCCAACGAAAGCGAACTGCAAGCAAAACCGCTAGTCCCATATAACCTAGACCAAGCAAGCCAGTGTACATCGTCAATTGATGACGCCAGGTAAAAAAGTTGTCTAAGCTTTCCCAGTTAACCAACATACTTGGTAACCAAAGTAAAGTGAGGATAGCGGTAAATCTAAACATAAGGGGCAGTCTTTAATAACAAGTGAATGATTGAAGAACATAATATGAATATATCCTGCCCTATAAAGCTTATTTGCATAGGCTTACTTAACTTTACCCACCTTTACAATTTCGAGTGGGGGAGGCAAGAAATCAACATCAGAGTCATAAGGAAAAGGGCAGATAAGTTCGTTGTGAAGAAAGTAATGAAAAAAGCCCACACCAATAATGGCGTGGGCTTTAGATTATGTTTTAACTCGCGAATTGGTTACTGATTACTCGGTGATTTCTTATGAGTTCGGCTGAAGAAAAGTAAGTATAGGCATGGGATTACCAGCAGCACTATCGGCAGTGAAAACAGCAGTCCATATCCGAGAGTCAAAGACATCGGCCCCATAAATACATCAGTACCACCGACACCATAGGCTAAAGGAAGCAGCCCAACGACAGTGGTAAGAGAGGTAAGAACAATCGGTCTCAATCGACTGATGGCGGCTTCCCTTACTGCGTCGATTAAGAGGTTGCCATCGGCTAATAGTTCGTTGATTCTATTAATTAGCACCAGAGAGTTATTCACCACAACCCCTGTCATACCAAGCACACCAATTAAGGCAAAAAGAGATATAGGTTGCATGTGAACAAATAGCGCCATTAACGATGCAATGACCGCAAATGGGATCACTAGCATAATTAATAGTGGCTGTAGCAGAGAGTTGAACATGATGGCGAGAACGAAATAAATCCCAATCATGGCTGCAGGGAAAGCGACAACAAACCCGCTCATGGTTTCATTGGTGCTTTCAGCTTCTCCGCCAGCTTCTATTTTCACACTTGATGGGTATGTGCCCTTTAAATCCGCTAGCATGGCTAAGCTTAAATCTACCGAGCTAAGGTTGTCATCTGTGATTTGAGCCGTAACGGTGATCTCACGGGTTCCGTTGTAGTGCTTAATGAGACGCGGTGCTTCAACTTGAGTGACTTTTGCTAGTCTCGACAACGGAACTTGTGTTCCCGATGGCGTATAGATTTTTGTGGTCGCTAGCTTTTCGATACTGCGATACTTATCGTTTAGGATTACACGTAGATCCACTTCTTGATCTTCAATCCAAGTTGAGGTTACGCTGTCACCTTCAAATGCAATGCGTAGAGTGGAAGCTAAGTCGGCAACGGTTAAGTTATAGCGAGCTAACCATTCATATTGAGGAATGATCTGCAGTTGCGGATCTTTCAACGCTTCATTATTCGTGACCTTATCGAGGCCTTCTTGGTTATGCAGCCATTCAGTTACAGAATCGACGGCTAAACTTCGCTCCTCTATTGTGCCGCCTAATACGCGAACTTCAACTGGCTCACCAGGAGGAGGGCCACCCGCATCCACAGACAGTTTTATGAAAGGTAAGCCATCGATGCCTTCTAACTGGCGGTTAAGATCAGAAATAATATTGTCAGCGGTTCGATCTCGTTGTTCGAAACTAGTAAGCGCAATCAGACCAGTCGTGACAGGGCTGCTGTAAGTGAATTCATAACTCTTAAGCTCATTGCTTGGTAAAGCACTTATTGCAGATTCTAATTGAGCGTGGGCTTTACGAACTTGCTCTAATGGCGTTCCTGGCTGAACTTCAGTATACACCTCAATGTATTTTGCCGATTCTGATGGAAAAATATCGAGCTTTAATTGCGTTGCAAGACCAATTCCGACAACAAGTGCTGAAAGGGCGATGAGCAAGACGCTTTTCTTAAATTGCAGAGACCAATCAAGAAGGCGAGAATAGAATTTGGTGATGGTTTGGAAGTGATCCTTTGAACTGGATTGCGCTTTTTTGGTCGCTAGAGAGTCGGCTAAATGCGCTGGTAGAGTGAAAGTACATTCAGCTAAAGAGAAGAGTAATGCCGCAATCACCGTAATTGGGATCACAATAATAGCCTTACCCATTGTCCCCGGTATAAAAAACATCGGAATAAAAACCAAAGCGGTAGTCGTTAAGCTCGCAATAATAGGCTTGATGACATTTTTTGTACCAACTACGGCAGCTTCAAGGGCACTTTTGCCAGACTCTTTTTGTTGGTAAATGCTTTCTGCCACAATGACTGAATCATCAACAATAATACCGATAACCAGTAGTAAAGCCGCGAGAGTGATACTGTCTAAATTCATGCCTAGAATGGGTAGTATTGCTATTACCCCCAAAATACAAAATGGAATAGATACCGATACCCAAAAGGCTATTTGACGTTTCAGTATCATACTTAATATCGCGAGTACTAAGATCAAACCAATACTGCCATTCATCGAGACGATAGAGAACTTGTCGCTCATGTCATCGCCAAGATTTAAGCCGTAATCGAATGAAAACACCTCACCAATTTGGCGCTGTTCACTCTCAAGGAAGCTTTTAATATTGGCGATGGTCGCAATAATATCCGCACTTGCTGAGTTGGTTACGCTAAATAAAATGGCAGATTCGCCATTCAGAACACCTTGTTGAGACGCTTTTTCAAAGGTATCAATCACATCAGCAACGTCAGATAAGCGCACAAGTCCGCCAGTAGGTAGAACCTTGATGATTGTTTTTGACAGCTCTTTTACCGATTGAACTTGAGTCATGGTGACAATTTTTTGTTCACTGTTCCAAGACTCAACAACGCCACCAGACAAAGAAAGGTTACGATTATTGACGGCATTAATGACTTCATTGAACGTGAGCTGATAACGACTTACTTTTTCAGGATCGACCTCAATCCAAAATTCACGCTCGTTAAAGCCCGTCATGGCCACCGTACCAACACCAGAAACGCCTTTTAGCTGGTTTTCCAGTTGTCGAGTGTAAGCTTGAAGTTGTGAGTATTGCTCTTCATCGTATTGCTCTTGGTTCAAACCTTTGAGGCTGATACCAAAGGTTAATACTTCGAAGGATGAGGTACTTTTCTGGGCGACCGCTGGTGGGTTTTTCACATCTTTCGGCAAGCCCGTGACTCGGTCTACGGCTTGTTGTATGTCTCGTAGAACTTTGGGTGTATCTGCGGCTTCGTCTATTTCAATAGAGATATATGAAGAACCATCGGAAGATTCAGACGTAAATTTACGAATACCTTCAACGGATTTGAGCTCTTTTTCGATTAAGTTAGTGATATTAACTTCAACATCTTGTGCGGTGGCTCCCGGATATTGGGTGGTGATCTCCACTTCAGCAAAAGCAATGTCTGGGAACTCCTGAAGTTTTAGGGTCGTCAGAGAGGCGGCTCCGATCATCAGTACCATCACAGTAATGATGCGAGCAAGGAAACTGCGCTGGGCAAAATATGCAATAAAACCGTTCATCGTTGGGCCTATTCAGATTGAGTTTGGGAAATAGGAGTGACCGTTGTCGTAGCATGAATGGACATTCCTGGTTTAAACTGATGTTGAAAATTATCAATTTCGACTTCTACCGGATAAGCAAATTGCTGAGGATCGATCTCCACACCAATACGTTTGATTACGGACTGAATTTTTGATTGTGGATTAGACTCTGACCAAAGCTCGATAGGTTGCCCGATACTCAGTTCTGCAATATCGAACTCACTGGCAAGCAAACGAACATTTAAAGTGTCAATGTTGACTATTTGATAAAGCAGATCGCCTTGGCTTACCCAAGTGCCATTCTCAACCGCGCGATTAACCACGTAGCCGTTAATAGAAGTATTGATTTGGGTGTTTTTAAGATCGAGTTCTGCTTTTATTAGCTCAATTTCTGCCAGTGATACCTTTGCTTTTGCACTTTGGTAATCGGCTTGTGCAATATCAAGTTCATTTTGAGATAAGCTTTTTTTCTGACGCAGTTCTTTATAGCGTTCATAGACCGACGTTTTGATCGTTAAATCAGCTTTCGCTAGCTCAAGGTTGGCGGTCTGTTTTCTGACTTCTAAAGCAAAGTCTTGAGCTTTGATATTGGCGATAGTCTTACCGCGAATGACTTCTTCACCAATTTCAATATTGGCGGTTTCAATTTTGCCACTGATTTCAGACACGACATTAAGTGGTTGCTTACTTTTGGTATGTCCAATTAGGTCGATAGCTAATACATGTTGAGAGAAAAGTGCGCTCGATAGGCACAATGCGAGGTATCGTGGAGTAAATAAAGAAATTTTCATAATGGTGATCCTATAATCTGATGGCACCATTGTGTGAAAGTATATGTCGAGAATTTGTCGAAATGATTTTGTGGTTAATAAATGATTGATTTCGACATTATTTCGACAATAAATTGATAGACTGTAGTAACAATAGTCATAGTTGGAAATGCAAGATGTTAGAGAATAAACAGATACTTGTGGTTGAAGATAATGAAGAGCTTCAAGGTATTTTGGCCGATTTTTTAGAAGTAAAAGGTGCACAAGTAGATTTTGCCGATAATGGTGAACTCGGTTTAACTCTCGCATTAGAGCATGAATTCGACGCAATTATTCTCGATGTTATGATGCCCAAGAAAGATGGTATGCAGGTCGCAAAAGAGTTGCGTCAATTAGGCTGTACCACGCCAGTACTGATGTTAACGGCACTGAATGGACGAGATGATTTATTAAAAGGTTTTGAACATGGGGTGGATGATTTTGTCACTAAACCATTTAACTTCCCTGAATTAGAAGTACGCCTAACTGCATTAATCAAGCGGTACAGAGGTGAGGTTGCTAGCTCTTTGATTCAGTATGGGGGTTTAAAAATTGATCAAAATTCACATACAGTTACTCGTGAAGGCCAGGTGCTTGTTGTTACTCCTGTGATGTATCAGCTATTGGTGAAATTTGTGAAAGCAGCTCCGGATGTGGTTTCTCGCGATGTGCTTATACATGAAATATGGGGAGATGATGTACCAGACAAGGATGTACTACGAAGCCATATTTATCTATTAAGAAATGTGTTGGATAAGCCATTTGAAAAACCTATGCTAATCACTGTGCCAAAATTTGGCTTTAGGTTAGAAGCGTAGATGAGAAAATTACGAGAAATATTGTTTAACCAATCATTAGGCAATTCGATTGAAGATGTAAAAAAACGACTGATTTTTATTTTCTCAGTCTTAGCGCTATCAACATCATTTTTTGTCTTTTTTTCTTTTTCTCTCTATCTGATTTTCAATGAAAATACACAGTTAGAACTATATCTTCGTTCTTTTGAGCAAATAGCAAAAGATCATTACTCGCTAGTAAAAGGTGATACCGCTAGTTTAGGACCCTATATACAAGCTTATTATAGTGACGTTGATTTGGATTCTGAAATCACAGAATTGCTCCCACTTGCAAACAATAGTGTAACGCAACTCCGAATGTATGATGATGACGGTTTTTTAGTTTTTTATTCATCATTTTTAGATAACCAAGGCAATACGGTTCCGCTCTATTTGGTTGTAGGTAATCGTGCAATTGATTTTGGTGATGACGGGTGGGAAGTGTTGATGCTGAGCTCTTTCGGCTTAATGTGTTTTCTGATCCTGTTCTTACGTTTTGCATTACGTCGAGTTTTCGATGGTTTAATGTCTCCTGTTTCGGAATTAAGTGAACAATTATCAAACAACAGTCAGGATGACTTTAAGGTTACAAGGCATTCAATCGATGAAATTCAACAGTTAACCTCACACCTGAATGATTATAAGCAGATGAAGGAACGACTTGCTAAGCAAGAGATGATGTTTGCCAAATATGCGAGCCATGAGTTGAAAACACCTATTGCCGTGGTGCTAGGGGCGGCAAACCTTCAAGCAATGAAAGATGATCCCGATTTTCAAGCTAAGCAACGCGAGAGAATTCTTGTCGCGGCGAATAATATGCAGGCGACGGTTGAAGTGCTCTTGAGCATAGTGAAACAGGAAAATGTGCGTAATGCGACTGATCTCCACCTTGTACAAGAGTCTGACCTTCAGCTTGGAAAGTACAGTAATAAGATGGAGGCTGGTGTTGTATTCAGCAGCGAAATTGAACCAAATTGCCAATTGAATATGCCTCCCGTTGTTCTCAATATGATATTAAAAAACCTGCTCAACAATGCCATCCGTTTTACTCAGCAAGGTGAAATCTCTCTTTTGATTGATTCTCACTGTATCCAAGTTATTGATTCGGGTAGCGGTTTAACAGATAAGCTAGAAACGGAACATGGCTTAGGTCTTCTTATTGTAAAACGCTTATGTGATAGCTATGGCTGGACTTTTGAACTATCTAATAATGTAACCAGAGGTTGTTGCGCAAAGCTGACTTTTTAGATTCTGTGATTAAGATTTTGGAACCACAAATTTAGCCGTAGCCGTGGCAAGTTTTACGCCTAGATGTGTCAAACTGCTTGATAGTTGATATATCCCTCTCCTCTGTTGGATGAACTCACCCAGAATGGTAATCGGTTGATCGAGTGGAACAGGGTGAATGAAGCGCACATTAAGATCGGCTGTCATGGCATGAACGCCTAACGAAAATAGACAGTTGGTCATTGCTGAGTCTAAAAGTGAACAGATCATGCCGCCATGCATGACTCCTTGGTAACCTTGAACGACACGAGTGGGGGTAAATGTTGTGCTGACAACACCTTCGTCTTCCACAATAAAGGTGAGTCCCAGTTCACGGTCCGATTTTTTCTCACCACAAATCACGCACGATTGGTGGTTTTCAGGTCGTTGTATTAACATAATATTTTCCTTTTTAATGATTAGGCTTGGCAGATGAGCTTGAGTCATTTATGTTAGCTAGCCTGAATTGTAGGAGTTCCCATGGCTAGACCTAAAATATCTCGACGCATATGCAGCACGCCTGCTCACAGTTGTTTCAAGCCCAACGGGGTGCCAATGAAAGATCTTCAACAGATCGTGTTGTTGGCTGAAGAGTTTGAAGCTATTCGTTTAGCGGATGTTGTTGGGGCGAACCAGCAAGAATCAGCCGATCAAATGGGCGTCTCTCGTCAAACTTTCGGTAACATCATTAAGAGAGCCCGTGGAAAAATAGCCCTGAGTATCGTTGAAGGTAAGGCGCTAATGTTGCAAGAACAAGAACAAGAACAAGAGCTGTAGCAGTATTAAGCGCAATACTGGTTACGATTCACTCGGCATTTTTGTTGTGCTAGGTTCTTGTATTTTGTATAGAACGCGAGAGTGCTCCTCACAAGTCGTTTCACAATTACATACCCGTTCAATATCGACCTGATTTAATCCGCCACAACTTCCTTGAATACTCCTCCGATGGAAGAGCACACCAATAGCCATGAGAATAATGGTGATCAGAAAAACCAGAAATGTCGCGACATAGACCATCATTGTTCACTTTCCTGCGAATGAAGCCCCAGAACTTGACGCAAAGACTTAATGGTTTGAGGAGATAGCTTCTTAGAGTGACTGTTCACATCTCTTGTTTTTTCTGAATGACATCCCTTTTTTTTATGATTTATCGACGGACGTGCTGCACTCAAATCTGTCACGATTTCAAGTTGTGATGGATGGACAGACATAAGCTCAGAATTTCGGCTCGCTTTATATACTGAAATATTGTGGTTGAATAACTTTGTTAGCAAACGCTCGCCTATATTTCGGATGACAACCGTATCGACGTGGTGCTTGATCAACTGTTCAACAAGCTGTTTTTTTCCTTGGCAACCGCCAACAGAAACAGCGGGGTTATCAATGAAAAATGACTGTGTCTTATTGTCATCAACAATTAAGAATTGGTTTGCTTTCGAATAGTGCCCAGCGATAGTCGCGTTGTTGCAAGGTACGGCGTAGATCATAGAAACCTCCTGAATGATCCGTTCTCGAGAAGAGATGGATTTAAAGTATTTGTTGAGGTAACAATACGCCTAGTTATTGGCATATGCCAGTAATTAAAGTTGAAAAATTAGAATTCAAGGAAATTGAAATAAAAAAATGCAGCGTATTATACGCTGCATTTCAAAGGGTTCTTACGGACGGTTAAGCTCTATTTGTAAGAAGATAAAGAGCATCCGATTGAAACATATATTATTGAAAATCATCGTTTTCACTAGGCTTTCGGTTAAGATTTATCTCGCCCAAAATACGCAACAATGACTTTGTCTTCACCTAAGGTGCGCGAGAAGGCATAACCATTGTTCTGTTTGATCTCTTGATGGACGCCAGCGCCAATTGCAGGGTGAGCTTGACGGAATTGGCCAAGGGTTTGCCAGTGTTTCAATAGCGTATCTTGGTTATTGTCTCTTTTCCAAACCATGTCAGAACGTGTACCTTGGTGGAAGTCATCTGCATAAGGACCAGTATTTCGACCCACTTCATCGCCGTAATAAACCTGTATTGCTCCTGGGCTCAGAAGTAGGGCATTCGCTGCGTTGCGTTGCATGTCATAAGATTTGAAACGGCTGAAAAATAGCTCGGTATCGTGTGAAGACATGTAGCTTACAGGGTTAAAGTCTGCCTCTTCTTGGATCGTGTTTGCGTAATCTTGATAGGTTGATTGCATTTGACTAAAGCAGGCCGCGCCTTTGTCTAATTTTTTCTGCATATCGAAGTTGATCAGTGCGTCGAACCCATCATCAAAATATGGGCTACGGTAAGCAGTATGCCCCCAAACTTCGCCCATCATCCAGAAAGGTTGTCCTGATTTGTCGTTCGCTTTGCGCCACGTTTCTAAGCTTGAGCTTGCCTCTTTTTTCAAGCGTTTCCACACGTCGCCTTCTACGTGTTTTACGGTGTCAACACGATAGCCATCGATACCAAAGCGCTTAACCCAATCGGTTTGCCACTCAATTAAGTAATCAGCAACAGAGTAGTTATCTCGTTTCTCTACACGCGTGCCTGGGTTATTCAGCAACCATTGTGGAGGTGTTACTGCTTTATCGGATTCAGTGATAAAGTCAGGAAGCCCTGCGAGAGACATAGTGATGTCACTTGAACCTGGAGCGGTATAACCAGGCAGCCCTGAACGAACCCAGTCGCCACCCCACCATTGGCTCCAATTAGGGCTCTTATAATCGATGTTCTTATGGTAATCGTGCCAGTTTTCACCGCTTTTAGGTGTCCAATCTGCCCATTTGGTCGGTAGTGAGTTTGGTTGAGTTTGAACATTAACGCCATCAAACTGTAAGTCAGCTAAAGTGGAGTAGCCTGAGTGATTGATAACGGCATCTAGCAGCACCTTAATGCCACGTTTATGCGCCTCTTGAACTAGAGTTTGTAAATCGTTGTCGTTACCGAAATTCTCATCAATCTTGGTGAAATCACGAGTCCAATATCCGTGGTACGCATAGAATGGGAAAGATCCACTGTCGCCACCACCAACAAACCCATGCACTTGCTCTACAATTGGAGATAACCAAATCGCGTCTGTACCAAGGCTTTGAATGTAATCAAGCTTTTCGATAACGCCTTTTAAATCGCCTCCATGGAATGTGCCGACTTCGTCTTTGCCATCTTTTCTTCGTCCGTAACTTTGATCGTTACTGCTATCGGCATTGTTGAAACGATCCACCATTACAAAATAGATATTGGCATTTCGGTAGTCCAAATTTTGCGGTTTTTTCTGCTTCTCTGCTGGTTCGAATAAAGCCAGATTGCCACTGTTTGCTGCAGGCTTAAATTGTACGGCTTGATCTTTTACGACCACTTTTTGCTGGCTAAAAGCTTCAGTAAGAACGGTGCCTTCTGGATAGCTATCACCAAGGTTAACGGTAACCAACCCATCGCTATCTAAGCTGTCACTGAAAGCATCACAAGTGACATTTGGGATAGGGCGCTTGAACTCTTTCTTAGTCGACTTTTTAGGTTCGCGCTTAAATGTCAGTGAATGTTGCTGCTCATCATATGCGAACGAGTAATCGCCAGTGAAACGAATTTTTAATGGTAACTCGGTTGGCGCACCGCACTGCAATTGAAGTGGTCGGTTAAATTTCACTTTTTGGGTTTCAGGTGCAGAACAGTTACCCTCCACACCGCTGATATTAAGCGTATATGAATCTTTGGTAAGAGGGACAACCAACGCATTCTGTGGATCAAGTGGGAAGTCACGGCTATTCGTTGTGGTGGAAATGGTAATTGTTGGTGCCGCAAATGCGTTTGCAGCCACTAAAGTGAGCCCTAGAGTATAAGCAGTGGCGATGGCTTTGGTCGAAAACATCGTCGCGGTGAAGGTATTGAGGTTAAACAGTGGCTGTTTCATCGGCAATCCATTGAAGTTAGTGATCTATCCTTATGATAAAAGAAGAAAAATCAATCGACATCATTCCCATAAACTACGCCTTGAGATCTGAAGGTGATCACAGTTTTATCGTAAAAGGCGTAGAGGATAGAGAATGAATTCGGCTGCTATGCGATAAGTTGATGGATTATAGGTTTATGAATTATAGTTTGCTGAATATTTATCAATAAACACATCGAGAAAATACAATTGAGAGTATACGGGCGGTACAAACGAGATTGTTTTTCCGCATCAGAGTAGATACCCTAAAATGACTTCTCAATCGGCGTTATTTCCTATGCGTTTATCCACTCTAATATTCGGTGTTTCTTGCTTTTTTGTTCTGCCATCTTACGCGGCGGATCCATCGTGGTTACGTGAAGCTCTTAGTTCTGCTGATGGTTCATTGGCGTTAGAGTCTATCAAATATGACAACACGCTGTTTGATTGTGGTTTAGAGAAGGAGAATGAAAAATTTTGCAGTGATGTGGTCAGGTATTACAAGACGGAAGTGACTGCTGAGATTTTTTTCGTTGAAAACCGCTTCGATAAACTGGTGTTAAACAGCGCGTTTAGCCCTTTAGTATATTCAGATCTTCAGCTTAATTTACGTAAAGATGGCTATGGGTTAATCAGTATCAAAATTGGAAATTCATTTTTTGATGTAGAAAAAAAACTGTTGCAATCATCCCCTGATGCTGTTGATAAAAAGCTAATTACTTTTTTAAATAGCCAGCCTCTTTCAGTACCACGAATATTGGTGTGGCGACATAAATCTGAGTCTCTTTCTCAATCCAAAACTGTCATTATGGCTAGTGATAGCAGCCGCATTCGCATAGAGCTTCGTGAGTTTGACGGAAATTAGAGCTTTTGATCTTAAGATGAAGGTGGTTGATTGTCGGCTGCTTTTATTGTGGATTAATTTGTCCATAATGATTGGGTGCTAATAACCTTTTATTTAGTGTGAGTTCCCATTACTATCTCCCTCGTTGGCATTACACCGTAAGTAACGTTATGAAATTAGGTAGATTAATTCATTGAGTTTTATTGTGTGATGCACTTTTCTGGATACCGTATGGGTACCATTTTGTGAACAAATAGAGTCGGAGAGTCACATGTCGCATCAAATCATCAAAGATCTAAATAATCGTTACACTGCAAAGAAATATGACTCGACTAAGCGTATTTCAGCGGAAGACATGGACGTACTGAAAGAAGCGATTCGCTTATCTGCATCTTCAATTAACTCACAGCCTTGGAAGTTTATTGTGCTTGAGAGTGATGAAGCCAAACAGCGCTTTCACGATACTTTTGCAAACAAGCATCAATTTAATCAGCCACACGCAAAAGAAGCTTCGCATGTCATTCTATTTGCTCACAACCCGTACTTTACGAAAGATGATTACAAGAAAGTGGTGGATGCTGAAGTGACATCAGGACACTTACCTGCTGACATGTTCGATACCATGCTGAATGGCGCGTTTGCATTTGCAGAGTCAAACACTGACGACACTGGCTTCAATGGCTACTGGACTCAAAAACAGACTTATATCGCGCTAGGAAATACGCTGCATGTTTTAGCTCGTTTGGGTATTGATTCTACTCCGATGGAAGGCGTTGATCCTGAAATGATTGGTGATATCTTTAAAGAAGAACTTAAAGGTTATGCTTGTGATTTTGCATTAGCGATTGGTTACCATAAAGATGGTGAAGATTATAACCACGGCTTACCAAAAGCGCGTCTGGCAACAGAAGATGTGATCACTGTATTGTAAGTGATATAGAATCGAGATTGAGAGGCTAGGTTTAATTCCTAGCCTTTTTTGTATCTGCTAGCGAACGGTTTAGGCTATTTATAGAGGTTTTTATAGTTTGGGATATGCTCTTCCCAAAAGGGTGGTGTTCCAATGTAATCAAGAACGGCATCGATAAAAGCTTTAACCAATAAGGTCTGTTTTCGATGAGGGTAGATGGCGTAGATCCCTGTATCCATGTTGGAAATCGTATAGTTGGTTAGCAAGGGTTTTAGTTGCGAATGTTTGATTGGGCACTCGAGGTTAAACAGATCAATTTGGCTGTAACCAAGTCCATCTTTTACTGCACTTATCATGGTTCTCACATCGCTGACTTTATAATTACCCTGCATTTTGTAGCTTTTCATCACCTCACCATGTGGCTCTTCACTCATTCGAAGATGATCTAAGTTCACATCACCATTGCTATAGATAACAGCAGGCAATTTAATCAACTCTTCAGGTGTCGTAGGCATCCCGTATTGTTCAATAAACTGTTCAGACGCAACGAGAGCGAAGTTGGTATTCGCTATTTTTTTTGCGATTAAATTGGACTCTGTGAGCTTCCCAATTCGAAAAGCTAGATCAAAATGATCCGCGATGATGTCTGATTTTTTGTCATCAAGTGATAAGAGGATTTTCACATCAGGGTAGCGCTTCATGAACGTTGATATCACAGGTTGAAGATACTGTTGTCCAAAGAAAATCCCAGAAGTGATGCGTAAGATACCTTTAGGCTCTGCATGATAAGAGTCTGCAATGTTATGAATTTGGTCAAGCGTATCAAGCAGAATATGGGTTTGTTGAAGAATGTCCTCACCCGCAGAGGTCAATGAAAATGATCGTGTGGAACGGTTAATGAGTTGAACGCCTAGCGCCACCTCTAATTTCTTTATTTGCTTTGAAAGTGAAGAGTTGTCCATGTCGTGTAGAGCTGCCGCTTTGGAAAATGAACCTTGTTGTACAACGTCTCGAAATAGGGATAGCTGGCTGGTCACTGACATTTGTTCTCCAAAGTCATCAAATGTGGTTCTAAAAATGGGTTCATGCAGAGAAGTATATAATAGATAGAGGGAAGGATCGCTTTATAGATTTTAGTGAATTCGTTTAGGGTTAGTTAATTTTTGGGTGGTGTACCATATAATGGACGTTGATTGCGAGCCAGCAACTCTATATGTGTTAATTGATTGAAGATTGCCCGAAACAAGTTTACGGTAGCAACAGACATTATATAGGAGAGAACCGATGGTTGTTAAAGTATCCATTGCGCCACAAGGACCAGAATTGTCAGAGATGATTCAAGGCTATTGGCGAACGGCTGACTGGCAAATGACATCAAAGCAACGTCTTAATTTTTTGAAACAGCACATTGTTCTTGGCATCACGACGGTTGATCACGCCGATATTTATGGTAACTACGAGTGCGAAAAATTATTTGGTGAAGCCTTGGCTTTAGAGCCTGCTCTTAGAGAACAAATCCAAATCGTCACTAAATGTGATATCAACTTATGTGGGGCGAAGAGTCCAGATCGTAAAATCAATCATTACGATACTAGCGCCGCTCATATTCATCAGTCGGTAAATAATTCACTTGAGCGTTTAGGAGTGGATGATATTGACGCACTGTTGATACATCGCCCAGATGCATTAATGGATGCTGATGAAGTCGCTGATGTTTTCGCTGAGTTATATAAAGTCGGTAAGGTTAAGCATTTCGGTGTGTCGAATTTTAGCCCTCGTCAATTTGAGTTATTGCAATCACGCTTAGGAAAATCGCTTGTCACCAATCAAGTTGAAATCAATCCCCTTAATTTTGATGTGGTTGATGATGGAACGTTGGATCAATTGCAAATGAACCGAGTTCGCCCGATGGCTTGGTCATGTTTAGCGGGTGGTGAATTATTCAGTGGCGAAACTGAGCAGGCGAAACGTGTACGAGATGAGTTGGATGCGATTCGAGTAGAGCTTGGTGCTGCGAGTATTGATCAAGTCATCTACGCTTGGGTTCGTCGCCTACCTTCAAAACCATTGCCTATCATTGGTTCAGGTAAAATCGAGCGTGTAAAAGCAGCGGTTGAAGCACTTAAATTAGAGATGACGCGTGAACAGTGGTATCGAATTTGGGTCGCTTCAAAAGGCCACGGTGTGCCTTAGATATTTCCGGCTTTAATCCAAATAGACCGATGCATGAGCGTCGGTTTTTTTATCTCATCGAGATTATTCTAAATAACACTAGTATCGCAGCGTCAAATAACGATAATACACAGCTAAATTACGTTTAACGAAAGGTCGCTTACTTTGAGCAATACATCTTTTTCCACTTTGGGTCTTCAACCAGAGCTATTAACAAACCTTGATTCTCTTGGTTATACACAAATGACACCGATTCAAGCGTTGAGTTTACCAACGATTTTGGCTGGCAAGGATGTAATCGGTCAAGGTAAAACAGGTTCAGGAAAAACAGCAGCATTCGCTCTGGGATTACTGTCTAACCTGAATGTGAAACGCTTTCGAGTTCAAACGTTAGTGCTTTGTCCAACCCGTGAGTTGGCGGATCAAGTAGCAAAAGAGATCCGAACTATTGCTCGTACTATTCATAATATTAAAGTGCTGACTTTATGTGGCGGTATGCCAATGGGACCACAAATTGGTTCATTGGAACACGGCGCTCATATTTTAGTGGGTACACCTGGTCGTATTCTTGACCATATGGATCGTGGACGTATCGATTTGTCAGAACTAAATACACTGGTTCTTGATGAAGCGGATCGTATGATGGATATGGGTTTCCAAGATTCACTGGATGCAATTATCAGTGAAGCACCAAAAGATCGTCAAACGTTACTTTTCAGTGCAACATTCCCTGCAGAAATCAAAAAAGTTGCTGATCGTATTACGAAGCAAGCTGAGATGGTGAAAGTAGAATCGACTCACGATCATTCAAGTATTCAGCAGTTCTTCTATAAAATGGAAGGCAGTGAAGCTCGTGACAATGCGCTTGAATTACTTTTATTGCACCATCAACCAGAATCATCAGTGGTATTCTGTAATACCAAAAAAGAAGTACAAAACGTAGCGGATGAGCTGCATCATCGTGGATTCAGTGTTATTGAATTGCATGGGGATTTAGAGCAACGCGAACGAGATCAAGCATTGGTACAGTTTGCTAACAAGAGTGTTTCCATTCTTGTTGCTACAGATGTTGCTGCTCGTGGTCTTGATGTTGATAACCTTGATGCTGTATTCAACTTTGAATTATCTCGTGATCCTGAAGTCCATGTTCACCGTATTGGTCGTACAGGCCGCGCAGGAAGTAAAGGTATCGCATGCAGCTTCTTTAGCGAAAAAGAGATGCATCGTGTCATGCAGATTGATGAATACATGGACATGCCAATTGAGCCAGTGACATTACCTGCAAAACCAGCGGCACAGCCTTACCAAGCTAAGATGGTCACCATTCAAATTGATGGCGGGAAGAAGCAGAAAGTACGCGCAGGGGATATTCTGGGCGCGCTAACTAGTCAAGGTGGTATTGATGGCAAAATGGTAGGTAAAATCAACCTACTTGCTATTCGTGCATACGTTGCTGTTGATCGTTCTGTGGCGAAACAGGCGCTGAAAAAAATTGAAGCCGGAAAAATGAAAGGCCGCCAATTTAGAGCTCGCTTGCTTAAATAACTGATTTATAGAAAAATACTGTAGTTGAATTGGGCTTAGGATATTAAGTTCGTTTCAATAAAAAATGGGCCTCACGCTTTAACTGCATGAGGCCCATTTTGTTTTTCGATATCGAGTCCAAATAAACCATTTAAATATTTTGTTTGATCCGACTTCGCTTATTTAATTCCATTGCCTATGTAGTGTCATTACTTATGTAGCATCATCATTCGTTTTACTGACTCTTTCGTAGGGTTATTTCGTTGGATAACGGATCATATAGACAAACTGATCATCTTCACTGCATTTAACAAAGCCAAAGCGAGGGTAGAGTGTCTGTACTCGGCTTCCCTGTAAGTAACAGAGTTTGCAAGGTTGTTGATACGAATCGAGAGTGTCGCTCACTTGTTGTAAAATTTTGCTTCCTATCCCTTTCCCATGAAAATTGGGTAGTAGGAAAAAACGTGAAAAATGCCAAATCTCATTGTTTTCGACCAACATGTAGCTGCCAACCGGTTCCCCGTCAACGTAAATAAGTTCCGGAAGCCCTTGGTGCCACTCGATAAGGTGTAATTCGCGTTGTAACTCTTCATCCCAGCCAAAAATCGCAGTAATAGCATCTACCTCAGCCAATTTTTTGAGAGAAAATGTAAATTCATAATCATCTTGTGTCGCGGTTCTTACCGTGAAATCCATGAGCACCTAAATTTCTAGCCTACAGTGAAATTAAACCCTACTTTACTAAACGTGAGGGTAATTGCGATTAAAAGTTTGCTGTACGTGTATCTGACTTTAACGATCTGACTGCGCTAGGTGAGCGATATTGCCGAATGTTGGAGAACAATGATGCAGAATGAGTGTGGATTTTGAACAGTAAAATAAAGTACAATGACAGCTATTGTGTTGAATGTGCAGAATAGTTTAAGCGTTATAAGTCGTTTGAGCACTATAAATAGTCACGATTACGTGAATGAATATAGGTGAATATATTGAAAAACAAAGGTTTTACTTTAATTGAGCTAGTTGTGGTTATCGTTATTTTGGGTATTTTAGCGGTGACTGCCGCTCCAAAATTTTTGAATCTACAGAGTGATGCCAAGCAAGCCGCTTTGGAAGGTATGAAAGGTTCGCTTGAAGGTGCTCTTGGAATTACATATGGAAAGTTCGCCATTGCTGGTTTGGAAAATGAAGCCAGTGTCAACGGGTACAAAGAAGGGGGTAAGTATAAGGCTGATATTATTGCAATGCTGCCTGACTGCGGTTCAGACCCAGGAGATTTAACGACCTTTTGTGAATTTGATTATGGGTATCCCAAAGCTAATTTTGCAACCTTGTCTAATTTAGTGACTGGCTTAAGTGCAATTCCTGGAGAGGAAGACTGGCTCCTCTATGGTGTTGGAGTTGTGGGGGCGGAAAATGAAGTAAAAATAACAGCGAGTAGTAATACAGATAATAGTCGCTGTTATATAAGTTATAGGCGATCTATCGTTTTGGATGCTGAAGACCCTGCTCCAACAATTGAGATCGTTGACTGCGACTAGAATAAGCTTATAGCCCACCTTGCTGTTGTGCATTTTTCAATAATTCTTGGCGGTGCAATTCTTGCTCCGTTAGGGATTGTTGTTCCTGTTTCTCTGACTCATTTAGTTCTTGAGCAATAAAAACATAGTATTTGTTGATAACCATTTTTAGATCCTAGTGTTTATGCATGCTTAGATAGTGGCGTATATCTAAAGTGTGATCATCCTCCTATTAAAAATTTTTAAGGGATGAGCTTGTCATTTTTTAGGGATGAGGCGCTGATTAAAAATAAACCTCTTGTTGGTTTTATGGGTGAGTTGTTGCTTTCTTGGTTTTGATAGCTTGCTGAATCTCTTTGCCTTTGAATCAATCTTTCGTCGCTTTGTACGCAAAATAAACGGTTGAACGTTTGCGTGTGAAAATGTGATGAATATCTCGTTTTGTTCGTTATAATCCTCTCCCGGTTTTAAGCCGATGCTTAGCCAATACAAGCCGTCACATGGAACAGTGAACGACCTCAAGGACCGGACCAGCTATTTTTAATGCTTGTATAAGGTGATCTACAATATGAACAACTTGTTCCTTCATTCATTCGCTGCAAATTGCTCGGGCGAATCACAGTCCTATACCTTTTTTGCCAATTCTTTTGGTGCCGCTTTTATTTCCACTCTTTAATAGGACAATATAATGAACATTTTATTTAGCTTAGTCGGCATCGTCGGACTAATGGCTTGCGCGTATCTACTATCTGAAAGCCGCCAGGCGATTAACTGGAAAACGGTTTCGCGTGCGTTATTACTTCAAGTAAGTTTTGCTGCACTTGTTCTTTATTTTCCTTGGGGACAAGCGGCGCTTACCAGTTTAAGTAGTGGTGTATCTAGCCTGCTTGGATTTGCTGATGTTGGTATTGCATTCCTATTTGGGGATCTGGCGAACAGCGGGTTCATTTTTGCGATTCGTGTTCTACCAATCATCATCTTTTTTAGTGCTCTTATTTCTGCGCTCTACTACCTTGGAATCATGCAAAAAGTGATTGAAGTGATTGGTGGCGCGATTCAGAAATTTCTTGGTACGAGTAAAGCTGAGTCATTAGTCGCTACTGGTAATATCTTTCTATCTCAAGGTGAATCTCCACTGCTTATCCGTCCATTTCTATCAAAAATGACGCGTTCAGAGCTATTTGCCGTGATGGCTGGTGGTATGGCTTCCGTTGCGGGTAGTGTTTTAGGGGGTTATGCAGGGCTAGGCGTTGAGCTTAAGTACCTCATTGCCGCAAGCTTTATGGCGGCTCCAGGTAGCTTAATGATGGCGAAAATCATTGTTCCTGAGCGTGATACTCCTTGTAACCAATCTGATATTGAGATGGATAAAGCGGACCAAAGCAATGTGATTGATGCATTAGCAAGCGGTGCAATGAGTGGCATGAAAGTCGCGGTAGCGGTGGGCACTATGCTGATTGCTTTTGTGAGTGTTATCGCGATGGTCAATACTGGGCTAGAAAGCTTAGGTGAGTTATTTGGCTTCACGGGCATCACGCTACAAGCAATTTTTGGCTACATTTTCTCGCCATTAGCATGGTTGATTGGTATCCCAAGCCATGAAGTATTAGCAGCGGGCTCTTATATTGGTCAGAAAGTGGTAATGAACGAGTTTGTGGCATTCATTGATTTTGTTGAGAACAAAGCACTACTTTCAGAACACAGCCAAGTGATCATTACATTCGCGTTATGTGGCTTTGCTAACATCGGTTCTATTGCGATTCAACTTGGTTCAATCGGCGTGATTGCACCTGAGCGCCGTTCAGAAGTGGCAAACTTAGGTTTAAAAGCGGTAGTTGCCGGTACATTAGCTAACCTAATGAGTGCTTGCCTAGCAGGTATGTTCATTTTACTGTAATTCTTATATTGAACTAATCTACTATATAACTCGCTCATGCCCTGTAACCATTGGTTCGCATGAGCGTTTTTTATTCGATCCTGTTGTATATCTCATTATCTTTAGAAAACAGTTCTTTCTTAAAAAAAACTGATTCACCGCAATTTATCTTATCCAATTCCGCGTACTATTTAGCGCATCTAACTGCACTGGCTTAGTTAACTCTTTTGCTAGTGGTTATCTTTCTGCCCTGATGGCAGTCGTTTCCGCTTTTAAGCTTTGAGAATTTAATATGAATAATCTTGTTGATCGCTTTATCCGTTATGTAACTTTTGATACTCAATCTAACCCGTCTGATGCAACTTGCCCAAGTTCTCCGGGTCAGTTGGTACTGGCTGAACAGTTGAAAGCTGAAATGATCGAGATGGGCTTGAGTGATGTTAGCCTAGATGAACATGGTTACTTGATGGCCAAATTACCGTCAAACGTTGATTATGAAGTACCTGCGATTGGTTTTGTTGCGCATATGGATACCGCGCCTGACGCTTCTGGTGCCAATGTTAAACCACAAATTATCGATGATTACCGTGGCGGTGATATTGCTCTAGGTAAAGGTGATGAAGTTCTTTCACCAATTCAATACCCAGATCTCCATAAGCTTCATGGCCACAGCATTATTACTACTGATGGTACAACTCTACTTGGTGGAGATAACAAAGCTGGGATTGCAGAAATCCTAACCGCGATGGCAACACTTGTTGCGAACCCAGAGATCCCACACGGTGAGATTTGCATTGGTTTCACTCCAGATGAAGAGATTGGCCGTGGTGCTGATCTGTTTAACGTTGAGAAGTTTGGTGCTCAGTGGGCGTACACGATTGATGGTGGCCCCGTTGGTGAGTTGGAATTTGAAAACTTCAATGCGACCAATGCAACGGTTGTTTGCCACGGCGTAAGTGTTCACCCTGGTACTGCAAAAGGTAAACTTGTTAATGCGATGAATATTGCGGCTAAATTCCAAGCGATGATGCCTGCAGATGAAACGCCTGAAACAACAGAAGGCTACGAGGGTTTCTACCACCTTGGTTCAGGTTCGATGAACGTTGCACGTACAGAACTAAACTACATTATTCGTGACTTTGACCGTGATGGTTTAGAGAACCGCAAAGCGTTCATGCTGCAAAAAGCCGCTGAACTGAACGAAACGCTTGGTCATGATCGTATTGAAGTTCAAATGAAAGATTGCTACTTCAATATGCGTGAAATGGTAGAACCACATCCACATGTCATTGAATTGGCAAAGCAAGCTATGATTGAATGTGACGTTGAACCAATGATTAAACCAATTCGTGGTGGTACTGATGGTGCGCGTTTATCATTTATGGGTTTACCATGTCCGAATATTTTCACTGGCGGTTACAACTTCCACGGTATTCATGAGTTCATTACCGTTCAAGGTATGGAGCTTTCTGTGAAAGTTATCGTTAAATTAGTTGAGAAAACGGCACTAAACTACAAGTAACTAACTCTCGCTAAGCATCAAATCGTAAAGGCAGCTTTTTAAGTTGCCTTTTTTGTATCTGCAAACTTTTGAATTAGTTTATAAATTTCAGTAAATAATCAAAATAAAGTGGCTGATAATCGTCGATTATGGGAAGCTAGTCGTGATATTCCCAAATAATGAAAAGCGTCAAAGGTGTAGAACATGGACAAAGTGTCGTTGGTAATTGATTTTCTTCTTACTTACAAAACTCTCACCAGTTTGTTAATCATAGCCATTATTGCTCTCATCAGACGAATAACACTGTCACGTATTCGTGGGGATGTTGCATTTCTTTCGGAAGAGCAACGCAACTGGATGTCACGAACTAAGAATTGGTCATTTGCCTTAACTATTTTTGCTCTCTTTGCATTATGGCGATTTGAAATTAATGAGTTTGCACTATCTGTGACTGCCATTGCGGTGGCTATCGTGGTTGCCTCAAAAGAGATCATTTTGTGTTTTACGGGTTCAATTCAACGCGCGAGTTCTCGCTCTTTTCGGATTGGAGATTGGATCGAAGTTGGTAAGCTTTGTGGTGAAGTTATCGAACATAATATGATGGCAACCGTTATTCAGGAAATCGATCTTCACCACGGCCAATATCATTACACCGGAAAAACGGCGACATTGCCTAATAGTATGTTTTTTACTTACCCGGTAAAGAATCTCAATTTCATGAAGCGTTATGTTTATCATAACTTCAATATTACGGTGCGAGATTTTGTGAATGTGTATCCAATGTTTCCTGAATTGATTTCGAAAATTGAAGAACATTGTGAAGACTTCATCGATGTCGCTCGTCGGTATAATGCTGTGATTGAGAAACATGCAGGCGTTGATTTACCTGGTTCTGAGCCTCATATTCATGTCACCAGTTCCTCTACGGGTGAGCAATTGATTCATTTCATGATTTTCTGTCCGACAGAAAGAGCGTCTCATTTAGAGCAACATATCCGTCAAGATTTTATGGAAGCTTATGCGATTAGGTTCCCTATTAATGAAGCATAAATAGAGGTGATGAATCAACGCAAATGATTCATATCGCAGTACACAGTTTGAAACAAATGCGCCGTAGGATTTGATAATCTTCGGACATTGAAACACTTGATATTGATAAGGTTTAACGACTTTCTGTTAATTCAATATTATGGTTTATCAATGCGAAAGAAGTTATTACTTACATCCATTATTAGCTCTTTAGTACTTGTTGGTTGTGGTGAAGCTACCACATCAAATCAACAAGCACCTTTACCCTTAGTGACTGTACAGGATGTAAATGTCATTGCTCACCAACAAAGCAAACGCTACGTTGGACGCGTTGAGGCAGTTGAAGATACGGCGATCACAGCCCAAGTATCTGGGTATCTTAAAGAGCGCCATTTTGTCGAAGGTGAAATGGTCGAAAAAGGCCAACTGCTTTACTCCATCGAACCTTCCTCGTTTGAAGCTCAAGTCGCGATTGCAAAAGCTGCGGTTGCGCAAGCCAATGCGCTTCTTAAAAAAGCACAGTTGGATTTTGAACGTGGAAAAAACTTACTACCTAAAGGCAGTATTTCTCAATCTGAATTCGATGCATTAACGGCCAATTTACTTGGTGCTGAAGCTAGTGTTGAATCCGCAACAGCACAATTAAATCTCTCTGAAGTAAATCTCTCTCATACTCAAATCGCAGCACCATTTTCAGGCCGAATCAGTGATACAAATGTGAGCAAAGGCGATCTCGTTTCTCCCTCTTCCGGCGTGCTCACCACCTTGGTTAGTTTAGATCCTATTCACACTCGTTTTAGTATGAGTGAACGCGAACGCATCGCGCTAGGGATTGATCAAATTCAAGGGGATGGCTCAGGTGAATCTCAGAATGTCGAAGTGCAAGTCATTTTAGAGACAGGTGATGTTTTTGAGCATTTAGGCAAACTTGATTACTTAGGCAACCGTATCAACCTCAATACGGGTACGATCGCGATGCGAGCTGTTGTCGATAATCCTGACCAGCGATTGCTCCCAGGGCAACATGTCCGTGTTGAGTTACGCCAGAAGCAGGTCGATAAAGCTTTTGTTGTTCCTCGCCGATCAGTGCAGACCGATCTAGAAGGCAACTTCGTGATGATCGTGACGGAAGGCAATGTAGCGGAACGTCGTAATGTTGAGTTAGGTAAACAAGTCGAAGAGGGGATCATCCTCCGTAGCGGTATCGCAGACAGTGAGCGCGTGATCACTCAAGGCTTGCAACGCGTCCGCAATGGGATGCCAGTCCGTTTGGAACAACAATCAGCAACAACTGACGTGAAATAAAGGAGAAGTCTATGCTAAGTCGTTTCTTTATTCAGCGTCCTAAATTTGCGCTGGTTATCTCCATTATACTCACGCTTGCTGGGATGATTGCGCTCACGGTACTTCCAGTGGCGGAGTACCCTAAAATTAGCCCTCCATCTGTGAGCGTGAATGCCTATTACACCGGTGCAAGTGCAGAAGTGGTAGAGCAAGCTATTGCCGATCCAATCGAGACTTCGGTGAATGGTGTGGAAGATATGCTGTATATGTCTTCAAAAAGCGCCAATGATGGTTCTTATTCCCTTAACGTCACGTTTGATGTAGGGACCGATCCAGACATGGCGCAAGTCAATGTTCAAAACCGTGTCTCTCAAATTGAATCTAAGCTACCTCAAGATGTTCGAATGGTTGGTGTTACTGTCAAAAAACGCTCACCAGATCTTCTCATGGTATTGAACTTCTACTCTCCGAATGGTGAGTATGACGATAAATTTCTGATCAATTACATTAACTTGAATGTGAAAGATCAACTGGCACGTGTTAAAGGGATCAGTGAAGTTAATGTGATAGGTGGCGGTGAATACGCCATGCGAGTGTGGCTTGACCCTGAAAAAATGGCCAACTTGAAGCTGACGACCTCCGATGTTTACGCTGCGCTTGCGGAGCAAAATGTACAGGTTGCAACCGGCCGTATTGGTGCTGCACCTTATAACAATCCGCAAGAAGTGCAATTTAACCTAGTGACAAAAGGAAGACTTGAATCGGTAAGCGAGTTTGAAGAGGTGGTATTACGGGCTCAAAGTGATGGTGAGACTGTCTACTTAAAGGATGTGGCTCGCGTTGAGCTTGGTAAAAAATTCTATGATGGAAGCGGTCAATTCCGTGGTCAAGATGCCTCTATTGTCACGCTATCGTTGCAGTCGGATGCCAATGCCTTAGAGAGCGGACAAGCCGTTATGGATCTGCTTGATGGCCTCAGTGGTAATTTCCCTGAAGGCATGGCCTATGAAACAAGTTATGACACGACGTTATTCGTGGAAGAGTCGATTAAGGGGGTACTGAAAACGCTTATTGAAGCAATACTATTGGTTATCGCCGTTACTTACCTGTTCTTGGGAAGTGCGCGCGCCACACTCATCCCTGTGGTTGCCATTCCGGTTTCATTAATTGGCACATTCGCGATTATGGTGTTGGCCGGTTTTACTATCAATACCGTGACCCTTTTCGGGCTTATCTTAGCCATTGGTATTGTCGTAGATGATGCCATCTTGGTTATTGAGAATGTCGACACGACGATGGCAAAGGATCCAAGCCTCTCACCACGAAAAGCAACGCTGATCGCGATGAAGGAGGTGACGGGGCCAATTGTCACCTCTACCTTAGTTTTGCTCGCAGTATTCTTACCTGTCGCTATGCTTCCGGGTATTACAGGTATTATGTATCGCCAGTTCGCTCTCACTATCTGTATATCGGTTGTGATCTCATCGATTAATGCACTAACGCTGTCTCCTGCTTTGTGCTCATTAGTTCTTAAACAAGGTGGTGGTAATACCGCGAGTTGGTTTAAAGCATTCAACCGTGGTTTAGACAAAGTGACGGAACGCTATGGACGAGGGGCGAGTTTCTTAGTCAAGAAAGTATTTTTACTGGCTACCTTCTTCGTTTTTGCTTTAGGGGCGGTGACTTACTTAGCGAAAACCACATCAACGGCATTTGTTCCACAAGAAGATAAAGGGATTTTGTTGGTTAATGTGCAGCTACCGGATGCCGCATCTTTATCTCGAACGGAAGAGACCAGTGCGCAATTGATGGAAATGATTGAGCAGGAACCCGCTATCGACGGAATTACGGTCGCTAACGGCTATGCCTTTATGACAGGCGCTGCGGCATCGAATGGAGCCTCTCTATTTATCAAGTTAAAGCCGTGGGACGAGCGTAATGCAATGGACGGTGAGCAGTCAGCCAATGCCATCGCTGCTAGGATCAACGGTCGTGCTGCTGCCGAATTACCACAAGCGATAGTGTTTGCGATGGGGCCTCCTGCTGTTCCTGGCATGGGCGCTGCTTCAGGGTTTGAATATGTACTTGAAGATTCTTTAGGGCGTAGCAGAACGGACTTAGCGATTCTAATGAATGACGTGATTCAGGAAGCGAATAAGCAACCTGAGATCGCCTATACCTTCAGTACTTTTCGTGCCAATGTCCCACACTACTATGTTGATATTGATCGCGAGAAAGCTCAGCAACTTGGCATTCCGTTGGCATCAGTATTTCAAACGTTGCAGGGTAATTTAGGTTCACTTTATGTGAATGATTTTACGATGTTCGGTAAGAACTTTCGTGTAACGATGCAAGCCGATAGTGAGCACCGTAGTGGGATAGAAGATCTTGCTCTGTTTCATGTACGTTCGTCGTCTGGTGATATGATTCCACTTAGTACTCTTGTTTCGTATGAACAGGTTTTCGAACCCGATGTCGCGTGGCGCTACAACATGTATCGCAGCGCAATTATTCAAGGCCAAGCCGCGGAGGGATATTCCAGTGGTGATGCCATTGCTGCAATGGAGCGCGTCTCGGCTGATATCCTGCCGCAAGGTTATCAGTTTGAGTGGACTGGCATGGCATACCAAGAGGTACAAGCGGGAAATCAGGCGATTTATGCTTTTGCCTTGGCCTTAATCTTCATTTACCTGTTTATGGTGGCTCAATATGAAAGTTGGAGTATTCCTCTCGCGATCATACTGGTGGTGCCCGTTGCAACACTCGGTTCATTCTTAGCGTTGACGATCGCAGGAATGCCACTCAACCTTTACGCGCAAATAGGGTTAGTTCTGTTGATTGCGTTAGCCGCCAAAAACGCAATACTGATTGTGGAGTTTGCTAAAGTGGAACGTGAAGAGAAAGAAATCCCACTCGATGAGGCTGCGGTTTCTGGTGGTAAGCTACGTTTTCGCGCCGTAAACATGACATCGTGGTCGTTTATATTAGGTATTACGCCGCTGCTATTTGCTTCAGGGGCAGGGCATGTAAGCCAAAACTCATTAGGCGTCTCATTGATCGGCGGTTTACTGTGTGTGTTGCTGGTTGGAACATTCTTGATCCCGGGATTTTACGCATTAATACAGAGGCGACGTGAAAAAATTCATGGAGGAAGTACAAAGCTGCTCCCATTAGATGATGAGTAGATAAACAGATCGTGACTTCTTAGATGACAATGCGCTTACTGTCATCTTTTCAAAGCCTTCTTCAACGGACTTGAAGGAGGCTTTTTGCTTCTGGTAGTTTGACCTATGTTGGATATTGGACAGACCCATGCCCGTGATCTCGCATTTTCAAAAGATTCTTCGCGCAACGCTATGAATCTACCTTAAGTTTAAAGTGGTATTGCCGATATATTGATTGTCCTTCAGTTAATTTAATAATGGACGAAATGAGCGGTGAATTACCACTATTATAACATTCTCACGATTCGTTCATGTGTTGAATAAACCTCCGTTCTACATAATGAATATATCCACTATTTGGAAGTCGAGATCCTTATGAGCGCAAGAAATAAATTAATGTTGTCTATCGGGGCATTGATTGCTCTGATTATTTTGGTGTTGTCTAGCCTTGGTTATACGCAAATCAACAACTCGTCTACACGTGATTATCGTAACAATTTATCTAATAAATCTTTTTTAATCGCGAAGTCAGTTGAAGGTCGAGTTGAAAGCTATTTTACAGCGTTAGAAAGCTTAGTTTCTGCAATTGATGTTGAGCAAGGTCAAGTTGAAATTGATGAAAAAGCATTAGGTCTTTTAGTCGATAGCGCACAAAGAATGAAAGCTCTGAATATGTTTATCGGTTTACCTGACGGGACAACTTACGATGCATCAAATAGAGGGGTCATTCCAAATTTTAACGCAAAACAAAAGCAGCGAGAGTGGTTTGTTAAAGGTATGCAAGGGGCGGAGCGTACGGTAACTAATCCATTTATGGCCAGCACCGGTCACTTGACGATGGCATTTGTGGTACCAGTTAAACAAAATGGAACCGTTATTGCGACTGTTGGTATGAGCTTGAAAATGAGTGATATCACGGATTATGTAAACGAACTTTCATCAGAACCGAATATATTTGTAGCTCGTGAAGATGGCTTTACTATGGCGGCAAGCTATGCAGATTATGTAGGAAAAAACCTGTTTGATTTACGCCCAAGCTATAAGCAGTATGCCAATGAATCTAGTAGTGAGCACTCATACTCAGTACCGGATAAAGGGGATTTCTATGTTGTTTCTTCGAAGATAGATTCTCTCCACTGGACGGTATGGGCGTGGGCGAAATGGGACGATATTAATGCAACATCCAATTCTGCGGTTAAAGTAAACGTACTTTCAGGTCTATTCTTTATCGTTTTAGGCGTTGCTGGCGTATATTTCTTGATTACGAAATTGATGTACGTTCCTATTGGTGGTGAGCCGAAAGAGATTGAAGCGTTAGTAAACAAAATTGCTAATGGTGATCTGACTAATGTGCCCCAACTAGACAATAGTAGCGTTGGTGTTTACCGCTCTACGGTAGCCATGGCGAACAATCTTAAAAGCATCATTACCGATATTAATGAGTCATCTAATCATCTGATTAACGTTTCAACGCAATTAGGTGCTTCATCTGCGAAAGTGGATACTTCGTCGAAATCTCAGATGATGCAGCTAGAACAGGTCGCAACCGCGATGAACGAAATGGCGGCAACAGTCAATGAAGTTGCACAGAACGCCGTGGAAGCTTCTAGCTCTTCTGATGATGCGAGCCAAAGTTCTGCTCAAGGCTTACAAGTTGTGAGCCAAATGAACGAAGAGATCACTCGGTTGGTGAACGACATTGGCCAAGTTCAAGAGGTTATCACCAACGTGCATACTGAAACTGAGAATGTGGGTGGTATCCTAGATGTTATTCGTGGCATTGCCGATCAGACCAACTTGCTGGCGCTGAATGCTGCAATCGAAGCAGCTCGTGCAGGTGAACATGGTCGTGGTTTTGCAGTTGTAGCCGATGAAGTTCGTACTTTAGCGACGAAAACGCAACAAAGTACCAATGAAATTCAATCTATGATTGAGAAGCTACAAGAGCAGGCGTCACGCTCAGTAGGTTTGATGACAGAAAATGCCACCAATGCTCAACAGACACTAGGCAAGTCAGATGAAGCGAGCAGCGCTCTTTCGACAATTGAGCGTGAAATCAAAACCATTCAAGACATGAATAATCAGATCGCCACCGCAGCTGAAGAGCAGTCTAGCGTAGCGGCAGAGATTAATGAAAATGTTGTGAGTGTGAATGATTTGGCGGCTAATACCGCGAATGACGTACAAGAAAACGTTCGTACCGCTGATGAGCTTAATACAATGGCATCACGTTTAAGCAGTGCGATTAGTATGTTTAAGGTGTAACTCTACTAGGCGATTATGATTATCGCCAGTTATTGAGCGTATATGAAACCGTCTAGGTAGTCGTCTAAGACGGTTTTTTTTATGCCAAAAAGTAATTTATAAATTATTGATTTGTTTATGATGATGTGACTTAATGCATATGAAAATATAATGAATAATTCAAAGGCTTAATGGAATATGAATCAACAATTTTGCGTTCAATGCAATAAAGAAACCCTGCATAAAGAGATAATTAAACAAAAGCCATCGAAATACGGAAAAAGTAGAAAAGAGCAATTTAAAGCATTTCTTGAAGGTTTTTTCTCAGGCGTGGCAAGTCCAGCGCTGGCCTCTTTAGAATTAGTAGACCGATATATTGTGTGTCAGGAGTGCGGCCATAAGAGGCTTGAGAATCACGGTGATGAATTTCAGTAGTGTGAGCTGTTGGGAAATAACAGTTGGGAAATGAATAAGCCTCGAAAATCGAGGCTTATAATTAATAATAATTTAGTCGTAGTTACTTACGAGCAAGAGCCACAGCAGCCACTTGGCGTGTTGTGTTTGATTTTTTCACCTGATGTTTCTTGAGTCTTATCTTCAGTTGCTGCGTTTTCTGATGACGCTGCTTCTGTTGTCACTTTAACCTGTTCAGCCTCTTCTTTGTTGCCTTTGAAAATTTTCTTAAATGATAGTGCCATGGTGTTGCCTCAATACAGGTAGTTATACCAATCGTAGTAAATAACTGATCATCCTAGCTTGTTAAAATACCCGATAACGGCGTTAGAAATTTTGATTGTAGAATAACTACTTATCGAAAATTTCTGCCTTGTTCTCAAGCATTTTTCCTACGCTTTTTATGACCATCTACTTACTGTGATTGGTATTATGTAGTACGGTATTTGCACATAATACCATAGTGTTTTAGTCGGATATTGATTTGATCGAGGTTTCGATCCATTATTGAACTTCACGATTTTACTTGCTTCATTTTGATAAGGTTTTAATCAGTGCAATTTTACTCAAGAGCACCGATTGCGCCTATAAATGAAGGCGAGATTCAACATCAACCCCTTTTTTCGTCAATATATATGATTTTCCTTCCTCTTGTTTTACCAGGTTACTTTTAATCAATTGACGTAAATGAAAGTTGAACTTTGTATGATCATCAATACCGACTAAGCGGCATAGATCCATAAATTTGAGCTTTTGATGAATCGTTAATTGATAGATGACATTGCGGCGAATAGGATTGGCCAAAGCACTAAACACTTGATCGCTATCTTTATCTGCTGTTGGTGCTTTTAGAGATTTTTCAGCATGAACTCGTTTAAGCGTGACGGATAAGGTTTGTAATTGAAACGGCTTCGTTAAGAACTCGTCCGCTCCTTTTTTCATTGCATCTACAGCCGTATCTATCGTCCCAAATGCGGTTCCTATGACGATCCCAATGTTCGGATTTAACTTCTTGAGGGAAGCAATGGCATCAATGCCACTCATGCCTTCCATGACTAAATCAAGCAACGCGACGTCATACTGATGGCGCATAGTACACCCGATGGCTTGTTCTGCACTTTCACAGGCCGTGACGTCAAAGCCATCCATAGTTAAAGCAAGGGTAATCGACTCTCGTAAATCGAAATCATCTTCAGCTAAGAGCAGTTTTAAGCCCATGAGTACTCCATTGGTAATTCAATAACGACACAGAGCCCATCACTCGTATTCTGAAACCAGAATCTTGCATGATTTTGTTCCAGTATCTTTTGACAAAGCGTAAGACCTAGCCCTGTGCCTGAACCTTTAGCCTTAGTGGTAAAGAATGGCATTGTTACTTTATCTTTAATGCTATCGTCTATTCCACTACCAAAATCTGTGATCGACAGGTGAATATTGAGCCCTTTTTGTTGTGCCTCAATACAGACTACTTTTTTGTCTGTCGAGGCATCAATGGCGTTGTTGAGTATGTTGACGACGACCTCTTCAATCTGCTCTTTATCTGCGAATACATGCAAGTCATTGGGCACAAATACACGAATATCAAACTCGTCGAGTCGATGTACCATTAACTGTAAAGCCTCATCGATTAAGACACTGACGGAAATCTCTTCAATTACTGGTGCTCTCTTATGTGAAAATTGTAGTAGTTCTTGGCTAATGTGTGCGGCTTTTAACAGACCTTTTCGAATGTGTTCAAGTTGAGGCTTAAAGTCTGCTGCGCTTGAGCCTGTTGTGTTGATCTGTTTCTCTAAAATATCACAACGCATCAAAGCACTACTGAGCGGTGTTTTTATCTCGTGGGCAATACCTGATGTGAGTTCTCCGACATCACTCAGTTTTTTGTTATGCAGCGCTTTTTGAAGTGCTCTTTCTATTTGAGTTTGTCGTTCTGCATCGAATAGCGCCATGGTTTTTTGAAGGTAGATGAGAATAACAAAAGCCAAGCCGCCTCGAATAGGGACACCATAAAACAGATCATCGATGTAAAAAATACCAGCGAATAGACCATACAGAATGATAGATATACCAAGATGCTGGACGGCATGAGAGGCTTGTCGTTCTTCGAATTTTAATTTCTTGGAGTAGTTGATCAGTGCTAACCCTGCAAGTAATCCAGATCCTGATCCAAATAACCAGCGGATATATAGCGTACATTCATTAAGGAAGACATCGATGTTTTTGATGGCAAACTGATAACAAAAATAGATGATGAATAAGATGATGGTGACTTGAATTAACTTTTTCAATTCGTCTCTACGCTGCCATTGCGTCATCGTCAGCATTTGCATTGCAAAGCAACCCAGAGCAATGAAAGATACCCAAAGCTTAATTACCTTAAATAACTTCACCGTATTGTGCATAAGAATATCTTGTTGATAAACAATCAGGTATAGCTCTGAGATTTCATGCAGACCATGAATAAACCCAAAAACAGCTAATGAGGGGAGGGCGGTGGCAATAGATAAATGACTAAAACGCATGTCACGAAATAGAATAGAAAACCCTATTGCAATGAAAATAAAGCCATAAAGAATATAGAGACTAAATTGAAATAGCTCGAACATACCCACTCATTATCAAATAAAACTTTTATAACTATAGACGAATTATGTGTTGGTTATATTGAGCGATGTCCCACGTATCGCCCAATTAAAATACAAGAATTTCAGATGGAAAGTGATAAATATATTTATCATATTGAGATTATTGGATAAGCCTAATTATCAGCTTATCGATATAGCGTCACAGATGTATTCAACGAACCTCTCTCCCCGCTCACAACTTGATTTTGATCAACTGACAAATGGCTATTCATTCCTACGCTTAATATAACAGCATAGCAATGGACATTAGGAGAATAGCAATGAAGCTTTCAATAATCGCAGTATCCACCATGGTCGCATTAGCGATAGTGCCTATAAATGCCGCTCAGGCCAAAGGAAAGACTTTGGAGAGCAGTAAAATCACTTCAAATATTACTATTGATGGGAAAATAGATCCGGTTTGGGAGCAAGCTAAATCGATAACTCAGAAATTAAAAAAATTGCCTTATAAACCCAATAATGGTTATGAAGGGATTAAAAAAACCAGTGTTGAAATGAAGTCATTGTATGATGATGAGTATGTTTATTTTCTATTTACCTATGCCGATCCAACTAAAAGCATCGACCGTTTTCCTTGGGTGAAGCAAGAGGATGGCACTTGGAAACAGCTTAAGAATAAAGATAGTACCGGACACGACAATACTTATTACGAAGATAAATTTGCGGTTTTCTGGGACATTAACACCGAAGGCTTTGCTGATAAGGGGTGTAACATCGCTTGCCATAGAGCAAAAGATGGAATGAACGCCGGACGTAAAGATAAAAACCCTGCGCGTAAATACACCAAGCGAGAAGGTGAATTTATCGATATGTGGCACTGGAAAGGGGTAAGAACGGCAGTTCATAATCAATTGGATGACCAATATGTAGATAGCAATACGGATCCAAAGCAAAATAAAGGTTGGGGACGTAAAGGAGATAGTAAAACAGGTGGCGGCTACGTTAATAACATAAAAGATGGACAGCCAGCGTATATATCGGCGAGTTTGACCGATGATACGTTGCTTATTTTAGATTCCGAGAAACAACCTTTCACCGCTGGTTACGATAAATTGGATCGTATTCCGGGGCTAACGGGTAAGCCATTTACAGGTTCTCGTGGCGATATAGACGTAGGAGCTGAGTGGAAAGATGGCGTCTGGACGCTTGAAATGAAACGTAAACTGGTGACCACTGGAGAAAATGCAGCCACTCAAGATGTTCAATTTAATGATTTGAGTAAAGAGTATCCATTTGGTATCGCGGTGTTCGACAATTCACAGATCAATCACATATTCCATCGTGGAGTATTAAATCTCGAATTTAAATAAGCGCAATATTGCATTTTTTCAATGAACTGAAATGATTTGAGCTAATCAAAATGGCTCAAATCATTCTCAAATAAAAGAGTACTATTATGGCCAAAACAGTCACTCGATATATTTCTATGCTTTTCTGGCTGATCATCGCTAATGCTCTATATGTGTCGACATCATATTCTTCTGAGTCAAGTGTCCAGCCTTTAATAACCCAAGAAGCAAAATCATTTTCTAGCCAAGTGACGAATGATGCTGAAATGCAAATCTTAGTCAAAGAGAACAAGCGTTGCATCCGTTGTCATAAAAAAAAGCGTCTGCTTAAAAACATAGATGCC
This sequence comes from Vibrio cortegadensis, assembly GCF_024347395.1. Taxonomy (NCBI): domain Bacteria; kingdom Pseudomonadati; phylum Pseudomonadota; class Gammaproteobacteria; order Vibrionales; family Vibrionaceae; genus Vibrio; species Vibrio cortegadensis. The sequence goes on from NZ_AP025473.1 coordinate 770,074, forward strand.
ATTTCTTCTGTTGGCGCGCATACAAGCCCTGAGTTTTATAACAATTGTACCGCTTGCCATGGTAGAAAAGGGGCTCATCCAAAGGATTCAGATGTGCTGAATATCATCCCATTTGATGATCATATCGATATGCCCATTCTTGTACAGAACGAACAATGTATTGCATGCCATACTCCTCAAAATTTAAGGCGCAGTGAATGGACCCATGATGTACATGTTACCAAGCTTACGTGCTCAAATTGCCATAATTTACACGCTGATTCCGATCCTATCATTGGAATCAGTAAGAAGTTTCGTATTGGGCTATGTGCAACTTGTCATGAAGATATTTTACGTGACAGAAAGGCCGCAATGGATTAGCGAGGATAAGAGTTATGCGTATCATTAAAGGTTCAATAGCTGTGTTATTTAGTGTGTTCTGTGTATCGGCATACGCTGGAGATTTGCCTAATCCAGATGAAAATAACTTAGCGAATTTTCATTTAAAAGATGAAACCTGTGCTGGGCAGTGTCACCAAGATGAAGATCCTTCTGATGATCTAAAGTTTGAATATGATAGCTGTGTGGAGTGTCATGATGATTTCGGCATTCTGGAAGGGCGTCAACATAACGTAAAACATAGAGAGAGCGAAGAGATGGAGTGCGTTGAGTGCCACCTTCCTCATGAGGAGTTTGACCCTAAAGAAACTTGCACTGATTGCCACGACGAAGATGATGAAGAATTGTCTGATTTTTACTCGATGAGATTAAACCGCTATATCAAGGCATTTCATCTTTGAATATCTTAGCTAAATGGATGCTATAAAATTATATTATTATTTTAATAACTATCAATAATTTTTATTTATACCTTAAGCAACATACAATCATTTCATCGACACAAAGTACGAATCAATCATCTGAATTTGGGGTAAGTTATGAAAATGAATCATGTAGGCATAATGGTTGGCGATATGGATAAAGCGGTTGAGTTTTATACTAATGCTCTTGGCCTAAACGTTGTAATGGGTAATACTAAAGTTGAAGAAGAGCGCGAAACAGCGATTGGCAGAATGTGTGTCGCGGTTTTTGGCGAAGGCTTTAAAGGGTTTAACATTGCACACCTAGTGACTTCAGATGGCATTGGCGTTGAATTATTTGAAATGAAAGAGCGCCAAGAACGTCATAATGTTGATTTCTCTCGAATTGGTATTTTCCACTTTTGCCTGCAAACCGATGACTTCCACGGTGTGATTGAACGCACTAAACAATTTGGCGGCAAAGTACGCATGGATATTATGCGTTACCACCCAGAAGATGAGACAAAACCAGCGCAAATGGTTTACCTAGAAGACCCGTTCGGCAATCTATTTGAGCTTTACTCTCATACTTATGAAGAGACTTACGCATCTGATTACGAATAAAATCGTCGTGTAAAATGAATAGCCTCAAGAGCTTCTTGGGGCTTTTTCGTATTTGAAATAATTCAAATCGCTTAGACGAACTAAAAGCGATAAAAGGAGGCCATCGATGCCTCCTGTTCTATTACTGCTTTTAGAGCTGATGTGACGAATGCTTGCGGATAAAAGGAAGAACTCAAATCTTACTTTAGGTTACCTTAATGTCTCACGACATTGTCTTTATTATGGGCTCAGTTATCTCGAAATTCTATGTCATGTATCTCTCATACATGCGTTATAGCATCGCTAATTAATTTACCTAACTCTTCCCATTTACCTTCATCAATGAGGTTGGTAGGTACCATCCACGTACCTCCGCAAGTAATCACGGACGAAATGGATAGATACTCATCAAGATTTTTTAAGCTTACGCCTCCTGTCGGCATAAACTTAACAGGATAAACAGCAGATAGAGCTTTGAGCATTGCAGTGCCGCCAGAAGCTTCAGCTGGGAAGAATTTTAAGGTGCTAAGTCCCATATCCATTGCCAGCTCTACGAGGCTAGGGTTATTAACGCCAGGGATGATGGGGATATTTTTATCCAGGCAATACTGAACGGTTCTAGGATTAAACCCAGGGCTTACAATGAAATCAACGCCAGCATCGATAGCTTGATCTACTTGCTCGTTAGTTAAGATCGTACCAGCACCAATCAACATCTCAGGGTATTTGGCTCGCATAATGCGAATAGCCTCTGGGGCACATTCAGTGCGGAACGTTATTTCAGCACAAGGCATACCATTATCAATAAGAGTTTGGCCAAGAGGGATTGCGTCTTCCGCTTTATTGATTGCAATCACGGGAATGACTTTAAAGTTGGCTAGTTGTTCATTCAATGTCGTCATTATTTTCATCCGTTCAAATGGTACAAAAGTGATTAACCAGAATTTATGGGTGTGTTTGTCGATAAGATTATAAAGATTAATGTGGCATTGCATAACGTAGAAGAATAGGCATAGGTGATGGGTCACATTTTCAGTTAAGTAGAATGTGTAAAAACAAGAACTCTAAGCTCGTATCGATGATTGATGTGCTCAGTCAGGCGAAGCAACTCCATTTCGTTGCATGAAATGAAAGTTTAATAGGAAAAATATGTGTTCTATTATTTGCTTTTGGTAAGCCACAAATTCAATGTTACCCTCCACTTTGAACATGCAGATTATTACGGTAGATAAAACGTGTTAGAAAAACAAAATTTACTTAAACTCGCTAAAATCAAGATGCCATATGGAAAGTTTGCGGGTCGTGTCCTTATCGATTTACCCGAAGAGTATTTGTTGTGGTTTGATAAGAAAGGCTTTCCTGAAGGCGAGCTGGGGGAATTATTAAAGCTTTGCTTATGCCTAAAAATTGAAGGCTTAGATAGTGTCGTAAAGCCCCTAAAAAGGATGTAGCGGAGTGCGGATGTTCTTCAATACTTCACTCTGCATGTGAGCAGCGCTTGTAAATTGAGCGAATGACAATTTTTCAGTAGTTAGATCAAATGAGATGCAGTGTTAGTCAACGACAGGGATCATTTAATTCGATATTATTTCTCTTGTTAGAATAACCAATGGCTGGAATGAAATGAGAATTTCCGTTGATGGCGGCTCTTTTAAAGTTGCAATCGAAACTGAGTTTGATGGTTTGGTTGCAGAATCAACCGACATCTTTCACGCTACTCGTAAACAAGCTGAATCAGCTGATAAGGCCATTTTGCGTTTTTTGCAGATTATTATTGAGCACAGTGATGAAGATGATGCTATCGGTTACGCTGTGTTAGGTTTGTTGGGATGGTACAACGAAGTCATTAATCCGATAACGGATAAAGACATTGACTTGAATTTAGCAAAAATCTTGCCTCACCTGATTAACCCTAAAGGGGATTTAACAGCGCTGAATGTCAATAAGCATTAAGTTAGCTTCGAAAGATCAAAAATGCCTCCATCTTTGAAAGAAATGGAGGCTTTTTTAGTCATGTAAAACAGTGAACTACTGGTTCTTCTTGGCTAGCTTTTGCTTATACATATCTTTGTCAGCTCGACCAATGAGTGACTCCACGCTGTCGTTATCCAACAATTCTGCACAACCGTAACTCATGCTCCAGTCCATGTTGCCCTTTAAGCCTAGAGTTCGTAAATTAGCTAAAATACGATGCATAGAGTGACTGGCATCTTCTACGTTACAGTTCATAAAGACAATTAGGAACTCATCTCCTCCAAGACGTGCGGAAAAATCAGAGGTACGCACTGTTGAGCTGATCGCTTTAGCCAAGCCTTTAATTAAATTATCTCCTGCCTCATGGCCATAATTGTCATTTATCTTCTTAAGATTATTCGCATCAATAAAGCCAACAGATAAAAGAGGAATGGAGCTTGGGGTTTTATCTATTTGTTCTTCGAGGAATTCTACAATAGCGTGGCGATTATAGAGCCCGGTCAAACCGTCATGGCGAGCTTCAATGGTTAATTTTTCTACAAGCCATTTATGTTCTTCCTGTGAGCTTGCAAGTTGGTATGACAAAAAGGCCACGATTGGAGTAACTAAAAGGATCGCAATGAGGATGTTTTCCATCAGGGCTGAAAACTCATTAGTGAGAACACTCTTAGGTACATGCATCACAAGGAAGAGACTCTCACTATTGACACTAGAAAGCTCATTAAAGGGGTTTAAGGCGGTTTTTAGAAAGTAGAACTCACCTTGAGGTGTTGTCACCATCCCTTCAGGCGACGTCGTCATTGAAGCCCAAACCGTAGAAAACTCATCTGAGAACTTATACTGCTTTTTCTCAGGGTACATAAAAGACCATTCTTTCTCTTTGTCATAGCCTTTCAGCAAGTATCCATTGTCGTTAACAAGATAGATATTGTCATTGTTATGAATATTTAGATCGTCAAGAGAGTGGAGAAGGTCGCTACCTCTGTAGTTGATAATGCCAATACCAAGAAAAGATCCAGTAGAAGAGTAAATAGGTGTTGAAAACCTGATCATAGGTTTAATTGGGGATTCAACTTTTCCATGTTCTTTATTGAGGTCAAACTTTGAAATGAATATCTGATTTGGCTTCAGTTGACGTGTTTTTTGGAAATAGTAACGTGCGGATTTGTCTTGCAACCCCTCACTCGGGACTTGAAAGAATGTGTTAGTCGCCTGTTGATCGATTCGGATCACTTCTTGACCTTGACTATCGATAATTCTAATTTGGTCGTACTGTTTTTTTATCGTAGTGATTTTCAGCATTAATGATGCTAGGTATGAAGAGCTTTTAGGTTCATTAGACATCAATACCGACTGAGCAAGATCGCTATGTGCGAAGTAGGTAAGGTCGGTGCCTATTGATCTCACTTTTAATAAAAGGTGATCCTGCATACGCAGAATTTCGGAGGTTTGCTTTTCAGCGCGAGCTTGGTCGATATTTTTGTGAGTGACTAGGCTGATCGCTGTTGCAACAAATAATATGAATAAGAATATAAGGGCAATATAAGCAGAAAAACGTCTATTTTTACTGCGTAAAATGTCATTTCTTTCTCTAATAAACTTAACCATTTTGTAACTGTATTCTCACCTCTTACGACGCTGTAACATACAGCATCTAATGGCGTATAGTATATGATATAAAGTAACAGCACTCAGTAGAAATCGTACAATCGATGATCAATTTGAGATGTCCGTTAGATATTACCTAGTACAATACATTATGTGATGTTGCTTCAATTCCCTTGAGTTAATGTCTAGCTCTGATCTTGTTGTAATATAGTCAGTGTCGTTTTGAAAAGATTTGAGAGAAACTTGTCAAATTAGGCTACTATGCTTGCAATTGAGTTAAGTGTATTTATTTATGACGATTGAAGTAACCAATATTGAAGTCGCTAACGTTAGTGGCACGGATAACGAAGCGTTAGAAGTTTCTTGTGCAAACTGCCAAGCTTGTTGCTGCCGTTTAGAAGTGATTATTATTTCAGACACTGGCGTTCCAGAGGAACATATAACTCACGATCAATGGGGTGGGGAGGTGATGGCTCGGCTTGATGATGGTTGGTGTTCTGCTCTCGACCGCTATACTAAAATGTGTACGATTTATGAGAATCGCCCATGGGTTTGTCGTGAGGTACAAGTGGGTTCATACGAATGTCTCGAAGAACGAAATATCTTTTTATAGAGACTTAATAAGGTATGTGAGGCCAACTGGTCATTGGGCTCAAATTAGCTAAACTGAAAATTAACAGGGTTAAACGTCATTGAAATACTTAACCCTGTATTGATGTGCAAATGGCTATTTAAGCGCAGCACTTCTTGTATTTTTTACCGCTTCCACAAACACATGGGTCGTTACGGTTAGGTGTTTTTTCAAACACTGTTGTTTTCGGCTTATTAATGACCGTATCAAACTCAATTGTGTTCTCTTCTTTTTCTGCATCAACGGTAATTGCCACGAACAGCGCATTTTCTGCCGCTAGCGCTTCCATTTCCAATTTACGAGCTTCTGAGTTAACCAATACTGAAATTGGTGATTCTTCTGTTCCCGCTTTGATCTTACGGTCTACATTGTAGCCAGATTGGACGTGATTCTGTCTTGTTTCGATTCGGCCTTTGAAGAACATTTTAGACATGGTTATTCCCACTTAGGATTGTTAATTGGTAAGGCGGGGATTATACGCATAATTGATGAGGGTTAAAGGATAAGCGAGAGTCTAGGTAAAAAAATTTCAAATGAGGTTTTATTTTACGGATAAGATAAGGCGGTTTGTGAGGATTTCAGATGCTTTCGTTATTGAGAGTCAGTTGAGAGGATAAAACCGACTCTGTCCATTTTTACATTTATCGCTGTTTTACAGACTAATGCTGTCTGCTAAGTGCATACTATCGAGGTGTATTTATCATCACTGTAATGAGAATTGCCCGATATTGTGTTCATTTTGGTCTAATATTTTTCCGCTTTTCTCAAGTTCATCATAAGTGAAATGTATGGATGAGCTTGAGAGGTTTCCACTGTGCATAACATGACGATAAAGCACGTCGCTATTTAGTTGGTGAATGGTTGCATTCCAAGATGTGTTATTCGTGTAAATGGTAAACAGTATATTCAAATAGAGTATTCCTATGTTTTAGTATGTTGATGATTTTTTGGTAAAGCGTTGATTCTTATGGTTATAACATGAGTTTGTGTCAGTAATAAGAACAAACAATGTATCGATTAATTTATTTACGAAACGTTTTCGGCTGAGAGCGATGATACCAAATACGCTTTGGGCCTGTATTTTTTGACATATGTACCTTTTGTTTAATGTGGGTGAATTTGTAAATTAGCAACTGAAAAATCAGTTAGTAGTAGTCGATATCAATTGACTGAAAATACTTCGGGCCAAATGAATCAATAAACTTTGTAAATCAAGGTATTATAAAAACAGAAAATTATAAATGGAGTATAAAAGAAGTGTTTATAAGTCGGAGATTGACGCGGTAGAAAGTGAAGTGAAAATCGCTAGAAAGAAAATAGACGCTAGAAGCTAGCGTCTATTCATATAATTCAGTTTAATTCGATAAAGAATTAAAGTGCGATTACGTTCGCAGCTTGTAGGCCTTTTTGACCGTTTTCAACATTGAAAGAAACCTTTTGGCCTTCTTTCAGTGTTTTGAAACCTTCTGATGCGATTGCACGGAAGTGTACAAATACGTCAGCGTCGCCGTTGTCTTGAGAAATGAAGCCGAAACCTTTCTCTTCGTTAAACCATTTTACTGTACCAGTATTTGTATTAGACATAATGTGTCCCTTAAAATTTAATTGTATGTATATATAAAGTGCTGAGCGGTAGAATTATTTATCTTGCTTACAAATAGGGAAATCAAAAGACAATAACTGGTAGGTTGCATCTGAGGGTTTCACATTTACTTGAACTCTAAATAACTCTGAACACAGAGCGGGTAAGATATTACCATACACATTATGAAAGTACAGTGGTTTTTCTCATTAAATGATATTGGATACCAAGGCGAACCCGGTTTCGATAAATTGATAAGCGCGTGATATCTAACAGAACATGTCGATGGGGTTGCAGTTGTCACCTGAAAGGGTTTGTCAGCGGGGGTATTGATTTTGAGACAAAAAAATAGCCAATCGCAAAAGGGCAATTGGCTTATATATAATGTGAACAAAAATTATTCACTAACAACGTCAGTTGGCTAGGTGACCCTCGGCTTAAGAAGGGTCATTTATATTAATGCACTTAGTGTGCCAACTTTTATATGCACGTTTATGCCCAATTTGTGACCAATTGAGTTCAAATTGGAGATCGTCCTTGCATTTTGCAATTGTATTTTGCAAATAAATATAACATTGCTAATGATAAGGATATAAACAGCCTGAGACTAATAACCAAAAAGTATTAGTCAGCTAGCGCGGTGCAAAAGCTAACGTCAGCGACTCCCGTGTTGATGTCGTAGCTGTGATACAACTCGAAGCAAGGGCGGTCATCGCAATCTAGTCCTTGCTCAACCACCTGAGACATGAGTTCATCCCAAGCGGATCCATATTGGTCTTTGCTAGTGATGGTTTTACGGATCACGCCATACTTCCCACCAGTAAAGTTCTTTGTCTCTATTCCTGAGCCTGGTTTTGTGTCTTCAGGAACCATCAGGCAGATATCTGTTCTACATTTCTCGGTGGGTGTGATTTCAGGGTTGTCATGGTAAATGAAGATTGATGTGTTACTTGCCAGTCCGTTTGGCCCTGCCCAGTTATAGAGTGTTCCAACCGCGGGCTCGTAGTTTTCACCGTAAGGCCCTGTTACTCGTATATATGCTAGCGTACTTGAATCGAAGTGTTGAATATCCATGGTGCTGCTCCATTGGGTTAATTTAGATTCAGTATAGCGAGCGTCATTTTCTGAATCGTGTCCAATCTTGCGCAGTGTGTGTCCGATCTTGCTACTTTGTAATAATGCTGAAAACGAATCAATGTTGGAACAATCTCTGATTTGACTCGGTGTGAGGTTGAAATATTGGCGGAAAACTTTCGCAAGGCTCTGTGAACTCGAAAAGCCATACTCAAGTGCGACTTCTATCACTGGGCTTTTCTTGTAAAACAGATCATTAGCAGCACTCTCGATTCGTAGTCGGCGTAAATATTCATTTAGAGTTTCACCTACCACAGCTTTAAATATTCGATGAAAGTGATAGGGCGAAAGATAGGCAAGATCGGCGACTTTTTCTAAATTTAGGGGCTGATTAAAGTTCTGTTCAAGGTACCGAATAACAGGAACCAGTCTGCGATGATAGTCTTTTTTCATAAGTGGTCGCTGAGTGAATGTTTCGTACCATCTTAAACAAACCAATATAGAGGATGCGATACTTACTTTCGTTTTGCCTTTTAGTTCACATAAAAATAGTGAGCTATCCACATTGCTCGCTCCGCTAGAAAATGAAAAAAACCGACTAAGTTAAAGTGCTTAATCGGTTTTGTCTTGGATTAATAAACGCTAATGGTATGCCTATTCATTAGATGGAATAGAAGAAGTACAGCTGTGACTTCATTCTTATGATGATGCCACGAATAACATCTAAGAAGCCCATAAACGCCACAGGTTTATCTCCACTTATCCAGGCTAAACCAACAGAGCCAACCGGAATATCATAGCCTTCAGGCTCATCTAGTTTAAGGCGAACAAAGTGGTGTTTATTGTTTAAGTTTTTCCCTGTTGTTGTTCTGACTGAAGGTTCCAAGCCTAGTAGATTACTTTGTGATTCTCCCGTGGCCTCAACAATCCCTTCAACTTCTGCTGAAAAAACTTTGCCTGGATACACTGATGATGAAAATTCAGCGACTTGCCCAGCCTTCACATTGCGTATTGCTTGGTGATTGACTCGCATTAAGACGTATTTTTCATCGGTGTACATTTGTAAGCGTGGAATTCGGGAGATTAGTTGCCCTTCACGTAGAATGAAATTAGTCACAAAACCATCTGCTGGTGCGTATACCTTAGTACTATCTAGATCCCATTGTGCTTTTGCGACCGTTTGCTCCGCACTTAATATGTCTGCTTTTCTGCTGTCGACGGCAAGCGTTGACTTAGTGATATTTAAGTTTGCTTTATCCGCATCTACTTGCTTTTTCTTAATCTGTGATTGAATAGTAACCACATTTTGTTTTGCCATATCAACCGTGCTGATCTGCTTATCAATGTCACTGGCAGTGATGGTATTGTTCACGACACGGTTTTGCTCTTGATAGCGCATCAACATTTTTTGTTGAAGTGTATAATCCACTTTTGCTGACTCAAGTTGGCTTTCCGATGTCGCTAGATCTTGTTGCCTAGAATGGTAGTCAGCAGTGGCAATAGCAATATCTTCTTGAGCTGCGGTGAGTGCCACTTGTGCTACGGCCTTTTTGACTTCCGCTTGGCGTAGAGCGATCTCATACTGTTCACTATCAATCTCATAGATCAGTTGGCCTTTAGTGACTCTCTGATTCGGTTGTATGTAAATGTGTTTTACTTTTCCATTTATCTTGATTGAATCTGGACGAAGTTGAATGTGAGGCGATTGCACCACAGAGCCACCAGAGAGATCCATTGGGGTATAATTGATCAATCCAACCCAGACGAAAAGAAGCCAAGATGTACCACCCAAATAAGAGAATGACTTAGTCGCTTTGTTCCATGGCATGCCGACTAATCTCAGCAAATAGATGAAAAGAGCCCATACCGCTAAACCTTCTAACATGATTGATTCTCCATTGCTTTCTCTTGTTGTTGGTTTATCGTTGGTTCAGTTTCTGGAGCTAAAGTTACGTTACTCGGTTCACTTTTCCAGATGTCGCGTAAGTTTAGGATCGCTTTTTCCATATCGACGAATGCCAGAATTACGGCTAAAACCCACACCCAGTGCCAAACAAAACCAATCCATGTGAGCGCCGTTATCAATCCAAGTTGATGGTGATCTTTACTGTGCGCTTTATTAATTGGTAATTCGTGCAAACGCCAGAAACCAAATCCAGCAGCAGCAATAGTGGCCAACAGTACGACACCAGCGACAACATGTAAGGCTGTATCAGCGCCAGTACCGACAAAGGGTACGCTAAGTAAACTCATTGATTGATCCTGTATTGTTTCGATGGCTTTATTGTGACTTAAGCCTCAATTATCTTTCAGGAAATGACAGATTATATTATATAGGCGTTATTATTGATGTGTTATGTTGTCTCTGGGGGCGAAGATGAAAAAACATGGGCATTTTGTTAGAGGGTTAAGTGTCATCTATATTTACCAAGAAATGCTTGATGAGTATGACATTAACTCGGCAGATTTAGTTTTCCCCCCATCGGTATTCAAAAATCCGATGAATTTGATCCCTATCTCGGAAGTGAATCGCTGGCTCAAGAGTCTTAACTCGGTAACGGGCAATCCTGATGCGATGTTTGAGGCTGCGAAAAGGGTTAATTTGGACAAAATAGGCTCGATAGGATATTGGTTTTTTTCGGGTCACGACTTATCTTCAACGATTCGCCGGATTAATACTGGGATTCACTGTTTGCAATCTGGTGTCTTTCTTGCGGGCGCTCAAGTTGGGCCGATCCTAAAGTGGACTTACCATAACCCTTCTATTGAATCTGAAGCAAAAGTACACGATAGCGTTCGGGTTGCCGTTTTCATGACTAAGGTGCTTCGTCGCTATCTAGGTGAGGATTTTTCCCCTGTCCGTGTCATGCTGTCTGGAAAAAGAGATAACGATTCGCTATATCGTCAATACTTTGGTTGCGAAATCGAGTGGAATCACTCGAAAACAGAAGTGTGGTTTAACTCAAACTTACGCTTAGCAACAAGGCAGGTTCTTTCTGGCGATAAAAAGCGTTTGGCGATGAGTTTTAGTGACTTAGATGAATATTTGAATATGCCAGACGCAGAAGATGAACTGAAAGTGATTTATGAAACCATCAACTACAGCCGTCATTTTGGTTTGCCAACGCTTGAAAGAGTGTCTGGGTTACTTGGTTTATCTGAGCAACAATTTCAAAGGCGTCTGCATCGACTTGGGTTAAATTTTTCCACCATCATGGGGTATGTATTGAGTAACATTGCAGTCGAGTTGTTAAGACACAACATTGCCATTGAAGAGATAGCGGAGCGATTAGGGTATTTGCATGTTGCGAGTTTTAATCGAATGTTCAAAAAGCATCGAGGTCTAACTCCAAAGCAGTATTTAGACCGTTTTAGTGATGCTTTTTAATTAAAAGCAATGTAGGCAATAGCGAATCGTTTGTCTCGCAGTGAAGCCTTATTTTTGTTTTCTAAGGTTCTTATCCCAAGAAATAGAGCGATTGATGAAAATGCGCTTCCATGGAATAGAGAGCAGAGCAAAGATAGTAATGGCATACAGCATTGACCACCCTAAGCAGACAAAAACCAAGGTGCAAAGTAGAAGAGAGATAGCCGCAAGCCATTTTGCAAACCCAGTTAGTAACTGGAAAGCGGCTAGCATTGCGAGCAGATAGATAAATACAAATATCCCGTTGGCAAGCTTTAGGAAAAACTCCAAATCCATACCAGATATTTCCCCAGCGATACATGAAATCAATAGGATACCGCCAACCAGATAAGTGGCATTAGCAGGAACGCCTCGGCGGGATACTTTCGCCAGTTTCCCATCTGGTTGATGCTGCCTCGCTTGTGCCCAAATCATTCGGGATAAACTCTGCGTGTAAAGGTTAATACTGGCAAAGCAGGCAAAGAACCCGAGTAGGCTGATGACGGTTTTTATCCCAGAACCAAACAGGTGCTCACTCAGCCAAGGGATCGAAGTACTATCAAAAGCGGCACTGCCATAAGCATTGAATTTTAGTATCACGACTGAGCAAGCCCAGTAAGTCGCCCCTGCAACAAAGCAGCCGACAATGATCGCAATCGGAAAGTCACGTTGAGGGTTTTTAAATTCTTCTCCCATATGAGCAAACGCTTCTATCCCAACAAAACACCAGAACATAACCCCTAAGGCCGCCCCAATGGACCAGAGTGAATCAGAGGTTAATGCGGGCATCGTTAAGTCTTGTGTGCCGATATCTCCGACCCAGAAGAAAGCGCCAACTAAGGAAAAGATACTTAAAGCGATAACGGTTTGTAGCTGGCCTGAAGATTTACTGCCGATCAAGCTGACAATAATGAGTAGCGCTATCGTTAACACTTGCGCCAACATGGCATTGTTGAGCGGAGAGGGGAGCAGTTGTTGGGCGAACCCGCCAGCCAGTTCAATGGCCGCAGGAAGCCCGACAGGAATGACACTGACAAATAACCACGCAACGCTACGCTCTAACTTCACGCCAAACGCTTGTCTAACAAAATAGGCCGTACCGCCAGCGTTAGGATAACGTTTACCGAGTTGGGCAAAAGTGAGAGCAATAGGGCAAATAGCGATGAAGAGTATTATCCATGCCCACAAAGAGGCCTCCCCTGCGATACCTGCCGCAATGGCGGGGATCATGAATAGCCCTGTACCGAGTAGAGTCGTCGAAAGTTGTCCGATCCCGGAAAATAAGGTGATCTCTTGTTTTAGTTGGCTCATTAATCGTTCCTTGAAAAATGATCTAACGGGAAATGCGCTGCATGTGAACGATCAATTCGCTGTATAGATAAGATGTTAATTCAGATTAAATGCAGCATACCTTGGATTGGCAATGGACACAGCTACCAAAACGTCTCATATCACCGTCATTTTGACTTTTATCTTTTGCGCTTAAAGTCATATTGCCTACTTTTCGGATGTTATTTTTTGTGTCAAATTAGAAATAAGTCTGCGTAATAAGTGGATAAATAATAAATGGACTGGAATACACATAACATTCATAAGCATAAGGAAGTGAGCCTTGGATAAGTTTGATCAGCAGATCATCGACATATTGAAAATTAATGGTCGGTGTTCGGTGAGTGAGTTAGCTCGTGACATTAATCTATCGCGCTCTGCTGTAACCGCGAGAATAAAAAAGCTAGAAGATGATGGTGTCATTCTCGGTTATGAGGTGAAGCTTGCAGAAGCAAAGTCTGAACGAACAAGTCTTGGAGCATATTTGGCATTAAAGTTTGATACATCAAGTTCTACACACTGCTGCGAATCTTATGCAAAGAAAATTGAAGCAATACCCGAAGTTCAGTGGTGTCATGCAATTAGCGGTGAAACCGATATGATGTTGTACGTGGAGGCGTGTAGTATGGCTCGGATCAATGAGATTCGTGATCACTTACATACTTACCCTGAACTTCGTCACTTAATGACACACGCGGTATTGAATGAATTTTTCAATAAACAGATGAAAGACAAAAAATAGATGGTCTATTTCTCTTACCGAGCGGCTCAATTAATAGGTTGTATATGCTGAATAAAATGAATCTTAACCTGTTGCGCTCACTTTATGTGTTGTTAGAAGAGAGGCACGTCAGTCGAACTGCTGAGCGTTTGCATATCACTCAATCCGCCGTCAGCCGTCAACTGAGTCAATTAAGAGAGTGGTTTGACGATCCTTTGCTGGTTCGAGATGGGAATCAACTTATCCCCACTCCAAGAGCCGAACAGTTGTCACTTAAGCTGGTGGACTTATTTAGTGAATTTGAAACGCTTATCGATGATAAACCCTTCGAGCCATTAGAATGGGATGATCAATTTGTGATGGCATCAAGTGATTATGTCGCCCAATATATTCTTCCAGAAATTGCTCAACTGTTTGCAACTCAAGCTCCGAAAGTGAATTTACATTATCAGTTGTGGCTACCAGAGTATTTGAGTCAACTTGCCGAAGGGCCCATTCAATTAGCTTCAACTATGCTGCCAGAGAAACCCGCAGGCGTATCAAGCGTACAAATAGGAGAAGATCGCTCGGTGTGTGTGATGAGAAAAGGGCATCCGCTTGATCGTAATACCGCTCTGAGCGTTGAAGAGATGCTAGCGTATTCCCATATTCGAGTTTCTGGCGGAGGGGATAAAGATAGCTATATTGATAAAGCTTTAAAGGACATTGGACGCGCACGAAACATTGCCCTTACGGTTCCTTTTTTCTCTGCTGCTTTTAATTCGCTCTGCCGAAGCGACTACTTGATGGTGATTCCATTTCATATTGCACATAACCTGTCGCAGCTTATTGAACTTTCATATCTACCATTGCCAGTAGAAACACCGACTCACAAATATTGGTTACTTTGGCACCCAAAATACGACCAAGATCCTGCGCACCAGTGGGGTCGAGAGATGATTAAATCAGTGCTGGATAAATCAGAATACTCGATAGGGTATGTTTTAAAATCATGAGCGATATGATTATGTTTGATTTCAATTAATAGCAGAGACTTGTTACTGTGAATTCAGTATCTAGGAGAACATTATGACATTCACAGTTTGGTTATCACTTTTCACAATTTGTATTTTAGGGGCCATGTCCCCAGGTCCGAGCTTGGCAATGGTTGCGAAGCACAGTTTAGCTGGTGGGCGTAAGAATGGGTTAGCGACCGCGTGGGCACATGCATTTGGCATTGGTATCTATGCGTTTGTGACCTTAATTGGTTTGGCGGTAGTATTGCAGCAGTCGCCAATTATCTTTAAAACCATTAGCTATGCAGGCGCGTTATATCTGGCTTATTTAGGTTTTAATGCGTTGAGATCAAAGGGGGGAGTGGCTGAAAAACTTGAATCAGGGAAAACAGTCAGCGTGTGGCAATCCGCTCGTGAAGGGTTCTTGATTTCACTTTTGAGCCCAAAAATCGCTCTATTTTTTATTGCGTTATTCAGTCAATTTGTCGCAGTTGGGGATGAACCCGCGAGTAAAGCGATTATTGTTGCGACTCCATTTTTAGTTGATGGTTTGTGGTATACCTTTTTAACCTTCATGTTATCGAGCCCTAGATTGCTAGATAAGCTACGCTCTAGAGCTCAACTGATTGATCGCCTTTCAGGTGCGGTGCTTATTCTTCTTGCCGCACGAGTGGTGTGGATGGTTTAGCTTCCAGATTTTGAAGACATCTCTTCAAATTCACCTTCAATGACATGTGCGTTCTCGGGTGTCGCATTGAAACCCTGAGCGCGCATCTGATTTTGAATTCGTTTTCCTGTCACTAACGCTGCGATGGTTAGTGGGATTGCAAGTAGCAAGCTAGTAATTAATGCCATGAAACCAGCGAATAGCGCAAATGCAGTAACCAATATTCTTTTCATATTAACCTCTCTTATTTCTGACTCTAATCTAGCGTACCTAATATGAATAAAAGATGAACGAATGTAGATTTTGATGAAGACGATATCAATGCTACGACTAGTTCTATTTGGAATACCAAAAAAGCCGCTCACGTAGAGCGGCAAATGCGGGGGAGTGTATCTCATTGTTTTAAGCGTGGAGTTTAATTCTTTGCGCTGTATCTTAAATGAGCTGATTTTTCACTCAGCTCATTTAATGAGTCGCTTATTTAACGATCGGATAGGTTTTGTATCGCACGCCCATCATCTGTTCCATACAATGAACAACTTGGCAGCTATAACCAAATTCATTATCGTACCAAATATAAAGTACGCAGCGATTATCTTGAGCAATTGTTGCTACACCATCGACAACGCCAGCATGACGAGATCCTACCAAATCGCTAGACACTATTTCCGTAGAATCTGTGTAGTCGATTTGAGCTGACAATGGAGAAGAGAGTGCCATTTCACGTAGGTAAGCGTTTAACTCATCTTTTTCTGCCATAGATTTCAAGTTGAGATTTGCCACCGCCATCGAAACATTTGGTGTTGGTACTCGAATCGCATTACCCGTTAGCTTTCCTGCTAATTCAGGTAGCGCTTTTGCTACCGCTTTAGCTGCCCCAGTTGATGTCAAAACCATGTTCAATGATGCAGAGCGCCCACGACGATCGCCGGAGTGGAAATTGTCGATCAAATTTTGGTCGTTAGTGAAAGAGTGAACGGTTTCAATATGACCAGAAGTGATGCCATATTTATCATTAACGGCTTTAAGAACGGGAGTTATCGCATTTGTGGTGCAACTTGCAGCTGAAATAATAGTATCTTCAGCTTGAATATCCTTCTCATTTACACCGAATACGACATTTTTGATATCGCCTTTTCCTGGTGCGGTGAGAAGCACTTTGTCTGCGCCATTGCACGCCACGTGTTGGCTTAAGCCTTCGCTGTCACGCCATACACCGGTGTTATCCACAACAAGGGCATTATTGATACCATAAGTGGTGTAATCAATATCTTCAGGCTTGTTGGCATAAATAACTTGGATGTAGTTGCCATTCGCAATAATGGCTTTACGTTCTTCATCGACAATAATGCTGCCGTTAAATGGACCGTGAACGGAATCTCGGCGGAGCAAACTCGCACGTTTTTCCAGATCACCTTTTTTCCCGCCACGAACGACAATTGCACGTAATCGCAAAGGGTAACCAGGGCCGCTTTTTTCAACAAGTAAGCGAGTCAGCAAACGGCCGATTCGACCAAACCCATATAAAACAACGTCACGAGGTGCTTCTAATTTTCGTCCATTTAATGCATCAATCAGTGCGGTTTGAAGAAAATCTGCTAGAGCATCCGTATCGTCATGATTCGTCCAATATTGGTGAGCAAGTTGGCCTACATCGACTCTACATGGGGAAAGATCCATGGATGATAAATGTTGAATAAATGGGAGGGTTTGTTCAGGTGAAAGTGTTGTGCCTGTGTAGCGTCGCGCAACACGGTGGGCTTTGATAAATTCTATGGTAGTAGCATTGACCAGTGGTTTCCCAAAAAGGATAACCTCTACACCTTTTGTTCTATACAGTTGACCAAGAGTGGGAGATACGGTTTCGGCAATCGTTTGGCTAGTTTGCCAGTCTAGAAGATGTTTCTCAGGACTCATTTTTACTCAGGACCTTTCACGTTCTCGAATCATTTAGATTGTAGGGGGATCTAAACATTCAGGGGTTATTGGGGGTGTTTTTATGTTGTTGTTTTTATGTGGCGGAATTGTAATTGCAAAAGTCTTAATCTGCTAGTAAAAATAATGAAGCTATTTATAGTGAAAAACCTTTGATTTCTAGGCTTTAAAAGCTTATTCATTCTGCTTAATAGGGAATTGACATTTAAATATAGCGAGACTTAATTCTCGATGATATGGTTTTATCACACCATTTGTAATGTAATTGTGTACTTTACCCTAGCTATTGATGAGATGCTGGTCTGGTTATCAACTCAAAAAGTAAACGATAATCCTAAAGTATAGAGTTGAACTTCATTCTCTATCCCGTCCTCTGGTTTTTGGATTTGAGTAAAGTGTCCATTGAGAGCATTTTTTTGTCCGTAGATATGCTGAAATTCCATGTTTATGCTCAAATTAGCTAGCAGCGAATATTTGACACCACATAACAGAGATTCGCTACTGGCTATCCGTCTTTGTTGGCTGTATTGACAATATGGCGTCCAGTTGTTCCAGGTTTTATCCACGCTGATGTACCAATTAGAGTGCAGCTCTTTGGTAAAAACGGTCTCAATGAGTAGATTGAAACCATGGAAATATTGGTTCCAACCTAAAGAGATCATATCGATCTCTTCATCGGTTCTTTCACCTTGGCTAAGTGTTTGTGTGTATGAGCTTTTTAGGTAAGCGAGTCGTATAGCGTTATCGTCGTAGTAGATATCAGCAGATAATCCGAAAGTGTAGTGAGATTTAATCGACAATTGTAAGCCATAGGCGTTGTAGTGCTGTTCATGAGGGACGGTTACAAAAGGAGACAAATGCAGCTGCATGTCATCCGTCATCCAGTGATCCCAACCAAATGAAAGACCATCATAGTGTGTGATACCTAAAATACTTTCATAGACATCTTGAGGAGGTCGGATCCAAGGATAGGCATGGGAAACATAGTAGTATTCCGACATCATAAATAGTGGGAGTCTTAAGCGACCCAATTTGATACTGAAATCATTAAACTGATAAGAAATAAACGCCCATTCCAGTTCGGGCTCAGAAAAATCATCTTGGGGCCTTTTAACTACTTGAATGGAACTTCGTAATTGAGGCGAGAAATCCAAATCAAGTTGGGCTCCTAATATCGTATCGCAGTCAAAACACCAATCGTTATTAATCATTCTCTTAGTGAAAATAGGAGTGTCTTGATTTGTTCTCGCTAAGCTAAAACTACCAAATCCACTAAGTTGTAATGAATCATTTAATTGCACTTGTGAAAATGCAATGGGTGTGAATAAAGCCATTAATATAAGTGTGGTTATTTTCATGATTAATCCACTTTTTTAGTTATATAAAGTATATTGACGTTGCGAGGTACTTCTTTTATCGGTAAATAGGCAATACCTGTCGAATTCTTTTCTAGCCAAGAAAGAATGGAACTAGTATCACTTTTTCTTAATTGAAATGGTGCTTTTGCACGGCCAGAAAAAGATTGTCTAGCCCATATTATTTGCATTTGGTTCGGGTTTTTACCTAATAACGCGCGATAAAATTGTTCTTTGTGTTTAGAAGATGTTGGTAAATCAACTAAATGAACATTAATACCTTGGATATGATTTGTTTTTCCGCGGTAGAGCATTTTTGTTTGGCTTTTGGATAGTGGCTTTATCTCTGAATTTAAAGAAAAAATCACATACTGATAAGCTGTTGCAGGGGATGCAAAAGCAATGATTAAAGTAACAAAAATCAGTGACAGCCAAGACGTTTTCATCGGAGATTAACTAACCTTAACGCTATTATTATATAAAATTCATGATTAAGAATCGTTTTTATGTCTATTATTAACTGTAGGCTAGGGTGTGTTACTTTCAAGGACGAGAATAATGCTAATATTAACCAAATTATCAATAAAAGCTCGTTTGACTATTATTACATCAATTTCAGCGTTGATAATCAGTGCGTTTGCCGTAGATAAGATTCTCAGTAATAAAGAAAAATTGAAACGGTACTCTATTTTATCTGAAAAAATAGAAGCGATGAAATCGGTAGATAATGTATCTAATTTAGTACGTAAAGCCTTAAATACCCACTCTCGCAATAATGAATTGTCACAGCCGATTAATATTGAATTGGAGAAAGTGGAGTTTTATTTTACAAGTTCAGCTAATAATCAAATCCTTGAAGAGCACAAATCCAATGTTGATGAGTTAAAAGACGCTATCGATGAACTCGCTATTTTAGAGGTTACTGAAGTTACGGATACAGGCTATTGGATCTTTGATTTAACTCGCGATCTTTTGGAGCAAGTCAGTCAGTCATCGTTCATTCCATTATCTGAATTTACTTACATTTCAGATCGCGCTTTAGATGATCTGTCCTGGCTATCTTACTGGCTTCAGAAAGAGGCATGGTTAATTAGTGATTTAGCGATTAATCCTGATCATCTACTCGATAACTCACCTCTTGTATATCAAGCCATCGAAAGGCAGCAGCAGTATCTTGAACAGTTTATATCTTCCGGAGCAAGTAAGGAGCAGGTCGAAAAATTGCTTCTGTTATTTTCCCAAACCGACTTTCAGAGTGGGCAAGCTTTTCGGAATAAAGTGTTAGCGAATGATACAAAAGGCTCGGACTTTACACTGCATGCTGCTCTTTTAGAAAAACGTTATGAGTCACTGTCGTTAGCGATCAATCAATTTTCATCTCAGTTATCGTCGAACCTAGCCAGTCGTATAGAGTCCGAACAGCGCTTAGTAATAATACTATCTTTACTTGTTGGGCTTGTGATAGTGATGCTTTGCATATTAGGAGCCAGCACTTCTCTACGAGTTAATCGAAAGTTAGCTAAAATATTAACTACGATGTCGGCACTTGAGGAGAGAAAGGGCGAAATTCAACAAATAAAAATTGATGGAAATGATGAGTTTACTAAGTTTGCTCTTAGAGTTAATCAGATCATACTTTTCCAGCAAGAGCATGAGTTGCAGATATTGGCGGCTAAAGAGTCGGCTATTTTAGCGAATAAGGCGAAAAGTGCGTTTTTAGCCAATATGTCGCATGAAATAAGAACGCCTCTGAATGGTATTATCGGGATGACAGAGATCTTATCTGACAGTCAGCTAAATTCGAATCAGAAGGAAGTTCTTAATGATATAGACTCTTCGTCTCACTCCCTTTTGGTACTGCTTAATGACATCCTCGATTTATCCAAGATAGAGTCCGGAAATTTGGTATTAAATCCTCATGGTTCTGATATTAAGGAAGCAGTATACGACTCGGTTAATTTAATCTTGTCGAAAGCGAACAGCCAAAATATAGAGCTACTCATTTCCATTGATCCCGCGATTCCTGATCAGGTATTCACAGATGATCACCGTGTCAGACAGGTTTTAATGAACCTACTGTCTAATTCAATTAAATTCACTCGTAACGGCCATATAAAAACAGAAGTGAAGTATAAGGAAATCAGTGCAGAAAGCGCGGAATTATATTTTTCTGTAGCGGATACCGGAATGGGCATTGAGGCCGAAAAATTGGAGTCTATTTTCGAACCGTTTACCCAAGCTGATGGCAGCATCACTAGGCAGTTTGGGGGGACAGGATTAGGCCTTGCTATTTGTCGACAGTTAGTCAACTTGATGGGGGGATCGATTCATGCACGATCAACCAAGAATGTCGGTAGTTGTTTTGAATTTTCAATTGCAGTTGGGGCGTTCAAAGGTGAGGCCAGGAATGAACCTCTCAAGTTGAAACGTGCTTTATTAGTCAATAACCACTTCACATATACGTCTCAGATAAAAACAGAATGCAATTTGTTGGGGATTAATATCATTGAAGTTCATAGCACTGAAGAAGCGTTAGATGTGAAACATGACGTTGATTTGGTGCTGTACTGCGATGTTGTTCACCACTCATTGAGTAAGTGCTTGCAACAATTACAGCAGTGTTACCCTAGCAACATGATTTTGGTTTGTCAGCATCATCTATTTAAACAACCTGTGGCAGGTTTAGGTACTCATGGACAAATAACGCTTCCATTTTTAGGTAATCGTTTTAGAAATCATCTGCATACATTGGTCGAGAATAGGGGACCAAAAATCAATCATTCGGACATCAATGCAGAGACGGTTCCTGTTGGAAAAACAAGAGGGTTGAACCGGAGAGTCTTGATTGTTGAAGATAATTTAATGAATCAAAAAATTGCGAGTTTCTTTCTAGAAAAGGGGGGGTATGACTATTTTATTACCAGTAATGGACAAGAAGCCGTCGATGCCATCACTCAAGGTGGAGAGTTTGATGCGATTTTGATGGATTGTATGATGCCTGTAATGGATGGATTGACAGCAACAAAACTCATTCGTCAGTGGGAAGTAGAGCAGGGGAGCACTAAATTGCCAATCATCGCGCTAACGGCAAGCGTGCTAGACGAAGATATCCAGCATTGCTTTGAAGCAGGGATGGATGCGTATTTACCGAAACCTTACAAATCTCACCAACTGTTTGAGTTATTCAATGATCTCGAACTCGTGTGACACCTATTGCTTGTTGAGTATTTACTTATCTTCTTTGTATGATCTCTAGAGATCCACTGCAAAGGTTGATAATATTTACAAATAAAGGCAGCTGCCCCTTAAGTTATGGTGTTAAAAATGATCCAATTTGTCCGAACGCACGAATTAGCGATAGTCATAATCGCTCTGTGCGCAGCGCTACCGGTAAGCGTAAATGCAAAATCTAATAAAAGCTTGTCGATCTACGATGACACCTATTTCATGCAAACTTACACCAGTGACATTAACCAAGAAGTTTATGATGAAGCATATGACAACAAAGCGGATAAAATGAGTAAAGCTGAGATTAAATATCAGTTTTCGCTCGCCATTCCGTTAGTGCAAATGAAATATGGGACATTAATGGCCTCATATACTCAACTATCGCTTTGGCAACTTGGTAATACCGATGCCAGTTCACCTTTTCGTGAAACCAACTACAAACCTCAGATGTTCATGATGCATCAAGGTAAGTACGGTATTTTCAACAATATTGAATATGGTTATAGGCACCAATCAAATGGTAAAGAAGCGCTTACCAGTCGCTCATGGGATATGGGGTATATTGCGATTGAACGTGTGAATACCAAATTAGATTTCGGCCTTCAGGGGTGGTACGCGACGAACCTTAAAGACAATAAAGACATCGAGGATTTTATTCCACCTTATGAAGTGTGGATGAAATACCATGGTAAAGCGGGCTACTTTAAATTAAAAACAGCCTATAACTTTAGCACCGATAAAGGCCATGTTGAGGTTGGGTACACTTATCCTCTGTCAAAATTTGCTGGCTTGTATTTCCAAGTGTGGGAAGGATATGGCGAGTCGATGATTGATTACAACCACAGGCAAACTAGAGTTGGCTTAGGATTGATTGTTGAGTCTAATCTGAACGTTTTCTAATGTTTTGTGTGCTGTGAAGCTTTAGCTTCTACAAACTTAGCTCCTACAAACTTAGCTCCTATGAACTTAGCACTCACAGCACATTTCATACGTTCTAATTATGTTTTTACTTCTTAGTTAACAACTTTCCGATGTTAGATTTACTTGTCTTCGATATCTTCTGCATGAACTGGAAGCTTGGGTCAGTGATGTTGTGCTGATCCATAAGTTTGTTGATCATGTAGAGCCATAAGTTAACGGTCATTTCTGAATCGGCTAATGCTCTGTGAAATACGCCATCATTCTCTAATTGTAGAAATCGCACTAAATCGCCCAATTTATGAGTTGGAGATTCTTGTACGAGTCGTCGTGCAATTAGCATTGAACAGGCGAATTTCCCACTATATTGTCGATTGATCAAATTCAATTCAGCATCTAAAAATCGTTGATCAAATGAGGCGTTGTGCGCCACCAAATTGTGATCTCCAATAAAATCACAAAATTGATCCATGACTTCATCGCAGGGCGCTGCGGATTGGAGCATCCTATTTGTAATGCCGGTATAACCCTCAATAAATCCACTCACTCGGAACCCTGGGTTCATGAGTTGCTGAAAAGTATCAACAATTTCCCCATTTTGTATATGTACCGCGCCAATTTCAATGGCTCGGTCACCTTGGTTGGGGGAGAGTCCTGTTGTTTCAAAATCGAGTACGATGACGGAATTAGCAGAGGTATTGATGGTCACAAAAAAAAGCCCAGATCATTAGTGAATGCAAATTGTAACTTACTTAATCCCAGAATTGTTGTTTTTGCTTAGATTACTTATAGGTAGGCATGAGGATTGTAAAGCAGGTGACAAGAATGGGTTTTGAGAGTGAATTGCCAGGACAATCGTTCGGATGAAAAAATAATGTGATTTGGATCTCTCTATTTTGTAGTTGAGAATTTACTAATATAAGAGTTGCTCCCTATCGTTTGTAAGAGATCTCTTACAAGCTCGTAAGTATAAGTCACTATATTACGCCGACGATAGCTTGTGTTGGTTTTAAGATGTTGTTTTATAAGTTATTTGTTGATATTTAAATATGATGCTTGGATAAATATCTGCATTTTATCATTGTCGAAAACTCAAGTTGGCGTAATCTTAATGTTGTCAGCAGGATGCAGACACGGAACAGGAAAGACCCAAGGATAGGTCATCTTCAGGACGAAGATTCGATAATTCAGGAAGAATTATTGGCATGGAAAGCAAAGGACATTAGCTGGAAGCTATGCGACTTGGATGGTTGCACTATGGAAAGTTAATGGACCACCTCTAGGATTGAGGAAAATACCATCAGGATGATGGATAAAGGACACCACTTAAGGATAAGTGAAGAGCGTTAACTAGGATAGTTAACAGGCTGGATAGCCAAGGACACCGCTAGGATGGCGATGAAATGGATTGCGCTGAAGGATTACAGCACACTATCAAGGATTCGATGCATGGAGCACTTTTAGTAGCTGGATTGCTGCGAGTAAGAATAGGAAACCCACTAAGTGAAAGCTTAGTGGGTTTTTCTTTGGGTGGAAGAAAATGTCGAGATACTGTCATAGCCAATAATTTGGCTGTATAAAATCGTCAATAAGTGTATGAAACTAGTGGAATTATACCTAGACAAAAGTGTGATTTAGATCTATATTTGCGCCCAGAATTTAAAGGAATTTCTGCGCAAGGACGATAAATCAACAGATCGAGGTACTAATGCAGCTATCGCTAAAAAACACATCTATCCGGTTTCAAATACTGCTTCCAGTATTATTTACAGCCCTATCACTATTTATTTCCTTATGGGTCACTAAATCCAATTTAGATGCAGAGCAACAGATCATTAGTGAAAATGTTGATTCTATTGTTTTCTACAAGGATGAATTGGCAAAAATCGATGATAGAGTTTATCCCCTTAGAATCAGTGCTGTATATTCGATCTATGATTCATCTCGCCGCCAAAACTTTTTAACTGAGCTAAAAAGTGGCATGCAGGCAATCAATATAGAACTTGATAAAATTGATGACCGACAAACCTTTAGTCGTGAAGTCAGTGTTGTTCGTAAAGCCATTTCAGATTATGTTTCGTACTCAGAGAGAGCGGTAACTTACTTCAACCGCCGTGATCAAGGGTTGTCTTTGAACCAAAGTAATGATGATTTCATTGCTGGTTACCGCAATGTTGGCCAAACTATGGTTGAGTCAATCAATAAACTGTCGCAACAAGTCAATACTGCGGCAGGCCAAGCGATGCGCGAAAGTGAAGAGAACAATGAGCAAGTTGAAATCAACGCGATTTTGATGGTGCTTTCTGTATTCGCGGGTTCTCTTGTTGTTGCTTGGTGGTTATCTGGTTTGATTGTATCGCCGATTCAAAAACTACAAGTTGTTATTCGTGAATTAGCCCAGGGGAACCTGACAGTGTGTGCTGATAGCGATGGTGACAATGAAATTGCTCAATTAAGCCGAGATGTGAATACGACAGCCGCTCAATTACATAGCACAGTTGAGGCTTTGACTCGTATCAGTGAAGACGTTGCTTCTGCATCAACAGAGCTTGCGGCCGTAATGACCCAAGCAGAATCGAATGCAAACCAAGAGCTAAGTGAAATCGAACAAGTGGCTTCGGCGGTTAATGAACTGTCGAGCACGGCTGATAACGTCAGTGATAACGCAACGGCTGCAGATTCAACGGCCCGTCAAGCGGATGAGCTCGCGAAAGCTGGTTTGGATGTATTTGCTCAAAGTGCTGACGCTAGCGAACAAATGGGCACAGCATTAAGTGATGCGGCAGTAGTTGTAGGCAAATTAAAAGAGCAGTCAGAGCAGATCAATGATGTTATCGAAGTGATTCGTGGTGTATCTGAACAGACAAATTTATTAGCACTGAATGCCGCCATTGAAGCCGCTCGTGCTGGAGAATCTGGCCGTGGTTTTGCTGTTGTAGCAGACGAAGTTCGTTTACTTGCGGCACGTACGCAAGATTCTACACAAGAAATCCAAACGATCATCGAAGAGTTACAAAATCAATCAGGTCTAGCAAATGAGAGCATGCTCACGAGCTTAGATATGCTAGAGCGAAATAAAGCGTTAACGGGTCAAGCGAATGATGCATTAGTCGGTATCACAGAGTCTGTGACTGATATTAACGACATGAACACTCAAGTGGCAACAGCAGCAGAAGAGCAGTCGCAAGTGACTCAAGATATTAACCGTAATGTGGTGAACATGTCTGAACTTGTGAATCAGAATGTTGCAGGAATTAGCCAGAGTGCAAGCGCAAGTAATGAGTTATCTCGTCTTGCTGAGCAACAAAAACAACAACTGTCGTTCTTTAAGCTATCGTAACTGATCGCTTCAAAGCAAAGATTCGATAAGTAATTCTAAAGCTCATGTGCCAAGTCGCCATGAGCTTTTTTGTATATGCTATAAACCACTGACGAAAAGAGCAATACAAGGCATAATTACGGCAAACACCTATTGAGAAGATATAGATTATGATTAGGCTTGCAGTAATTGGAACTAACTGGATAACAGAGCAATTTATCCAAGGCGCGTTGCAAACGGGAGAGTTCGAACTTACAGCCGTTTACTCTCGCTCCCTCGTCCAAGCAGAAAACTTTGCCGCCAAATATGATGTGAACCATTGTTTTGATCAATTAGATGAATTCGCCATCTCTGATGCTTTTGATGCGGTATATATTGCAAGTCCGAACTCCTTTCACGGCCCGCAATCGATTCAAATGTTAAAAGGAAAGAAGCACGTAATTTGTGAAAAACCATTAGCCTCTAATTATGCACTCGCGCAAGAGATGTACAGAACAGCAGAAGAGAACAATGTGGTTCTTTTTGAAGCATTCATGACCCCGTTTATACCTAACTTTCAGGTTCTTAAGCAAAACCTCCAACAGATTGGCCCAATCCGCAAAGCGCTCATCAGTTATTGCCAGTATTCATCGCGCTATCCAAAATATCTGAACGGTGACAATCCAAATACGTTTAATCCTGACTTCTCTAATGGTTCAATCATGGACATTGGTTATTACTGCTTAGGTGCTACATTAGAGTTGTTTGGTGAGCCGAGATCGATTCAAGCCACTGCACACTTACTGGATTCAGGCGTGGATGGAAATGGAAGTGTAATTCTTGGTTATGATGGGTTCGATGCAACCATACTCCATTCAAAAACCAGTGACTCGTTTCTTCCAAGTGAGATCCAAGGTGAGCAAGCTTGCTTACACGTTAATATGATCTCAATTTGCAATGATGTAATCAAGATTGAGCGCGGTGGTTTGAAAACGGATTTAAGCGTAGAGCAACAAGAAAATCGCATGTTCTATGAAGTAAATATCTTTGCTGAGCAGGTCAGGGCCAATACTGTAAATACTCAAGCGAGAGATCGTTCTTTACTTGTGGCAAAAGTACTGACTGAAATTAGATCTCAAACGGGCGTTGTGTTTCCTGCTGACAAATAGAGTCGATGCATTGAAGTAATTTGTTTGATTTAAGTGGGTATTTAAAAATAAATAGATGCAATAAATCTTAATATTGAGAATATTTATAAATTTATGGCTTATATTGATAGTAATCATTATTGGTGATTTTTTTACATGTTATATGTACAAAATCATCAATAAAGGATTATTTAGTAGGAATAAGTCACATATGAGAAATGACTTCAATAAAGAATATGCAAAAGATGCAAATTTAATATCTACTACCGATCCTTCAAGTTTAATTACTTATGCTAACCATGATTTTTGTCACGTAGCTGAGTATGAAATGGATGAGTTGATCGGTAAGCCTCACAATGTAGTGCGCCATAGTGATATGCCCAAGCAAGCCTTTGCACAAATGTGGCAATACTTGAAAGCAGGAAAGAGCTGGATGGGATTGGTAAAAAATCAATGCCAAGGTGATAAGCATTATTGGGTATCCGCTTTTGTTACTCCGATTAAAGGTGAAGATGGCGAAACGGTTGAGTATCAATCAGTAAGATCGAGACCAACAGAAGCTCAAACTGAACGTGCCGGTCAACTTTATGCCAATATGAACAAAGGGAAGATGAATATTGGCAAGCGCATTTCTTATCATTTTATTCAGTATGTTTTCTTTGCTGCATTTTTGGCGTTATTTGTTGGGTTAATTGCTTCGCAACAACAAATACTATTCGGTGCTATTGGACTTGTATTAACGTGTGCTCTTGGGGGCGTTACAGCGCTTCAGAACAAGCGTTTTAAAGTGCTTAGAAAAATAGCTCAAGACTCATATTCCAATCCGTTAATGGAAAAACCTTACACTGGTTGCTTTGATGATTACTCTGAAATCGAGCTTGCTTTATTGATGAAAAAATCTGAGTTGCGAGCGGTTTCGGGGCGTGCGACAGACACTGCTGGAAAGATTTTGATCTCTGCTGAAGATGAATTTGGAACGATTCAGTCAATGGGGCAAAGTTTAAATCAGCAATGCCAAGAAACGGAGCAGGTAGCCACCGCTGTTGAAGAGTTAACGCATTCAATCCATGAAGTGGCAAGTAGCGCAGCTGCTGCTTCAAGGCTTACTGAAGAAGCCAATGAAGAGTCAGCCAAAGGTTTAGAGTGTATATCCGCGACGATTAATTCGGTGAATGAACTTGCAAGCGAGTTGGATAATTCAAGAAAGGTCATACATCAACTTTCATTAAATAGTCAGAAAATAGAAAGTATTCTTGAAGTGATCAGCAGTATTTCGGATCAAACGAATTTACTGGCTTTGAATGCTGCAATTGAAGCGGCCAGAGCAGGTGAAGCAGGGCGTGGATTTGCCGTTGTTGCTGATGAAGTTCGAAATCTAGCATCGAAAACGGGCGATTCAACCAATGAGATTCAAGAGATGATTACTCAGCTTCAACAGACTGCAACGGAGGCAGTAAGCGCAATGGAGCGTGGTGAAGTGTTGTCTGAACAATGTAAAATGCGTGCAGATGATACAGGCGAAGTGTTGAATCAAATATCCGAGAAGTTATTCAAGGTATCTGACAGTAGCCATCAAATTGCTGCTGCGGTTGAAGAGCAAGCTACGGTGACTAATGAGATTAATCACAATGTGGCGAATATTAAAGAACTGGCCGATGAAACATCTGCAACATCTGAGAGTTCCATTGCTCGTACAAGCCGCTTAGTGGACGACATAGAAGCACTGCAACGCTTGATTAAACAATTCCAATCATGATTCTTATCAAGGAATAAAAAAAGGAGCGAATTCGCTCCTTTTTCGTTTACTTTTTTAAGTCTAATCACTTACCGCTGCTTTCTCTATTCTGGTTATGATCTTTTGATACATCAACCAAGCGGTTATGCCTGCAAGAATATTCCCCACTAATGCACCTACAAATAGCCCTTGTATATCAGCCACGAGAGCCCCTAACCATAAACAAGGTAAGAAGAAGGCGAATAAGCGTAGTGCTGAAATCGTAAGGGCAGTGTATGACTTCGCAAGGGCATTAGAGACCGACACCATCAACATGCATATCCCCAATGGACCTAAACTGAGGGGAACAATCATCAGGTGAGAATTTAGGATTGCTTCAACACTTGCATCGCTGGTCATTAGCCCGGCAAGTTGGCTTGAGATGAAAAAGGTGATCAGCGCAATAACAAATTGAAATCCAATAACAAAGCGACAAGCAATACTGACAAGCTGACGAATTTCGGCAATTTTATTGGCTCCAAGTAAACGCCCGATCATCGGAGGCATTGACATGGTTAACGCTAATACAGAGACGATCGCAAAAAATTCATATCGAGATCCAAGCGCCCAAGCAGCAACGGCGGCGGTGCCGTAACTCGCAAGGAGCTTTGTGGCGAGCATTGAAGAGAGAGGCGGTAACAATTGGCTTGTCATTGCTGGCCCCATAATATTCGTAATCGAGCGAATGCTAGAAGCAATGTTGAGATCACTCCAATCAAAACTCACCCAATGTTTTCGAGTGACTTGAGGGGCAACGATCAATAGACCAATACCAAAAGCAGCCACAGTTGCCAAAGCTGCACCATTGATACCAAGGTCGAAGGTAAAAATGAAAAGGGGATCAAGCGCCAGGTTGATTGCACTGGTAACCATCATCATGGTCCCAGGGAGCATTGTGTTTCCGTTCGCTCTGCAAATACTATAAAAGAAGTATAGGAAAGCCCCGACCCACGCACTGGCTAACCATACCGGCCAGTAGCTATCAATGATTGGGTAAACGGAATCTGGTGCGCTGAGCAAGCTCAAAAGAGGCTCTCTAATCAACCACAATATCCCAGAGATCAGCGCAACACCGACTCCGCCAATCATTAGGATCAAACCACCAAGTTGCTTAGCATAACGAGTTTGCTGCGCCCCAATTGCTCTGGAAATGACCGCTGTCGTGGCAATCCCTAAGCCTACTTGAATCCCGATAATAACCATTTGCACTGGGAGTGTGAAACCTTGAGCAGCAAGAGGCAAAACCCCGAGTTGCCCAATGAATGCACTATCCACGAGCTGAAAACTCATTAAAGATAGAACCCCAAACATCATTGGCCAAGTCATTTTAAATAGTTGATATGCAAGGGATGAATCTGATTTATTCGTTGCGATGGAACTCATAATACTCTTATATTTTTGGTTGAATCTAAAATTAGATAGAAGATGCTTGTAACGATATCTTGAATGAAAATTGGATGACTCGGTATCAGCGGGTTTTAAAAGTAATTCGAAATTAACGTTTAAAACCCGTTTATTAGCGTTTATCTATTTGTGCGTTAATAGCGTTAGTCTTCAGAAAGGTCGTCGGCGTAACCTTTTGGTGGTGGCGTCCAACCTCGCTCATTGCGTGTATGTTTGTCTGAGCGATCTTTGGTCATCGCATGTTTGATATTGTCTTCAAGCTCCATAAATAATTTACGGTAGTTGTTATCAAAGCGATCACCTTCAGAATCATCCGCCCACGCTTGATATAAAATATCGGACTGTTTTTCTTCCGTATTTTTATAGGTCGATTTTTGTTGCTCTACAAAGAAGGGATGATGGCCGAGTGAGCGCAATGCTTCTGCACCAATTTCGAGTGCTGAGTGATAGGTTTCAGATTCAATATAATCCGCTCCCGCTTGGCGTAATAAGTAACCATGACCACGGTCAAATGCACGTGCCAATATTTTTACTTTTGGATAGGTGTGCTTAACGTATTTCACCAACTCAAGGTTGCTCTCTTGATTATCAATGGCAACCACAATCATTGCAGCCTCTTCAATGCCAGCAGTATGCAGTAGATCGGGACGAGTCGCATCACCAAAATACGCTTTGGTTTTAATTTGGCGCATGAGATCAACTTGATCCGCTTGGTGATCAAGAACAACCGTTTTCACTCCATTTGAAACTAACATTCGATTGATTATTTGACCAAATCGACCAATGCCAGCGATGATCACAGTGCCTTTCTCTTCAATACTATCGGCTTCTCGTTGATTCGATTTCTGTTGGAAACGCGGCAGAATAGCCTTATCGAAAAGAATAAATAACCCTGGAGTTAAAAACATCGACAGCGCGACTACAAGAGACAGCGTCTGAGCAATATCCACAGGTAGGACATGATTTTGCACTGTGAAACTCAACAGAACGAAGCCAAATTCCCCGGCTTGAGCAAGGCTGAGGGTGAACAACCAGCGGTCACTGTTTTTGATTCGAAAAGTGAAAGCAAGCAGGTAGAGAACCAAGGCTTTCAATGCCATCACACCGACAGTGAGGCCGATGATGAGTCCAAACTCATCGAGTAGGATCCTAAAGTCAATGCCAGCGCCAACCGTAATAAAGAACAAGCCTAAAAGCAGTCCTTTAAATGGGTCAATATTGGATTCTAATTCATGTCTAAACTCACTGTTTGCCAGCACAACGCCCGCCAGGAAAGTACCTAAAGCAGGGGATAGCCCAACCAAGCTCATTAAAGCCGCGATGCCAATGACCAACATTAATGCCGTGGCAGTAAAAATCTCTCGTAGCCCTGAGCTCGCAACAAAGCGGAAAAGTGGACGACTTAAAAAGTGTCCGCCAACAACGACGCTAGCAATAGAAACCGTAATCACAAGTCCGTATGCCCACCCTGGGAGCCCTGCAACAAGGCTTAGTTCTTCGTGATGCTCAGCAGCATTGGCGGCGACGCTTTGAGCTTGTTCGATTAATTCTGGCAGAGCGAGTAATGGTATGAAAGCCAACATTGGAATGACGGCAATATCTTGGAAAAGCAGTACAGAGAACGCATTTTGACCGCCTTCCGTTTTACTTAATCCTTTCTCATTAAAGGTTTGTAATACAATCGCAGTAGATGAGAGAGCGAAAACTAAACCTATGGTGAGTGCGATAGTCCAAGGTTGACCAAAGTAGAGTGCAATCCCCATCACGACAACGGTGGTACCGCCAACTTGAAGCCCACCCAATCCCATTAAGCGGTTGCGCATCGCCCATAGCATTTTTGGTTCAAGCTCTAAGCCCACCAAAAATAGCATCATGACCACTCCAAATTCCGCAAAATGTTGAATGGTGGTTGTCTCTTCACCCACTAAGCCAATAATAGGGCCGATAACGACACCAGCAATGAGATAGCCTAATACAGAGCCTAGCCCTAAACGCTTAGCAATAGGAACGGCAATGACCGCAGCAACTAAGTAAATGAACGCTTGTAGAAAATAGCCTGTCATCGGTTAGTCCTTATGAATGATGTCGTTAAGGTGATGATTTAATTTTTCGACTTGGCTTGCTTTTTCCATATCAACTTTGTCGTTAACTAAAGCGGTGAGCAACTGAGTCCACTGATTAATATGTTGATCAAGTCGACTCTCTTCTGCTGCGGTACGCGCCCCGAATAGCGCTAAGGGAGCCAAATAAGTCATACGGGTCATCGCGCTCATTTGCTCAATTGGGTAAAGCAATTCACGAATCGTAAAATGGTTGTAGCCGTCGGTTTGATAAGCATCGGCTTTACCACCTGCGGTCAGGGAGCAGAATAGGGCTTTTCCTTTCAATGCTTTTCCCTCGGCTCCATAAGCAAAGCCATACTCTAATACTAAGTCTTGCCACTCTTTTAAAATAGCAGGAGTTGAATACCAATAGAGTGGGAATTGAAAAATGATCACATCATGTTCAAGTAAGCGACGCTGTTCTTTATCAATATTGATATTGAAAGTCGGGTATTCATGATAGAGATCGACGGTGGTGACCCCTTCAATATTTTTGGCGGCATTGAATATTGGAGTGTTGACCTCAGAACGGTGTTGGGAAGGGTGTGCGAATAGAATCAATACTTTTTTGTTTGTCATAATTACTTGTCATTCCCGTCAGGTTTCTTTACTCATTAGTAAGCAATGAGTCGTGTCTAACTCTAGAAAGTATGAACAGTGTAAATTATATGATTTTTAATATATACCGCTAAGGGGCATGATTCGAAATTAAGAACAGGGACATCACCAAATCTAGAGTTCTATTTATTTGAATAACCAAGATTTTTTAGCTTTCGATAAAGTGTATTACGGCTAATGCCCAGCATTCGAGATGTTTTACTAATATTGCCTTGATTTGCTTGAAAGGTTTGTACGAGTTTTTCTTCAACTGTCGTTTTTAGATCGTCTGTTTTTATTTCTGATGAGGGTTGGTGTGGCGCTGATGCCGTCATTAATAGTTGCTTTAGGTGACTCGGAAGGTCATCTAAAACGAGAGTGTTACCTTCAGAAAGGAGAGCAGACACTTTAATCAGGTTATCGAGTTCCCTGATATTTCCGGGCCATGAGTGGTTCTGCAAAAGTTGCATCAAATGAGGACAAATGGTTTGCTCTGCGGAGCTGTACTTGGCATGGATTTTATCAATCAGTCCAGATTTATCTTGTCGTTCGTGAAGTGCTGGAAGAGTGAACATCAGCCCATTGAGTCGATAAAAGAGATCTTGTCGAAATTCTCCTGTAGACACCAGTTTTTCAAGGTTTTTATGAGTTGCTGCAATAATTTGAATGTCTACTTTTGTTGAGTGGTTTGAGCCAATGGGAACCACCTCTTTTTCTTGTAATACATGTAATAAGCGGCACTGTGCTTCTAATGGCATGTCAGCAATTTCATCGAGAAATAGAATACCTTTATCGGCTTGGCGGATTTTTCCCTGATAACCTTTTGGGCTAGCTCCAGTGAAAGCTCCCGGGGCATACCCAAATAATTCAGATTCAATGAGTTCCTTTGGAAGTGCGCCGCAGTTGACCGTGATGAGTGGAGACCGTTTTCTATCACTTTGCTGGTGGAGATGTTTTACAAATTCACCTTTACCCACACCTGTTTCCCCTAGGATGAGCAAACTAATATTTTTATTGATGACTTTATTCGCTTGCTGCCACGCGTGTTCAATATTGTCATCACCATCATGAAGTGGGCAAGAAGGGGAGTAAGTGGCCAATTTGACGCTTTTGGGGGCGGATTTAAGCGAATGAACCGCATACACCAGATCAGATTTCTCTTGCAGATGTGTGAGTGGTTGATTCTCTTGATAGGTTTGAACAACAGAATCTAAAGGCTGTCCTAAGATCACGTGATTGTTGAGTAGCTGAGATGCAACGCTATTATGTGCGACAATTTTTCCATCTTCATTAGCAATCACAATCCCTTGCCATCCACTGGTTAGTAACGATTGGTCAAGAGCAAGATCCATGCGTACTGAGCCGTTCGGCACTTTGCACAACAAGTTATTTTCGACGAGCTGAACCATATTTTGAACTAACAGTTGAGTGGATGCATTATGGATTTGCTGTTCACTTGTGATGTCTAAAATGCCTAGCATGTTCCCCTGGAAATCGAAAACAGGACTGGCTGAACAGCTAATAAAGCGGTGCTGATGAATGAAATGTTGATCGCCAATAATAGAGACGGGTTTTGCTTCGACAATTGCCGTTCCAATCGCATTGGTCCCTTTGAGATTTTCACGCCAACAGACGCCTGTCTCCAGTGCAATTGAGGTTAGTTTCTCTTTAAAGCGCTCTTGCCCCCACGATCCAATAATCACGCCCTCAATATCAGTGAGGATCAAACGGCTGTCTGTTCGAGCAAACATTTGATTAAACAGCGGTAAAGCATGCTCTTTAACGGCGCTAATCAGTGCCGATACGATCTCTCTACGTTCGGAAACTTGAGATTTCGCGAGTCGAATATCTTCTGGTAGACGGCGCTGTTTTAATCCCGCTTCAGAACTCCTATTCCAAGAGGAGGTTAGCCAATCTATCTGCTGAGTTGAATTTAGGTCCATGACTGTTCCAAGTTGAGACAGTGAGGGTGTGCCATTTTGGGACACTTGAACAGTGAGCTGCGCTTTAGAACTGGTGTTCAACCATTATAACTGTCGTTTGTTATCGTTTGGTAATCATAGCTTTACAATTCATTAACAACAAGAGGCGCAAACTTGGTCTGTGAATTGCGTTATAGAAAATGAACAAGCGCAAAATTGAAGTGCGTTTAAAACACTAAATCGAAAGATAAATTAATTAAACAGACACATTGTGGATACATAAAAAAGAGGGATCTCACTATGATTTATGCTCAACCTGGAACTGAAAATGCTGTTGTTGGCTTTAAGTCTCATTATGACAACTACATTGGCGGTGAGTGGGTCAAACCTGTTGGCGGCGAGTATTTTGGCAATAAGTCGCCCGTTAATGGCGAAGTTTATTGTCAAGTGGCGCGTTCAGGAGAAGCGGATATTAATTTGGCACTGGATGCCGCACATGCGGTTAGGGTTTCTTGGGGAGCAACGAGTGTTACTGAACGTTCAAATATTTTACTGAAAATCGCTGACCGCGTTGAGCAACACCTTGAAGAGTTAGCGGTGGCCGAAACTTGGGAAAATGGCAAACCTGTGCGTGAAACGCTTGCGGCAGATTTACCTTTGGTGGTTGATCACTTCCGCTATTTTGCAGGATGCATTCGAGCACAAGAAGGTTCTGCGGCTGAATTAGATTCAAACACCGCGACTTATCATTTCCCTGAACCTGTCGGCGTGGTTGGGCAGATCATTCCATGGAATTTCCCAATGCTGATGGCGGCTTGGAAATTAGCTCCGGCTCTTGCGGCAGGCTGTTGTGTGGTTTTAAAACCAGCAGAACAAACACCGACCTCCATTCTTGTTCTGATGGAAAAAATAGGTGATCTTCTTCCTGCAGGTGTGGTGAATATCGTGAATGGTTACGGTGCCGAAGTGGGTCAGGCTCTTGCAACCAGTAACCGTGTTGCCAAGCTTGCATTTACAGGCTCAACCGATGTTGGGCACCATATTTTGAAATGTGCAGCAGAGAGTTTGATTCCATCCACTGTTGAGTTAGGAGGCAAATCGCCAAATATCTACTTCCCAGATATTTTTGATCACGAAGATGCCTATCTAGATAAATGTATCGAAGGGATGCTACTCGCCTTTTTCAATCAAGGGGAGGTATGTACGTGTCCATCTCGTGTGCTGATCCATGAATCTGTTTATGACAAATTCATTGCCAAAGTGGTGGCGAGAGCTCAAACGATCAAGCAAGGAAACCCACTGGACACTGACTGTCAGGTTGGAGCACAAGCATCACAAGAGCAGTTTGATAAGATCTTGAGCTACCTAGAAATTGGTAAGCAAGAAGGTGCGGAAGTCTTGATAGGCGGTGAGATCGCCCAGCAAGAAGAAGGACTAAACAAAGGTTACTATATCCAGCCGACTATGCTTGCAGGCCACAATAAAATGCGAGTTTTCCAAGAAGAGATATTTGGGCCAGTGATTGCAATTACGACCTTCAAAGATGAAGCGGAAGCGTTGGAAATAGCTAATGATACCGAATATGGCCTTGGTG
This sequence comes from Vibrio cortegadensis, assembly GCF_024347395.1. Taxonomy (NCBI): domain Bacteria; kingdom Pseudomonadati; phylum Pseudomonadota; class Gammaproteobacteria; order Vibrionales; family Vibrionaceae; genus Vibrio; species Vibrio cortegadensis. The sequence continues at coordinate 806,718 of NZ_AP025473.1, forward strand.
CGGGTGTATGGACTCGTGACGCGAACTTAGCTTATCGAATGGGAAGGAACATAGAAGCTGGTCGTATTTGGGTAAATTGCTATCATGCCTATCCAGCACATGCAGCATTTGGTGGTTACAAAAAGTCAGGTATTGGACGTGAAACTCATAAAATGATGCTAGATCACTATCAAAATACCAAGAACTTGTTGATTAGCTATGATGTTAATCCACTGGGTTTCTTCTAGAGTGAACGATTTGCTCCTTATACTCATGTTTAGATAGTCATTTATTGTTCGATTCAATAAGCCCTCATTATCGGTTAATGGTGATGAGGGCTTTGTTGTTTGGAACGATGAATAATGGCATTGGCTAACCTCTGTTTTTGAAAGACGTTTTATGTTTGATTCCATCTGATCATGGTAATCTGCTGCTGTTGAATTGAATAAATAAGGACAGAGAAATGGCGAAGGATTTACGTGCTCAGTGCAATGTGGTGGTTTCAGGGAATGAGGAGCTTTCGCCTGCATTACTATTTCAGAAAATGGCTCAGTGGTGTGAAGCGAATAATGTTGAACATGACATTTATGGGGAAGGGGAATTAATACAAGGTTTTGAACAAAAAGTCGCGGATTTACTTGGTTTTGAATCTGCGGTTTTTGTTGTGACAGGCACAATGACTCAACCAACCGCTCTTCAACTTGTTTGCCAAGAGAAGAACAATAATTTAGTCGCGATGCACCCTTCAAGCCATATCTATTGCCATGAACGCCAAGGTTATCAACTTCAAAATCGGTTTAATATTCTTCCCATTGGCGATCCATTTAGAACATGGGGAGTGAGTGATCTTACTCATTGGCCTGATGATATCGCAGCGGTTTTATACGAGTTGCCGATGCGTGAAATTGGTGGTCAGTTACCTAAGTGGGATGAGTTACAAGCCGTCAAAGATCACTGTTTGCAGCAAGGGATCCATTTACACATGGATGGCGCTCGTTTGTGGGAGTGTGCGGCGTACTACCAGAAGAGCTACCAAGAAATTGCTCAAGGCTTTAATACCGCTTATGTCTCGTTGTATAAGGGCATTAATGGTTTGGGGGGCTCGCTGTTATTAGGAGATAAAGCGTTTATTGAAAAAGCGTCGATGTGGATGAAAAGACAAGGGGGAAATGTTTATCATCGCAGTCCCTATATTGCCTCTGCGGCGATGCAGTTTGACGAAAGACTTACACAGATGCCTGCTCTATATGAACGCACGCAACAGATCTATCAGTTATTCTCTGAATATCCTTTATTCACTTTAAACCCATCACAACCGCAGGCAAATATGCTGCATTTCTATCTGCCCGTTAGCTATGAGAATGCTCTGGTTCTGCGTAACCGACTCGCTGAAGAGAAAGGTATTTGGCTCGGTTACCCGCAAATTACGGCCTTGCCAGATCAGTCAATGATAGAGTGGTATGTGGGGGATCGCCTATTAGCAATGTCTGATAGAGAGTTGAAAAGTATTTTAGATTGGCTAGTACATGAAATGGCGTAAGTAACGCATGGCTGAAATAAGTGGGGGGAGTGACTGTCTCTCCCCCTTTCCATTTTAAAAGTCAGCTTCAGCTTGAAATTGCATAATTTCTTTTGTGATCGGGTGTTCAAGCTCTAGAGTTTCAGCATGCAGATGAAGACGATCTGCTTTTAAGCCATACAAATCGTCCCCAACAATCGGCATGTTTAAACCTAAATGATGGGCACAATGGACGCGAAGTTGATGGGTTCTACCTGTTTTTGGATACAAATGAACTTTGGTTTTTCCAGATTGACGTCCCACCACTTGCCACTTGGTCTCGGCGGGTTTTCCATGTTCAAAACATACTAACTGCCTTGGTCGGTCGTAGAGATCACCGCGCATTGGTAGTGTAATCACGCCTTCATCTTGCTCTAATTCACCATCAATAAGTGCGATATAGCGTTTTTTTACACTACGGCTGATAAACTGTTTTTGTAAGCTTTTGTTTGCTCGTTTTGAAAGAACAATCACCATTAATCCAGATGTCGACATGTCTAAACGGTGCACAATGAGCGGCCCTGTTGCATCGGGAAATTGTTGTTTCATGCGTAGATAAACAGAATCTTCGATGGTTTTCCCTGGAACAGAAAGGAATTCGGCGGGCTTGTTTACAACTGCGATGTCGTCATCTTGATAAATAATCTCGACAGTTTTTCCTTCGGCAGGGTTATTCAGTAGTGGATTATCATCAATCTCCATTCCCTCAAGCATGTGACCTAATATGGGGTGGCATTTCCCCATACATGCTGCGTAGAATTTTTTATGTTGACGTATTTCCGATTTAGGTGCGCTGCCCCACCAAAATTCAGCCATTGCGATAGGCTTCATCTTATGTTTAAAAGCAAATTGCAGCAGTTTTGGTGCCGCACATTCGCCAGCACCTGCGGGTGGAACGTGGTTTGGCATCTGCTTGAAAATCGCCCCTAAGCTTTTTTCTTCGCCATCGATCTTTAAGAATCGATATTGATCGAACAGCTTGTTTTGTAAAGCATTGGAAAGTTGCTTACGGGTCTGTTTTAGATCCACGATCGGATCCGTGACGCTCAGTAATTGCTGCTGCGCGAGATCAATTCTCTCTTGCCAGTGTGATTTAAGGGCTTTGAGCTGATTTTTTTCTGCGACACTCTCTCTGCTCAGTTGAATACTGAGAGCGGTAAAGTCGTCATCGGTTAAATTCGTTTCACCTTGAGCTCGTCGCTCCTTTCTCGATTTTCTACCCTCAATCATCAAGTTGCGATGAGCTTCAATTTCCGCTAATGAATTGGCTGTTTCTGATGCAAGGTGTCGTTCGTATTCATCAATTTTGGGATCTGCTTGTAACTCTTTCAATCTGTTGCTTACTTGGGTTACTTCATCCAGTTCGTTTCTGAAAAAGCCATCTTCAGCGAGCATATCAAACACAGGTGGCACAAAATGAGGCAGTAAGTTGCGGTCTGCAATTTTTCCAGAAAAAGCAGAAAGGAAACCGATCTCGCCTTGTGAGTTTTCGACGACCAAAACACCGAACATTTTTCCTATTGCGGGTGCTGCTGGATCTTGCGCATCCTCGGCTACACCGAAATTATGGTGCCATTCTGTTTGAGAGAGCAAATGCTGTTGGAGTTGTTCAGCTGCCAGAATGCACAAGGGATGTGGTTGATAGTAAAATGGAAACGTAAAACGCTCAGGAAAAGTATAGGTTTCAATGGATTGATTGAAAGGGGTAAAGCAGTCTGTTGAGCTGTGCATGGTTTTCTATCTTTTTGAGCGAGTAGTGATAATTGGCAATGGTGAAACAAGGCACCTGCAATGTGAGGCGCCAAGTTTAACTCTTCACTTTAGATAGGTCACGATATTGTTAGGTCACTATATTGCCAAGTTACTATTTTGGCTCTGGCAGGGCTTCATCCATGACAGTGGCTGGAGTCATCATGGATCTTAAAAGTTGTTCGCACTGCTTTTTGCCCATATAAACAGGGACAGGGTAGTTATGGTGAGCTTCTTTGAGAGCAAGTTTCGTCAAATGTGATATATCATTTTCAACCAACATATCTAGCGTTGCTGGGATTTTTAATTGTTGCTGCAATTGTCGGACAAGTTGAATGAAAGCTTGCGCTTGTTCTGATTCTGACATCTCTTCATTTGAGTTGCTGGTGGCGCGAAATAGTTCCGCTAATTGAGGCTGTGCTGCATGTTGGGAAAAGTCTAAAACGTAGGGTAGAACAATAGCGTTTGCAAGCCCGTGAGGCACACCGTATAACGCACCGAGATTATGGGATATAGCATGTACGTAACCCAAGCTCGCTTTCGTAAAGGCAAGGCCAGCGTAGTAAGACGCTATAGCCATGTTTTGTCTGGCCACTAAGTTTTCACCATTTTCATAGGCTAGGGGTAGGTTTGTCATGACGAGTTTGACCGCTGCTAGCGCATAACCGTTGGTCTCATTTGTCGCGTTCATAGATAGGTAAGATTCAATCGCATGAGTGAGCGCATCCATCCCGGTCGCCGCCGTGATTGGGCGGGGAAGACCTGCCATGATGCTAGGATCGAGAGCGGCCATCATGGGAACAAGTTTGGGATCAATTAAAGGCGTTTTCTGATGAGAGTCCGGATCTGACACCACGGCGGCAATCGTCACTTCAGATCCAGTTCCAGCGGTTGTTGGAATTGCAAATAGAGGGGAAGGGGTTTTCCATACTCGAAACAATCCGGCAAGTTTATGAATCGGTTTTGGGTTATGAACTTTTGCCGCGATGACTTTGGCGGTATCTATGGGCGAGCCACCTCCAACCGCAAGAATACCATCACACTCACAGCGCAAGTAAATTCTTAGCCCTGCTTCCACTTGTAAATAGGTAGGGTCGGGTTGGACTTGGCTAAAAATGGCCATTTCCACACCACTGTCTTGAAGTGCCTGTTGGATCGGTTTGAGTAAGCCTAATCGAACAATGCTTTCATCTGTGACAAGCAGTAGCTTTTTTATCCCAATGAGTGATATCGCTTCACACAACTCTATCGATGATCCCACGCCCGTAAATAGTGTGGGCTTAGGCATAGGAATCACTTTCGCCGCTACTTTGAGCGCTTTCATGTAACTTTTGTATCCAAAAAGCTGTATTTGAGTCGGCATTCGATGTCCTTGCTATGCTTTATTTCAATTAACAATAACAAAGGAATTAGAGTTGGTTAGTTCTTGAGCGCAATTATTTGTAATCAAGCACAGTTTTATTGTGAATTGGCAGCATTAGCAATGCAAAGTAGAGATGAAATCGGACGCGAATATAGGCATGAAATGAAAAAGCCCTGAACAGAATTCAGGGCTTTGATTAGGGCAAGGGTAACTAAACGTTACATAGCAGCTTCAAAGATTGCAGAAATTTCTTTGTGCGTTGCTTGTTTAGGGTTAGTGAAACCACAAGCATCTTTAAGTGCGTTATCAGCAAGAACAGAGATGTCTTCTAGTTTCGCACCAAGGTCTTTAAGACCAGCAGGGATACCAACATCTTTAGAAAGTACGTTGATTGCTTCAAGAGCAGCGTTAGCACCGTCTTCAGCACTCATACCTTCAACATCAACACCCATTGCTTTTGCAACATCACGTAGGCGCTCAGGACATACTTGTGCGTTGTAGCGTTGTACGTGAGGAAGAAGTACTGCGTTACATACACCGTGTGGAAGGTCGTAGAAACCACCTAGTTGGTGTGCCATTGCGTGTACGTAGCCCAGTGAAGCGTTGTTAAATGCCATACCCGCCATGAATTGTGCGTAAGCCATTTGGTCGCGAGCTTCAAGATCGTCACCGTTTGCCACTGCTGTACGTAGGTGCGCTTGGATTAGTTCAATCGCTTTAATCGCTACTGCGTCAGTGATTGGCGTTGCAGCGATAGAAACATATGCTTCGATTGCGTGAGTCAGTGCGTCCATACCTGTTGCTGCTGTTAGAGAAGCAGGCTTAGCAAGCATTAGCATTGGGTCATTTACAGAGATAAGTGGAGTTGTGTGCTTATCTACGATAGCCATTTTGATGTGGCGAGCTTCATCAGTGATGATGCAGAAGCGAGTCATTTCTGAAGCTGTACCCGCAGTCGTGTTGATTGCGATAAGCGGTAGCATTGGTTTTGCAGATTGGTCAACGCCTTCGTAGTCACCGATTTCGCCGCCGTTAGCCGCAACAAGAGCTACGCCTTTAGCACAATCGTGTGGAGAACCGCCACCAAGAGAGATTACAAAATCACACTCATTTGCAGAAAGCAGTTCAAGACCCGCTTTTACGTTACCAGTTGTTGGGTTTGGTTGAGTTCCGTCAAATACAACAGTAGCAACTTCACGTTCGTTAAGAAGATCTTGAACTTGTTTCACAACACCAATTTGGTTTAGCACTTTATCAGTAACGATTAGGCCTTTTTTGAAGCCTTGAGATTTGATGCTGTCAGCTGCATCAGTTAGGCAGCCTGCGCCCATTAAGTTAATTGCTGGAATGAAAAATGCACTAGCCATTGGATAACTCCGTTAGTAAATATTGAATTTTGTATAGTTGTTGAATTGGGTTTAGCTTGTCACATAGGGGGACTTTTCATTTTTGATCTGAGACAATTTACAAAAGGTACTACCACTTTAGAGTAATAGAGTGTGAGCCCCCTCACTAAGCAAACGGTTGGTTTTTTTACGTGGTACAAAAATGAAAATTGACATTGATAAGACGCAATCGGTTAACCAACAGAAAGTGATATTACCCTTTGCTATCATAGTGTTATAGGAGTCACAAAAAAGAGCCGCATAAAATATGCGACTCTTTATTTAAAACAAATTATGGCTTTTTATTGAGCAAGTTATGTCGGGTTATTCATATCCGATGGCGCTTCATCACTGGGGCAGACACTGTCATTTTCTTGCTCTTCATCTTCTTGGTCATCTAATTCCGAATCATAATACTTTACAACAAAAGGCGTTAACATTACGGATGATGGTAAAAAATGCTTCATATTGGACTCCAATAACAGCTGAATTTAGTTTACGTTATAGAGGCTAAGTCAGTTGCATAAGTTGCGTTGCATCATTTCTTATTGCGCTTTTCAACTAGGTTTAATGTTTTTGATCTTTGCTCACAGTTTTTAAGGTCGTGAAAATCATTGAAGAGAAGAACATTCAGTAAAAAACAACTACACTACAGCGCAATAAAAATAAGGGAAACGACATGAAGTACGATTGGATTTTATTTGATGCGGATGAAACGCTGTTCCACTTTGATGCATTTAAAGGAATGCAGCTTATGTTTTCTCGATTGGGCGTTGATTTCAATGCGCAAGATTTTGCGGTCTACCAAGAAGTGAACCAGCCATTATGGGTTGATTACCAAAATGGTGTTATTACAGCAAGCGAGCTCAAGCACACTCGTTTTCAGAGTTGGGCCGATCAATTAGAAACAACAACGGCAGCATTGAATAGTGCATTCTTAGAAGCGATGGCCGATATTTGTACACTATTGCCCGGAGCAAAAGAGTTGATGGAAGCCCTAAATGGAAAAGTGAAGATGGGCATCATCACGAACGGCTTTACTGAACTGCAAGCCATTCGTTTGGAACGAACAGGGATGAGTGATTACTTCTCTCATGTGGTTATTTCAGAAGAAGTGGGCATCGCTAAGCCTGATATTGGTATTTTTGAACATACCCATAACCTGATCGGTCGACCAGAAAAGCAGAGAGTGTTGATGGTCGGCGATAACCCGCATTCAGATGTGCTTGGTGGGTTAAACTTTGGAATTGAGACATGTTGGCTGAATACAGCTGAAGCGATGAAACCTGAACATATCAACCCTAATTACCAGGTTCGATCTTTGTCTGAATTGCAAGGCATCTTGCTAGGGTAACTCACTGTTGTGCCGCTTATGGCACAACAGCAAAGCTTTCTATGTCGGTTGTGTCTTCAATATCAGTTGTATCTTCGATATGCATATGTGCTCGTCCATGTGCTTTTACTTTGTATAACGCATCATCAGCGGTTTGAATCAATAAGTGTGCGTTGCTGTTTTTCAGTGTATTGACATCAAAAATAGCGCCACCGATCGAAAAACTTATTCGATCGCTACAATAAGAGTTTGCATGAGCAATATTAAGTTGCTCTGTTTTTTCTTGTAGTGAGGTCGTCAATTCAATAATAGTTTCACTGCTATCTGCAGGCAGTAGCACCAAGAACTCATCTCCCCCATAGCGGAATACTTTGTGATTTGGTTTGTCGAAATGCGAACTAAGTAACTTGGCTAAGGTGACAAGTACGTTATCCCCTTGTAAGTGTCCGTATCGATCATTGTATTGCTTGTAGTAATCAATATCGATTAACAAGATACCAAGTTTCTGTGTTCCTTTAACCGCCTCTGTTTGCTCAATGATCGACTCAACAAGAGATTTACGATTGAACAAACCACTGAGAGGGTCGATCAACACCAGCTTTTCAAGCTCTCCTTGCTGCTGTATCAGAAGTCGTTGCTGCGCTTTATTCTGCAATCCAACCGTCAGGTATGAGCATAAATGTTTGAATAAGGAGAGGTGGTAATCTCGATAAGCCAACTCTTTTTGACTCTGTACCGACATAACACCAAGGATCTGACCATCAAGTATTAGAGGCAACATAATGATGGATGGAAACTTACCTTCTTCATCCTCAATTTTGTCATCTACATAAGCGATAGATTCAGGTTGTTTTCCAGTCAATTGTTCAAAAACACGGTCATTAAATTGCCCATGAGTAAACGAGTGTCGAGTTTCGATACAATAAGTGCTTAGTGTTTGTGTCTTGTTGCAATTGATGGTGAAGGCGTCTAATAAACGCCCATTTACCACGCAATGGGAATAATCCAAGATATGTAAATCGGCATGATAAGTGGCTAACGCAAGCGAGCTGATTGGCATCACTAAACTTAAGTCGTCGTATAACCTCATGATGAGATCATCCATCGATTTATGTGAGGCGATGTACTCACCAATAGAGGCAATTAGCTCAAGGTTAGACTCAATAGATTGCGCACTCTCAAGCTTAACTCGATCTGAGTTTAATTGATAAAGTTGTGAAAGGTAGCTTTTGTCTTTTTTCGTATGCAATTCAATGGAGAGCGTTTGTAACTCGTAGGCCCGCTTAATCAATTGGTATTTGTAATGTTCAGAACCAATCATTTCACTTTGCCTAAATATGATATTGGAAAAGCTTTGAATGGTTGCGGTGCTTCCTAACTGTTTCGCAAGTCTAATTCCATGTGATAAATAGGGTTCAAGTGCTCTATCCGGGAAATGATGGAGCAAGCACAGACAATATTCTTCAATCGCGTTTAGCATTTGAACATCGTCATTTATCTCTTCTGCACATTTTATGGTTTTGAAAAAATAGATTAGAGCACTGGAGTAGTCCTGTTTGATCTCCAAATAGGATGCGTAAGCACTGTAATAAAATAGCTGCCCTAATTGATTGGGGTAGGTTTCAAGGTTCTGCTTAAATTGTGAAAATAATTGAGCGCTTTTCTCTGTGTTACCAAGAATGGCATGGAGGTAAGCTAAATTCGTCACAATGGGTGTATAGCTAATGCATTCCTGATGTTCTATTTCTCGATACGCAAGAGCGAAATAAGAGCATGCTTGATCGTAGTCAGCCGCGTCTAGAAAGAGCATGCCAAATGTATTGTAGACCCGAGACGCTAGATTGGACTGGTTATGCTCTTTGCATTTGATGGCATTCGAAAGTGATGCAATGGCTTTACTGCTATCACCGATACGGTACAGGGCTAAACCAATAATAAAGTGTAGAGAGTTTTCTAATGTGACATAGCGATATTGCTGTGCGAGATCGAGAGCATGAATGTGCGTTTTAAGGGCTCGGTTAAAAATCCCCTGACGATAAAGAATGTAGCCAGAAAAGAACAGCTCATAAGCGGTCGGAATGACAACATTATTGGCTTTTGCGTATTGCTCAACTTGTTGATATATCTCTTTTGCATTTTGACAAGAAGGTGCATCAATAATAGTTTGTAAGCTGTTATTGAGATAAAGTTTAAAGTTGTATGACACGAGCATTTTAAGAGTCCTCTCTAGATCCAGACGATTGTATGCAGTGTGATCAATATAATAAAGCGATAATTGTTAATATTTTGATGCAGAAGCCGTTATGTTGATGATTACTTTTCAGCATTTATCCAAGTAACCACCTTATTTACAAGGTCATACAGTAAGCATTACGCTTATGTGTACTGTTTGTGTGAAATAATTTAAAGGGAATGCTTTTGTTTGTTAAATATCGTTTTACACTCTTTGGCTGTGCTGCCATTCTCTTTTGGAGCTGTTTAACGGCTCTATCGCGTAATGTCACTGAACAGTTAGGTCCTGTAGGAGGTGCTGCTTGCTTATATACCGTCAGTGCTATTTTTTTATTACTGGTCATGGGGCCTCCGAAACTTAAAGGATTATCAGCCTCTTATGTTTTAGTTGGAGGAGGCTTGTTTGTTGTTTATGAGATTTTCCTAACCTTAGCGCTTGGTATGGCAAATGATCGTTTACAAGCAATGGAAATGGCGGTGATCAATTATTTATGGCCTGCATTCACGGTGTTATTTGCTGTGCTTACTAGCCCTAAAAAAACCAGTTGGCTTGTTTACCCTAGCATTATATTGGCTTTTTTTGGCGTAGCGTGGAGCATTAGTGGAGACGATGGACTGACGATCAGTAAGATCGTAGCTAACGTCGCGACGAACCCCGCCACTTATGCTATGGCGTTTTTTGGGGCGATCATATGGGCGATCTATTGCAACTTAACTAAACGTTTAGCTAATGGTCAAAATGCCATTACTCTTTTTTTCTCGGCAACGGCAATCGTCTTGTGGATCCAATATGGGCTGAGTGACGAGGCAGGCATGACATTTAGCTTAGGTGCCGGAGTAGATCTCTTGTTGGCTGGTTTGGTTATGGGAAGTGGTTACGCGCTTTGGAATATCGCCATAATTGGTGGAAATATGATGCTATTGGCAACCATGTCCTACTTTACCCCTATATTTTCAACATTCTTGTCTTCGCTGATTTTAGGTGTCTCTTTAAGCTCTACCTTCTGGCAAGGTGTTGTAATGGTGACGGTGGGATCTCTGGTGTGCTATTGGGTAACAAAAGATAAGTCAATAAAAGCGTAACTCATTAAATTTAATAAAAGCATAAGCCTAAGGTGAGGCTTATGTTTTTCACTAGAAATTGCTCGTAATTAGATACTGCACTTCACTAGATACTGCTCTTCATTAGATATTGGCTTGTTAGCGTGCTGAGTCATTGCGAGACGGTGAAATCTATTAGCTCGCAATATTTAGGTTTAGCTGAAGCTCAAAAGGAAGAGTAGATAAACGGCGATGCAAATTTTTTCGAGTACGTGCAATCTCGGTTGCAGCAATGCTATTACTCGCACAAGAGTGGACATCAACCGTCACTCTTAATTCTTGTCCCACTTTAGTGACGCCTGCTAACTCCAATTTTGCATTAGCTTCGCTGTCGCTATTCACGGCGTTAATTTCTTCATCAACTTTATCGCAAATCTCTCTATTTGGTGCCATGTTGAGCAATTCACGGACTGCACCTTTCAACATATCAAAAGGTACCTTGATAAAGTAGAACGACATCAACACCATCATCATGGGATCAGCATAAACAGAGTAAGCTGAGAAAGGTGACAATGTCACTAACCATGCTACCACAAAGCCTGCTGTAACCGCAACACTGAGTAGCGTGTCCATTTGCCACTGTTTAGATTCCGCTTCAATCAATCCAGACGAGAAAGTACGACTCTTACGAGCAATATACCACCACGCATAACCACAACCGACCACATTGATTACGCCAAACAGAGTCGCAATCGACGCATCGACTTCGCGTCCACCATTAAAGAGCGCAATAATTGCCGAATAAAGAGAAAAGCCAACGACTGTTAATATTACCGCTCCTTTGATCGCAATAACGATGGGCTCAATAACGGCACGGCCATGTGGGAAAGAGGCGTCAGACGGTTTTTGAATGTATTTGGATGCGGCGAGTGACAATAATGTTAACAGTAAACTGACGAGAGAATAAACACCGTCAAATACGATTACTAAGGAGCCAACCAATAGACCAAGAACTAAACCACCAATAGCAAAGCCTGATGCTAAAAGGGCTGAAAAGATAAGAACTCGATTTTCGTTTTGGTTTGTCCTAGCACACATACAAATAATCCTAATTGGGAACACGCCTTCATTGTTCGCATCTTAGGCTAAATATACAATTGGTATCTGGCTGATATCATAGAGGATTGAAAGAGATAACTAATTAACCATTAATAAACAGATGGTTAGGTGGAATTTTGGCTGTCATTAAAATTGACGCTGACTGATGGTTATACCGCGTTAGTTAGAAGTCGAAGAGATAATCGCTCAATTTATCGGCTAGCCAAGTCATCCCTGGGTGCTCTGCCATACCTGCGGCGGTTAACATGCAGTAATCCTCTTGCGTTAGACCATAGGTGTGTTTAATGACCGCAATATCTTGCTGGCGGAGATGATGGCGAATGAGTGGCTCAGGTAATACCCCCCATGCATCCTCTGCTAAAATGGTATTGAGCATGTAATCAAAACTCGAAAAACCAAGGTAACGCAGAGAAAAAGGTTGAAGTTCAGGGTTATCTTTTTCGTTGAGATAGCTCATAGAGACTTGCATCGCATTACGTAAGTTAGCATCGGAGACCCGGCGCATTTTACTGAGAGGGTGGCTGGCTCGACACACCGACATCATGCGAATTTTACCTAATGGGTGATAGCGGATCCTTGGATCATTGTTTCGTTCGTAATCGACACCGAAGGCAAAGTCTACCTGTTGGGTCTCAACTAAATTGGCGAGATCACCACTCGATGCCAAAACAATATTAAATGAAGTTGAGGGGTAACGCTTGTTGAGATCCAGCGACAGCTCTTGCCACATTTCATCAGGCAAAGAGTCATCGCGTGCAATCCAAATCTCCGCATTAAACTCACCTGAAACATGAGAACAAGTCTGTTTGATTCTTGCCGCAGTGACCAACAAATCTTCACAGTCTTTATAAATGGCTTTACCGGCTTCAGATAAAGTTAAATTGTTGCCACTACGAGTAAAAAGTTGAATATTGAGTTCTTTCTCAAACGCTTTAATCGCCATGCTGAGCTTAGTACGATTGCATTCAAGTTGGCGAGCAGCTTCCGAAACGGAACCAAGATCGGCAACGGTGCAGAATGCTTGAACTTGAGAAAGATTCATGAATATACCTAGATAAATACGACTCACCTAGAATACTTAATTATCGTTATGTTGCATACGACAGATTTGTGCAAAAGATTGGGCAATAACGCTATGAACTTGGAATCATTTTGGTTTACTCTATCGGCAGTTCCCGAATACAAGAAGTTACGATGGAGGCCATGATGGCAAACGAATGGGATGAATACGCAGTTAACTGGGAAAAAGATCAAGCTACGGGGCAGTTTTCGCAGTCTGTATTCAATGAGCTGGAAAAGCTCATAAACCTTGAAGATGTTCGTGTATTAGATTTTGGTTGTGGTACGGGCTTATTAAGCCAAAAACTCTCTCCACTAGTCAAAGACATTGTCGCGATAGACGGGTCTGAAGCAATGGTAGAAGAGTTGGACAAAAAAGAGTTACCTAATGTTGAACCTGTTGTCGACCTGCTGTCACGAGGTTTAGCTGCGCAGCACCCTGCGTTTAGACGTCAATTTGATTTGGTTGTGGCGTCATCAGTATGTGGTTTTCTCCCAAATTTCCAAGATAGTGTGAGCTTAATTTATACTCTCTTGGAAGATGATGGTCTGTTTGTTCACTGGGATTGGTTAGTTGAAGATGAAAATGCTAACTATGGTCTCAGCGTACAAAAAATTGAAAATGTATTATCAGCCGCTGGTTTTGATGATGTACAAGTGTCAGTTCCGTTTGAAATTGATGCAGGCAAAGGGGCACAGAAAGTGGTCATGGGTGTCGGTCGAAGAGGTGCGTTTCAGTAACCTTGATTTCAATATCGTCGAGTTGAGTATCGTCGCTCTAAATACCTAAGAAAATACTTCCCTTATAATTGAATTGTTTCGCAGTTGCTTTTTAAAAGTGACTGCGGCAATTTATCTTCAGTCTTCAGTCTTCAGTCTTCAGTCTTCAGTTTTTCTATTATTCAATTTTTCTATAACTAATTGTTTTATGGTTATATTTGTAAAGTTATTCGTGCTGATAATGGATTTTCTTCTATAAAATAACGCTTGTGAGAAATTTATGAGATTTATGTGAGGGTGCTGCTAGATCTCACAACCATCATCATTGTGTCGAAAACAATTTATTTCGAAACATAGGATGGACAGAACATGGAAAATACTAAAAAACTCACCCCAATGATGACCGCATCTTTAGCCGTTGTCGGTATGCTTTCAAGTGTTAGCACACAAGCCGCAGATTTGGACATTACGCTGACTAATGCCACTAAAGGTATTTACTTCACACCAATTCTTGTTGCCGCGCATGACTCAACTATTTCGCTATTTAAAACAGGTGAATCGGCAAGTGCTGAGTTAGAGGCGATGGCAGAGGGTGGTGATATTTCAGGATTGTCATCTGCTGTGACGAACGCTGGTGGGGTTGTGGAAGAAAATCCAGCATCAGGGATCTTGAATCCGGGCGTCTCTGCTTCTGTTTCAATTGATACTGGCTCTCATCAATATCTTTCATTAGGCGCGATGCTGCTACCAACGAACGATGGTTTTGTTGGTTTAGATAGCTGGAAAATTCCGACAGAACCGGGCACTTATAAAGTCTCCTTAAATGGCTATGATGCTGGTACTGAAGCGAATGATGAATTAGCGGCAAGTATGCCAAACCCTCCATTTATCACTTTTGGTTTAAACGGAACGGGAGTTGAAACAGCGGTGACTAATAGTAAAGTTCATATTCATCCTGGGAACCTTGGGGACAGCGATGCAACGGGTGGTAAGAGCGACCTAGATTCAAGCAGTCATCGTTGGTTAAATCCTGTGGCGACTCTGACAATTACGGTTAACTAAGGAGCTCGCTATGAAATATCGTGCATTAATACTTGCGGCTTCGGTGGGACTATTAGCAGGGTGTCCTGATGACTCCGATAAAGACCTAATCCAAACATTTACCATCACGGTTGAGAACCAAACGGCCAATCAGCCAATGTCGCCTTTGGTTGTTCTTGGGCATAACAGTGATTATCACTTATTTAATATTGGGCAAGCCTCTTCTGTTGCGTTGGAGATGTTGGCTGAGTCTGGTGATAACAGCATGCTGCTTGATAGAGTCAATACCAACAGTGATGTGTATCAAGCTAAGGCGGGGGCGGGTTTAATTCTTCCGGGAGCATCAGACACTGTGTCGATCACGCTTAACCCTTATCAATCGTCGCATCTCTCTTTAGCAAGTATGTTGGTGAATACCAATGATGCTTTTGTCGGGGAAACCGATCTTAAAACAACAGGGTTTAGTGTTGGTCAAAGTTACACCATGTCTATGGATGTTTGGGATTCGGGAACGGAAGCGAATTCCGAAACTGCGGCGACGGTTCCGGGCCCCGCAGGCGGTGGGGAAGGCTTTAACAGCGCAAGAGATGATAACGACATCGTTACCTTTCATTCCGGCGTTATAAGTCAAGATGATGGGTTGGCTGCATCTGCATTGAATGCGACACATCGCTTCTTAAATCCGGGGGCAAAACTGATCATTACCCGAGTTAAGTAACCTTAATTATCATTTTGTGAAATATTTCCTCCTTCATTCCGGTCATGTTGATGGGTTGCAGGAATGAGGGAAGGGAATGCTAAATTCTGAAATGATTACGCCAGTGAACATCTTAATTGTCGAAGATGATGATGATTTAGCTGGGCTGATTCACATGCACTTAGGTTTTCAAGGGCACAGCGTTACTCGTGTTAATCAGTTATCTAAAGCCAAAGAATTAATGAAATCGGACTCTTTTTCTTTGATGATCTTGGATAGAGGTTTACCCGATGGTGATGGTTTGTTGCTGAGTTATGAGTTGCGGCAACAGGGAAACCATATTCCTATCTTAATGCTGACAGCGCGAGATTCTGAGGTGGATAAGGTGGAAGGGTTAGAGTCTGGTGCAGATGATTACCTGACCAAGCCATTTAGTGTTCTAGAGTTTCAAGCCAGAGTGAGAACCATTCTTCGCAGGCAAGAGCTGATGAGTCAACGATCACAACAAAAACCCGAAACCACTTCCGATAGACAACTCACCAACCAAATGCCCATAGGTGATGTTCCGATAGATAATGCTTTGGAAGATCAATCCTCAGCAGATACCCGTTTGGTAGACCACTCTGCGATAGATCCCCACCCAACAAATAACGCCTCTTTGAGTGAAAAAAGGGATGATGCAAACCTACCTCCATCGGCGCAACTCCAGTTTGGGCAACTGTTTATTTGTCCTGAACAGCATCATGTCAAACTGGCTGAACGTACCGTGGCGTTAACGGCGACTGAATTTTCACTGCTGCACTTTTTAGCGAAGCGACCGGGGCGGGTCTATAGCAAGGACGAACTTTTAGATCATGTTTGGAACACTCAATATGAAGGCTATCAACATACGGTTTGTAGCACCGTGAACCGCTTACGTAGCAAATTAGAAACTCACTCAAACAACCAGCGATTTATTCATACGGTTTGGGGTGTGGGGTACAAATTCCAAAATGGTATGGATTAACGGTTTGTACTATTCAAAAGATAACAGTGCCGCTTACGGCCAGTAAGATAAGGTGAGCCATGAGTTTTAAAATCCGTTTACTGTTGCTTACCTTTATTTGGTTTTTTGCATCGTCCGTTGCGATGACCGTGATGTATCAAAATCAGCAGATAAAAGTGGAGCTACGTACTAAGCAGAGTTTGCATAAAGATCTGGCTGCTCATATGCGAGACGATAATCCTTTGATGATTGGAACGGATTATAACCCTGTCGCACTGAAATCTATTTTCCATACCCTCATGCTAATTGGACCTGATTTTGAGATCTATTTTCTTGATGCGTCAGGAAACGTAACCAGCCATGCTGCGCCTAAAGATGCATTCGTGAGCAAGCAAATCTCTATTGAACCCATCAAAGCGTTTATTGCGGGGGAACCTTACCCGATTTTGGGGGATGACCCTCGAAATCTGAGCGGAAACAAAGTGTTTTCAGTGGCTCCAATCAAAGAGTTCGGTTCAACGGTGGGTTATCTCTATGTGGTTATTGGCAGTGAGCAGCATACCAGTCTTATTAACTCTGAAACCAGAACCCCACTTTTTTGGGCGTTAATGCTCGGTTTTGTCACGATTGTCGGGTTCAGTATTGTCGCTTATTGGTTAGTGAAAATGAGCCTGCTCAAGCCTATTGAGGTCGTAACAAAAGATTTAGAACAACAAGCAGACAAAGATTTCCGTTTAAGCCCTAACTTTATCAACCAAGTCCCAGAGCTAAAACCGATTGCTCAACATTATCAATTGGCGGCAAAGCGCATTCAGCAGCAGTTCTTACAATTAGAATTTCAATCGTCGGCGCAGCACTCTCAACTCATGCAAATAAGCCATGACCTGAAAACTCCGCTATCGAGCGTGTTAGGTTATTTAGAGACTTGGAGGCTCCAGCAGCAACAGCCAGATTCTATGATCGATGTGGCTTATAAAAATGCTCTTAAATTGTCAGAACAGTTGCAAACTCAACTCAATATGGCAAAGCAAGAACGCCTCATGCCGAGTTATCATCAAGAGCCAATTAATCTAGCCTCACTGGTGGAAGACGTCGTAGAAGCCACAAAGATTGAGTTAACGAAAAAACACTTAACATTGGTGTTTGACGATAAATCTTACCCAACGATTGAAGGGGATAAATTATTGCTTTCAAGGTTATTTGAAAATTTATTTGAAAATGCTATCCGCCACAGCCCGGAAGGTTCAGCTATTGAACTTAACGTGGATGTGGCTAAGAAGGATGCTTCGCTTTACATCACATTGATTAATCAAACAGAAGATGATTCTGAGAGTGGTTCACTAGGGATCGGAGTTAAAATTATTAAATCAATTTTGATGCTGCACCACAGCGCTTTGAGTACAGTGCAGACGAAGGGGATGTATCAACAATCATTTCGTCTGCCTTTGTGTTTATAGAATTCAATATAAGGCTTAAATAAAGGGGTCGCTATTTCCAATTTGGAAATTGATAATTCTATATGTTTCATTTGTGGAAATGCACTATCTGACTTACAGTGTTCCCATATTAAACATAGGGTTTTAAGTCGATAGGATTTAAGCATGAGCCAGCAAGCATTTAACGCCACACAACAGAGATTCCAAGAGATCATTACGGATGCACACCTTTCGCCAAAGCAAAAGTCTCAATATCTTGCTTTAGAAGCGGAAGCGAGCTTACCGTATATGCCAATTTCAGATGCAGCAAAAGAAGCGTTAGATAGCGGTGTTCTGTGTGACATGTTTGAAGGGCATGCTCCTTATAAACCTCGTTATGTGTTACCTGATTACGCAAAATTCTTACGTCAAGGCTCTGAGCATTTAGAGCTTGAAGCGGCAAACAATTTTGATGAAGCGCTAAATTTGCTCACGATCCTTTATCACCATGTTCCTTCGGTGACTTCTATCCCTGTTTACCTTGGTCAACTCGATGATGTGTTGCTGCCATATGTAGGTGATTTAACTGAAGCGCAGATTTACCAAAAACTGAAACTGTTTTGGATCATGCTGGATCGCACTCTGCCAGATGCGTTTATGCATGTGAATATTGGCCCAAGTGACAACATCATTTGCCGTACTATCTTACGTGTGGATGCAGAGCTAAAACAGATCGCTCCGAACCTGACTTTCATGTACGACCCTGCGGTGACGCCTGATTCACTATTACGCCAAGCGGCAAGTAACATCTGTGAATGCAGTAAACCTCATATCGCGAACTACCCAATCCACGCGAATGTTTATGGTGATAAAAAGTTCGGTATCGTAAGCTGCTATAACTCACTGCCACTGGCGGGTGGGTCGAACACACTGGTTCGTATGAATTTAAAAGAAGTGGCACTAAAATCGAATGATCGTGTGGATTTCTTAAACCAAGTGCTACCTTCCTTCTGTAAAGTGATGTTCGATCTGATTGATGAGCGTAGTCGCTTTTTGCATGAGGAGTCGAACTTCTTCCTAGGGTTCTTAACCACTGAAGGCTTAATTGATGAGTCTCGCTTTGCGCCAATGTTTGGCATTTATGGCATGGCTGAAGCGATCAATATCCTAGTGGAAAAAGAGGGAGTCACGGCACAATATGGTCAAGATGAAGAAGCGAACCAACTTGGTCATAGAATATCGAAAAAACTTGCAGAGATCGTTGAGTCGACTACGGTTAAATATGGCTTGGAAGGGAAAGCCTTATTGCACGCTCAAGGCGGTATCAGTTTAGATGATGGCGTGACTCCGGGTGTTCGTATTCCATATGGAACGGAACCGGATCCTGTGAGTTATGTACGCGCGACGGCAGAACACCATCAGTACTATACTTCTGGAATCAGCGATATTTTAACGATTGATCAGACGGTGAAATCTAACCCAGAAGCGATGTTTAACCTTTGTAAAGGGGCGCTGGAGCTTGGTTATCGGGAGTTTACCGCTAACGTTGAATCGAATGATTTGATCCGCGTAACGGGCTATATGGTTAAGCTTTCTGACATCGCCAAATTCTCAGAGCAAGGCTCAAGAACGAATACGACATTCTTAGGGGCGGAAGCGGCGAAAAATACGGGGATTCTAGAACGTAAACCAAGAGTGGCGAGCTTCGAAATGTCGCCAAGCTTCGAATAATTCTGTAAAAATACTAACAACTCATGGCTAGGGTTAATATAAAAAGTACTACAGAAAAACAAGCGAAGGTCAGCCGTGTGCTGACCTTCTCTTGTGTCGATGGGCCGGGAAACCGGCTTGTCATTTTTTTGCAAGGGTGTAATTTCGATTGTATATCGTGTCATAACCCTCATACCATTAATCACTGTAACCATTGCGGTGATTGCGTTTCTCACTGCCCAGCTGATGCGCTGTCTTTAGATGCAGATCTAAAAGTTAAGTGGGACCCATCAAAATGCACGCAATGTGATAAATGCATTGATGTTTGCCAGTATAAGTCCAACCCCAAAATACAACACTTCTCAGTGAGCCAGATGATTGAGTTGATCCGCAAAAACCATGTGTTCTTAAGTGGTATTACGGTTTCTGGTGGGGAAGCAACCTTGCAAATAGGCTTTATGGTCGATCTCTTTAAAGCGATAAAGCAGGATGCAGAGTTAAACCATTTAAGCTGTTTTATTGATAGTAATGGTTCGCTTTCATTATCTGGATGGCAAAAGGTTGAGCCATACTTAGATGGCGCGATGATCGATTTGAAAGCGTGGCAAAACGAGACTCACCAATGGCTTGTTGGGAGAGATAATCATCGAGTGTTTCAGTCGATGACTTACCTTGCAGAAGTTGAAAAACTCTATGAAGTCCGCTTGCTGCACATTCCTGGAAAGACGGATCTACAGAGTGAAGCAGAGAGTGTTGGTCACTATTTAAATTGCCTGCCGGAAAGCGTGAAAGTGCGTCTTAATGCTTTTCAACACCATGGTGTAATCGGTGAGGCTTTACAGTGGGAAAAGTGTGGAGAGGAGGATATGATGACGTTCCATCAAGAGCTGATTCAGTATGTTAAGCGCGACATTCAACTTCCATCTGTCTATATATAAGCACTATTCTTAAGTGTTCCGCTATTTATAAAATCAAATCTCATCCTATTACTCATCAAGTGGTTGTTCTTGATATAAAATCATTGGAATATTTTTAGACATTAAAAATAGTTGATAGATATTAGTTTCATAGTGTTGTCGTGTATTTGTGAACGTGTCGGCAAGTTTTATTCTTAAGGCTTAAATATTGGTTGTAGAGTTCACAGTTATTTTATTTGTGTGCATACTCAAATCATGGCTTACAATATAGTAAGTATAACGTTTCATTCTGGATTTCAACAAAGGAACATCAAGTGAATATGTACCTTAAGTGGCAATCTACCTCATGGCTAACCATGTTAGCTTGGTATACTCTGGATCATCAGCTTTCATTCCACCTTTCTTCTGAATAGAGTGTGTTCATTGGCGTCTCTCGCCATATAGCGCAGTGTGCGCAGTATAACCTCATCAATTTGTACCACTTTCTTGAAACTATTTTCGTATGATTGATCTATATTGAATTGATCTGTGGTGATGTTGGTTATTCGTTTCGGTAAAACGAAACCCTCTTTAAATATTGTGTTTCTACTCTTTTTCTCTTGAACTATTAAACGAGTCATTCATTTAAATTAGACAAAATATGCTCGTGTAATAGTCGGAACGCAATTCTCTATATAGAGAAATTAATAGATGAACTAATTTGGTGTGTCAGCATCAAGTGAATGAAAAGGCATTATTATGGAAAACTTTAAGCATTTACCAGAACCATTTCGTATCCGTGTTGTTGAACCTGTGAAACGTACGACTCGTGAATACCGTGAGCAAGCCATTATTAAAGCAGGAATGAATCCGTTTTTACTTGATAGCGATGATGTGTTTATTGATCTGTTAACCGATAGCGGTACAGGATCCATCACTCAGCGTATGCAAGCGGCAATGTTGATGGGTGATGAAGCGTACAGTGGCAGCCGTAGTTACTACGCTCTGTCGAATGCTGTGAAAGATATTTTCGGCTACGAAATGACCATTCCAACTCATCAAGGTCGTGGTGCTGAGCAAATCTATATTCCAGTGTTGATTAAAAAACGCGAGATGGAAAAGGGTTTAGATCGCAGTAAAATGGTGGCTCTGTCTAATTACTTCTTCGATACTACTCAAGGACATACACAAATTAACTGCTGTATGGCGAAAAATGTCTATCTTGACGATGCATTCGACACCGCAGTGAGCGCAGACTTTAAAGGAAACTTCGACCTGATCAAACTAGAAGAGGCGATCATCGAAGCAGGTGCAGCGAATGTTCCATACATTGTAAGTACTATCACTTGTAACTCAGCGGGTGGTCAGCCTGTTTCAATTGCAAACCTTAAAGCGGTCTACGAGATTGCGCAAAAATACGATATTCCCGTGATCATGGACTCCGCTCGATACGCAGAAAATGCGTTCTTCATCCAGCAGCGTGAAGAGGGGTATCAAGATTGGACGATCGAACAGATCACTCGTGAATCATACAAATATGCTGATGGTCTTGCGATGTCAGCGAAGAAAGACGCCATGGTTCAAATGGGTGGTTTGCTTTGCTTTAAAGATGAATCATTGATGGATGTGTACACTGAATGTCGCACTCTATGTGTGGTTCAAGAAGGTTTTCCAACATACGGTGGACTTGAAGGCGGAGCTATGGAGCGTCTTGCAGTTGGTCTTTATGACGGTATGCGCCAAGATTGGTTAGAGTACCGCATTGGTCAGGTGCAATATTTGGTCGATGGGTTAGAAGCGCTAGGCATTGTGTGTCAGCAAGCTGGTGGTCACGCTGCATTTGTGGATGCGGGTAAACTTCTACCTCATATTCCTGCTGAGCAATTCCCTGCCCATGCCCTTGCGTGTGAGTTATACAAAGTGGCTGGTATTCGCGCCGTTGAGATTGGGTCGTTGCTATTGGGTCGTGATCCTGCGACAGGTAAGCAGCATCCGTGTCCTGCTGAATTGTTACGTTTGACCATTCCTCGTGCGACATACACTCAAACTCACATGGACTTTGTTATTGAAGCGTTTGAGAAAGTGAAAGCGAATGCGAAGAATGTAAAAGGGTTAGATTTCATTTATGAGCCTGCGGTTCTGCGCCACTTCACTGCTCGACTACAAGAAGTTGAAGCTCCGGTTGAAGCTCCGGTAAACAAAGAAGAAAACGAGTTAGCTGAGGCATAATGTCATCGTTGTAAACGTAAGTTAAATGCAGTTTAAATACAGCTAAATCTAGTTCAAATATAGCTTAAATACAGTTAAAGCGCGGCCATCAAGGTCGCGCTTTTTTATACTCACACCGCAAACTGACGTAATTGAGTACGCAGCCAAGTCATGGCTTGATCGTTCATGTTTGGCTTATTCCAGACCAAGCTATAAGCTACTTTTCCGTAATCAAACGGCAATGATTTTTGCACTAAACCTCGCGCTTGTAATGCCTTTTCAGCCCAACACTTTGAACTGGTAAATAGGAAATCAGTGTGGTGGCACAGTACGGCTGCTGAGCCAAAATCAGCCACAGATATCGCAATCTCTCTTGAGTGATGCTGCTGTGTTAGGTTTTGCTCAAAGTAGGGAATCGAGAGTTCCTTATCCAAAATCCCAATATGTTTATTCGCAAGATAGGACTCAATCGTGAGCGTTTGATCACTCAGCGGGTGGCTTGGGTGCATGATGCAAACCATCTCATCATCTAATATTCGTTCCCACACCAGATCTTTATCATTGGTTGGAGGTTGGCTAATGTCATGCGGAAGAATAATAAAATCAACCTGCCCACTGAGTAATGCATCAAACCCCAAGTGTTCTTTCGAATGGATATTGAAACGCGCAAGAGGTGCATCTTTGGCTGCAATTTGAGCAAGCGTCGGAGCGAAAATTTCGAAAGCACTCTCACGCATGGAGAGACAAAACGAACCATTATACGTCGCGGGGTTGAACTGCTCTTGGTGAAGCAAACCGTTCATGCTCGCTAAGATAGAATGTACGGTTGGACCAATTTTTAAAGCAAACGGTGTTGGGATCAATTGAGTCCCATCACGATAGAAAAGCTCGTCATTGAGCAGTGATCGGAGTTGAGAAAGTGTTTTACTGACGCTTGATGGGCTGACACATAGTTGTTCAGCAGTGAGAGTCACACTATGGCTATTGAGCATAATGTGTAATGCCGTTAAGTGTTTTAAGCTAATCCGAGATAGGTGTACGTAATCCATCAATTTTTCTCATAGGAGAGGGGGAACTCGGGGAGTATAACGTCATCATTGAGCATCATAAAATGAATCTCAAGATAATGACGTTATTTATAGCGATACGGCTATAGCGATACGGCTATAGCGATACAGCGAAAGAGTTAAGTGGATGGATACAGTTCCGCAATTTCATCGAGAACGTCAGGGTTGGCGATGGCGCTGAGATTTTTAACCTGAATGCCATGCACAATATTTTTAACTGCTGATTCCACCAACTTCCCAGATTTGGTTTTAGGAATGTCGCTGATCGAGTGAACGATAGCAGGAACATGGCGCGGGGAGCATTTGGTTCTTAATGTTTGAGCGATTAACTGTTTTAAATCATCACTCAGACTGAATCCATCACACAGTTTTACAAAAAGTACGATTCGCTCATCGCCTTGAAACTGTTCCCCAATGGCAATGGAATCCTCTATCGCATCAAGCTGATTGACCTGTTGATATATTTCAGCACTGCCAATTCTCACGCCTCCCGGATTTAAGGTGGTGTCACTGCGTCCATAGAAAATCATGCCATGTGTTGAAGTTTGCAATACATCGTCACCATGGTGCCAGATATTTGGAAATTTATCCCAATACGCATGGTGATAGCGTTCTCCGTTATCTCCCCAAAAGCCAATCGGTTGATTTGGAAAACTGTTCAAACACACTAATTCACCGCGCTGTTGTTCAATGGCTAAGCCTCTATCTGAAAATACCCTTACGTCCATGCCAAGCGCTGAATTTTGGCATTCTCCACGATAAACAGGAGAGATGGGGTTACCTAATACAAAGCAGCCGCAAATATCCGTTCCTCCCGAAATGGAGGCTAAATGAATATCCTGTTTGATATGAGAATAAACGAAATCAAATTGTTCAGGATACAAGGCGGAACCTGTTGAGCAGAGAGTTCGTAATGCGTGTAAATTATAAGTCGATTGGGGGCTGATATTCTGTTTTTGTAACGCTTCCAAATACTTCGCCGAAGTGCCAAAAAGACTGACTTCAGCATGATCCGCCAGTTCCCATAACGTATCTGCTGTTGGGTACATTGGGCTGCCGTCATAAATCACTAAGGTTGCTCCACTTGCTAATGTCGAAACATGCCAGTTCCACATCATCCAGCCGCAAGTTGTGTAATAAAAAACGCGGTCACTAGGCTTAATATCGCAGTGCAGCTGATGTTCTTTCAAGTGATTGAGCGTTGTTCCCCCAACAGAATGAGTGATGCATTTGGGTTTTCCCGTTGTGCCTGAGGAATAAAGAACTAAGAGGGGATCATTAAAAGCAACACGCTCGAATTGCACTTCACGCGCAGAGAAGCAAGAGAGTAAATCATCCCAATGTGTCAATGCTGAGTTCTCTGATTTATTTGAAGGAAAACCTGCGGAGGGTTCTAGATATTCAATTTCACAAACATGGGTAATACTCGATATGGCATTGGCGATGGCGTTGTTTTTATCGCCCATAAGGTGAGTCTTGCCATTAAAGGTATAACCATTACAACAGAATAAAACTTTCGGTTTAACTTGTTCAAAACGCTCAATAACGCTGCTTGCACCGAAATCGGGTGAAGTCGATGTCCAAATAGCGCCTAAGCTTGTGGTCGCAAGCATTGCCACGAGAGTTTGAGGTAAATATGGGAGGTAACCAGCGACGACATCTCCCTTGCCTACGCCATTATTTTTCAGCCATTGTTGAGTAACGGATACTTGTTCATATAACTCCAGCCAAGAAACCTTGTGCTGATGCCCTCGTTCGTTTTTAAACCAAACCGCAATCTCATTTGGGGTTTTGTGGGCGTAACATAAAAGGTTTTCTGCATAGTTTAACTGAGCTTGTGGGAACCAAATGGAATCTCTAGGGGGGCTATAATCGCCCCATTTGGCTCTTCCTGTATCAATGATGCATTCTCCTTGAGAGCCGATGACAGCGCAATACTCCCAGGCTTCTTTCCAAAACGATCTTGGTTCTGTTATCGACCATTGGTGGAGTGGTTGAAAGCCATCAAGATCCATGCCTTGCGCATTAAGACGTTCAATAAATCCATGCAGAAGTGAAGAGCTTACTCGCTGTTGAGTTGGTATCCATACCGGTTCTGAATCTGACATTGTTCCCTCATTGTCGATTTTTGATCAATTATCGAACAAGTTTTGACTTCAATTGAGTCAAAGTCAAACATTCCCACAAGAAATATAAGTATGAAAAATAAGAAAAAAACACAAAATTGTAAACAATATGTTACATCAATTAACTGGTTGATTTTGAAAGAGGGTTGGCGATGAACGGCGTCGAGAGATAGGCTTTATGTAACCACAATGTAAAGGAGAGGGGTGATGGTGCAATATCATTCCAAGCCGGTAAACGGTGCAGGGAAAGTTGAGTGGAGTGCAGAAGAAGACCAAATATGGTCGGAACTTGTTACTCGTCAGCAAAGCGTCATAGGTGATAGGGCATGTCGTCCATATCTAGATGGACTAGACATGCTTCAATTAACACACGATCGTGTTCCACAATTAAATGATATCAATAAAATTTTACTGCAAGAAACGGGTTGGCAAGTCGAGCCTGTTGCGGCATTAATTAACTTTGATCGGTTCTTTTCGCTGTTAGCAGAACGCAAATTTCCGGTGGCAACGTTTCTTCGAACCAGAGAGGACTTTGACTATTTACAAGAGCCAGATTTTTTCCATGAAATCTTTGGCCATTGTGCAATGTTAACGCATCAAGATTTTGCTGCATTTACCCATGCTTATGGTGTGCTTGGAAAAGCGGCAACCCCAGCAGAGCGCGTTTATCTTGCCCGATTGTACTGGTTTACCGTCGAGTTTGGTTTGGTGAAAGAGAACGGGAAAAGCAAAATCTATGGTGGCGGAATTTTGTCTTCCCCAGGTGAAACGGTGTATTCGCTGGATAGTACTGATGCGAAACGTCAACCATTTGATATCCAAACTGTACTGAATACACCCTATCGAATTGATATTATGCAGCCGTTGTATTACGAACTGGATGATATTGCGGCGTTATATCGTTTGAGTCAGCAGGACTTGATGGACCAAGTACACAAAGCGATGAAAGCAGAAATGTTATCGCCTTTGTTTGAACCGAAAGCAAAATCTAAGGAAATGAACCATGCTTAACGAACTACGCTGCGAAGCTTGCAGCATTGATTCTGTATCACTAACGAAATTTGAACAGCAAGAGCTTTTAGCTGAACTTAATGGTTGGGCGCTTGTAGAGCGAGATGAAATCCCCCAGCTTGAGAAAGTCTATACTTTTAAAAACTATAAATTAGCATGGGCGTTTTCCAATAAAATCGCGCAACTCGCTGAAGAAGAATTTCATCATCCAGCAACCTTACTAGAGTGGGGCAAGGTAACGGTGACATGGTGGAGTCACTCAATTAAAGGTTTACATAGAAATGATTTTATCTGTGCATCTAAATGTGACCTATTGAATGCTAGTTAAGTTGATGCCGTTGAAATGAGCTCAAGCGGCGATAACCACCATTTAGCTTGGTGGCTCACCATCCCCTTCTCGGTGAGTCATCAGGCTATCTTCCCCTTTGATAGTGATTAGCAATGAATCTTTCTGGGTTAGTAATAAAACTATTAATAAATTCGATAAAACCGATTTTCACTTCTAAACTTTCGTCTGAGTATCAAGACAAATTCATATTATAAAGTTGGTACTTACCTACGGCTAGGTGCGTCTGATCTCGACATCGATTCGGGATATACATGAATTATTTCAGCAATCTAGCTGTGAGGTTTTGGGATGAGAATTGCAACTAAAATTATTTTAGCTTGTACTGTACTTTGTGCGATTGGGGTTGTGGTCAGTGGGGGATTTGTAGGCTGGAAAGCGTCCTCTTTATCGAAACAAGCACTGCATGAGCGAGCATCAAGTCAACTACTGTCGGTAAGAGAGATCAAAAAGGGTGAAATTGAGCGATATTTCGATCAAATTCATTTCCAACTAGAGACGTTAGCCAGCGATGTGGCGATTCAAGATGCATTGACTGCATTTAGTCGAGAGTTTGAACGTTATCCCATTGAGCAAGTATCAGAGCAAGATTACTCAGCCTTGCGCAATTACTATACCTCTCAATTTGGTGCTCTATATCGTGATAAAAATGATCAAAAATCAGCGAATGAATTAAGCCGCCTGAGCCAACTGTCCGTTGCGGGGCAAGCACTGCAAGCTCGATACATCGGTGTAAACTCTAATCAAGTAGGTGAAAAGCATTTATTAGATTCCGATCCATTAAACACAGGATATGATCAAGTTCACGAGCGGTATCATGATTCGCTGCGTCATTTTCTCACCTCATTCGGCTATTACGATATTTTTATGGTCGACAACCAAGGTAACGTGGTGTATTCCGTTTATAAAGAGCTGGATTTTGCCACCAATCTACTTACTGGTCCTTACCGCCAGTCTGGTCTAGCCAAAACATACAATCAGGTAAAAAATGCATCCAATAGATACTTCTATATTGAAGACTTCTCTCCTTATTATCCCTCTTATGAGTCTGCTGCATCATTTATAGGCACGCCCGTTTTTTCAGGTGGTCAACGGATCGGAGCCCTGATTTTTCAAATGCCTGTTGATGCCATTAATTCGATCATGACGTTTAATCAAAACTGGAGTGCGGCAGGGTTAGGAGCGAGCGGAGAAACCTATTTAATTGGGCAAGATGGGCTACTACGAAGCCAACCTCGCTTTCTAATTGAAGACCCAAGTCAGTATTTATCGGCTCTTTCAATGGCTGGCGTTTCTGCCAGTGTAGTCAAAAATATTAAAGGTAAAAACTCAGCTATCGGGCTGCAACCTGTTGAATCTGAGACGGCAAAGCGAGCATTAAGCGGACAGAGTGGGTATGAGTTAGTGCAAGATTATCGTGGTATCTCGGTTCTCTCTGCGTACGCTCCTATCAATGCCGCTGGACTTTCTTGGGGGATATTAACCGAGATAGACGAATCGGAAGCGTTTAAGGATGTTACTGCCCTTAATTCAGCGGTGCAAACTACGGTGATCATCAGTATTGTCGTGATTGTACTGATCTCAATTGGGATCTCTTATCTTGTCGGAAACGGTATATCTCGCCCAATCAGGATGGCTTCACTACAAATTCAAAAAATCAGCAAAGGGAATGACCTGACAGAGCGGTTGGATGAACGTGGTAAAGATGAAATGTCTGATCTCGCAGTATCGCTGAATAAACTATTTTCTCAACTTCAAAATATGATCAAAGAGTTTGCAAGCGCCACTAATGAGCTCGATAGAAACACGCGAACGATGTCTGGAAATATGAGCAGTACAAGAGAAGCAGTGAATGAGCAGTCGCATCGAACAGAGTCTGTAGCTACCGCTGTTAATGAAATGAGCGCGTCGATTGCTGAAGTGGCACAGTTTGCGAACCGAGCCGCCGATTTTGTAAAAAATGCTAATGATACGGGAAGTGAGAGTGTTCAAGTCGGGTTAGTCTTAGGCAATGAAATGACGGAACTGAATGCTCAAATGCGCACGGCAGTGGAAGCGATTGGTCGTTTGCACAGTGAAAGCAACTCGATAGCAGAAGTGTTGGATGTCATTCAAGGCATTGCAGAGCAGACTAATTTACTTGCGTTAAATGCAGCGATAGAAGCCGCAAGGGCAGGAGAGCAGGGACGAGGTTTTGCTGTCGTTGCAGATGAAGTACGCTCTCTTGCCAGTCGTACACAAGCTTCGACGGAAGAGATACGATCCAAAATTGAATCCCTTCAGAAAGAGACCGCGTCGGTGTCTACCGGAATTGAGGAGGCGAATACATCCGTGATAAAAGGCGTTGAAAGTTGTGAACGAAATACAGAAATGCTTGAGCAAATCGTCTCAATGCTCACTGAAATTAATGATATGAATATTCAAATTGCCGCCGCGACTGAAGAGCAGAAAGCGGTGACCGATGAAATCAGTGGCAGCATCACCTCGATTGCCGATGCTTCATCTTCTGTTTCTACCCAAGTAAATGATGTGGATGAGGTGCTAGGAGCATTGACTGATCAAGCTCAAGAGCTAAATAAGGAGATGGCTCAATTCAAATATGAATAATTTTGCTACGGTTTAAAGGCCATTCAAAATAGATATACCAAGCACTTAAGTCGCTCCCTCTCGTGGCTTAAGTGCTTTTTTCGTAGGTGTAGACAACCGAGCGTCACAATCATTCATCATCGTTGCTGTTGCTGTTGCTGTTGCTGTTGCTATTATTGCCGTGGTCGCTGTCATCGGCATTCACGGCGTAATGAATGGAGCCGACACATAAGGCAAACATAAGAAATGGGATCAGCGCTGCCGTGATTTCAGCCCAAGGGAAATGAGAGAAACTTTTCGCTAAAATTAAATGGCCGAAAATTAATAAAAGTGCACCGATAATGGCGACGATGATCAATCTAATTTCATGTTTTGTGGCCGTCGTTTTCATACTATTGACTCAAGGTAGGTATGTGAACAGACATTGAACCACGATGCTAACTGTTAGAGATAGAACAGCTATGATGAAAAAACATAGAACAGTTGGTTTGGTGACATCACTCGGGTTTATTGAGGGTTAAATGCGCGAGCCTACCTAACTCTATGATGGCGTTTAAGATCCTGCCTTCGCATGGGTAGGAGTAGTTGATCCGAATGTGCTTAGAACCTTGGTTATCACTACTAAAGAGTGTTCCAGGAGCCACGGCTATTTGAGACTGGAGTGCTTGTTCATAGAAGTGGGAACAGTCGAAGTGACCGCCGAATTCAATCCAAATGAAATAGCCACCACTTGGGTCCGTGACGCTGATGGAGTCAGGGAAGTAAGTTCGTATTGCTGCAAGCATTTGGTGTTTATGCTGTTCAAGTTTGCGTCTTAGCTTTCTTAAATGTGCATCAAATGAGCCAAATTGAAGATAGTGGCTGATCCCTAGTTGAATTGGAACGCTACTTGAAAGAGTCGACATCAATTGGAAACGCTGGATTGTTTCGCTTCGCTGTCCGGCGACAACCCAGCCAATACGAAAACCCGGAGATAAACATTTTGAAAATGAACCACAGAGCAAAACGTCGTCGTGTTGATCAAATGCTTTCGCTGGTTTGGGTTTATCTGGGCTAAAAAACAGCTCGGCATAAACATCGTCTTCGATCAGAGGCGTTTGATGGTGATGAAGTAGTTCAACAAGAGATTGCTTAGCGTGATCTGACATGCAAAATCCAAGTGGGTTTTGGAAGTTAGTCATTAGCCAGCATGCTTTGATTGGGAGTTCAGTTAATGCCTTTTCAAGCGCGATTAAATCAATCCCTTCAAGGGGGTGGGTTGGGATCTCGACGGCTCGCAAATTAAGCCGTTCAATCGTCTGTAAAGCGCCATAGAATGTTGGGCTTTCAATCACCACCAAGTCTCCAGGCTTTGTTACGGCTTGCAAACTTAAACTTAGCGCTTCCATTGCCCCTGAGGTGATCACTATATCATCGGGTGAGACTGATAAACCTTGCTGAGCGTAGCGTTGGGCAATATTGCGGCGTAGGCTTTCACTCCCTGGAGGCATATTTATTATGGCGCTATTTTCAGGCATTTTGCGACTCGCGCTAGCCAAGTTTCGAGCAAGTGCTTGTTGGGGAAAGAGGGATGGATCGGGAAAGGCAGAGCCTAAGGGCACCATGTCTTGTTGTTTATTGCGCTGTAACACATCAAACAGTTGATCGTTGATATTAATCTGTTTTGGCTTCGTAGAGCTTGATGATGCTTGAGGGCTAAGTAGGTTTTCAATCTGTGGTGCGACGAAATAGCCTGATTGCGGTTTTGCAGTCACCCAACCTTGGCTCTCAAGTAACTGATATGCTTGTAAAACGGTGGCGATGCTATAACCCGTACTTTTACAGCTTACTCGTACCGAAGGGATCTTTTCACCAGATCGCCAAACCTTTTGGCTAATCTGCCGCTTAATATCTTGAGCAAGCTGTTCGTAACGAGTCATTAACTACCATCAGTGTCAGAGTGTGGAATTGATATTTATCTTAACATTGAGTGAAGTGACAGCATACCTGCTTACGCTAGCTCTTTATCCAGCGCTTTAATGGCGAGAGTAAGGCGTTCCGATAACTCAGCCTTTTGATTGGTTTTGAAATCGAACATAACAATCGTTGCGCTGCCAATCGTTGTGATTTTTCCAAGTTTTTTGCTCACAATTTCATATTGCATCGTGAACCTATCCGATTGTATATCGGTGACTTTGGAGCCAATCAAAAGCGTGTCAGGGTAGGTAACTGGGAGTTTGTAGCGACACTGAGTTTCTCCAAGTACTGGCCCAACTTTGGTCATGGCCATCTCTTCCATCAATTCCACTTTATTAAAATGGGCAATGCGAGCGGTTTCAAAATAACGAAAATAGACCGCGTTGTTGACGTGATTGAGTGCGTCCATCTCTCCCCAGGCGACAGGAATTTCAGTAATAACAGAGTACTCTTTTAGTAGGTTTTCCACACATGGCCTCAAAAATCAAACAATCGTTTAAATTCCTACCCTACTGTTTTGTTAACATTGTTGCAACATGCTGATGGCGTAATTTAGTGTTGAATTGCATTC
The DNA here is from genome assembly GCF_024347395.1 of Vibrio cortegadensis. NCBI lineage: Bacteria > Pseudomonadati > Pseudomonadota > Gammaproteobacteria > Vibrionales > Vibrionaceae > Vibrio > Vibrio cortegadensis. The sequence continues at coordinate 838,871 of NZ_AP025473.1, forward strand.
TTGAGTCTTTTGTTAATTGATTAGTGATCAAGATAGGCGTTGGTGTGCTAAACCTATAAGAGTCTGTGTAAATATTGAGGTTACTGATGGAGTTATTTTCTGATTATCGGAATGAAATACAAACTGAACCATCAGCCAGTAAAGTCCATAAACTTCTGAAACCGTGGCGCGTATTAATTGTAGATGATGATGATCAGGTTCATCAAATCACAAAATTAGCCTTGAGTGGATTTACATTTCAGGAGCGTAAATTAGAGCTGATTTCAGCGCTGTCGGGTGAAGAAGCGAAGCAGATCTTAGATTCAGCCGATGATATTGCTATTGCCCTTGTTGATGTCGTGATGGAAACGGAACATGCTGGCTTGGATCTGGTTCGGCATATTCGCGGAGGATTAAATAACAAGCTTATTCGTTTGGTACTTCGAACGGGACAAGCAGGACAGGCACCTGAAGATATCGTTATTCAAGAGTACGAAATTGATGATTACAAGGAAAAAACGGAGTTAACTACCCAGAAGCTACGTACATTGCTGTATTCAATGCTAAGAGCATATCGAGACCTTTGTACCATTGATAAGCAAAGAGAAGGTCTGAGGTTAGTCATTCAAGCATCTGCTAATGTGCAAAATACCACGACGATGAAAGCTTATGCCGCGGCGTCTTTGTTGCAGGCGACATCATTATTGAAATTGGACGTTTCGGCTTTTTATGGCGTTGTTCAGCCTACGCCTGAAGGGGAGGAATCGAGCGCATTAACACTCGCGGCTACGGGAGGGGATGTGAATGCCTACTCTGAATGTGCATATGACCGTTTGCCGGATATTGTCTCTAAACGTTGTCATGACGCGGCCAAGAAAAAGCAAAGTCAGAGCTACGAGGATGCCTACGTATTTTTTATGGCTGATGAGCGTGGCGTGAACAACCTGCTTTATATCAATATTAATACTGCACTTTCAGAGTTAGATAAGCAGTTACTTGAAATCTATATGCATAACATAGGGTTGACGTTTGAGAACCTTAGTCTGCTTGTGGATTTAAAAGAGACCTCAAAAGAGTTGGTTTATAATTTAGCCAACGCAGTGGAAGCAAGGAGCAAAGAGACGGGGGCGCACGTGCAACGCGTGTCTCTGGTATCGGAACAGCTAGCGATTTTATATGGTCTCTCGGAATATGATACTTTTATGATTAAACAAGCGTCGCCTTTGCATGATGTGGGTAAGGTGGCGATCCCAGACAGCATATTACATAAACCTGGAAAGCTCACTGAAGATGAGTGGTATATTATGCAAAAGCATGTTGAATATGGTGTTGATATTTTAAGTCGTTCAAAGCGAAAATTGATTTTAGTCGCCAAAGAGATCGCGGCTTACCACCATGAGAAATGGGATGGTACAGGGTACCCCAATCAATTGAGCGGTGAAGATATTCCAATCAGTGGGCGAATTACGGCAATTGCAGATGTGTTTGATGCCCTTGGCGCTAAGCGAAGTTATAAGAAACCGTGGCCTGATGAGAAGATTAGAAAGGAAATCTTGTCTCAGAAAGGAAAGCATTTTGAACCCGTGTTAGTCGATTTAATGCTGGATAACTGGGATACGTTTACTGAGATCCGTGACAGCTTTCCTGACTAATACTCAATAAATTGTGAAGGGTGAACAATGCTATGAGCTTTGTTCTGGTGATATCGGCAACTCTTTCGGCGTTCTGAATGTAAAATGGACGCCTTGATTAATGGATGACTCAAAATTTAAGCTTCCCGCTAGCTTCTGGTGTATAAGGTTGAACACTAAGTTGAGCCCAAGCCCCGAGCCGCCAGTTCCGCGTTTGCTGGTGTAAAAAGGTTCAAATATCTTTTGATGCAATGCTTCTTCAATTCCAGAACCATTATCGATATATTCGAAGATAATCTCGTTGTTTTGTTCATAGAAAGAAATGCTAATTTTTGCGGGTTCAGATGAATCCGCAAAGGCATGATTGATACTATTCATAATGAGATTGGTGATCACTTGCGTGAGTACTCCAGGTAAACTGCTCATTGAAAGAGTGTCGCTGCCTGAAATGATTGGCGTCACGGGGATTTTTCGAGTCTCAGGGTGCAAGCTGGTAATTAATGCATCTAATACTTGATGGATAACAAAATTGCTCCTGCATTCTGACACTTGGTTGACGGCAGTTTGTTTAAAGTCACGTATCAGTTTAGAACCTCGATTTAAGTTATCCTCCAGCATAATTGTGCTCTCACTCATGCGCTCCATCAAGTCTGAAAACTGAACGCTGGATAATGTCTGATCAGCAAATGCTTGGTTAAGTTCTTGTGTGATTTCTTTGATGATAGACGCGGCGGTCACGGATATTCCTAATGGTGTGTTTACTTCATGAGCGACTCCAGCAACGAGCCCACCTAATGCGGCTAACTTTTCAGATTCGACCAACTGATCTTGGGTCTTTTGCAGAGTGACCATATTATTTTCTAGTTCTTGAGTTCGTTCTTTTACTTTATTCTCAAGAGTATGGTTGAGCTCCTCTAGCTTTACCTTAGCTTGAGTTAAGGCTGAGATATCCAATGCCGTCCCACGAAACCCAGTAAAGGTATCATCTTGATATTTTGCTGTTCCTTGAAAGAGTAAAAATCGCTCTTGGCCCTCGATTATCAATTTTTCTTCACATAATGAGAAATTTAATTTTGCGTTAATATGGGCGAGTAAAGAGTGAGTCTTGTTGAATGTTGGGATGTTAAATAGGGGAACTGATTCGCAGCCGTTGAGGTTTAAATTTTTTACCATTTCATCTGAAGCATAAATTAATACCCCTGATTCATTAGTCTCCCATAGCCAATCAGAAGAGACATCGGCAAAGTCAGCAAAACGCTCTTGTTGATATTTAATATCGCGATAAAGAGAGGACACACTCGACGTGATTTTATTGGTTTCATCTCCAAGCCATTTGAGTTCGTCTTCTTTTTCCATAATCCAAGGCGTGTATTGGAGTGTAAGTGGTTTACTTGGGTTGCGAGGGTTGAATTTTCGTAAATATTGCGCGATGGAGAACAGTCGTCGGTTAACGCTCTGGTGAAATATCATTAAAATCAGATAGCAGACAATAGCGGTTTTAAGCGCGTTAATTCCAAGAGTGATAAGGAATTGCTTTAAGAGATAGCTGTAGATAGTGTTGGCGTCAGACTCTACATACAAGCTACCAATGACCTCTTTTGGCTCGTTTTCTGAAATTGAAAATTTGATAGGATAGCGGCTAGAAATGATTTGCTTTTCTACTGGGGTTCCAGCTCTAAGTATGTAGTTATCGGCTTCGACTTCTAGGTAATCGACTTTAGGTAAATTGACAAGACCTTCTATTCGTTGCTGTAAAAGCTCTAAGTCAAACCGCCATAGTGATGGGGCGAGTAAATCGATATGAATTTTCTCAATTTCATAGTGGCGGCTTTCTACGGCACTCAACTCACGATTATAATCCCAATAGGTCTGTATCAGCGTTGTAATTAGGGTTACCGCACTGCTTATCAGAATTAAGATTAGGATGATTCGTCGTCCGATATGGCTCGATATAGGGCTTTGCTTGCTGTTCTCGAACTGTGGAGTGCGGCTCATTATCATCCCTTGATTATTCTACTTATTATTGTGGCTCATTTTTTGTTTTTATTTTGATACATCAGGTGATCCGTTTGCTCGATCATCTCTTCGATTGTAAGTTCTCTGTTGTGATTGAACGTTTTTTGACCGTAGCTAAGAGATGTCATACCGAATTGTGGTTGAGCTTCGATTTGGACGTGGTAGTTTTTAATTAAACGTTGGCAGAGTGCTTCAAGTTGCTCATCATGATTGAATCCATCTTCATCGTTAAATAAGCTCATAATGACAAATTCATCTCCCCCCATTCGCACCACAATGTCACTTTCCCGGCAGTTTTCGGATAATACTTTTGCCACAGTTTTAATGCATTCGTCACCAACACAATGTCCATGTTGGTCGTTGACTTGTTTTAGCTTATCGATATCTAAGTAAATTACACCAATGGTTTGTCTTGCCCGTTTAGCATCTTTAACTCGCTGTTCACCAAGTAAATGCAAACCTCTGCGATTGTTCAGGCCTGTTAATTCATCCGTCAGGGCAAGATCTTGTAGCTCTTGATAGTGACAATAAACTTTTAAGTCAGACATGATCAAATTACTGAATTGCTCAAGTAAGTTGAGTAGTTTTGTCGGGTAGGAGGTTGGTTTCGTATCTATAACACAAATGGTTCCAAATAGTTCGCCATTTGGCCAATAGATAGGAAGCCCACAGTAGGATTCTACGGGGCCGTGTGTAACCGGAGGAGCATCTTTCCAATAATCATCTTGCTTTGCATTATTTACATACAGGTTCTGCTTGGTTTCCATAATCGTGCGACAGAAACTTTTCATTTCCCACGGCCAAGAAACGTCTGTTTTTAAGAAATTTTCTTTGTTGTGGCTCGCGACCACAACATTGAACTCATTTTCTCTCAATTGAACGATGGTCCCACAGGTAGCCCCAAACAGTTCAGACATGAGATCAACCGTATGCTGCCATTTTTGAAGATCGATAATTTTTTGATCTGAATTTGATAAGCATGTATCACGATGGCTCATTGGCGTCCTTAGTATGGTATTTTGTCTATTTACATTATATGACCAAAATAGTTGTTGTTGCATTTCATGGTGCTTTGTTTCTTCACATATTTGGCATAAAATTTAACATTAAGTACATGAGGATATGGATATATTATGGAAGTAAAAGGTTTTTTGTTTGATTTATTAAATAGTCCTAAGGAAATAAAATTTGAGCAGGTCATGGATGTCATTGATGCAAATTATGACTTTGTTCCTACTTCATTTACTAACGGTGACTTAAGAAGTGAAGCTGGAGAAAATAATGGTTCATGTAAAATTTTTGCCTTTGGTTTGCTTCACAAGTTAACGGAAGAGGAGACGCTTTCCTGTTTTGGGAAGTTTTACCGTGTCGATGTACTTGGTAACCCTGATGATAAGGACCATCAAAATATCCGAAACTTTAGCAAGACAGGTTGGGGTGGAATCAAATTTGAACAAACTGCATTGATTGCTAAAGATATTGATAACTGAACATCTTGATAACCAAACGTATTAATAGCTAAATATTGATATAGAACGTATTGAAAGCTAAATACGTTGAAGATCAAATAATAGATCTAAATCACATATATTAATGGCTATAGAGTGACTGGTTGCGTATGAGCTAACCTTTTTATGGGACAAATAGAAAAGGAAGTGATAATGAAGCATCCAGTTTCCTCCATCTTTCTTGCGCTGAGTGTTATAAGCTCACTGAGTTATGCACAGCAAGAAGAAGAGAAAGAGTATAGTCAGTTGTACCTAGGTGCCGGTTTTAGCATGGCAAACTTCAGCGATTCGCAATATCGAGATGATGATAAATTTGATAGTACGCTTGCTGGGGTCGTTTTTGGTTATCGTCCATTATCTTTTTTCGCAATAGAAGGGCGGGAATATATCGTGGTATCGGATAAAGATGACCGAATTAAGTGGCATGCAGGTGTGGTGAGTAAGTGGTTTATCCCATTGGATTATCATTTTAATCTGTTCGGGACTTTGGGTTATAGCGCGATTGGAACGGAAAACCACGGTACAGAATGGGCTCCGAGTATTGGTGCTGGGATGCGTTTTAGAAACAACACACCATTAATTTTTGATATTGAAGGACAATATGTAAAAGAGAGTTCGATAGCACCTGACGGAGATGATGGTGCTATGAGCCTTAATTTGAGCGTCTATTATGGTTTCTAATGTAGGTTTAAATGTCAGTTATTTGCGTTAGAACTCTTTGACTCAGAGCTAAATTGTCGGTAGAGCCGTTAAACATTTTCGACACACACAACTTTGGTTATCCGACACTTTACTTGTGTTCCTTTCTTCTACTTCAAAGCACCAGCAGGTGCTTTTCCCTGCGCTGATATCACAGTGTGCACCTTCACCACATGATGGACATTGATGAGTGTGTGAGACGCTAGTTATCTGCTTCATAATGGTTTCACGCTCAGTGTCTGAATACTCTTTCCAACCGATAATTTCAGCCATGGTTCGATGACAGCCTGAGCAGATACCATCACTGTTTTTGCACGCAGCAATACAAGGTGTTTTCATTCATCTTTACTCTCTAAAACTTGTACCGTAAATCTAACAGTTTTTTATTTGGATGTAAGAAATAAAAAAGCCAAGTAAAAAACTTGGCTTTTAATTTAGGTTAAAGTGACTTGTTTATGGTGTTGCTGGGGTGATAAAACCTAAGTCTGTCAGTTCTGATTCTGAATCCGGATTGCTATAGTTTGAATACCATATTTCTCCTTCTTCCGTGATTGCGTTTCCGCCCCATTCACTAGAAACGGTGAATACTTTTACATTGAATTCAATCCCATTACTATAGGCTATCGTCATGTAGTCAGTGGCGGTTTGAGCGACGTTATTATCATCGGTGTAAGCGAAGCTAAGCTTGATTATACCTTTATCAATATCGTGCATTGCCCAAGTGAAATTAAAGGATTCCATGACCGTTCCATCAGGGTTTAGGTCTTCAAATTTACCTGAGCCGTCGGCCATAAAGCTTAGTCGTTCATCTTCAGCTTGTAAGACTCTTTCATCACCAATGAAGCGAGTACTAAACAATGGTGTTTTGTAGTCTTCGTCTTCACGACAGGAGTCTAGAGCTGCGGTATATTGAGCGTAAGTCTTGAAGTTAATAGGTTGGTCGGTTTCATCATTCCAACCGGATTCATCGACATCACATGTATGGATATCTTTATTTATATCAACATCTAAATACGTCGCTAGCCATATTGAACCTTCTTCTGGATCAAAATGTGCCACTGAGTATTGCTTATCATCGTTTACATCAATAATAAGTTTGCGGTAGTCCCAAATTTCATTCGCGTTTTCACCTATTTCTAAAATGCCCTTACTGTTCATGTTCCAATACTTCATGCTAGGGGCACTATTTTTAAAGCGTAGCATTTGGCTATTATCGCCATACGCAGCGGATCTTGTCTCTCCTGAACCGCTAACACGGTAAGAAATTGAGTCTTCTGGCATCATGGTCGGTAATGTACAGTCCGCTAGCTGTGCTTCGAAATCGGCAAGAGTTGAGCCTGAATCGGTTTCGGTAATGAAGCACCAACCTTCAATATTGATTGCGTTAATTAATGCCTCTTTTGCAACAGCATTCAATAGGTAGCCATCGTTGTCATCTTCAGCATCGCCAGCAGCAATAAACTCGCCTTCATATAGGTAGCCATCGTAAGCAGATAAAATGCGTTGGTTGGTATCGTGATCCCAAGCATCTCCCCATAGGTCGATAACAGATTGCGGAATATCGAAGCGAATGACCTCTTCCCCATTGACGGTGGATTGTGTCCATTGACCAGAACCGTTGAGAGTCACCATGGTTTCTTGACCATTAGTCCAACTCCAATCCCAAGTGTAGTAGTTGATCACTCCACCAGTAACCAGTTCAATCCCTATATCGTAACCTATGGATAACCCTTTAACGGTGCTTACCAGAGCTCCGTCTCCCGCCGCTGTATTAACAATAACATCTGCAAATGATGTTGCATTATTTCCGTCTTCTTCGTTATTCGCGGTACCGTGATAGAACCAAGGTTTATTCCATAAGTAATACTCATCAAAATCAGCGGTTAAACTGACTGAGCCACCTTGAGAACCTTGTGGGAATACCGCGGTTTCATTGACATAATCAGACAACTCGCCCGCATTACCAGCAATTGATTTACCACTTAAATCTCGCACATAGCCAGAAGCGGTACTGGTTAATGTTGGTAGATCGGCAGGGTAAACAGATATGGCATCACCTACTATCGCAAGTGAGTACACATCATTGAACATTTCCCAACCTTGTGGACCTAGAATGATGTCTTTATCATCATTTGGATCAATCGTATGCGTTCTTCCATCGGCACCGACTTGGTAGAGTTTAGATAAAGTACCTATGTCATTGTTCATTGTGAACTCTTCGACAAATACCTCAACATCGGTTGTTTCTACGCCGTTGTTGTTACGTGTCTCTTCATCTGCCCAAAGAGAATAGAAAGTACCACTGTCACGCATGAAGGTAATAACTTGCTGAATAGGACTTAAATCGGGGGTGAGAGGAGAGTCGTCGTCTTCATCTAAGATGCCATCATTGTCATCATCAGTATCTTCATTGTTACCGATACCATCGCCGTCAGTATCTGTTGTTTCATCTTTATCTAATGGGAAGTCGTCACTGGCATCAGGTGTGTCATCATTATCATCATCGAGATCGGCATTATTACCAACACCATCGCCATCGGTATCTGTTGTTTCATTTTCGTCTAATGGGAAGTCATCACTTGCATCAGGTGTGTCATCGTTATCATCGTCGAGATCGGCATTGTTACCGATACCATCACCGTCAGTATCTGTTGTCTCATCTTTATCAAATGGGAAATCATCATCGACATCTAGGGCTGCATCGTTGTCATCATTGGTGTCGGCGTTATCACCAGTTCCATCTTTGTCTGAATCAACCCATTCCGTATCGTCGTCAACAAACTCATCAAGCTCATCAATGACGCCGTCACCATCTGTGTCTGTATTTTCAACAGACTCATATCCTCCGTTGTCTCCAGGAATGATCGCAGTTTTGTCAGGATCAAAATCAGGAGCCTTAATAATGGTCCCTATCTGTTCTGAGTTATCTGATAAATCTGTTTTACTACCATCGGCATTATCAGATAATTCGGTTGTATCTTCTGGGATAACACCTGAAGTCACAAGAGCTTCAGCACTGTATGCAGCGTCTGTTTTTCCATCTTCGATGTAATCGCCTAGAACATCACTTTCTTCAAGTCCTAGGTCATTTGCTACATCGGTAACGGCTTCTTCGATGGTACTAAAAGTGCCACTTTCTAGTTTTACGTGAACAAGAGTCGAGAGGGGAGTAACATCGGTTTGTCCCGCAGGTGCTGACATTACATAATCAGATAAAACAGGTCCGGTTGTTTCATCGACGGTTTGACCTTTTATTGCTTTAACAATAACGGCGTAATTCTCGGGATTAGGGGTATTGGAGACATCAAGAACGGCTTTACCTCCATCGCCACTAATGGCAGACGGTTCATCAGGATCGAGTTGAAAATCGCCATCGACATCTAGCCAAACTTGGGCATTTTTTAGATATCCATCAATTGCTGTGACGGAATAGGCGTTGCTGTTTGCTGTCGTACCGGTCTCTCCGTCACCACAGCCAACCAAGCCTAAGCTGCTTGTTAAGCCTAATGCTATTACTAATTTATTTTTATTCATTGTTCTTCCTAAACATTGTTATTAGAAACGACAGTAAAACGTTAGTAACGAGGTTGTAGGCTGTCAAATTGACTGGGGCTATATTAATTGAGTGATGAATAAGTTTTTAATATCTGGATTATAATATTTTTTATAAAATCATAAGCTTAGTGGAGTGATGAGAATAGTCATGAGAATCAGCGTTAATCTTCGTGTGGTTAATTGTTTGAATTTAAAGAACTTGCTAAAAAATGGCTTAAACCGAAACGTTATTTGAGTAATTTATCAAGTTGTGAACCAGATCCAGTTAGAGCGTAATGCTTCGAAGAGGGTAGAGCTTTAGATTTAACGTCTTCCTCAGGTATAAATTTATGCTTTTTTTGAGGTTTTTGCTGCTCGAAATTAAGAGCCAATTGAGGTAGCATTGCCGACCTTTTTGGATTGGCTAGAGGTAAAAATGTTTATAGGTTTTGATTATGGTACAGCGAACTGCTCTGTTGCTTCGATGTCTGATGGCCAACCAAGATTACTTTCTCTTGAAGGGGACAACTTTTACATCCCTTCTACTATTTGTGCTCCGACGCGTGAATCTGTATCTGAGTATCTATTTCGTCACTTTAAAATTTCGCCTTCTGATGCGATTGGTGAACAAGTACTTCGCCGAGCGATTGCCTTCAATCGAGAAGAGAGTATCGACCTAATCAAAGGTGACTTAGCCTTTGGTCAAGCGGCGTTAGATCTTTATTTAGAAGATCCGAGAGATGTTTACTATGTGAAATCGCCGAAATCCTTCTTAGGCGCAAGCGGGTTGCATGATATTCAGGTCAGTTTTTTTGAAGATCTTGTATGCGCCATGATGGCCAATATTAAACAAAAAGCGGAAGCTCAAAGTGAACAAGAGATCCGCGACACGGTGATTGGTCGTCCGATAAACTTTCACGGTCGTGGTGGTGAACTCGCTAACCAACAAGCGGAAAAAATATTATTACAAGCAGCCAAGCGCGCAGGGTTTAATAATATTGAATTTCAATTTGAGCCTGTCGCGGCAGGGTTGGAATACGAGAGCACACTAACAGAAGATAAAACAGTATTAGTTGTGGACATTGGCGGTGGTACAACCGACTGTTCGCTGATTGATATGGGACCAACGTGGCGAGGCATGAGTGATCGTACTGCCAGCTTATTAGCTCATAGTGGGCAACGAGTTGGGGGAAATGATCTTGATATTTACCTAGCGTTCAAACAGCTGATGACCTCTTTTGGCTCCACGAGTAAGTCACTGTCTGGTATCGATATGCCTCTGACTCAATTTTGGAACCCGATTGCGATCAACAATGTAGAAGCACAACGCGACTTTTATTCACGCGAGAACCTTAAAGCACTTAAGCTACTGAAAAAAGAGGCGCAGTCTCCGGAAAAATTGGATCGCTTACTTAGAATGTACCAAGAGACATTAGGCTACAGCGTAGTAAGAAAAGCGGAAGAAGCGAAAATAGCACTTGCAGATTGCAACGAATTTCGCGTCAAGATGGATTTAGTGTCTGAATTGGTTGAAGTAGACATCAGTTTAGACCAAATGATAGACGCGATTGAGACTCCAAAAGCGAAGATGGTTGATTTAGTGAAAGAAGCGGTCGCGCAAAGTGCGAAAAAACCGGATGTGATCTTCATGACGGGAGGCTCTGCTCGTTCTCCTGTATTACGTCAGGCTGTGGAATCTCAACTGCCAAATGTGCCGATTGTGAGTGGGAATTACTTTGGTTCGGTTACAGCAGGTTTGGCTCGCTGGGCTGAAACTTGTTTTAAGTAATCGACTGATTGTGGGTACGCGATGAGTACTTTGGGAAATTAAGGTGCTGATCTATCGCTAATTTCAAAAAAAAGTGTGACTCATGCGGTAATTTGTAACCGAAACCCGTAAAATACTCGCCTTATTATTACGCTATACAGTAAGGCGAGTACATTTTCTGTGAATAAAGATCAATTTGAGTTGTTGGCCCCTGGTGGCGATATAGATTCGATAAAAGCGGCGATTGCTGCTGGCGCGGATGCCGTTTATTGTGGTTTGGATAAGTTTAATGCCCGTAATCGAGCAACAAACCTCGACCTAGATACCTTAAACGGTTTGGTTGATTTGGCTCATCAGAACAACTGTAAAATCTTCCTAACGTTGAATATCATTATTCTTGAAAGTGAAGTACCAACGGTTGTCCGCTTATTGAATAAATTGGTTAACACTCATATCGATGGCGTTATCATTCAAGATCTTGGGTTAGGCTATATTCTTAAGCACTATTTCCCTAGCTTAGATATGCACGCTTCGACACAATTGAACACTCATAATGAAGGCCAAATCTTATTACTCAATAAGTTAGGTGCAAGCCGTGTAAACCTTTCACGAGAGTTAAATATCAGCGAGATTAAACATTTAGCTCAATTTGGACTAGAGCATGATGTTCTAATGGAAGTGTTCGTGCATGGTTCTTACTGTATTGGCTTTTCGGGCCTTTGTTACATCAGTTCTGTCAAAAATGGTGCATCGGGGAACCGAGGTCGTTGTAGCCAACCTTGCCGTGATCAATACGAAACAACGAAAGTAGGCAAAAATTACCCACTGAACATGAAAGACAACTCTGCTTATGGTGATTTGAATGAGTTGGTTGATGCGGGTGTTTACTCATTAAAAGTTGAAGGTCGAATCAAGAAAGCGCATTACGTTTATACTGTGGTCGATAATTGGCGTAAACAGATAGACACTTATTGTGCTGGTGGCCAACCTTTAACCGATACCAAAGGCTTATACACGGTATTTAATCGTGACTTCTCGAACTCATATCTGAAAGATAACATCTCCCAAGATATGTATATCGATAACCCAAGAGACAATTCGTCTACACACTTCACTAAGATTTACGGCTGTACTACTGAAGCCAGTATCGATAAAGTGAAAAAAGATCTGTTTGATGAAAAAACGGATATCATGGCGCTGGTGGAAGAGAAGACCAAAGATTTAGTGATTGATGATTCAAAGTCATTAACGGTAGTAAAAGGCGACCCCGATTACGTGAAAGCCGTTGAATTACCAAAGCTTCCACCATCAACGCCTTTGACTTCGGCTCCAAAATTATCTGTACTTATCTCATCGGCAGAAGATGTTGCGTTGTGCGAAATGAACACTTCAACGACACCTTTAGATGTCTTCTATCAGTTACCAATGGCGCTGAGCACACAGTTGGCTAAATTGAGTACACTGTTTACTGAAAATCCAGCTTTGATCCCTTGGTTTTCTGCTATTCAAATTGGAGATGACTTTGAAGCGGCGAGAACGTTTTTAGATACAGTTAAGCCAGCGTTGATCGTCACCAATAATACAGGCGTAGCACAACTGGCTTATGAAAGAGGCATTCAATGGATTGCAGGGCCGCAACTGAATATCACTAATTCGTATGCGCTCAAATGTATTCAACAAGAGTACAAAGGCAGTGGTGCTTTTATCTCTAATGAGTTAAGCAAACTGCAGATGCGTAAGATCGTTCGTCCAGATAACTTCCGCCTGTTTCATAGCATTTACCACCCGATTGCGATGCTAACTAGTCGTCAGTGCCTATTTTTACAAAGTGTAGGTTGTAAGAAAAAGCGTGTGGATAATCGTTGTTTGAAGGGGTGCGAGAAAACAACCTCTATCATTAACTTGAAAGATAAGCCTTATGTGATTGATAAGAAAAAAGGCGATCACAACAGTTTGTACAGCGAACAAAACTTCTTGAATACAGACGTACTTAAAGATTGTGCAGGGCTCTATTCTGATGTTCTGATTGATCTACGAAATATCAAAACACAGACCAAAGTGAGTTTAGATAAAGCGGAGATCGATAACGCAGCCTTGGTTGTGCTATTCCAAGAAATGCTACAGGAATCGATGAACCATTTGGACACTCGTGGCGATAAGGTCGAGTCTCCGGCATTAGTTGCGATAAAACAGGCATTAGCGCAAACGAGCAGCCAGCAATATAAAAAAGGTTTATAGACAAAGGTTTATAGATAAAGGTTAATGAAAAGCCGAAGCAATATTATATTGCTTCGGCTTTTTTGTTGTCACCTAGATATTCCTAGCTGCGAAATGAAACAACACACTAGGTTGTGTGCAAGCTAGGTCTACCAGAATCTTATCGATAAGCTAAGGTTATTTTTTACCTTGAGTTTGCTTATCTTCTTCAGTCAGTTCACGAATGCGACGGCTGATGTCACGGCGAGATTTAGAGATCTCAGCACTTTTGATGATGTGGTCATCAACGCGATCTTCGTAATCGGCTTTCATGTTTTTAACAATAACCAGAATCTCATCGTGGCTCATTTCTGGTTTAATGTAGTCAAGAAGGTTATCAAGTAGATCAACACGTTTACGGTTATCACGAACTTTTTTTTCGTTATCAACAAGTTCACGTTTTAGCTTATTTTTACGACGTGCTTGGTTTACGATTTCAAATACACTACTCATAGTTTTTTCCTAGTCTAAAATATGTCTGGTTTGATTAAAGCACAACAAATGAATACAGAACAGCCTTAAGATCAATCCTCTGGCGATGTTGGTGAATTAATCAGCACTCTCTCTTTAATCGATTGTGTTCGCTTGTGCGTTCGCTATATTATGCGTTATTAAGTATGACAGTGTAATGAAAAAAAACATGGAACAGCCAGTCGAACAAGATGATTACGAGTCGCATGACGTAGAACCTGAAGGTGAAGTGGAGCAAGAGAAACTACGTGAGGCCTATATTTCTGAGCGAACAAAATTAGAGATAACTGAGATTGAGCTAAACCGAGCAAAAATCATATTGGTTGATGAAAAAGGCAATATGAAACGCATCCCACTGATTCCGGAGCATTAGCGAAAACGGATGTTTGGATACTGATGTTTTTGAATATCGATGTTTGAATATCAATGTTTGAATATCAATGTTTGAATATCGATAGTTACACTGCCCATCACAAGAGATGCAAAGCTAAAAATTTGAGCCAGAATTTAACACTCACAACGTAAATTCAGCGCTTTAAATGGTTGAGTCGTTAGATTTACTAGTGCAACAAAGCTAATAATAAAAACAAGGAATTGAGTATGAGCATTGAACTGTCACCTGTTGAAGCAAGAGTTATTGGCTGCTTGATTGAAAAAGAAGTAACCACTCCTGAATATTACCCTCTAACACTTAATAGTCTAACCACTGCATGTAATCAGAAGAGTAACCGAGATCCTGTCATGGTCTTGAGTGATTCAGATATTCTTGATGTCGTAGAGAGCCTTATCTCTCGTCGTTTAGTGAGTGATGAGAGTAGCTTTAATAGCCGTGTGAGTAAGTATCAGCATCGTTTTTGTAACACTGAATTTGGCGATTTACAGTTTAGTGAACAAGAACGCGCCATTATCTGCTGCATGTTACTTCGTGGGCCTCAAACTCCTGGCGAATTGCGCACTCGTACTAATCGATTGGCGTCATTCACAGATGTAAAAGAGGTGGAAGCGGTACTTGAAAAGCTAGCGAATCGTGCCGAAGGTTCTTTGGTGGTGAAATTGCCACGCGAAGCGGGTAAGAGAGAATCTCGCTATCAGCATCTTTTAAGTGGTGCTGTTGACGTGGATTCGATCGCGGCGGCAATGCCGGTCAATTCAACAATGAGCCATTCTTCTGAAAACTCATCATCTCAAAGAATCGAGTCACTAGAGAAAGAAGTGGCAGAATTGAAGAACGAGTTGGCTGAGCTCAAAGCGTTAGTTGAATCTGTTCTCTGATTTTCATGACAACGGTAAGCGAAACGTGTCCGTCTTGGTATATTTATCTAATTCGGACACGAAGTGATGCTCTATATTGTGGAATAACGGTCGATGTAGATCGTCGGTTCATACAACACCAAATGGGAAAAGGGGCTAAGTTTCTTCGCGGAAAAGGGCCACTGGAGCTCGTTTGGAGTCACTCTGTTGAAACGAAAAGTTTGGCTTTAAAATACGAAATTAAGCTGAAAAAGTTGCCAAAAATAAAGAAGGAACAATTAATTCAGAAACTTTGGGATCTAGAAACACTGCACATCAATTGACATTACTCATCCTTGTGATCAATAGATAAAGCCCCCGCGTTATTTTTATCGGTTTAACTTCTCTTTTACACGCTATTCCCGCCATCTTTATCTGGCATAGAACTATCATTTTTAATAAGGTTAACTCATAATGATTTTCATACCATGCGTAAGAGTATGGTCATTGATTAGGTTAATAATTATGGGCCAATGTAGTCCATCTAGGCTGAGATAAAAATGAAACGTTTACTATTGCTTTCCGCATTGGCTAGTTTTTCCATGCCATTAATGGCGCATCCAGCGCAAGTTCTCACAGGGTATTGGGAATATAAAGAGTTTCTGGAAACTTTCCCGAAACAGAATGAATTGAACCAGATATTCAGTGATATCGTTCGTAACGACTCACAAAAGATTTCGGTTAAACAAAAAGAACCCGTCACAATTTCGGTTGTGTATCCAGGTCAACAGGTATCTGATTATTGGGTGCGCAACATCAGAGCATTTGAAGCAAGGCTCGATGAACTTGGCATCCAATACCAAATTAACCAAGTATTTACTCGCCCTAATATTGATGTAAAGCAGCAAAGTCTTTCCTTAAAAAAAGCCATTCAAAATGAAACGGATTACTTGATCTTTACATTGGATACAACACGTCATCGTAAATTTATTGAGCATGTAATTAATTCCGAAAAAACAAAGCTAATATTGCAAAACATCACAACGCCAGTACGCGCATGGAAGAATCGCCAACCTTTCTTCTACGTGGGCTTTGACCACTCAACAGGAAGCTTAGCGTTAGCGGACTATTTCAAACAGCACGTTAAGGCTGGAGGTAACTATTCGGTACTGTACTTTTCTGAAGGCTACATCAGTGATGCTAGGGGTGATACTTTTATTCAAGAGATGAGTCACCATTCAGATTACGAATTGCGCTCATCATTCTACACAAAAACGACGAAAGCCAGCGGGTATGATGTTGCCAAGTTGAGCATTGAAAAAACGCCTGATCTCGATTTTATTTACGCCTGTTCGACGGACGTTGCTCTGGGAGCGGTGCAAGCTTTAGAAGACCTGAACCGTACGGATATCAAAATTAACGGATGGGGAGGAGGCTCCGCCGAACTTGAAGCTTTGGAGCGTGGTGAGCTCGATGTGACGGTTATGCGAATGAATGATGATACAGGCGTTGCAATGGCAGAAGCGATCAAACTTGATTTAGAAGGTAAGAAGGTGCCTACCGTTTATTCTGGAGACTTTGAAGTAGTCTCTACCGAGGATGAGCCCGAACATATCCAAAAATTAAAAGAACGTGCTTTTAGGTATTCAGATAAGTCATGAAAATAAAGCTTGGCCCAACGAAAAAACGCTCACTTGTTACCTTAATTTCACAAATTGTCATTTTGGTGATCTGCATATTGACGTTGGGCGTGCTTGTACAAAGTTTTCAATTCAGTAATCGTATAATTAAACAAGAAGTCAACCGAACACTTCAGCAGACATCGAGTTTGATTCAAAGTCTGTTTGATTACCGATTGGCTGTTTTGCAAATCCACCAAGACAGTAATGCGAAAAGTGACACGTTGGTGGATTTTTTTGTGGCTGGAGACGAAGAACTTCTCGATTATTATTTCCTAGGGCTGGATCAACGTGAGCCTAAACATGTTCCTGATGTACGCTTTATTGCAAAACCAAAGGGTATTATCTGGGATGATGGCAACGCCGAATTCTACGGTTTATCTCTTGAATTGCTTAATGATGTTGCAGAGCAAGTCGCGTTTAATAGTAATTGGCACATACTTGAACTTCATAGTTCAATAGGGCTTAAACACTTATTAGTGAGGCGTTCTCCGATAATCAATGATAATTCGGGAGAAGTATTAGGCCAACTTTATGTTGGGATGATCCTCGATAACAACGTCATGTTGATCGAATCTCTTCAACGACGCAGTAATAGCGATAATGTGGTACTTGCTTTAGATGATCGACCAATCGCGACAACCTTGCTAGGTTCTGAGCCTTATACTGCCGATGACATTATTAGTTTTAGAAAACAAGTTGATAGCGAGCTTGGAGAGACTTTGGTGAGTGCAACGGCATTGAAGGTTAATGATGAAGAGACACCTCTGACGGTATTTACTGTCGAGTACAGTAAAGGTGTAATGGCGTTGAAAAGAAATCATCAGTATGGCCTGATTTTCACCATGCTCGCTATTTGCGCTGTTTTTGCATTCACACGGAAATGGGTGCAGAAAAAAGTCTCTAACGAACTGTCAAAATTAATGACTTACACTAAACTCGCCGGGATAAAAGACGCCAAAAGAGGGTTTGAAGGGTCTACGATCTATGAATTCGATCATATTGGTCACACCCTCGAAAGCACATTTGAGCGGTTGGCTGAGCAGGAGAAGTCTTTTCAAGATCTATTCAACTTTGCACTCTCTCCTACTATTGTTTGGTCTGGCGCTGGTGATGTTTTGCAGATGAATCCAGCTGCTCGCAAAGAGTTATCGAAAGCAAACGAGTTAGGACAGTACAAGATTTTACCTCATTTTGATGTATTTAAGTCCCAGTTAATTCCTCATATTAGAATGTCAGCTCAAGGCGCAACGCTTACCGGAGTTAACGTTCCGATTGGAGATAAAGTTTACCGCTGGAATTTATCCCCGATAAGGATTGAAGGGGATATCTCTAGCATTATTGTCCAAGGCCAAGACGTTACAACCTTCATTGAAGCTGAAAAACAGAGTGATTTAGCGAGAAAAGAGGCGGAAGAGTCGGCAAAAATGAGGGCTGATTTCTTAGCGAAAATGAGTCATGAAATCAGAACGCCATTGAATGGTATTTTGGGTGTATCCCAGCTATTAAAGCGCTCTATTCATGATGCTGAAAACCTTAAGCAGATTGATGTCTTATGCAATAGTGGTGAACATCTATTGGCTGTTCTCAATGACATTCTGGATTTTTCAAAATTAGAACAAGGTAAGTTTAATATTCAGCTTAATGAGTTCAAGTTTTCTGAACTCGTGAATACGCTTGAAACTATCTATCAGCCTGCCTGTGCCGAAAATGATGTTCAGTTAGTTATTAATAATAATTTGGCAACGAATACGTTGATTTACACAGATCAAGTTCGTTTGAATCAGATTTTGTTTAATCTTTTAAGCAACGCAGTGAAATTTACACACTCTGGAACCATTAAAATTGGCTTCGATTTAGAACAGTTCGAGTCTG
This sequence comes from Vibrio cortegadensis, assembly GCF_024347395.1. Classification (NCBI taxonomy): domain Bacteria; kingdom Pseudomonadati; phylum Pseudomonadota; class Gammaproteobacteria; order Vibrionales; family Vibrionaceae; genus Vibrio; species Vibrio cortegadensis. The sequence continues at coordinate 857,517 of NZ_AP025473.1, forward strand.
CAAATAATGACATGCTGATTATTAACATTAAGGACTCTGGAATTGGTATTGATCCGAAGCGTTTGGACGCAATGTTCGATCCTTTTGTACAAGAGGAATCAACAACAACACGGGAATACGGTGGTAGTGGTTTAGGTCTGACCATAGTAAAGAACCTGGTTGATATGCTAGGGGGTGATATTCAAGTTGGGAGTGAAAAGGGAGTAGGTACAGAATTTGTAGTCACTGTCCCTGTGAAGAGTGGTTCTGTCGGTTCTGATTTTCAATCAACAGAACAAGAACTTCTTCCTCATGAGCTTTTTGACAGAACACTGAAGGTGCTGCTAGTAGAGGATAATGGTACCAACGCATTTATCGCACAGGCATTTTGTAAAAAATATGGGATGGATGTGCAGTGGACGAAAGATGGGTTGAGTGCACTGAAAATTATTGAGGCAGAGTCTTTTGATCTGATTCTGATGGATAACCAGTTGCCGAATTTAGGCGGAATCGAAACCACCATGGCGATTCGAAACGATTTACACATATCCACGCCAATATACGCTTGTACTGCAGATAGCCTTGCTTCTACTAATGATGCATTCATCGCCGCTGGGGCTAATTATGTGATTGTTAAGCCAATTAAGGAACATGTGCTACATGCTGCGTTCGTTCATTTTAAAAGGCATTTTCTTAATTCAGAAGAGTGAATAGATCCATGGTGGTGTATTCATTTCTCACCCATTGCCCATTCGTTTTTTAGTTGTATTCGTATTTGTAGGGCTTAAATGTAAGCCCTGCGTTCATGTGACGATCAAATACTACCCGCGATAAAAGCTTGCTCTAGTATCTCCTGTTTTAGATCGTCTCCCATGATTATTGGATTATCAAACTTAATACCAACCAACTGACCTTTTTGGTGCCTTTTCACACTCACAATACAATATTTGATATCGCTAGGGAGGAAACGCTTCAATTGTGATTCAACGTTTATCTCTGTGTCGCAAACTAATTCATTTCTGGTCTCTAATAGAAGACCGCAGCCTGAAACTGAGAAGTCGAGAATTGTTCCTTCAAAGACATTCGATTGATAACTCACTGTCACAGGAAGCGAAAGCTTATAGCGTTGATGTTCTCTAACGGCCTTTGTAGCAAACTGTTTAGGTGCTCTTAAAAAAAGCAACGGGAAAGGCTTGGTAATGGTATTTATCACCGACGTTTTGAAAGCAATAATGTGTCCGAGTTCGGTATCCGAAATGCCGCGGATTACGGTATCTACATTAGCCAGTTGACGCATGGATAGATCTTCTAAGATTTTGATAGGGAGTTCAATGATGAGATATTGCTCGTCTTTGCAGCCAATGTAGTGAGTATGAATGATCAGTTTATCTGTGGGGCCAAATTCAAGAGTGACTGAAACCTTCATCCCTGGTTTCATGAACTTTTGAATATCTTGGTTGTTGTTGTTTTTTGAGCTCATAAATTATTAACGATTACCCTAGAAGTGCCGTTCCAATGCCGAAATTAGATAAAATATAATCGTTAATAATTCAATTTGTTAGCTTTTTATATGCAACACAATAAAAGTGTGTGATCACACCGTTATTGTGTGCAATATCGAAGTCGCGTTGCCTTGCATTTTTTTTCATACTTAACTACCCATTGACTGCTTTTGCTTGAGCGTTTAAGGGAGTATCGCTGATCGGTTCGTTACAATAAGTTTCGATATTCATCTCTTGAGGCGATTTTAGCTTGTTTACATACAGTGTTAGGTTATCGATTTCTTGGGTAGTTAAAAGTAACCCTAGTTTGGTTCTACGCCAGAGTATATCTTCCACGGTGACAGCAAACTCATGATCAATAAGGTAGTCGATTTCGATTTGATAGCACTCATCTGAAAACTGCTGACCAAGATCATCTTGCGATGCTACGTTGCGAAGTAATTTCTCAGTTCGACTCCCGTATGTGGTTAGCCAACGCTTTATCATTACAGGATTCAAAAATGGGAATTTCTTAGAGAGGTGGCTAAAATGGGTATTAAAATGAAAACTTTCACCACCAGGTAATGGGCTATCTTTTGTCCAAGCTTGTCCCATATGTGGGAGGAATTCAGATAATTGGCTTAATGCAGATTCAGCTAGTTTTCTATATGTGGTCAGCTTGCCGCCGAAGATTGAAAGCAAAGGAGCCTGTTCAAGTTCTTGCTGAAGGGCGATAGTGTAATCACGTGTGATGGCTTGTGGGGAGTCTGATTCATCATCGCATAACGGTCGCACACCGCTGAATGTTGAAATAATATCTGTCTCTTGAGTTTGAGTCATAAAGTGCTTATTCGCGACATCAAGCAAATACTTCGTCTCTTCGGCGCTGATCGCGACATCTCGTGGTTTTCCATCGTATTCAACGTCGGTGGTACCAATCATCGAGAATTTGTCTAAATAAGGGATAACAAACACAATACGCTTATCTTCATTTTGCAGAATATAGGCTTGCTCCTCATCATGAATTTTTGGCACGATAAGGTGAGACCCCTTGATTAATCGGATACCATAAGGAGATTGTTCATCCATTTTGTCCGTAATAAATGATTTCACCCAAGGGCCTGTCGCATTCACTAGGGTATGACAGCGACGAATGAATCGTTGTTGACTGACATGATCAAATAGAGTGACCACCCAGATATCACCATCACGCTCAGCTTTTTCAACGCTACAGTAATTCTTTACCTCCGCGCCATTCTGTTGAGCTTGAATGGCATTGAGAATAACCAAACGAGCATCATCAACCCAGCAGTCTGAATATTCAAATCCTATTTTCATGTCGGGTTTAGTGACAACTCCAGCGTTTAGCTTGATTTTTTGGCTCGCGGCTAATGAGGTTCGTTTTCCTAAGTTATCGTATAGAAACAGTCCAGCTCTTAACATCCAAGCAGGGCGTAGATATGGGCGATGTGGTAAACGAAAACGCATTGGTTTAGCAATATGTGGCACTTTCTTAAGTAGAATTTCACGCTCGGCTAGCGCTTCACCCACTAAACGAAACTCATAATGTTCTAAATAGCGCAGCCCACCATGGATCAGTTTTGAACTCGCCGATGAAGTCGCGCTAGCAAAATCTTTCGCTTCATATAGACCAACGGTAAGTTCACGGCCCGAAGCATCTGCAGCTATGCCTGCACCATTAATACCACCGCCGACAACAATCAGATCTAAGATGGATGATTTTGTATCATTACATTCGCTTTGTTTCGTTATCTTGGTCATATCGCTGCCTTTTGTGTTCGTTCGCTCATTTGGTGAGTTGAATATACACATTTATTTTTCATATCTGTTACTTTTTGATTGTTTTATATGATGGAGATCATGTTTTTTACTCGTTCACTCAAAATAAAGCATAGACGAAAAAAGCCTTACTGGATAAGTAAGGCTTTTTGAATAACAAAAATGTTTGAATAGGTGGCGATTTGAGAGGGAAGTTTAGTATTAGCGTGCGAGTTTGTGATGAGCTCTTGAGAAGTGGCCTGCACAGAATGCTCCAACAATAGAGAGTTCACCCGCAAGACATAACGCCGCGCAGACTTCTGCGAGCGCCTGGGATTTACCATTACCAAATAACCCCATGACGTCTAAGCAAGCTTTCTGGCTTGGAAGGGATGTGCCACCTCCAACCGTACCAATCATTAAATTCGGGAGCGTAACACTGGCGTATAAACCGCCTTCGCGATCGACCTCCATCCTTGTCATACCTATTGCGGATTCAGCGACACATGCCGCATCTTGGCCACATGCAATATACAGTGCAGCCAGCGCATTGGCGTAGTGGGCATTAATGCCTATCGTTCCGCTTAGTGTACCACCCACTGTTGTCATTTGACCAAATTGCATCATTTTTTCGGGCGTCGTATGTAGGTACTTTTGAATTAACTCTGCAGGTATATGAGCTTCTGCCGTTACTTTCTTTCCTCGCACACTCCGAAGTGTCTGGGTGTTGGCTTTTTTGTCACCGGATAAGTTGCCATCAAGGAACGCATACTCGGGCTGAATGGGACTGTGCTGCATAATGAATTCGAAAACCGCATTGGTGGCAATGGTCACCATATTTTGCCCTGAAGCATCACCGGTTAAGAATTCAAAAACGATATAAACGTGATTGCCTTCAATATTGATATTAATATCGGTGAGCTTGCCATGTGACGTTGTAGATTCCGCAATTTTTTTGAATTCGTCGTACTGAGTGACCGCCCAAGCAACGAACTGTCCTGCTTGAGCTATACCATAAAAAGCGAAAGCCGGAGTACGAGTCACCCCTTCATTCAATAGCATTGCGCTTGCACCACCACATGCGCTCAGTAGTTTCGCGCCACGGTTATAAGATGCGACCAAAGCCGCCTCTGTTGTGGCAAGAGGGACTAGAAAGTCTCCTTTGGCAAATAGCCCATTGACTCTAAGTGGCCCCGCAATGCCTACTGGGATTTTTACCGTCCCGATGAAGTGCTCGATATTTTTTTCATAGGCTTGCGCATTCGCAAGAGTATGGGGATCGAGAAGCTGGGCTTTTAAGTCATCCTGATTGAGGGCTTTCCAGCGACGTTCGATGTTCTTGTCTGTCAAATAAGGGCTAGGTGTCAGTTTGTTTTTGATTGGAGAAAAATTTGGCTGGAGCGTTTGCTCTAATTCGTCTGCGGAGATATCGCCACCTAAAATTGAAACGTAGTCACGGCGATGCAGATTAAGTTTTGGCATAAGAGTACAACATAATTGATTTGGGTCGATTCTACCGACAACAAATTGAGAAACAAGGGCTGGTTAAAAGAGGTAACCGTTTATCGCGGATTTTTACACGTATATATTTGGTAAACATCGCAGGAGAAGTGACTAAATATGGATATCCAACAAGCTACCAATCATCTCATTGCTGCGTTCCACAATATTAGCCCCAATTCGATTATAACCTGCCGCTTGAGTTAATTGCTGCGTGGAATCAACATAGGATATTGGCGCTGATGGTTCCGGCTCTTTCATAAATTCAATTTTGTTGAAACTAAGGCTGTCATCTTGGGTGACGATAGGGTCTTGCTGTAATTCGAGGTCTTGCTTTGGAGGAGTTTCAGTTTTTGGTTGGAACTCTGATTCCACATGAGAAGGGGTTTTATTAATCTGATTTATATCACGCGCAGCGTCTTCTGCCATTGCAGATGACTGCTGGATCATTTGGTAGCCTGACTGTATACCGGAAATAGACATAGCTAAACTCCTTCGTACTATCTACAGCTTAAACCTCTTAGTGAGATCCTGCAACTTATGCTCATTGAACACTGGGTGCCTCATCATAAGAGAAGAGGTTGAAAATTAAGTTTTTTTCTTCATCGGTCAGCAAATCTTTATTTTGATCACCTAGAGTATTTGATATTTCACCTTGCAACGATTTCAGTTGTTGGGGTGAAAGTAGCTGAAGCTGGTTTCTTAGTAATTCAAATTGTCGTGAACTCATAACGTTACCTCTACTGGCGGTATGACCGAAAAATACACATTTTGAGAGAAGGAAGAGCTTTACTTCAATTACATCAATTTAGTCTCTCTTGTATAGATTTACTTTAAGTTTTGAACGCTGTTTTTTTGTCCGGGCAGTGTCAAGTTCGCTTCAATTGTTCGTCAAGTAATGTGACTAATATCTCGGCGAATGGCATGTGTTTTTTGAGCTTAAGATGATGATAATGAGTGGCGTGTGAAATAAACGTCGATATTTTTATCAGCGATGACATTTTTTATCAGGGGGACTTAGGGCAAGCAAACAGCGGCACTATAGATTGGCCGCTGCATGAGAGGTGATTGGTTTTGTTTGCTTAATGCTTCTGTTAAAGATCATAAAGCGTTAAAGATCATCAAGTGCCGAAATCATAAAGTGCGCACGGCAAACTTACTGGCCAGTGAGTGCAATTCTGGAAGCATTCGATATATCAAATGAAGTTGTTGAAGCACCATTCTAACTGAACTGTCATCTTCTTCTCTCCATTCACTTAAGCGTGCAAGAAGGTCGTCTTGGCCGAAGCTATCAATATCGCACTCTGTTTTATGCTCATAAAGTTGGTGATGTATTGCTTCTAGATGCTGATGGATCACACGGTGTGCATCTAAGATCAATTGATGCGTGGCTTGGTCATCCAGTTGTGTTCTATGAGCGCCTAACGCTGAAATATAGCTCAGCAAGGCGTGGTTTAATGTTAAGAATCGGAAGCTTTCATTGACCGCTGCACGATATTTTCCCGGTTCTGCTAGCATATTGCTGATTGCAGAAGTTAGGTTAGCATCATGGTTGTGCGCTGCGCGACGGGAGATCCTGTAATTTAGAGTGTCTTTCTTACCTATTCTATACTGGCCAATGATCTGAGCAAGATAGTGTTGGTTCGATTGTATGGAATCCGCCATCACTTTATGAAGTCGCTTTGATTCCCAGTCTGGCAAAATTAACATCAATGCTAAAACAGCCAGAGCACAGCCCACTAAAGTATCGGCTAAACGAGGCAATACCACGGCATAGCCTTCACCGAGTTGGTTAAAGCAAAATAGTACGAGAACCGTAATGAACCCGGTGGCAAAGCTGTAATTGTTCATTCTGAAGGCAAAAAACATAATGCCTGAGATAACAATGAAAAATAGCTGACTCTCTTGAGATGGGAAGAGGGTTAACAGTGGGACACCAACAAGCAAACCTGCCAATGTTCCAATTACACGAGCAATAAGTTTTTGCTTGGTCGCACTGTAGTTTGGCTGGCAAACAAACAGCGTGGTAAGTAGGATCCAATAGCCGCGTTCAATATCAAACCCTTGAATGATGCCGTAACCCGCAGTAAGCGCGAGGGCCATGCGGATGGCATGTCGAAATAGCAGTGAGTCTTTATTGAGGTTCGCTTTAACTTTTTGCCACATTGTTTTTATGGTGCGTGGGTCGGTGTCATCAAGCGTGCCGTCATCAATGATAGTGACGTCGGGGTTACTTACGTTGGAAAGTTGTTTTTCTACAGTAGAAAGGTTAGTAAATAGATAGCCAAGTTGGGCAAGAAGCGCTCGACATTCAGGGCGTTGCTGCTCTTTTAGGTTGTTTAGGGAGCTTTGAAGCTCATCTAGCGCCAATGTTGAATCCGAAGCATGCTGGTATTCATTACCCAAACGAATCGATTCCGCCACCTTTCGACAAGATTGTGCTTGTGTCTCTAGTAGGTATTTAAATCGAAAAAGCACATCCGATCGTCCAAAGTGTTGTGCCAGTTCTTGATAGCGATAGTGGCTTGAACTCACTCGCTCATGGATATCTTGCGCTAGGAAGTAAACATTCAAAAAACGGTCACTGGCGCTGTCTATATGCCCACGTTTAGATCGAGCCAATAGAGTGGCTTTACAGTTGTTCAGGGCGGTTACCGTGCTCGCATTGAGTCTGGCTTCATTGATGCGTAAAGGCTGCGGCGTTAAATCGGTCACAGGGTGAAACAATTTAGCCTTGGATTCTAGGTAGTTAGCCACTTCAAGAAATACATTGGCTAAATTTTGTTGAACGGGCTGCATAGGCCAGAAAATATGCCAGATCATCGACATGAAAAAGTACCATGCCGTGCCGCTTAATAGTAATAAGGGCTGGAACCACAAGTTGGTGCTTTCATGCGCGCCAAGCATGGTATAAATCGCGATCAATAAAGAGCCAAAGGCAATACTGGCATAACGAGGGCCAATAGCTCCGAGCATAATAAAGCCGAACGTCGAGAGGAAAAGCCCGATAGCAAATAACCAAGGTGTATTAAAGAGTATCTCTATTGAGAATGCCGCTATCGCAAAACAGATAAAGGTAAGGGTTATGGCTTTTACTCGACCAGAGAAATTGTCTTCACTTTCAGCCAGTGCTGCGGCAATCACACCTAAGATCAGAGGGGTGATCAAGGTATGCTGCTCATAATACCAAGCAGGTAAAACCACCCCCATGAGAGTGATAAGAATCAGAATGCTGTAATTGATTGTTTTATTTGCCCAATATAGGCGTAATTTGACTGGTAACTTCACAATAACTCAGATAAAAACCAAAAACATTATACTAGCAGAATAGACACGCAAGGTTCTGATGTAATTAGAATATAAGTTAATAAATATTCCTGATCGATTATAAATTCACCTTATCAAATATTGACATAAATTTTTCAATACAATGCCTGATTAGTATAAAATCGCTGAATGAAATTTTAATGAGCATTTATTCATGCAGCTAAGCGCAAATAAGACTGCACAGTTTTTTATTCAAAACGAATATTATCAGGTCGAACTTGATGATAATCGTTTACTCCTTTCGTCTTCTGGTAGTGAAGAGCGAATACCCTTCACCGTTTGGGATGGTAGAGTAGGGTTACATCGAGGTTTGATTTGGGGATCGTTACAATTTTTTGCGCATGAAGAAAATGGTCAAACAAAAAGTTGGGTTGTTCAAGGGCTTCCTTGGGCGCTGTGCCGCAACTTTGCCCGCCATGCGGTAGCCACTTATCAGCAGTGGCACAATCATCAATGTTCTCAGCTGGCTGAATATCTACCACAGTGGGAAGCGACGCTAGATCAATTAGAAAAACAGCCTGCATTTCTCCAACATTCTCAAGTGAATGCTTGGGTTACTCAAGTGAATCATGATTTTTCTCAAATGAGCATGAGTATAGATGAAGCGGCTTTGCGTTTACCGAAACGTGTATCACGCCTGCAATCTTGGCTTAAAGAGCCATCATCAACATTATCTGGCCGTAATAAGGGTTGGATTGAGAACGAGAAAAAGAATTGGGAAGTTTTATTCTCCCAATGTGAATCTTCACCTCTTAACGCCTCTCAGCAACATGCCGTGCTTCTCAATGATGACCATAACCTTGTTTTGGCGGGGGCTGGGTCTGGTAAAACGAGTGTATTAACGGCTCGCGTTGCGTACTTAATGCAGAGTCATCAAGCACAAGCGGATCAAATCTTAATGCTGGCGTTTGGGCGAGATGCCGCCGCTGAAATGAAACAGCGTCTGGATTCAAAAATTGGCATGTCAGCAGAGCAAGTTCAAGTCAATACCTTCCATCAACTAGGATTAAGCATCCTTAAACATGTTGAAGGTAACAATGTCGTGATCTCTCCGATTGCATTGGATAGCAAACTTAAGCAAGCGTGGTGTATTGATTGGCTTAAAAAACATTGGATGACTCCAACGAGCTTTAAACGCTGGCAAAAGCATCTGTCTAAATGGCCTATTGCGTATTTGACCGGGGATGATGAATTAGGCAGTCACGTTGAAGATCCTAAACTAATTAACTGGTTAGAAACTCAGTTAGAAAAGCTCTGCGCATCAGGGCTGTCAAAGAAAGACATTCAGCAGAACTTGGTTGCGCACCCTGAATATTCAAGGCTCAATAGCGAGCTCGCGCTTTGCTGGCCTTGCGTGCAAGCGTGGCAACAGATGTTAAAAGAACAGAATCAGATCGATTTCCCCTTGATGATCAGCCGTGCTACGAAATACGTTGAAAAAGGACGTTTTCAAGGAGCGTGGAAGTTTATCATGATTGATGAATACCAAGATATTTCACCAGATAGACTGGGTCTCATTCAAGCCTTGTGCGAGCAAGTTAAGCAAGCTTACAGTACTTCTCTATATGCGGTGGGGGATGATTGGCAGTCAATTTATCAATTTGCAGGGGCAGATGTTGATTTAACGACAGATTTTGAGAAACGTTTTCCAAACTCAACCGTACACAACCTTGATATGACCTATAGGTTTAATAGCAAGATCGGTGAGGTAGCCAACCGTTTTATACAAGCTAACCCACGTCAGATACCAAAAGATCTCAATAGTTTTAAGCAGCAAAAGCAGAAAGCCGTGGTGACAGCTCCAAGTGCTAGTGTTGAAAAAATCTTAGAGGGTATCGCTAAGTCTGCGAAGAACAGACCGAGTGTTTTACTGCTTGGGCGAAATCATTACCACAGCCCGACACTACTCATGGATTGGAAGAAGCAGTTTACAGAGCTTGATATTCAATTTATGACCTGCCATGGCAGTAAGGGAAAAGAGGCGGATTTCGTCATTATCCTATGTGTTGATGAAGGGCAACTCCCTGCGAAGAAAAAACAGTTACATCTTGATGGGGCGTTGTCTCAATCTGATGATCTCTTTCCATATGCCGAAGAGCGAAGGTTATTCTATGTCGCAATGACCCGTGCTAGACATAAAGTATGGATCACCCATAGCGGTGATGGTTCAGGCTTTGTTCAAGAGTTGAATTCTGGTGATTGGCCAGTGATAAGAAAGAAATAACGAAACGGGCTGAATTTTGAAGTGAAGAGTCAGTATTTTTAAAGCTAAAAGCTAAAAACTAAAAGATAAAAGCTAAAGACAGAATCAAAGCTCGAAATTCACAGATTAAGTTCAAGATATCGCCTTCTGCATGATTTTCTTTTTACGATTAGAATAAAGATTGAAGATCAAAAAGAAGGCGTTTTTACGACGACTTAATCATCTGACGAATCAGATTAATTAAGTTCTATCTGCTAAGTAGTTTTCGTAGTCCGGGATCTCGATGACCACTTCCTCTTCGAGCAGTTTAGACTCAAATAAGAATTTTGCCGTTGCGCGGTTTGTGGCAACAGGGATATTCCACACGCTGGCAATACGTAGTAAAGCTTTTACATCCGGATCATGAGGTACGGCATTGAGTGGATCCCAGAAGAAAATCATCATGTCGATTTTTCCTTCTGCGATAAGAGCGCCTAATTGTTGATCGCCCCCCATTGGCCCGCTCATCATACTCTTAATGGCTAAACCGGTTTCCTTGCTTAGCATGGTACCCGTCGTGCCAGTCGCGTATAAGAAATGACTTTGAAGCTTTTCTTTGTTTTCAACAACCCATTTTAATAATTCAGGTTTGTAGTGATCATGAGCCACAAGAGCGACATGTTTATGCGCAGGCATAGTACGAGTCGTTTTTTGCATGTAAGTATTCCCTAATGTAGTAATATCAACAGTCTGTGCTGAGTCTTGTTAGAATTATAAACGGTTGATACTAAAACATAGGTCGCTTGAATTATTCAATCTCTTTTATGTTAAAAGTAGGCCTATATTCTGATGGAGATAAAGAATTTTCAATTACTTTGCGCTGTAACGTTTTTGGTGTGAGAGGTTCAATGCTCGGAGCACTATCAAAAGCGTACTTTTCATCGTTTAGGTAGTGAATAACTTGTCTCATGGATAAGCGGCCTTGCTGGACCATTTGATCGGTCGGTGCAAACTCTACACGATTTCGGAGTAAACCGCGGTAAACGCCGTGACTTAAGTAAGTGGAGACTAATTTAATGTCATCCGTTTTTTCAGCAGCTCGTAATTCACTGACTGCGGCTTCAATGGCAACTGCACTTCCCACTATGTATTGAACATTTGGGGTATCAATGACTTTTTGAACAAGGTTTCGCTGCAATTCTTTGTCGTTGTCAGCCCAATAGCTCACCACGATATTTATATCGCTTCCTTTGATTGCATCATAAAAGCCGACAGTTGCGGGTTTTGTTCCGCCGCTTGTTTTTGGCCCAGGCAAGAAGGCAATATCGGTAACACCACTCCCTTTAGGATGCGCATTGGCTAAGTACTGACCTGCTTCAAAGCCCATCCAGTACCAGTCAACGCCCACGACGCCTTTTAGTAAATCACTCTGCTTGTCATTGAGTACCAATTTATTCACCGTGGCAAAAACCGGTGTTGAGCCAACAAATTCACTTAAATTATTAGAAAAAGCATCAGGTGACACGGTTCCAAGAATGATGGCGTCTGCACCCCAGCGAGTGCACAGCGACAGTTGCTGCTGTTGCTTAATCTTGTTTGGGTAACCACCTGCTTCTAGAACTCGTAATTCCACATGCTGTTTTCGTGCTTCAGAAACCATTCCGTAGTTAACAGATAACCAATATGAATCTTTTAAGTGCGGGTAAATCGCGCATATTTTTGGTGCTGGAGTGTTAACTTTTTGCGTCTTTGACGGTTCAGCAAAAACAGTCGAAATTGGCATGCTTACCAGGCTGATGGTGGCTGCGAGACGTACTAATGTTGCTGAAAGTGACTTAGGTCTAGGCATGGAATAATAGTTCATTGGCATTGATTGGATAAACACTGCAAAATATAACGTATTATCGTTCGGTTAAGAAGCATGTTCTCAAAGGTTATCATTTTATGTTGTTAGCAACCGCGAGTATCGGCCGTAAGTTATTGTTCTCATTTTTGATCATGGCTTTGCTGGTATTACTTTCTGCACTCATTGGCGCTTCAGGTTTTTCGTTTGTGGCGAAAACGGAAAGAAATGTCGTGGACTCTGCCATTCCGGCAATGATAGAAGCGAGGCAAGTTTCTGAGCTGAGTTCTAGGATCATCTCATCGGTTCAAACTCTGTCAAATGCCAAAAATGAACAGGAGCGTAAAGCATCTGGGAAAATGCTGTTTGAGCAACTTGAATCCCTTCTTACACATATTAAAGCCCTTGGGTCGGATTCTTTTGATTCTGGTTTATTGACTCGACTCGAAAATAACGTTGAAAGCGTCATCAATACGTTAGCAGAACTCGGTATTACCGTAGAGAAGAAGCTGTGGTTGAGTGGTGAGTTGCATATCCGAGTGGAAGAGATGCGTAAGCTCAGTGCTGAGTTAGAACAGTTGACTCGAACGCAGGTATTGAATACTAGTACTATTGCGGTGGCGAATGTCACTCATATCTATGACTTATTAGAGAATAAACAGACTGAGAAGGTATACCAAGCACTGGATGCATTAGTCGAAGTTGACCTCGATTTATCAGAACGCTTACATGAACTGCATTTGTTAGCTTTTAAAATGCTCAATCAGATAGAAGAAGCACGTACCGTTACGAATATTGAACGTATCCAGATTATTCAGAGTGAATTCCAAGGTAACCTAAACATTATGATGCGGCGCGTTCGTGCAGTGGAAGATCCAACGCGATCCAAGCAGATGACTGCACTATTAGTCGATTTGGGTAAGCGCCAGGTGGTATTTGATATCTTGATGGAAAAGTATGAGAACGAGCAGCAGTCTCAGTTCTTAATGCAAAATACATTGAGCCTTTTCAGTGAGTTGAACAACACTGTAAACAGCTTAGTTGATGAATCGAACCTGACCACCACAAAAGCGGTAGAAGAGTTAACAAAAACCCTCAATTACGCGCAGCTTTCTCTGAGTTTAATCTCGATCATTGGTTTAATCATTGCCGTGATCATCGTCTGGAAGGTGGTGTACATCTCGGTAGTGAAACGCCTAACAGAATACTCATCAGCTCTACTTTCGATTGCTCAGGGGCATTTAGATGTCACGATCCATGTCAAAGGAAATGATGAACTTGCGCATATGGGACAAGCCATCGTTACTGCTAGAAACACCGCTCAAGCCTTGCAGGTAGTAGCAGAAGGAGAGGCACAAGCGAAGCGAGATTTAGAGGAACACAAGGAACACCTTGAAGAGCTTGTTACTGACAGAACTCATCAACTGCAGAAAACGAACCAACGACTCAATGTAGAAGTTTTGAACCATGCGAAAGCTCGCTCTTTAGCGGAACAAGCCAGTCGCGCCAAATCTGCATTCCTCGCGACAATGAGTCATGAAATCCGAACACCAATGAATGGGGTACTCGGGACGGCCCACTTACTTAAAGATAGTGGCTTAGATCCATTGCAGGGGCAGTACGTCGATATTATTAACCGTAGCGGTAAAAACTTACTCGCTATTTTGAATGATATATTGGACTACTCAAAAATTGAGGCGGGTCACCTTGAAATTCGTGAATCCTCATTCAACTTACACCATATGGTTGATGATGCCTTTCAGCTAATGCAAAGCCGAGCGCAAGAGAAGCATCTTGCTTTCTATCAGCATATTGAAAGTGATGTTGCAAAATATTGGAGAGGAGACGTAACTCGCATCAGCCAAGTTCTCAATAACCTTGTGGGTAATGCGATTAAATTTACGGAACGCGGTGAAGTTGATATCTATGTGAGTATGGATGTTGATAACGACAAGCGAGTGATGTTTGAAGTGAGCGATTCTGGTATTGGTATTGGCCCAGAAGAACAAAGAAACTTATTCGACCCATTTACTCAGGCTAGTGGTGGGATTAATTCGACTGGGGGAACAGGATTAGGCCTAGCCATCAGTAAACGAATTATTGAGGCGATGGATGCGGAGTTGCATTTAGAGTCAAACGTTGGAGAGGGGAGTCGCTTCTGGTTTAGTTTAGAGCTTCAACCCGGAGAAAAGGTGGATATTCCATCAGTGACGAGCTTGAATACGGTGATTAAAGCGAAAGTCTTACTGGTAGAAGATAACCCTGTGAACTGCCTGGTTGCCGAAGGGTTCTTATCGAATTTAGGGCATGAAGTGGTGACTGCGGAAACCGGAGCCGAAGCTGAGAAAATTTTTGAGTCGCAGCATTTTGATATCGCGTTGTTGGATATTAACTTACCCGATTGTAATGGCGTTGATCTACTGGGCAGTTTGAAGGCGATTGAGAAAAATAAAGAGATCACATTACAGGCTCATCCAACGCCAATGGTGGCGGTATCGGCTCATGTTTTCAATGAAGAAGTGGAGAGTTATTTATCAAGTGGATTTGATGGTTACTTACCTAAGCCACTCGATAAGGATGCACTCGCAACCCTTATTCAAAGTACTCTTGATGGGAAATCGCTTGTATTGCCTCAACTAAATGAAGAGGCTGTTGATTCATCAAATAGGGATGATTGCACTATGCTTAACAGTGACAGTCTTTCAGGTGAAAAGATCACACCAAATGAGATAAGAGTGATCGATATTACGGTCATTGAAGGAGATATGTCTATTTTAGGTCGAGATAAAATGCGTGAAATTGTAGGGCTGTTTGTGACAAGCAGCCGAGACGTATTATTGAGTCTACAGGTTGCTGAAAAATCAGATGATTACCTTGAAATTAAGTCTCTCGCGCATAAATTAAAAGGGTCAGCAGGCAGTTTAGGTTTAAAACGGTTATTTCATGCGTGTATGTTGATTGAAAGTGCTGGTGAACCTCTGATGGTTTACCGGAAAGATCACGAAACACTGGCGAATTTGGTTGAGCAATCAATTGAAGCGTTAAATACAGCAATCAACTAAATAAAAGTTCTAGATGAAAAAACAAAAATCCTCTGTATCAACAGAGGATTTTTAGTATTGATGCGATGGTTTGTTAGCTATCCGTTCTGTTACTAATTGTTTTCAAAGCGGCTTCCTAGATCTAATGCATTTGGGTCATCATCAAAAGGGTGCTCAGCTCTTCCGCGTAGCAGTTCTAACTGATTCTCTAACATATTTAACGCATCATAATCGCCTTCTGAACATGCAACGTAAATTTGCTGCTCAAGAGCTTCGATATTATCTCTGATACTCATAGGAGCCTCCTATAGCGACAGTACTACCGATTCTCAAACCTATTGTAGTCCAACAATCCATATTCAGTAGGTTGATTCTTCTTATACCAAGCATGGACTCTGTCGCTAAAGGGCCAAAATTTATCTGAGCTTCTTCGAATTGCAAAACGATCCAATAACTTAATATAATCTTGCTCAGATTTGAGATTTTTTAGTCTTTTTACTAATTCGGGAATTTCAGACTCTTCTAATGACCAAAAAGCCGCAGGATAACTCCCAATAACCCCACGAACCAATGTAAGAGAGTCATGCTTAGGATCGCGGTTACTTTTTTCATCGAATAAGCTAGAAATATTTTGATGAGCATTATTGCGTAACAGAGTGAATAATTGATCATCTCCACCATCGGATGTAATCATCAACATCGTGATCTGTGGTAAGGGGAGAAGCCCAGCGCCTTTGATTTTGTCGATCGATTGAAGTTGGGCTTCATTACTAGAGGTAAACCCTGTATCGACAATATCATAGCGATCATTCAGAACTGGTTTTAAGTGGTTTACGATTTTATCGTAAAGTTCTGATTTTGGATCGTCAGTTTTGTAAATTTCGCTACTTTCCTGCTCAAATGGTCTGATATTACGCTGCAAAAAATCACTCAATTGAGCGCTCTGGTTCTGATACCAACTGGATTGTTCTTGATGGCGTACATCTTTAGGCAGCAGGGTTAAGAAGTTACTCTCTCCTTCAAGACGTAAGAAATCCATGTACATACGAGTGATCAGCTGGTGGCCGAAATTACCATAAACATCAAAACCCGCGACTAATAAGTAGTGAATTCTTTCGAGTAGGGCATAGTCAAGAACCCATGCTGTTTTGGGTTTGTCGCCAACAAGGCCTTGGACAACAGAGGCGCTATCAAAGTGGCGGAATACTGTCAGTGCGGCATTAGGGTTACGTTGTTCACCATTCCATAGAATAGAGGTGTTGAGGTAGTCGGCACCTTTAAACCACTGATTAGTAAATTCTGACTTTCCATCAAGATAACGAGCTTGTTGACGAGCGTATTTCACCCAATTAGTGAGTGGAAGCGTGTTACTTTCTAATTCACCAGGCAGTTTTAGGTTTTGCTCTTGGGAGTAATAAAAATCGTTGATTTCAGGTAAATTCGCTTTTTGCGGATCGACAAAAAATACCCAAAATCGATCGTTAATTACATTGAGAGCGAGCTGTCCACGACATACCGGACCTTTAATGAAAGCCATGATGGTGTTTTGCGCGTTGTCGACCAAAAAGTTAAATCTCGCGATTACTGGCAAACTATGGAAACTTGTCATTGGGTTCGCTGCGACTTCGACGTGATAACTCGGTAACTGCTCTACGTCATAGTCAGCATCAATAAACCACTCTTTCCATTTCCCGATTCGATCACTGTTCAGTGCATATGGCATGTGTGTTTTATCAACGATTGTCCCTTGTTCCGGGATCAAGCGGTAGTAGACACGATCGACGTTAGGATCATCATAAGGGCGACGAGTCGCAATTCTTTTTACAGGCTCTCCGGGTGGTGTTTCTGAACGTACTAAAGTAAAGAAACGTGGATGGCTGGGTAACTCAGAGAAATAGAGATGGAATAAAAAGAGGTGTTCATATAAGTAACGAGCAGTTAACTGGCTTTTACGTGAGCTGTTGTTGAGGAGAGCTTCGTATTGGGCAATTTTGGACTGTTCATCCATAGACAACGGAATATGCTCATTCATGATAGCTCCGTTCTCTAACCACGCCATCAGAGTTTTATAATCGGATGCTTCGAGGTTTGGCATACCATAAGGCATCCCCCAAGTTGGGTAATCCTGTTCGTATTGGGCATACTCTTCAATGGTTGGACACTGTTGATCTCTGTCGGTTGAGAAATCAAAGCCTTCGAGTTGAACTTGCTGTGGTAAAGGGTGGTTCTCTTTTTGGCTGAGTAAACGAGCCACTAGTCCGGCATCGAGGTTGGCTGTAGGGTTTTGAACTCTCTCATTTAGTACTGGGTGAAAGCCACTGTCACGCCACTCTTGCGTCAATTGAGCATCTTCAAATAAACGTGTCGGCTTTGAAGCCGTTAAGCGTGTGCCTTGATAAATCTTTTCTTTAGACGCGCCACGATCAATCCCTTCAACGGAGGACATTTTGAGTTGGCAAGGGGCATCGTAGCAGGCATGACAAACAACGCATCGCTTATCTATGATGGGCTTTACTTCGTCTAAAAAGAAGTGCGCCTGAGGAGATTGAAGAGGTGCTTGACGATCTCTGACTTGTTGAGGACCAAATAGTTGATCGTAGTTTAGACCTGCATACACAGCACAGCCGGAAAACACGGTAATAAAGCAAAGTAGAATAATGTGACGAAGTGGCATTGTCTTATGAAATTAGCAAGTGATGCGCTAATTAAAGCAGATATATAAGTTAGCGACAAATTTAGTACGATCAATGAGTAAGACGATCTGCTTGGGGTTGGGGACGAATAAAGAGCTAAGATGGAAAAAAAAAGGCGTACCACCCTTAGTGATACGCCTTTCTATCGAATCGATGATCTTAAATCCAGTCTGGAAAGCTAAATCTTGCAAGCCAGATCTTGATAGCTAGGCCTTGAAACTCGATCTTAAAACCAGATTAAGCAGCTTGTTGAAGTGCTTCAATTTTCTCTTCAGACATCGGCTTGGTCACGAAAGCTAAAATCACACAGGTTGCCATCATGCCTGCTGAAATGGTATACGCTAATGTGTAACCATCACTTTGAGTCATTGAATAACCTACAATCGCAGCACCGATTGCACCGCCTAAACCCCATGACGTGTATAAAACACCGTAGTTTGTACCGTAGTTTTTCAGACCGTAGTATTCAGCAGTGATTGATGGGAATACTGCAAGTAATGTTCCGTACCCAACAGCAGCAAGCGCAGTACCAATAATCAACGTTAGCTCTGTATCAAATGAAGCAAACAGCACCATGTTGATGCCTTGTAAGATGAAAGCAAGCATCAAAGTACGAACGCAACCAATTTTGTCCGAAAGAATACCCGCGGCAACACGACCGCCAGAGTTAAAAATCGCAAGGATTGATGCAAGGTAAACGGCATTAGGCAAGTTAGCCTGTACACTCGCAATATTAGTGATGTTACCAATGATCATTAAACCCGCAGAGGCAGCAAAAGCGTACATTACCCAAAGAGAGTAGAACTGAGGCGTTTTTAGCATCGCTTTCCAAGTCATATCAGCAGACGTTTTAACCGCAATTGGTGCTTTTCCTGCTTTTACTTTTGGTTGCTCAGCTTGGTAGCCTTCTGGTGGGTTGTTGATCGTACACGCTAATGGAACGGCAATCGCTAACACGCCAGCCCCAAGGATCATAAAGCTAGTATTGATGCCCACTTCAGAGATTAGCATTGATGTTAGCGGGGCTAGGTAAACTGCCGCTAAACCAAAACCAGCCGCAATCAAACCATTTACCATACCTTTCTTAGAGATATGGAACCATTTCATTGCAGATGGAGCAAGACAAGCATAACCAAAACCGATACCCGCACCGGTAATCACACCAAACGTAATATTTAGCGCAAAAACGGATGAAGCGAAACCAGAAGCGATCATCCCTAGGCCTGTTAATGTTGTGCCTAGGATAAGGATCTTACGTGGTCCCATGCGATCTTGAAGGATACCTGCAACTAAAAGACAAACTGAGAAAGTGATGGTCGCGATGGCATAAGGAGAAGATGCGTCCGCCGCACTCCATCCAAAGTCGGTTACGAGTGCTTTGTTAAATACGCTCCACGCATACAAGATGCCAAGACACAGGTTGATACAAAAACCTGCTAGCAGGATACGCATTGCTTTATCAATCTTGCTCATTTTTATTCTCAGTTTGGTTCTTTCATAGAAAGAAGAGTTAGTTAATGTGTTTTTCTCAAAATAAGTTTGCATTTATCAATAGATGTCGCAAAGAGCGCGGATTATAACCAATAAAAGTGTGATTGGAATCTCTTTTTGTGAGCGAATGTAAAATAATTTCAAATGAAAAGTAATTGATAATTAGTTGTTAATTGCTTGGTTGGGATGAGGATTGAAGGTTGATATGGCAGTGGCTTCATACTCAATGTTTTTTCTTTGATGATGAAAGTTGCGTTTTTCTGATGTTGTAAAAATGTCCGTGTTAACTTGTTGTAGATAAATGATTATTTCACTATTCAATTCTATTTATATTCATTAAACTCCGGCCCGCTTCAATATCTGAAGTTAAAACATTATTGTTGGTAAGAGAAATGAAAGTGCAAAAAATGAAATTGGTGTCTGTGATGCTGCTGAGTGCATCAACGTTGACAGGTTGTATGGGACAAATGGCAACAACAGGCTTGGTCTCAAAATTTAACTTGCAGCTTGTGGATAATAGATACGCTCGTGAAGGCGTGTTTCTTTTGTTGTCTCCTGTATATGGGATCGCATCAGTAGCCGATATGTTTATTTTCAATTCAATTGAGTTCTGGACAGGAAAAAATCCTATTTCCGGGAAGTCACCAGCAGTGGTTGACTCGAAATTAGAAGCGATAATTAAAGTTAATAGTCAGCTTGATAAATCATTAACTGAAGCACCAATTCAAGTTAATAATCAGTGGGTTGAAGATGCTGTGATGAAGAAAGTAGATGAAAATACGCTTCAAATGGATATTTCATATCAAGATGGCACTAAACAGATTTTCCGAGGTGAAAAGAGCGTTGGAGGCGTCAATTTTTATTTAGACAATGAGCTTATCACTTTTGTTAGTATGCAAGAGTTGGACGTGTATACCAAAACCGCTCGGATCTAGTTTTGGTTACATTTGTTTCTGCAATGAATTCAATCTAGAACATCTGTGAGGGAAATATCCTTAGTAGGAAGTTATTACCTTAATCAGCAAGCCGGTGCATTTTTGTACTGGCTTTTTTTAGCTAAGTTAGGTGTACAAAATGCCTGACCAGTCGTAATTTAAAGAAAAATCTACATGTTAAATTTTTGTTTAAAAACCGTCTGTTCCAATCATTTAATCAGTAAAAGCCTGTTGTAATGGTATTTGCTACTATCTTGCTTGTTAAATATTTGTAATCAGAGCTTTATTGTTCGATTTTTAAGCATTTGTTGTGCGGTTTTTAGCCTTGCAATTCGTTGGAAAATACGCAAAATGTCATGCAAAATGAGTTTGCAAAAATGAAAGGATGCTTTTCTCTTAAAAAGTAAGGCAAATAAACATGAAATTATTACTAATCTTAATGACATCGCTTTCCGCTGGGGTGGCTTCTGCAGACCACTTACATTCTTTCATGTTAGGGTTATCGATTGCGTCTTTGGCTGTTGGAAGCTGTTACTGGTTTGCATTCCGTAGCACTCGCTTTCCTGAGCTTGCTCTTCTGTTGTTAATGTGTGGAATGCTATCTAAGCTGGCGATTACCGTCATTGGAGTCGCTTGGGGTATGTCTGAAGATCTAATTACGTCACCCATTGTATTTGCTCTTTCTTATCTGCATTTCTCAATCATTGTGACTTATTTGTGGTTCACATATCGAGATAACATCACTGCAAAATTCAAAAACGTCACAGCTTAAATACTCGCGATAAGCCTTCTGCAAAGAGGGCTTTTTGTTTCTACATACTTCTACTATTTTGTCACTCTCCTCTATACATCAATTTTCTTCTATACAATCACTTTTGGTAAAGCGCTGTCACTCTACGACTATAGTTCTACAGATCTTATTCACGCCTCTGGGTAGACTTAACCCGTTCAATGATTGGAATAAAAGGATTTGCTATGGAGTTTGGACTGTTTGTGGCGGAAAAAGGATTGTTGATTGTAGGTATTATGTTTGTACTAACCAGCGTCATGCAATATGGCAAACGCAGCCATGATTGGAAAGGGGTAGTGACGATGTTTTATAAGCGCATTCCTCTCAGTATCGGCGAATATAAATGGTATCGTTTAGGCGTGGCTTTTATCGTACTTGCAGTTATATTGCGTATTCTACTTTTAACTCTTTGGCCTTCTTACTAATCTTCGATAGGTAAGTACTAGTGTGTTGTTTATTCTAGATAATTAAAGAGGTTAATTCGACATACCTGACTTTATATTGTTCTGTTACACTGTATTTATTGTACGAACTAATAGAAGAAGGTGATTGAATGTCATTTCCCGTTCTTATCTGTGACGATTCAGCACTTGCGCGCAAGCAGATAGCACGCTCCCTCCCTGCATCATTAAATGCGGATATTACCTTCGCGGTTCATGGTCTCGACGCTCTAAAACAACTCGAACTCAATGATTTCAAATTGATGTTCTTAGATTTAACCATGCCGGAATTGGATGGCTTTGGAACATTAGAAGAGTTGCAGCGTCTCGGAAATACGACGCCAGTGGTCGTGGTTTCTGGTGATATTCAGCCGAAAGCCAAAGCAAAAGTGTTAGCTTTGGGTGCGAAAGCATTTATTCAAAAGCCAATTGATAAAGCTGTTCTTAATGATGTTCTGAAAGAACTCGTTGAGCCAGTCGCGCAACCTCGCATCATTACACCAACCAGTATTGATCTTCCCATTCTTCGTCGACGTGATATTTATATGGAAGTGGCGAACGTCTCAATTGGTCGTGCGGCAGATGCATTAGCACGGCATTTTGATGTTTTTGTCCACTTGCCACTGCCAAATGTAAATATCCTCGAAGTGAGTGAATTGCACATGGCATTAAGGGATTTGGCGGACAACGATCAGGTTTCTGGCATTTGCCAAGGGTTCAGTGGAGAAGGGATCGCGGGTGAAGCGCTAGTCTTACTGAGTGACTCCAGTGTGGCAGACCTTAAAAAATTAATGAAGATCCCTGCAGATAGCGAAGAGCTAGAAGAATTAGAACTACTCATGGATGTCTCTAATATTTTAGTGGGCTCATTCCTAAATGGTTTAGGCGAGCAGTCTGAAGTTCGCTTCTTCCAGAGTTCTCCAGTACTTCTAGGCCAACATATCTCAATTGATTCTGTTATTGCTTCTACTTCAGGTTCATTTAATAAAACAATGACCTTTGAAGTGAGCTATAACATTGATGATACATCGATCCGATGTGATTTACTGTTTATGTTCGTGGACGAATCATTGCCTTTATTAGATAACAAATTAGCCTACTTAATGGAGGACTTTTAATGCTTAATCTTCCTGCTGAGTTTGAACAATTCCACTGGATGGTGGATATGGTCCAAAATGTTGATATGGGCTTAATTGTCTTGGATCGTGACTATAATGTTCAGGTGTGGAATGGGTTCATGACTCACCACAGTGGTAAACAAGCACATGACGCTATTGGAAAGTCGATATTCGAACTTTTCCCTGAAATTCCGCAAGACTGGTTTCGATTAAAAACAAAACCTGTTTATGACCTAGGTTGCCGCAGTTTTATTACTTGGCAGCAGAGGCCTTACCTTTTCCACTGTCGAAATGTTAGACCGATTACGCAGCAGGCCAACTTCATGTATCAAAACGTGACATTAAACCCGATGCGAACGCCGACAGGAAAAATAAACTCTCTGTTTTTATCCATTCAAGATGCAACAGCAGAGGCCATTGCATCACAAGTGAAAAAGTAGTGATTAAAGCCAAGCGAAGTTCTTGGCTTTACCTAAACAAGAGCTTAAATAACGAAGAGATTAACTAAGTGAGTTGGAGGGATAGCTCAATGAAGACCTCATTACATTCCCAGCCTTTATATACGGCAAAGCAGGTACGTGAAGGAGAAGTCCTAGCGGCCAAAAAGAACAACATCACAATGTTCGAATTGATGGAAAAAGCGGGAGAGGCTGCTTTTCAATTGATTCTATCTCACTACCCACACTCTAAAAAATGGCTCATTTGTTGCGGTAAAGGCAACAATGGCGGCGACGGATATGTTGTGGCGCGTTTGGCAAAGCAAGCAGGAATAGAGGTTCATGTTTGGCAAGCTGGGGATTTATCTGACAAGCTGACAGAAGATGCGCAGCAAGCGTTGGAGCTTTGGTTAACAATTGATGGTGCCGTTTGTCATGCTAAAGACCGAATCCCACCAGACTGTGATCTTATTGTGGATGCACTACTCGGTACAGGATTTAAACCACCACTTCGCCCTAACTATGCTGAACTCATTTCTAGAATTAACCACATTCACTTACCCATTGTTTCCATCGATATTCCATCAGGACTAGATGCTGATACTGGTCACGTTCAACCGCACTCCCTTGAAGAAGCCAATCGAAGGCAAAAGCAGAACGGCCTGGCGATTGTTGCATCTCATACCATAACCTTCATAGGTATTAAGCAAGGATTGGTAACGGGATCGGCAAGAGATCATACGGGCTTGTTGCACTTCTCCGGCTTAGGTGTCGATGAAAGTTTTAATCAAATGAATGTCGCCAGTGCGGTCTATTCTTGCGCGGATGAAATTCCTACCTTACTTATGCCAAGAAAACGCACCGCTCATAAAGGGCTAAATGGCAAAGTCTTGTTGATTGGCGGAAATGTTGGGATGGGAGGGGCAATCCGCCTTGCTTCTGAAGGATGTATTCGTAGCGGCGCGGGTTTAGTGAGTGTATTAACCCATCCTGATAATATTTTACCAATCTTATCTTCTCGACCTGAAATTATGGCTCTGAGTTGGGAAAGCGACTGCAAAGTCATTTCAGACAAGATCCACTGGGCAAGCACCTATGTTTTAGGGCCAGGTTTGGGGCAAGATGAGCAAGCCCAAAGGTGGTTTGAATACATAAAGCAATCTTCAGGTGAAAAGGTTCTGGATGCGGATGCGCTTACTTTACTGGCCGTTGAACCTAATCAAGACCCAAATCGCATTATAACGCCACATCCAGGAGAAGCCGCGCGGTTGTTAAACTGTACGGTTGCTGACATTGAGATCAACCGTTATCAAGCGGCTCAAGATCTTCAGCAAAAATATGGTGGTGTTGTCGTATTAAAAGGAGCGGGTACTATTGTGTGCGATGGCAAAGCAACGTGGGTTTGTCACGCGGGAAATCCTGGAATGGCAAGCGCAGGTATGGGGGATGTATTGTCTGGCGTGATTGGGGCGATGTTGGGGCAAAATCTTACACTAACGGATGCGGCTCAAATTGGTGTATTTATCCATAGTTGTGCTGCTGATCTTTGTGCCAAAGAGAATGGTGAGATTGGCTTAGTTGCCAGTGACCTTTTTCAAACGCTTCGTCGTGTTATCAATGGTCCACTCATCCAAGGCTAGCGTTTGTATCCGATCTCACATCTGTAATTGAGATGCGAGATCGGGGAAACTGAGCAATTAAACCGTAGAGAACTAGAATGCGAATCTAGCGCCTGCGTTGAAAGAAGTCGCGTGTTCGTCATTTGGAAGTAATTGATAAGTTACCCCTGCATCAAGTACTAGACCCATCGGAGACATTAAACTGACCCCTGCACTGGCATAAGGTTTAAAGCTGTCATCGGTTTCTGTTTTCTTCGCGCCTGCAACCGTATCCCAGACAGTAGTTTCAGATGAGATATAACTTCCTCCCGCTTTACCGTAAATACCAAGAAGTCCCACTTGTTGATCAACGCGCACCCCAAGACCATAGGCATCGTAAGTTTGAACAAATTCGTCAGAATTAGCACTCACGTTGGAGTTAAATGTCTCCACTCTTTTATAACTCACATCCGCAGATAATAGTTTCGTCATCTGATAGTTATACCCGGCTTGAATAAAGTAGGCGGTCTCTTGATTTGAATCGTTAGAAACTAATGTCGCTCCCACATTGGTATAAAGTGAACCACGGTTTCCTGCTGCATTTGCCATAGTGGGCAGGCAAACCATCGTGGTAAATATCAATATTAGTGGTCTTTTCATTCTCAACTCCTGTGATTTGCCATTGACAGCAAGTATTCCTTTTATAAATTCATAGCAAGAAATGCTCCACCGATAGTGGGGTGAGATCACTTTTAAGGAATTTAGCGTTGAATTTTTTGGACTTTTTGCGTGGATTTATACTCAGTATAGATCACATTATTTGATATAAACGGCAACATTGATGGCGAAAACAGCAAGAGATAGAGATGACACGCAAAGGTTTGCGCAATCGGTAAGTTTTAAGGTTGTTGTAACTAATTGATTTTATTAATAACAGCTAGAAGTGCCGGGTAAGAAGGGTATTTAGGTTTGGAATTTCTAAGATGATATCACAAAAAAAATGCATTTATCAGACTTGCCGAATGGAAATCAGGGCCTATAATGCTGAAAACCGGAGCGTCTGCCAACGCTCCGGTTTTTTTGTGTCCGAAAAATGGTAACGACTTCTGCCAAAGTCAAAACCACGCATAATGCGAATGACACATAAGTTAATGAATCAAGGAATTACACCATGCGTATCGAACAAGAACTTAAGTTAGGTTTTAAAGATGTACTGTTTCGCCCTAAGCGTTCAACTCTAAAAAGCCGTTCTCAAGTAAATTTAACCCGCGATTTTACATTCAAGCATAGTGGTCGTCAATGGTCAGGAGTTCCGGTAATCGCTGCAAATATGGATTCTGTTGCCACTTTTGAAATGGCAGCTGCTCTCGCAGAACATGGGGTGATGAGCGCAATTCACAAACACTACAGCGTAGAACAGTGGGGCGAATTTGTTAAAAATTCAAATGCTCAAACGCTCAATAACGTGTTTGTTTCATCTGGAACCTCGGATGCTGATTTTAAAAAACTTCAAGAAATAATGGCATTTAGCGATGAACTGGCTTTCATCTGCATCGACATTGCTAATGGTTATTCAGAGCATTTGGTTGAGTACGTTGAGAAAGTGCGTGTTGAGTTTCCAACCAAAACTATTTCTGCTGGAAACGTTGTGACTGGCGATATGTGTGAAGAGCTTATTCTTGCAGGCGCTGACATTGTAAAAGTGGGTATTGGCCCTGGCTCGGTTTGTACGACTCGTGTAAAAACGGGCGTTGGCTACCCTCAACTTTCTGCCATTATTGAATGTGCGGATGCTGCGCATGGCCTAGGCGGTATGATTATCGGAGATGGTGGTTGTTCATGTGCTGGTGATGTGTCGAAAGCGTTTGGCGGTGGTGCTGACTTTGTAATGCTTGGTGGCATGTTAGCTGGGCATGAGGAGTCTGGTGGTGAAGTTGTTGAAAAAGACGGCAAACGTTTTATGAAGTTCTACGGCATGTCTTCAGAAAGTGCGATGGCGAAACACTCTGGCGGCGTTGCAAAATACCGAGCAGCAGAAGGAAAAACTGTTTTACTTCCGTTCCGTGGTTCTGTTCATGATACGATTTCTGACATCCTTGGTGGCGTACGTTCAACGTGCACATACGTAGGCGCAGCAAAGCTTAAAGAGCTAAGTAAGCGTACGACTTTCATTCGTGTGCAAGAGCAAGAGAACAACGTGTTCGGTAAAGAGTAGCGTTTAAAATACTTGTTTAAATTTTTTAAGAATTGAGCCACTTTTTAGTGGCTCTTTTTTTATGCTTAAAAATCGTAAATGGCGACAAAGTGGCGACAGTTCAGAAAGTTTTTAAAACTAGGGTATAAAAATATGCACCATCTATGCACTAAATGTGAATATGATTAAAAATCAGCAATGGGATTTTTGGTGATAGCTTCAGCTAAATGATCGGGCGCGAAGTGAGCATATCTCATAGTCATTGTGATATCAGCATGACCAAGGATGTCACGTAACACTAAGATATTGCCGCCGTTCATCATAAAGTGGCTAGCGAAAGTATGGCGAAGTACGTGAGAGGCTTGCCCCGTAGGAAGAGTTAAGCCAATTTTTTTTTTAAGAAGGTAGCAAAATGGAGTGTAGCACTCATCAAATAGCTTGCCTGGTGTTGGTTTGTAGATCTCATCATAGAGCTGCTTAGAAATAGGTACAGAGCGATTTTTCTTTGTTTTGGTATTGGTATAAGTGATCTTATATTTGCCAAGTTGACTGCCTTTCAGTTGGGCTGCTTCATTCCACCGTGCCCCTGTTGCCAAACAGATTTTTACGATTCTTATCATATCTTCGCGTTTATGATTACCAACCTGTTCTAGCAATAACGGGATTTTCTCTTTTGGTATAAATGCCATTTCATTTTCTGGATTTTTAAATGGTTTTATATCTTCTAAAGGGTGAGGAAGGGACCATTCACCAATTTCTTTTAGTTTACTGAAGACGGCCTTAAACCTAGCGAGTTCAGAATTAAGCGTTGAAATGCTTGGGGCTCCCTTTTGCCACTTGTCATCGACAAAGCTAATTTGGCCAGCCATTCGTAAACTTCGAAATTCAGCGTAAATTTTAGCATTAAAGGTGGGGCGATAGGGTTACCCATGGCTTCAACCATGAGTTCGAATTTTTGGTAAATTGCAGCACCATTTACGAGCGTTCTGCCGTAATGCGAGTACCAAAGCTCAATAATGTGTGAAAGCCTGCGGTGATCGGGTTTAGCACCAAGCCAAGGTTTGTCATCTACTTCTTGCGTTATGTGCAATTCGAACGCTTTTGTTTCATCTTTAGTCGCAAATGTTTTACGAACACGCTTACCATTACGGCCGCTTGGGTAGCATTCACAAAGCCATGGTTTTGTGGAACCGTCTTTTAAGTTTCTAATAGACATAGTAATATCGATGATTGCTGTATGTTTATACAGTTTAAATCGGGTTCAAACGTTAAACAATGTTTTAAAGCTATCTATATGCACAATTTGAAGTGGATGTATTTGGATTGATGGGGTTCGTATGATTGAATTAAATAAAATAACCGCTATAACTGTGTTGGTAACGGTGTTTCTAGTTGTGGTGCTTGGGTTGGTTCATTCAGTACAGATTCGGGCTTTGCAGGAACAGAATCTAAAGCTTCATAATGCAGTGTTTCTTCTAGAAGAGGTTTTGCAGCAGGGAAAAAAGTTAGAATTAATGAAAGAATAGCAATAAGTAGCGAAAGCATCGCTATTAAGTTCGCTCTCTTAGAAGCCTTTTCGCTTATCTTTGCTCCTTTATCGTAGTAACGTTGGTTTAGCTCTGATCTCAAGTCTTGGGTAGTTAGAATTGCCCAACGCTCTCCTTTTTCTAACCCATTGCCATTGATTAACAACTCTAGATCGTCATCGGTTAATGAACGAATTTCATTCATAGATAGTGACTTCATTTTGGGAGTCTGCATATACTCGGAAAGACCACTTTTATCAAAGATATGTTGAAGAGTATCTTTGGGGTCATTGGTATTTTCATTGTGTGTAATTGCTGAATTTGTTCGACTCACTGATTTTACAAAAATATCTAATTCATCTTGTTTATGCATCATATATTCACTCTATCTGGATGCGAAGAGGTCGTTATATTTTCAATCGAGAATAGAGAAGCGGAAAGAAATCCACTTCTCTATTACTAATCAAACCTTTTCTGGAATTCTTTTACTGTATGCTGCGATGATCTTATCAAGAGCATACGTTTCGGAGTGGACTTCCACAGCCTCTTTTAATTCAAGTATCTTTTCTGAATTCCAACCTGTTAGGTTGGTTAGTTGAGAGTTTAACCAACTTGCAACTTTAGATGAAACTAACCCATCGACTAGATCTATAATTTGTGTTTGTGCGTCTTCTTTGCTCAGTGGATCTAGTTTTACTTCAGATCCAAAATACTCAATAAGAGTATATTTTTGAGAACGTTCGATTGAGCTTGATGTTAGTTGTATTCGTATTTTTCGAATTACTAGGTTTTTATCTTTAGAATACAGAAGGTTAAGTAGCGCTAGTGCAACAGAACTGCTCTTTTGCATAAGAGTATGTGAATCTAGGAGACCTATTAGTACATCAGCTACAAACTTTGAGTTAGTTAGTTTGCTTTTGCCACCGGAGAATTGGTTGATAATGAACTGTGATTCATGGCTTTCCTCTGAATCTAAGATTTGTATTAGAGCATCGGAATCATTAATTGAAGATATTTCCTTCCAAGCAAAATCTATGAAATATTTATTATCTGTAATTAGAACATCATTGACTAATTCAGAAGACCAATCTCTTACTAGTACATCACAATCATGTAACCAAGCTGCGAGTTTGTTCAAATGCACCTCTTTTTCTTCGATGATACTTGCTAATAGGGAGTAATTTGAATTTAATGCGGAATCTAGTTGAAGAAATATTACCTTATTTTCATTCCATAAACGCTTCACAGAATTCTTGAGTAACGGAAATAAAGTAGTATCTTGACAAGCCATTAATATAGATTCAAACGAGGTAGATAACGACAGAAAGTTAAATAGAGTGTCTTCATCTAAGTGTCCAAACTCTGTGATTTTTTGATTTATAAAACTATTCGGGGAAATAACAGTTCTATTGTTGAGTCGAACTTGAACCGACGTAATTTCATTTTCGATACAATATGCAAGTAGGACGGATATCCATACACCGAGTCTGTTTTGTTGACTGTCTTGAGAAAACTTAGAAATACAGTGATTAAAAACTACGGAGGATTGAGCTGTTTGGTACCAGCCTAAAGTGAATGGTAGTGCATACCAGCTTAAGTTTGTTTGTGCTTTAAATATTGTGTCGTGTAGTACGATAGCATTTTTGTCTGTTAACTCTTTAAGTGAGTTGTTGTCAATTACACTGATAGTTGCTAAATATTCAAAATAGCTTAACCTATCTAAGTAACTATCTGCTGAGGCGATTAATTCTAGGCTTTCTCTAACTTCTTTATTACTTTGCTGGTAGTCCGTAACATTCCATCTACTTAGTTTGTTTCTGTTTGGCCACAGCACATTGATAAAATAATTACTAGAAGGGTTAGATGCAAGAGATGGAATTTCTTTTGTCAATTGCGTGTAATGGTATAGCACTTCTGTGGCTTGATATGGATCCTCATTTTCTTTTAAATTGTCAGCCAAAATGTATTCTTTAACGAGCGATATTTCTTGTTTTATTCGGTCTAAATTTATTGGTAAGCCATGCTCTTGTAGAGCTTTAAAGGCCGATATCGTATTTAGGTTGTAGTGATCTAAACTAGCATCATTTTTTTGTTCTTTGAGCGCATGGTTAATCTCAGGAAGCCAAGTTTTAACCTGATCAACGGCCGATTCAACATTAGTATCTTGCTGATGTAATATTGCTGAATGAGATAAGCAAACCAAATCATATGGTTCTGTGTTTGGTGAGCTCATTGCCTTATTAAACTCAACGATAAATCCATACATATTTGCAAGTTCGCTTATTCCTTCACCGTCATGGTTTTTGATCGCTCTTTTTATTGGGTCTCCAAGTAACTCACATTGTGCAAGTTCCGTGGTCGTTTGGTAGTGAATAGCCATTATTTCTAGCGGCCACTCTTGGACGCCAGCTACCTTACGCAAAATTCTCTTAGTGGCTTCTACCTTAGGGGACCACTTATGTTCCTTAGCTTTTGGGAAAGGCTCCGATAGAAATTCGCTAACTGGGATTTTATTAAGCTTACAAGCGAGTAAGTAAGCAGAGCAGCAACAAGCGTTAGGATTAGTTATTTGGTTCGACAAAATTATTGAAGCGATATCATTGATATGTTTTTTCAAGAACCTTGGCGTTATTTGTTTGCTTTCTAATGTCGAGGCCCAAACATCAATTAAATCTGATGTATCACTCATTCCAGCGCGTTTGGGTAGTGTTTCTTCCCAGTATTTTGCGAATGGTTCACGCCAACCAGCAGACATGATTGGAGGGGCTCTAAATACAACGGGAATTCGTTTTGATATAAATTCCTGTCCGCTCTTTGAGCATTCTTGACTGTCATTCTCTTTTTCTTTATCGCTATTAGACAATGCAGAAGCAATGTGATTTTCAGAATAGGGTACGATAATTCGAAATTTCTTGCTGCAAATAGAAGTTAGTATTTCGAGATCACTCCATATTTCTTTAACTTTTTTACTAGAGACTCGATCTAGATTATCGATAACTAAAATAACCACGTCATTCTCTGGAATGATGGTAACAAATTGGCTAAATGCTGCTTCTAACTCGACACTGCTCACTTCTTTATTAATAAGTAATGTTTCACTAATTGTATCTACGGAATTACGCTTTAATGCACTCCCTATATTTGGCAGTTTAGATAACCAATTAAAATTAAATTTATTACCTAAGAATCTCAAAGAACCTAAGACCAAAGCTAAAGCTAGAGGAGAGAATCCAAGTGTAATATCAATCAGTTGTTTACTAGTGAAAATAGGATTTTCGCTAGAAGGCTCGCCACTTTTTAGTACACTAATAATATCCGTTAACGCTTGTAGTGCGGGTTGCATCGTTCTAGCAGTTAACAGAAGGCAAATGACTAATATGAATGAAATCCATGGTAGGTTACTTTTTACTTCTTTCTTATAAGTGAATTTGTTTCCAAGCGCGAGGTCTTTTGCTTCATCAATTTCGTTTGAATGAGAACTATAAAGTTCCTTAAGTTTTGACGATAAAACCTTAATAAACGAGCTTTTAGTTGAAGAGTGATGATATTTTTCTACATCAAACTCGATAAAATAGAAATTCTTTGAGTCAAGTTTTGATTTGAGTAGTTGGAGAACGGTACTTTTACCAGCGCCAAGTTCGCCTTCTAATCCGATAAGATGAATTTCTGGGAATTGTTCTAATGTTTCTTGGATTGCGTTGGCAGCATTGTTGTGCCCATTACTGCCAAATAGATCTTCCGGAGATGGTTTTTCTATTTGGAATTTCATATTGTTAGCCATGACGTTAGAGTGCCTTAGGTTTTAATTCGTTATGATGTATAGGTAGATATTGTTTGTTTGGTGGCCACCACGCATACAGTTATAAGCCGCTTTCTTTTTGAATAACTTTCTCGCGAAGTTCTTCTGTTAGAGCTACACGCTCAGCACTGTAATGCAGTTTTCTATGACAGTTAGGACACAGTGCGGCGCAGTTCTCGACAGTATCTGGCCCGTTATCTTTTAAGCGGATCAGGTGATGTACTTCCAAAAAAGGTGTGCCGTCTTCTTTGTCAAAAGGGGCTCTATCTCCACAAAGCTCACAGTGTTTATTTGCTCTACGTATTACCCAGCCTTTAACTTTGCCTGAGCGTTTGTATGTTTTTGTTGTTGTTTCAACCGAGTCAGGCTTGTCATCACCAACTGGTTTTTCAGGCGGTTTTTTGCTGTTAATTATTGATTGCATTTCAGCATCAGCAAGCCCAACACCAATAAACGTTTTTCCTAATTTTTCGGATATCAGCTTTTCAATAATTGGTGCTTGGGTTTTTCCTACATTTGCAAGTGGCGCTAAACCTGAAACGGTTGGCAAATCCATTAACGTCATAATATAGGTAATATTCGACATTCTTCTCCCAAAAGCTTTGGGAGTGCGATTGAATTTATCTGCAAGTTGTTTGTAGTAGACGCTTTTCTTGTAGGCGATCCCACTTTCGGCTTTATGCTGCATTTCAAGGTAGGCATCTACTGCCTCAGAAAGCTCTTCTTTTGTCCAAAGCCGACTATCTTTATTGGAGCTCGATTCATTTTGAGAGCTATCTTTCACACAAATTTCAAACCCGAGTCTATTAAAAGAATCAAAGCAGGGTTTGTTGAAGCCAGAGCGAAAATGTTTAGATTTAACGGTGATGTACAGGACCTTCTCCATCGCTAAACCAAAAATTGTTTTGGGCGGGTAGATTTGTCCGTCGACGACTAAACCATATTTGGTGGAGTCTTTATAAGAGTCAACATATCGGTCAAGTTCTAAAAACCTCTTTACAGCATTTAAAATATCTTGCTTTTGCAAAGGTTCAGTTAAGCTACTAAGGTTTGCTATTGTTCCATCACTGTTAAATGTAACCTCCACCTACTTCTTCTCCATCACTAACGCAACTCTACCCACAACCCTTACTTCACCTTCTTCGACTGTTAGAGTCGAGCCGTTGAAGCTGATCGCCAGTTTCTTACCAGGTAAACGTTGAATGTCATTTAGAGACAACAATCCATCCATATCCACTAGGTAAGTGCCGCTTACTGCTTGGTGAACTTCTTTATCGACAATGAATGTAGTCCCATCGTGCTCGATGCCCATTACATTCAGAACCCCAAGTTTGTCTAAGTAGCTCTTATCAAAAGCTAGCGTTTCATTTCCCACAAGCTTTCCATTAGTCAGAATGAAGTAATCGACATCAAAAAGTGTCTTAGCTTCATTTTTTTTAGACGTATGCTCTTGGACTACTTGATCAGGGAAAGCTTCGCCTTCTCCTAAAGCTAGATATTTGATTGATGCGCCAGTCTTCAAATGAAGCCTCAAAATCACTTCGAAGGGAGTTAACTCTCGCTGGTGCCACGTAGATATCGTCCCTTTTGAAATGCCAAGTACGTCTCCAAGGGACTTGAAGTCTCTCGTTTTCGTGACCTTCTTCATCCTTTCTGTAACTTCTCGACCGCCAATGTATTCAAAAGGTGGCATTTGCTCTTGTAATTCACTCATAAGAAGACTGTATTTTCACTCAAATGATGACTGAACAGTGCGGGGTGCGACCCTATTGTCCGAAATGAAACACTCAATAACATAACAGGATATCACTATGCTCTCATATCAAGTAGTCCTAAATACGCCTTTCATGACTTACGATCAATATTCTCAGTTCTCTGGTATGCCAAAACGTACCATCATGGATTGGGTAGCAGATGGTCGCTTACCTATTAAAAAGAAAGCAAAAGGTAAGGAAACTCCCCTAATCAATATCATCGCCTTAGTTGAATTGGCTACTCGTGAAGCAATGGAAAACATGGGGTAGGTCATGCGCTTATCCTCCTTGATTCCCACTAAAGAGTATTGCCCGTTGTGGCTTAATATTCTTGGTTGGGGATTCGTTTTCGTTCCGTTTATCTTCAATTGAGTATTGGTTATGAATGAAATTGACTCAATGTGCGAATTCCGTGGTTCTAAACAAAAGGCATTTAACGATGCGTGTTGTGCATTTGCGAACTTGGAGAACATGACCAAGTTAGCAAAAGCCACTGATATGAATGCCACGATGCTACGTAACAAGCTTAATCCAGAACAGCCACATGTTCTGACTTGTGTCGAGCTAGTGGTGATCACGAAAGCAAGCGGCAACTACACCATTCTTAATAGCCTTTTGCTTGGCCTCGGAGTTGTCACCGCTCAAATCCCAGATGATGCGAGTGAGGAGACATTCATTAAACGAGCACTAGAGAACGCAATGCACTCTGGTGACTTGTCTCGCTTGGCACTAGAACACGCAGGAACGAGCAGGCTTACCCGAATTCACAAGCACACCATTATTCGAAAAGCGCAGGCAAGCATCAGCAATCTTGTGCTTTTGATTTCCGATGTAGAAAACCGCACGACAGGCGTAACCCCATTTTTAAGTATGAGCGTGGACTTCATCGCCAACGGTGCACTTGAATTTACCTAATGTTGAGTTAGTAAAAGGAGTAGCGAGTTTTGAGTGTGTTATTTCGATCATTAGTAATGCTGGACTATTGATCTCAGTAGACACATCTCTTGTCCATGTTTCTAAGGTGTTATACAAAGATGTCGTCGCTATCTATCCTGAGACTTAGTGTTTTAATATTGGCAACCAGCAACAAGTAGATACTTTGAAGTTATCCAGAGTAAAGACTTGGTTAATGTTGGAGACATCAAGAATATGAATCAAATTGAAATTGATGATGTTGGCTATGCGTTAGCCCGAATTAAAAACAGTGATAAGCTGGCAAGTAAAAAAATCGTTTTCTTGTACTGGCATTCTCCCAAAGAGGATATGCGTATTGGTCATGTTCTAAACATAAAAACTTAGAGTCAAGGTTAAGTGGTAGTGATTGGGTTGTTATCGTTGAAGATTTATTGGTTAAACTTAAATTGTAAGCTTGCCTAGACTGGTGTGATGAAAGTAACTTTCTTACTGCTGTAGTTTGGCTGAAATGTATAATTCACAAAAATATCAATTTATGGTTGTTTTGATCTATATTAACATATGATTGTTTTTTGGTTAACGTATTGAAATTAAATGAATCGCAATTATCACGTTATGGTTGTTTCAACATTAAATTTTTTAAGAATTGAGCCACTTTTTAGTGGCTCTTTTTTTATGCTTAAAAATCGTAAATGGCGACAAAGTGGCGACAGTTCAAAAAGTTTTTGAAATTAGGGTATAAAATATGCCACCAATTTACCGTATGTTGCTTGTTTACGTTCCAAAAGTGTTCGCTTATTGGTACGATATACGGAGTGGGTTGAAGGTATGTTACAAAAATTGCACCTCTTCATACTCCGTTTTATTAATGACAAATTGCGGTAGGGTAGGAATGCATACTTACAATTGGCTAGATAGCTATGATCTTGGTATCGAAGTTATAGATTTGCAACATAAGAATTTGCTCGCGATGATTAATAAGTTATTGGTTAATCAAAACGAATCGAGAGGCATAATGCAGCGTTTGATCAACGAAGTTATCGCTTATGCGGAATATCATTTCATAAGTGAAGAGAACCTTATGGTGCTTTCTCGTTATGACGGCTATGAAAAACATACTAATGTTCATAATATGTTACTTAAGCAGCTTAAAAATCAATGCTCTCAATTTATCAATAACCATTGTGAGTTGAAGACGGTAATACTCTTCATGGCAAATTGGCTTATTGAGCACATTATGGCAGAAGAGAACGATCGTGATTTTGCTAAATATTTATTGGCATCAAACGAATATCGCTATCTAATAAAAATCTAAAGGTTTTGATGGAACTGTTGGGTTGATTGGCCTGATTGTTGGGCTTCTTTTCACTATAAAGCTATCTTCAAGCCTATGGTTGGTATATGGTTTACGCCGCTAGCTTTTCCTAGAAAGCTAGCCGTCTAAATAAAGAGTAAACTAGAACAAAGGACCATAACCATCATGCGCGATCTTACGCCACAGCAAGAAGCCGCTCTTGCTATTTTCAAAACAAATCTTCATCTCCCTCATGGCGGTTTCCACTCATTAATCATTGAGCTTTGTAAAGAGTATCAATTACCCTTTCAAACAGTTCGCTCGGTGCTGATGAAGGTGCAACGAGCAACAGAGCGTAGGATCTATGATGAGTTTGACACTGTTGCTGAAGATGATCTTAGCCAAAAGAACTGGCGAGAAGCTATCAAGATAGAACTCATTGAATTAGCTCAAGACAATCAACCCGTCATGAATAATCTGCTTGGTAACGAACATTACCTTAAAGCAAAAGCAGCGATTAAATTACCGATCAGCAGTGAAGATGAACGTGACATAATCTTAGAAGATTTAATGTTGGCGTATGAAAAAGAGGTGTTTAAGCCACTTTTAGCGATGTTGCATACAACATCACTCTACTGGGAATTAATGTTGGCAGAAGAGCTTCACATGATGACAGAAGCTTGTCGTCAGAAATTTATCGAATACCCGCAACATGTTGAGGCTGCAAAGTTTCTGTTCGACTTGGATTCGAAAGTACGAGCTCAAATTCTTAGAGCTTGATTCAAGGAGCTGGCACATTCCCCCACATCGACTCAAATGCGAGTGAGGGAGTGTAATTAACCAGCGATTGAACTCGAACTTAAATGTTATTGCTACTGCTATCGTATGTTTACTCTTTTAATGACGCTAATACATGCGAGAGCGAAGGCAAAATGGAGTGCCCCAGAGCCAATACTTCTTCGCAAGGCTCAACCAAGTCTGGTATTTGATAAGCGATCATATTGGCAGAGATAGCAGAACGAACTCCGTTATTGGAATCTTCAAATGCTAAACACAATTCAGGTTGTACTTGTAGGCGATTGGCCGCAAGCAGATAGATTTCTGGATCTGGTTTACCTTTGCTGACTTCGCAACCCGTGGTTAAGCTATCCACATACTGATCTAACCCGGCGAGCCGAAGTTTAATTTCAGCAATGTCTTTTTGGGTTGAGGTGGCGACAGCAATAGGGTATTTATTTTCCTTCAACCATTCGA
Organism: Vibrio cortegadensis; assembly: GCF_024347395.1. Lineage (NCBI taxonomy): Bacteria > Pseudomonadati > Pseudomonadota > Gammaproteobacteria > Vibrionales > Vibrionaceae > Vibrio > Vibrio cortegadensis. Next base: position 894,887 of record NZ_AP025473.1, read on the forward strand.
GTAGCTCAATCACGCCATTTTTTATTGGAATTGCTTGGTGTTTAACTATCGCACCGTAGCGTTCACGCCATTCTGCATTAAGTCGTTCATAAGACTCTCCATAAGCGTTGCGAAAAATGACTTCAATTCCTGCTGAATTACGGCCGATGATAGAAAGGTAGACATCATCATAAAATGGAAGATTTTGGACTTCACAGGCTTGTTTAAAGACTCTCATGCAGACACGTTCTGTATCGAGGAGGAGTCCATCCATGTCGAAAATAGCGGCTTGAAATTTCATTGGTATGACTTTAACGGGTAAATAAGAGGTGGGATTGTTACATACTTCTCGATATGCGACCATTAATTAATACTCGTCAATTTTTCTATTGAATAGATCAAAACGCGACGAATAAAGCGGATAAGATAATGCACCTTTTGGACCGATTAGAGATCTATTTGTTTCATCGTACTCGTTTGAAAAAATGGCGAGGAAGAAACGCGAAAATATTAGGATGGTCAGATGAAACTGCTCAGAATAAGCGCTTTCAAGCTATTGCCACGGCGACGAATTTTAATGATCGGAGCGTTTTAGATCTGGGGTGTGGGTTCGGTGATTTGTTTCGTTATCTTGATGAGATCTACACTCTCGATTCATACACAGGGATTGATCAGCATCGCCCATTTATTCAAACCACGAAAAAGAGGTTTGCTCAACACCATCTCGATCCGAACACCAAAACAGCAAGTCATTTTATATGGGGTGATTTTAGCCAGATGACCCTTAAGCCGCATGATATTGTTGTCGCTTCTGGCTCGTTAAATTATCGTTCGCGTAATGACGATTACTTATCTTCAGTCATAAATCAGATGTATCAAGCTGCGGACAAAGTACTTATTTTCAACCTTTTAAATGCAGATGTTTTCCCACCTCAGCCATTGCTTGTGAGCTATAACAAACAGGCTATTTATCGTTACTGCAAACTTCAGTGTGATGATGTGTCATTAATCGATGACTATGCTGAAGAGGACTTTACTATTGTGATGAGGAAACCAGCAGTTCAGTGTAACCTGTACTAGCGTCGTGTTCTCGCGAAAACATCAGATCAGGGTAGTGGTGAACGATAAGTTCTGCGGTGTGCGAAACAATAGTGCCTTCTAATAGGTGCCCACCCCATACCTTTCCTTCGCTGTCGGCAACGGATATGTGAATGTGCTGGTGGTTTGGCGTGAGCGTGCCAGTCAAAGATACAATCTCGAAAGGCGCACAAACATTCAACGTATTATCTGCGTTAGCCAGTCGAATATTTAACTGTGAAATGCACCCTGCACAAGAAGCAATAGAGCCTGCACTGATTTTGTTGTCTGGTACGAGTTCAGCTATAGCTTGTTTCAAATCTCGACCTTGAGTGAGGCGAATAGCGATAGGAGTGATCATAATTTGCTCCGAGAGCCTTACAAAAAAGATAATGTAACGTAGTCGACTTTCCCCCACAATCGAAATAATCCCCGCTTGAATCAGAGGCGATTGAAATCAGTCTATTGATCACGTGTGGGAGGGCGATATTGAAGCGAAGCGTCATTTTTAAGGAATACGTTACTCGCGATAATACTGCCAACACAGATAAATCCTAGTGCCGCCCATGTGGTCAAGTCTGGAACTTCATCGAAAATAGGTATAGCCAGTAGAGTAGCGACTGCCGGAGTTGCGGATCCAAAGGCTGCTGAGCGTTCTGCCCCCAACTTGTTGATAGCATATAAATAGGTAAATGCTGCAAGTAAGCCGGCCCCTAAGCCCTGTAGCATCAAATGCCCAGCGAGCTCTTGCCATGGCCAAGAGTTAAACGGTATAGATGTTAAGTGGCTATCGAGCGTGCCAGTGCTCACCAGTGCAAACAAAGCGATCACGGATAACAATGAAATTAGCCCTGCGCTTACGAGAGCATCTAAGTTAGCCACACGAGCGCAAATGGTAAACATCGCCCACATCATACTTCCCATTAGAAACAGTAGGTGCCCAGTCAGTTGGTTTCCATCATACTCAGCTAAGCTACTCGTTAAAAATAACAGGATCCCTAGAAACACAAATGCAAGACCTAACTTTCTATGTTGGCTAAGAGGTTGCTTAAATAAAATAACCGCAATTGCAGAAACAAAAAGCGGAAGCGTCCCTGGGACTAAAGCACTGCCATGGGCAACAGGAACGAAGTGCATGGCTGTGCTTGCAATGAGTAGATAGGGCAGGCCACATCCAATAAACATTCCAATCAAATAACGCAGAGGAACCTTCATTATCTCGATTCTCGCTTTTACCACTAAAGGAAGTAATACCAAAGCAGGTAACGCAAATCGCATCATTGCAATATCTGCCGGAGTAAGATTTGAATTCGCTCCTCCTTTTAGTGACAAAAAGAAACCAGACCAAAGTAAAAGAGTCGCAATGATTGCAGGGTAGCCGTAATTCATATGATGTTATTATCTTTTTAGGTGGATGTTGGAATTATGTATCAATTTTACGGGTGGAATTTGGCAAACTTGCAGTTATAGTAAGGTGTAAATGGTGGGTTCCGCTAAGAGGTGGGTTAGTTTGAGTGGTTTCCACTCAATTTTCTATAAACATGAAAGGAAAGTGCGCGTGGATAGGATTGATCGTCATTTGTTGCATCTACTTCAAAGTGATGGACGTTTAACGACGGCTGAACTTGCCGATCTGGTGGGGTTGTCTGCTTCACCGTGCGCGAGACGCTTGAAAAGGTTAGAAGAGCAGGGCGTGATCAGCGGATACAGAGCAACTTTGGATAGGAAGTCCGTTGGAATCGCGATGACTGTGTTTGTCGAAGTGAGTTTGAATAACCATCAAGAGAGCTCTATTGATGAATTTGAACATGCCATTGTGGATATGGAAGAAGTAGTGAACTGTCATGTTGTCTCGGGAGCTTATGACTATTTGCTAGAGGTGGTGAGTAAAGATCTTGTGGGCTACGAAGCGTTTACTAGGAAACTACAGCGTTTAACCAATGTAAAAGATATCCATACTCACCTGGCTATACGGCAAGTAAAAGGCAATGGTTCGTTACCAGTGTTTGTATAACTAGAATAAGGAGGAAGTGAATTGCCGTCCGCTGTGTAGTACTACAGAAATAGATCGGTGGAATAATTTAAACTGAATTCAAGAAAAGGGAGTGGTGTCGATTATTCTTGGTGATTAGTTACGTGTCTTGCAGATATAAAAAAAGCCTTTGATAATCAAAGGCTTTTTTCGAAATGTGGTGGAGGGATAGGGATTTGAACCCTAGAACCGCTATTAACGGTTGCCGGTTTTCAAGACCGGTGCTTTCGACCACTCAGCCATCCCTCCGTTTCGTGGCGTATAATATGTATTGGCACGAACCTTGTAAAGAAAAAAATGAAGAAAATTATTTATTTGCTGTTATTTTAGCCGTTATATGCATTAAGGCTGATTTTTATGGTGCTTGCCTATTTTATTCATCATATCAATGGTTTTTTGAGTAAATGCTCAGCTTAGTGAAATCTAATAAAATAATGTTTTATTGGCAAGTTGTTGAAATTATTTGTTTTATGCTGTTAAGAGTACGCGTGTTAGCTCGAAAGTGTTTGCACGAAACTGTGAAGTGTTTCAAAATTAAAGAGTAATAGTTAGTGTTCTTGGGTGAGACTGAGGTTTTTTATGAAAGTCGCAAATATTTTTAAACATCGTGGAGAGAGCTGGTCTGCACAGCACTCTGAATTCATGCAATGGATGTCCCCTGCATTACGTGAGTACTGGGGAGAGTTTCTGAATAAAACTCAAAACAGTCATTTTTTCTCATGGGTGAGAGATCATCAGCTACCTGCTGTTAATGAAGAAGCTCCGGCTCCTGAGCCTATTGAGTTAAAACCAGAAGCCCAAGAAGTATATGATCAACTATTAACTCAGGTTGGTGAAGTTATCCATGTGGGTAACTGGTTGCCAGTGGACCAAAACCGTATTAATCAGTTTGGTCAGATAACTGAAGATAATCAGTGGATCCATACGGATCCAGAAAAAGCAGCGACAGATTCACCATTTAAAACCACTATTGCACACGGCTTTCTCACTTTAGCGTTACTCCCTAAGCTGACTGATAGTGTAGACGAATCAAATTCAATGTTCCCAACGGCAAAAATGGTCGTAAACATAGGGTTGAATCAAGTACGTTTTCCATATCCGGTAAAATCTGGAAATAATGTTCGAGCGAAGAGCACACTACTAAAAGTGACACCGATTAAAAAAGGTCTTGAGATTGAACGTGAAATTCGCGTTGAGATTGAAGGAATTCGTAGACCTGGTTGTGTCGTGACCTCAGTGATTCAATTGCACTTCTAAACCGTGACGATTTTGAATAAAAAAAGAGAGAGCATTTGCTCTCTCTTTTTGTTAATGCTTAACAGGAGTGTATCCATACTCTTTGATTAACGCCTGTCCGCGAGGCGACTTTATGAACTCAATAAATTGAGAGGACTCTTTCGTTAATGAGTCTTTTTTATGTAATAACAAAAAAGGTCGCGATAGTCCGTAATGGGCCTTTGCGATGTTTTGAGAAGTAGGCTTAACACCTGCAAAGTTGATCGTTTTTACGGATTGATCAATGGACCCTTTTGAAATAAAACCAATTGCGTGCGGGTTATGGTTAACGATTGTTTTAACCATACTGTTGCTGTTCACGACTAAATTGTTTGGATTTATATCAGATACTAAACGATGGTTGACGATTTTTGTTAAACCTAAAAGGCTCTCAAAACTGTATCTTGAACCGGATGAAGGCTCACGAGTGACCACTGCAATTGGCTTATTCTCCCCACCGACTTCTTTCCAATTTGTAATTTTTCCTTTGTAAATATCGTATAACTGCTCCCTGGTCAGATTGCCAATCGAGTTAGTACGATTCACGACCAATGCAAGCCCATCATAAGCAATGGGAAACACGTCCATATCCGCTTCTTGTTCGCGTTCGGTAAGGTAACGGGAGCTCATCCCTATATCGGTAACCTCTTTTTTTACCATTGTAATTCCAGCAGTCGAACCAATTCCTTGAACCGCGATATAAGAATTTGGGTGGCTTGCGTTATATTTCTCGGCAAGCACATCCATCAATCGTGCAACAGACGTTGATCCCGATATATTCGTTTCTTGTGCAAATGCATTAGAAGTGAGTAGGCAAGCAGACAGGAGAGTGGCAATTGCGACTCGTAACATAAATAACTCCATATGGTATGTTTAAGCTCACAGCATCATATGAGGTTCTGGTTACAGTTTTGTGAATAGGATAAATGGTATTATAAAGATTGAGGGCCTAGACTTGTGCTAGGGAGGTCTACTTGGGTTCTTATTCACCGCTTTAAGAAATGTTTTATTGCCTAAGGAGGTTTGAATGGCAGTTATTGAGATGGATATGCATCGCCTCGAACGAAGTGCGACACAACTCTGTCATGAGCGTAATAGTAATCATCCTGTGGAGTTAGGAAAGTCTCTATTTGAAACATGTGATAATGGAGTACAGTTCTCTAAAGCTCATTATTTACTCGACTCTAGCCATTGTGAATATATAAGCCCTGTTGCCAAAATTGAATTTGATAACCAAACCCGAAGGTGGTCTATTTTCGTTCCACAGCATAGTGGAGAGAGACTGATATGGATCCCTTATCCCTATTTGCCTTCAAGTACTGACTTGGTGGCAGTGTTGAAAGAGATAGAAAGGGATCCTAAAGCTTACATTTGGTAAGTCGTGTATGGTTAGGCTTCTACGGTTGATTTTGCCCTAAACTCTTTTGGTGTGCATTCTTGTAAACTCTTGAATACAGTACTAAAGTGGGCTGCACTTTTAAAACCAGAATCATACGCAATTTGAGTGATTGATTTTGAACAGTTTCTTAGCTGATTAGAGGCGTGATTAATTCTCTTTATTTTGAGTAGATTTGAAAACGAAAGCTCTTCGGCTGCGAGCCTGCGTTTTAATGTGGCCGTTGACATTCCAATATGCAAAGCGAGAGAGTCAAGTGAGATATCATTCTCTATATTGTTGTCTATGTAGTTGATGACCTTCTGGGTGACAGTAAGCTCTGAAGCCGTGACCACAGTACTAAATAGTGATGGATACTTTTCTAACATCATCGCGAGAAGTGCAAACGCGATATGTGATTGAGCAAAGCGATTAAATGAAGCACTGTTGTGAGTATCGATCAAAAAAGTGAGTAGTTTAAAAATTTTGGTGTCGGATTGATCGAACTTGTACAGTTTATTAGAGTTAGAGATAAAGTTGATATCATCATAATGTTGCCTAAATTCTTGAAATAGACTGATATCAAAATTGATTGATTCTGCGACGAAGTTGTCTCCATTTATCTCTTTATTCGCACTATAAAACTCCCCCGAGCTGTATAGCACAAATTCCCCAGCCTCAAGTTTCCCCTTCTTCCCGTTTGGGTAGCTAAAATGCATTGTTCCTTGTCTGACGATAAAAATGCCATTTCTGGGCGCTGGGTAACGCTCCGTTTTCCTTTGTTCTAAATTTGATAACTTTATGATATCGATGATGGGCATTGATTACCTCAAATGCAGACCTAAGCCGCGATTGTCAATATAAAACAGATTTTGCGTTTAATTGTGACAAAAAAAGGCGCTCATAATGTGAGCGCCTATCTAAGAGGTTGAATTAATTATGTTTTAGTTTCATCAGTCTCTGAGGGCTGCTCTGCAAAAACTTGAGTTGGTTTTGCGACCAGGTTTCTATTCTCTAGGTTGACTTCTGTTAAAACAACTTCTAATTCGTCACCTGTTCTATATACCACTTCTTTATCAATACAAATAGTACCGTCGTCACTATTACAGCTAATTCTTTCTTTATTATCAATAATAAGAGAGCCAGGTATGAAAGCTGCGGCTCCATTTTCGATTAGGCGGATTCTCATGCCTGCTCGGTTAATGTCAAAAATCTCTGCTTTGAAACGCGTTTCCTTAGCTGGCTCAGCACATAAAGTACGTGCATATAGCCAATCACCGACATTTCGCTCTGCCATATTATGGTGGCGACGGTGCAACGCTAGCTCTTCACCCACCGACTCATCTGCCGTCTGTATTGGGTCTTTACCTAGAATGTGCGCTTTCAACATTCGATGGTTGATCATGTCACCATATTTACGTATTGGTGATGTCCACGTCGCGTAAATGTCTAGGCCCATGGCATAGTGAGGAAGAGGTTGATTGCCAATTTCACTGTATGCTTGGTACTTACGGATACGGTTATCGTAATAGTTGGTGTCTAACGTGCCTAACCAACGACGTAAGCTTGCAAATCCTTCTAATGTTGTTATTGATTCTTCTGTGTATGCGTCTTCAGATTGAGGATTGACTAGCTCTAATACATCCTTTAGCTTTTCCGGCTTGAAACCAGCATGAGTGTTAAATACGCCATTGCCAAAAGTGTTCTTAAGGATAGTCCCCGCACAAATATTAGCGGTGATCATCGACTCTTCAACTAATCGATTTGCAGAGCGGCGCATATCGGCATGAATCGCAATCACATCGTTGTCTTCACTCAATTCAAAGCGGTAATCCGGGCGATCTGGGAATACGACAGCATTGTTCTTACGCCAATCTGCACGTGCAAGTGAGAAATCATAAAGATCTTTAACAACGGTAGCGATTTGCTCTTCAGGTTGCCATTCCTCTGATTTCCCGTTTTCAAGCCAGTTCGATACATGATCATATACAAGACGAGCATGAGATTTGATGTTCGCAGCGAAGAATTTGATATCGTCACCGATAACGCCATCTTTGCTTACTGTGACGGTACAACAGAGGGCAGGGCGAACTTCGTTCTCGATCAGTGAACATAAGTCATCAGCAAGATCGCGCGGTAACATCGGGATATTACGACCAGGTAAGTAGATAGTGAAGCCGCGTTCACGGGCAACTTTATCCATCTCATCTTCTGGTGATATATAGGCGGTTGGATCGGCGATCGCAATAGTCAGTTCAAAATCGCCAGATTCTGTTTTCTTTGCGTATAGCGCATCATCCATATCTTTAGTAGAAGCACCATCGATGGTCACTAAAGGCAAATCGGTGAGGTCAACGCGTTCTAGATCGGCATCATCATTGACTTGCCAGTTGTCGATACCTTCAGGCTCGCTATTTGGAAGATCATTCTGTGCAAGAGTGACCCACCATGGTGCGATTTTATCATCCGCATCTGTGATTTTTTCTGAAATTTCAGCTAGGAAGTTATCGTTTCCCTTTAAAGGGTGATGAATAAGGTGAGCAACGACCCAGTCGCCTTCTTTCAATAGTTCAGGATTCAGCCCTTTCTTTGCTTTTGCTTTTAATTGAAGCTTTTTCAGCTGAGGGTGATCTGGAATTAAGTTTAAACGCCCTTTGAATAGTTTCACGCGAGCAATGAAACGTGTCAGCCCTTGCTCTATTAGTTCTTCAGGCTCTGCAACTTCACGCTCTTTCTCGGTACGAATGATCGCAACAACTTTGTCGCCATGAGTACACTTTTTCATATATGGCGGCGGAATAAAAAAGCTTGTTTTGCTGTCGACTTCTAAAAAGCCGAAACCTTTTTCTGTTGCTTTAATTGTCCCCTCTTTTTTAGGAAGGGTCTCTTGGATTTGCTGCTTTAGCTGAGCTAATAGAGGATTATCTTGAAACATACTGTCTTTTTTCAAACGAATGTGATTAAGCACACTATAATCATTGCGAGGAATGATTACTACTTAAAGCAAGCTTGGGAGATGAATAAAGTAGAACTTAGATTTCATACAAAGCTAGGCTGGTGTCTAAATATTCGACTAAATATGTCGAATAGATGATCACTTTATTCGTTAATGAGAAAAAATTGTGATGTATTTCAATTTTTTCTGGCTTTTTTTATGCGTTTAAGGAATAATCCGCCTCCCTTAGACGTCCCTAATGGCTTGATGCGTTTTTATTACTGTTTCGCAACTGAACGGAATCAGTATCTGATTGGATCAGTATTGAATTGGTAGAGCACCTGGGACCTTTTGTTTTAATTTATATAGTGGGATCCCAATGTCCGAATCTGTAATTCAATTTAATGAATTAGCTCTTAACGAAAATGTCCTTTCAGCTCTAAACAGCATGGGTTTCGTTTCTCCTACACCAATCCAAGCGGCTGCTATTCCTCTTCTTCTAGAAGGCCGTGATGCGTTAGGTAAAGCACAAACAGGTACTGGTAAAACAGCTGCATTCTCTTTACCAATCCTGAACAAAATTAATCTTAACCAACACAAACCACAAGCAATCATCATGGCTCCTACTCGTGAGCTAGCGATTCAAGTTGCTGCAGAAATCAAAAACCTTGGCCGTGACATTAAAGGTCTTAAAGTTCTTGAAATCTACGGTGGTGCTTCAATTGTTGACCAAATGCGTGCTCTAAGCCGCGGTGCTCACATTGTTGTTGGTACTCCAGGTCGTGTTAAAGACTTACTAACTCGTGACCGTCTACACCTAGATGAAGCGCATACATTTGTTCTTGATGAAGCAGATGAAATGCTAAAAATGGGTTTCGTTGATGACGTTACTTGGATTTTAGAGCAAGCTCCAGAATCAGCACAACGCGTACTATTCTCTGCAACTATGCCTCCAATGGTTAAAACTATTGTTGACCGTTACCTACGTAACCCAGCTCGTGTTGACGTTGCTGGTACAAACCACACTGTTGATAAAGTGGCGCAAAACTACTGGGTAGTGAAAGGCGTAGAGAAAGATGAAGCAATGGCTCGTCTTCTTGAAACTGAAGAAACTGATGCATCAATCGTATTCGTTCGTACTCGTCAAGATACTGAACGTCTAGCGGATTGGTTATCTGCTCGTGGTTTTAAAGCTGCAGCACTACACGGTGATATTCCTCAGTCTCTACGTGAGCGCACTGTTGATCATATCAAAAAAGGTGTTATCGATATCCTAGTTGCAACTGACGTTGTAGCTCGTGGTCTTGATGTTCCGCGTATTACTCACGTATTCAACTACGATATTCCATTCGATGTTGAATCTTACATCCACCGTATTGGTCGTACTGGCCGTGCTGGACGTAAAGGTAAAGCGATTCTTCTTGTTCGCACAAACCAAATTCGTATGCTTCGCACTATCGAACGTGTTACTAAATCACAAATGGAAGAGATTCAACTTCCAGAACGTGATGCAGTTGCAGCGTCTCGTCTTGCTAAGCTAGGTACTGAGCTTGAAGCTGATAAAGAAAGCACTGCACTAGTAAACTTTGTTGAACTAGTAGAGAAACTACAAGCGTCTCTTGAAATTGATTCAACAACACTTGCTGCAATGCTTCTTAAGCGTCAACAAGGTAAACAGCCATTGTTCTACACTGGCCCAGATCCGATGATTGCTGCAATCGAGCGTGATAAAAACCGTCGTAAAGAGCGTCGTGACAATCCACGTGATAGCCGTGATGGCGGACGTGAAGGTGGTCGTGATTTCGGTGGCAACACTGCTGATTGGGATACTTACCAATTACAAGTTGGCCGTGAGCAAGGCGTTCAAGTTAAAGATATCGTTGGCGCATTAGCAAACGAACTTGGCTTAACTAAAGGTTCTATCGGTGCTATCAAGCTAGACCAAGGTCAAACTTACGTTCAGCTTCCTAAAGCAATGAACTCTGACACTGCTGGTAAACTACGCAAACTACGCATCCGTCAAAAAGATGTGGGTGCAGTTGTTGTAGATTTCACTGACTTCAGTCGTCCTCCTCGCCGTGATGGCGGTCAACGTCGCGATGGCGGTGGTCAACGTCGTGATGGTGGCGGTTACCGTGGTAATCGTGAAGGTGGTAATGGCGGAAACCGTGAAGGCGGCGGCTACCGTGGAAACCGTGAAGGTGGTTCTTCTTCTCGTGATGGCGAACGCCGTTTTGACCGTAACCGTGGTGGTGACAACCGTGGTAACTACCGTGGCGAACGTGGTCATGGAAATTCAGGCAATGGTGGTGCTGGTCACCGCGGTCGCCGCAATAACGAAGGTTAATTTAACCTGAGTAAGAAAAACCGAGCCTAGTGCTCGGTTTTTTTGTATTTAAAAGAAGGGCTTTCAATTAATTGCTTTTTACTGCGGTCGATAAGGTTTTGCCATATTCCGCATTGTGCTGTTGTGACCAGTTAATCGCATCTTGAATGGATAGTGCTGCGGAATAGTAGTGTCCTTGAATATAGTCGCATTTGAATGCGGTCAGTAAATGTAAGGTATCTGGATGTTCTATCCCTTCAGCAACCACGCTGTAACCAAGACCATGAGCAAGTGCAATCGTATTAACAACGATAGACTGGTTACGTTTATTTGTTATGATCTTTTGTATAAAGGAGCGATCTATTTTAATTTGATCGATGGGTAAATCTTTTAGTAGTGAAAGTGATGAATAGCCTGTGCCAAAATCATCTAGGCTAATGCTAAAACCAAGTTCTTTTATTTGAGAAATAATAAGTTCTAAATTCGCCATTTTACTTATTGCCGTACTCTCCGTTATTTCTAAAACCAAATATTGGGCAATCGTTGGTGTACGTTGAACAAGGTCGGTTAATAGTTTGGTGATTGTATTACCTAGTACGTCTTTACCCGATAAATTGACATGAACTGGGTAATACAGCCCTTGATTTTGAAATTTGATAATATCTAATTCAACTTGCTTTAATACCCACTGGGTAATTTGAGTGATCTTGTTACTTTGTTCTGCAATATGAATAAAAACTGAAGAATTTATTTGTTCGCCATTAGGTTGATTCCAACGGATTAAGGCTTCGTAACTGGCTACTAGTCCAGTTTCTGTTGAAATGATTGGCTGGTAAAATAGAACGAACTCATCATGATCTAAAGCAAGCTGCAATTGGCTGGCGATCTGCAGCTTACGTTTAGCGCCATGGCTCATTTCGGCTGTGTAGTTTGAAAGTAGTTTTCCTGCCTGTTTTGCATGGTACATTGCGATGTCTGCATGATTGATGAGAGTATCTGGAGTCTCGCCATCTTTAGGATATTGGCTTGCCCCAAATACCGCACTTGAGGCGATTTCAAAACCATCAATACTGAAAGGGCGACGCAAATTCATATCAATTAAATTGATTAAAGTTAAAATTTCATTGTGTGACATTTTATTGATCACAAGGACAAATTCATCTCCACCTATCCTTGCCATGAAATCATCATCAGAAAGTAGTTCAGAAATTCGTTGGCCTATTTTAATCAGTAACCTATCGCCACAAGCATGTCCCATCGCATCGTTCACTTGTTTAAAGTTGACCACATCGAGCAGTAACGTGGTAAACCCTGTTTGTACTTTAATCTTCCTATTAATTGTTTCCATGCAGTATTGTCGATTTGGCAAAGAGGTCAGAGAATCGTGTAGTGCATTAAATCGCTCGCGCTCGACTAAAGAATCAAGTTCTTTGATCGTTGTCGAACTGAAGTGGATGACCATCACTACAAAAATGCTGCCGCCGAAAAGAATAAGTGAAAGTCCGGTGATGAGTAGGGTGGGAGCTTGATTTAGTAAACTGTACAAGAACAGAGAGTAGCCAATGATAAATGCTCTGATCAAATTACAGAGTAGATTCCAACCATGTTGATTGGTGGTCTCTTTTATCTGTTGTGCAGGTGTTAGTGCCCAAATCAAAAGAGCGATCCCAATAGTAACCAGTAACATAGAAAAAAAGGGCAAAGTTATACTCCATCCTAATTAAAAGCAGATTAGCAGCCATTTTTCGTTAAAATTTAATCTTGTTATAAAGTTGTTAGTTGCAACATTAGTTTAGGTGGGGAATTCAAAAAAATCTGCAAGATTCAACTATATGAATCAGGTTAATTATATTTTTAAGCTCGAATAAAATCAAAAACTGTCCTAGATCAACAAAAAAGCGTTTCGCATGCTATTCCTTCTAAAAGAAAGTTGAAAGATTCAAAAATTATTGAATAATGGATTCATACAAACATGAAGCAATTGCTTCACAATTCAGTCTAAAACAGGGTGCATATACAAATGTCTAATTCGTTTGTTCTGGTTATAAACTCAGGTAGTTCGTCTCTGAAATTTGCCGTTATTGATTCAGCTTCGGGTGATGCTGTATTAAGTGGACTTGGTGAGTGTTTCGGGCTAGAAGATGCTCGCATGAACTGGAAATTCCAAGGTGAAAAATTTGATTTCGCTATTCAAGGCACAGAGAATCACCATCAACTTGCAGTCGCAAAATTAGTTGAGTTAGTAAAAGAGTACAAATTAATTGAAGATGTTGTTGCTGTAGGCCACCGAGTGGTTCACGGCGGTGAGAAGTTTACTAAAACCGTTCGTTTAGATGAGTCTATTGTTGCAGACGTAGAAGCTCTAAGTGATTTAGCCCCTCTACATAACCTTGCTCATGCAATTGGTATGCGTGCTTCTATGGCTGCATTCCCAGAGCTCCCTCAGTTTGCTGTGTTTGATACTGCTTTCCACCAAACTATGCCTGCAAAAGCGTACACTGGTGCTATTGCGAAAGAGCTTTACACAGATTTCGGTATTCGTCGTTACGGTTTCCACGGTACTAGCCACTACTACGTAAGCCGTGAAGCAGCAAAAATGCTTAATAAACCAGTTGAAGAGAGCAGCTTTGTTTCTGTTCACCTAGGTAATGGTGCTTCTGTTTGTGCAATTAAAGATGGTCAAAGTGTTGATACCAGCATGGGCTTCACTCCTCTGTCTGGTCTAATGATGGGAACTCGCTGCGGTGATTTAGACCCAGGCATCATTGAGTACTTGATGAAGAAAGGCTGGTCTCAAGAGAAAGTCTTTGAAGCATTGAACAAGAAATCAGGTTTCTTAGGCGTGTCTGGCTTAACAAGTGACGCTCGTGGCATTCTTGAAGCGATGGAAGAAGGCCATGAAGGCGCTAAGCTTGCATTCCAAGTATTCACTTACCGTGTAGCAAAATACATTGCTTCTTACATGGTCGCTTTGGATTCTATTGATGGCATCATCTTCACAGGTGGCATTGGTGAGAACTCACTGCCAATTCGTCGTGAAATTCTTAATAGCCTTAAATTACTAGGCTTTACAGAAGATGAGAAAGGCAACGAAGCGGCTCGATTCGGTGCGGCTGGTATCGTCGGCAAGTCTGAGATGCTAGGTGCTGTCGCAATGGTGATTCCAACCAACGAAGAATTCGTGATTGCTCAACAATCGATTGAATTGCTGTAATAGAGCTTAAAAAATAATAGTGAAAAGCGAGCCTAGTGCTCGCTTTTTTGTTTTGGACGTTCAAGTACATAATGATAGCGCTAGACGTTTTTTGACCAAATGCGTCATTATCGTATCGGTATAAGTTTCCCATCAATGATCTCATTCTCAATCATCTGAGCGATGGCTACCGAATTACTCAATTTATCCCTAAAGCTGAAATGGATGCATTTTTAGCCGCCCTTAGACCCATCTGATACCCAGCTTCAAGTTTGTTGTTATTTGTCGTTAATCTTCCTACAGCAAAGTTATCATCTGGAGTTATAACATTAATGGTGCAATCTTGAGGTGGGTTATTAATAAACGCTAAGGTTTGGTTGTAATGGTCGGCTCGGTTGATCATTGCTTCAGCGAGATGAGGTTGCCTTTCATTTATGGCAATCGAGACTTTCTATTGAGTAATTTGTGATAAAGCATTGACCTTACCCTAGGGGGAATGTTTAAAATCCAATCATTACTCTGATAGGTATGATATGAAACACTCACTTAAACACATATGGATCACGATGTTCAGTATCTTTGCGATGCTGATGTCTAACTATGTGTCGAGTGCGCCAGTCATGACGATGAGTGATATGAAAAGCCAAGCGATGACCACGCTTGTTCAACCTACGCACCATGCTCAAACGCGAACAAGTACCGAAACTACCTCAACCAATCATCACACCAATCCGATTAAAACAAATTGTCATTCGATGAGTAGCAATACTCCGACAGTTGATGCAGGTGCAGAAGCATCTTCAACCATGATGCATTGCGGAGATTCAGAATCGAATGTTGATGATTGCTGTGTGTCGGTCTGTTCGAGTGTGTCTTATCCCATCGATCCGTCTTATGGCGTTAAAATCGTGTCATCATCTCTGGCACTACACCATACTTTCAAGATTGGTGATAAAGTGACGCGTATCCAAGGCTTGCTCCGCCCACCTTCCGCTTAATTCAATATCAGTACATTTAGCTCTCAAGTCTAACCATTACTTTGCTTGGTTACTTGGGGTATCCATAACACTATATCGTGGATAACATAGTGAATATTGAATTTTATAGATTAGGTTTACCTAAAACCTGCTGCTTAACGATCGTCGTTGCTGTATCTGCAATTCCGGCTATTTCTAATGCGGCAACACAAACGGTTTCGCCATCTAAAGTTGCATCAACTAAGCAACTCAATTGGCTGATTGAGACGGCATTGGCTAATGATCCCAGTCGGTCGCAATATGCAGCGCAGTCACAAGCCATTCGAGCATCAGGCATTGCCAGTGCTACCTTAATGGATCCAAAACTTAAAGTCGGATTTGGTGGTTTGCCTGTTGAATCGTTTAAGTTTGATGATGATCCAATGACCAATATCTCAGTTGGGTTGATGCAGCAGTTTGAACGCGGGTCGACTCTCGAACTCAAACAACGTAAAGCCAATCAGCAGGCTGACGGTGCCGCTTATCAAATCCAAGTACGTGAACGTGATGTGGCAAATAATGTCACGCAGCTGTGGTTAGAGCTTGGTTACCTCCAGCATGTTGAAGTTTTGGTTAAAGAGACTCGAAGTCTGATGGCAGAGATGGAGCAGTATGTCCAAACCAACTATTCTATTGGAAAAAGCGAAGCTCAAGACCTACTGAATACCCAGCTCCAGGTGAGCAAGCTTGATGAAAAACTTCACTCAAATCAGCAAATGCAAGCCAGAGTGATGGCCCAACTTTCAGAATGGTTAGGAGCGGATTGGCTGAGTGCAGAAACGTCAAAGCAAGCGAGCTTCCAGTTAAATTGGCAACGTTTGAGTTCAACCTTAAAGGCTCATCCTACTAATAATCAGTATTACGCTTTGCTTAATGGCCACCCAATGGCTCGAATGGCAGACGCAAATATCTCGGCAATTCGTACTCAAGTTGAGGTTGCGGAACAGGCTTATCGTCCTCAATTTGGTGTGGAAGTGATGTATGCCTATCGCCAAGCTTACAACATGATGGGCGATCCCGCTTCTGATTTACTTAGCGCCTATATCACGATGGACATCCCTTTGTTCACCGGTAATCGACAAGATAAGAACCTTTCCTCAGCTCAGTATCAAGTTGGGGCTGCCCAATATCAGAAGGATACTCTTCTCGCTCAGTTGAACGCACAAGTCAATGCACTCGTGACCGATAGAGTGAATTTAGAGGAGCGAATCAAGCGTTATCAAGACCGCCTATTGCCACAAGTCACCGATCGAATCGAAGCTGTTGAGCGAGGTTATCAAAATAATACAACTCAGTTTGGTGATGTGATTACAGCTTCGACTGATGAATTAGCCTTGAAGATCGAGCTGAGTCGCTTAGTTACCGATTTTAATCAAACCAGCAGCAAGCTTGCTTCTTTACTTGGTGCTTTCGAGTACCAAGTCAGCACGCCAAATACCCAATATCTAGAAGAATAAAAAGGGAACGAAAATGAAAACGATTAAAGTTGCAAGCATGGCGTTACTCATTGGTGGCGTATTAGGTTACGGCGCAAGCCTCTTTCACTCAGGAATGAACGACAAAATGGCGAGTTCAGAAGACGTTACTGGTAGTGATGAACCGTTATATTGGGCAGCTCCGATGGATCCAAATTACAGACGAGATAAGCCTGGTAAGTCACCGATGGGGATGGACCTTATACCAGTATATGCAGAGGCCCTTAATGGTGAGAATGATAAACCAGGAACAGTGAGGATTGATCCTGCGGTTGAGAATAACCTCGGTGTTAAGACGGCAAGAGTCCAGCGTGAAGTATTAGCCCCTCGTATCGAAACGGTGGGTTATATCGCTTTTGATGACAGTCAATTATGGCAAACCAATGTTCGTGTATCTGGTTGGGTAGAGAAGCTCTTTATTAATGCGGTAGGTGAGAGAGTAAAACAGGGTGAAGTGCTATTTACACTCTACTCGCCTGAATTGGTTAAAGCCCAAGAAGAGCTTATCAGTGCATACAAAACAAACCGAAAAGGCATGGTTAAAGGAGCGACAGAGCGCTTAATTACGTTAGGTGTGGACTGGAACCAAATTAAGTCGATAGTTCGTAAGGGGGAAGCTTCTCAAACCATTGAGGTAAAAGCACCTGCCGATGGTGTTATAGCAAGCTTGAACATTCGAGAAGGGGGTTATCTTTCTCCGGCACAAGCCGTCATTAGTGCTGGGCCATTGGATGAAGTGTGGGTCAACGCGGAAGTTTTCGAGCGTCAATCCCATTGGATTAAGCAGGGCAGCCAAGCGTCAATGAACCTTGATGCATTACCTGGAGGTGAGTGGAGTGGGGAAGTGGATTATGTCTACCCGATCTTAGATCCAAGCACTCGTACTTTACGTGTACGTCTGCGCTTTAGTAATTCAGAAGGTAAGCTAAAACCCAATATGTTTGCAAACGTGGTCCTAAAACCGGTTACTAGCGATGCAGTCTTAACGATTCCTCGTTCATCTGTTATTCGGTCTGGCGGCATGGCCCGAGTGGTGTTAGCGGAAGGGGATGGCAAGTATCGATCTGTACGAATCGAAGTGGGAAGAGAAGCGTCGGACAAAATAGAAGTCTTACAAGGCTTAGCTGCGGGGGACAGCATCGTTACCTCTGCACACTTCATGCTGGATTCAGAGTCTAGTCAGTCTGCGGAATTATCACGCATCAATGGTGTGAAAATTCCTGCTGAAACGGCTTGGGCAAAAGGGACAATCACCGATGTGATGGCGGGTCATCGCATGCTTACTATCAATCATCAACCTGTACCTGATTGGGACTGGCCCGGAATGGTGATGAACTTTAACGTAGCAGATAGCGTAGCGTTTGATTCATTTGTTGCAGGGCAGCATTTGGAGTTTGAGATGCAAAAGGCCGCATCGGGTCAGTATGAAATAGTCGATTACAAGATCAGTGAATCTTTAATGGCTTCTGAAGTTTGGATTAACGGTGACATTACCATGCTGATGGCTGATTTCGGCATGATAACCCTTAATCATCAACCAGTACCAGAATGGGATTGGGACGCTGGAGAGATGAACTTCTCTGTTGGAGATGAGGTGAATTTAGTTGATTTTGAAGAAGGTCAAAGCGTTCGTTTTTTAGTTGAAAATCAAGGTTCAGAGTATCTATTGAAAGGACTAGAAATAAGCGAGGGTGAACAATGATAAATGCCATCATTCGTTGGTCTATCAGTAACCGATTTCTGGTTCTGGTGGCAACAATCGCACTTATTTTGGGCGGGTTATACAGCGTAAAGAATACTCCTGTCGATGCGATCCCCGATCTTTCTGATGTTCAAGTGATCATAAAAACAAGCTATCCGGGGCAGGCTCCTCAGGTTGTTGAAGACCAAGTCACCTATCCGCTGACGACTGCGATGCTTGCTGTACCTGGTGCCGAGACGGTGCGTGGATACTCATTTTTTGGAGATTCTTACGTCTACATTATCTTCAACGATGATACTGATATGTATTGGGCAAGATCTCGTGTTCTTGAATATCTAAGCCAAGTGGCACCAAAGCTTCCGCCAAGTGCAAAACCAACCTTGGGTCCCGATGCGACAGGTGTCGGTTGGGTATACAGCTATGTGTTACAAGACAAAACGGGACAGCATGACCTTGCGGAACTCCGTAGCTTGCAAGATTGGTTCTTAAAGTATGAGCTTCAAACGGTTGAAGGTGTGTCAGAGGTGGCAACGGTTGGTGGCATGGTTAAGCAGTACCAAGTGCAAATCGACCCGGCTAAATTACGCGCTTATGACCTGACTTTACAACAAGTCAATATGGCTATTCAAAATGGCAACCAAGAGAGTGGAGCTTCTGTTGTTGAGGTGGCTGAAGCGGAACACATGGTACGCACTACGGGTTATTTGTCTAGCATTGAAGATATTGAAGCGCTGCCGTTAAAAGTCACTCAACAAGGTACAGCTTTGTTACTGGGTGATATTGCTGATATCAACTTTGGACCGCAAATAAGACGTGGTATTTCAGAACTCAATGGCGAGGGAGAAGCTACTGGTGGTGTGATTGTTATGCGATTTGGTGAAAATGCCAGTGAAGTGATTACTAAGGTAAAGGCAAAGCTGTCCGAACTTCAACGAAGTTTACCTGAAGGCGTCGAAATTGTTCCGACTTACGACCGCTCCACATTAATTGATGCTGCCGTTGAGAACCTTTGGAAAAAGTTAGCAGAGGAATTCATGGTGGTTGCGATTGTATGTGCGTTGTTCTTATTCCACATCCGCTCATCATTGGTCATCGCTTTGAGTTTGCCTGTTGGTATCCTTTCGGCGTTCATCGTCATGCATTGGCAAGGTATCAATGCCAACATCATGTCTTTAGGCGGTATTGCAATTGCCATTGGTGCCATGGTAGATGGGGCTATTGTAATGATCGAGAATGTTCACAAGCATATCGAACGAACGCCACTGAACGATAAGAACCGTTGGCAAGTGATAGGTGATGCGGCTCAAGAGGTAGGGGCTCCACTATTTTTTTCTTTGCTGATCATTACGTTAAGCTTTGTACCCGTATTTGCTTTGGAAGGCCAAGAAGGAAAAATGTTCTCACCACTGGCATTTACTAAGACTTATGCAATGGCGGCTTCTGCGGGATTGGCGATTACCTTAGTTCCTGTATTGATGGGTTATTTCATTCGAGGAAACATATTGTCAGAGCATAAGAACCCAATCAATAAAGGGCTGATAGCTCTGTATAAACCGCTACTTAGCCTTAGCCTTAAGTATCCAAAGAGCATGATCCTACTTGCGCTTGCGCTGATGGGCTCAGCTTATTACCCAACCACCCAACTCGGCAGTGAGTTTATTCCACCGCTAGATGAGGGCGATCTTATGTACATGCCAACCACATACCCAGGTATATCGATTGGTAAAGCGAGAGAACTACTTCAGCAAACAAATAAGCTGATTATGACAGTACCAGAGGTGAAGACTGCATGGGGCAAGATAGGTCGCGCTGAAACCGCAACCGATCCAGCCCCACTGACCATGATTGAGACTGTTATTCAACTGAAACCAAAAGGCCAATGGCGAGACGGGGTGACTTCAGAGTCTTTACGTAAAGAGTTTGATGATTTAGTTCAGTTTCCAGGTTTAACCAATGCTTGGGTAATGCCAATTAAAACCCGGATCGACATGCTTGCGACTGGCATTAAAACGCCAATCGGTATCAAGATTGCGGGACCTGATCTTAAAATCATTGAGCAGATTGGGTCTGAGCTAGAGCCCATATTGAATAGCATTACAGGCACTGCATCGGTTTATGCAGAGCGTGTTGCTGGTGGCCGTTATGTCACGATTGACATAAACCGCCGAGCTGCGGCTCGTTATGGGCTGAGCATTAAAGAGATCCAACAAGTTGTTTCGACCGCAGTCGGTGGTATGAACGTGGGTGAAACGATTGAAGGTCTTGAGCGATACCCAATTAATGTTCGCTACCCGCAAGAATATCGTGATTCGGTTGAAAAACTGCAAAATTTACCCCTGATTACACCAAATGGTGCGCGTATAGCCTTGGCAGACGTAGCCGATATTCGCTATGAAGATGGCCCTCCGATGATAAAGACAGAGAATGCTCGCCCTAATGGTTGGGTGTTTGTGGATATTGATGGTCGAGACCTTGGTTCTTACGTAGAAGATGCGCGGAAAACGGTGGGTGATCAGCTTGATTTACCTGCGGGCTATTCAATTGCTTGGTCAGGTCAATACGAATACATGGAGCGAGCAAAGGAGCGCTTAGGTGTCGTTGTGCCAATCACCATCGCTATCATTATGCTACTCCTTTACCTGAGTTTTAGACGAGTCGGTGAAGTGATGATCATCATGCTCACGTTGCCACTAGCGATGGTTGGAGGGTTGTGGCTAATGCACTACCTTGGCTACAACTTCTCTATTGCTGTTGGTGTGGGTTTCATTGCGCTTGCAGGTGTCGCGGTAGAAATTGGAGTCATTATGCTGGTGTACCTCAACCAAGCTTGGCATTACACCAAACTCGATGCAAAAGAAAAAGGTTTAACACTACAAGAGAGAGACCTAACTCATTCGATTCGAGAGGGGGCAGGACTTCGAGTGCGTCCGGTCATGATGACGGTACTCACCGTCATTATTGGCCTTATTCCAATTATGTATGGTGAAGGTACGGGCTCTGAGGTGATGCAGCGTATTGCGGCTCCTATGATTGGCGGTATGGCATCAGCGTTACTGCTTACTTTACTGGTACTCCCAGCCATCTTTAAGCTTTGGAAGCAACGAGAACTGAGCAAGGTAAACGATTAAAGCTAAGTGGGTAGAAGCCATTGGTTTCTGCCCCTCTCTACATAGAAAATCAAAAAGATTAGATGACTTATTAAGGAAAATCGCATGAAAAAGACTCTACTAGCAGCACTGCTTACGATCACAACAACATACGCATTGGCTGATACTGACCACTCTACAATGGATCACGGAGCCATGAACCACGAAGAAATGAACAGTACCAAAGTGAACAGTACCGAGATGAACCACAGCAAGATGGACCATTCGATGATGAATATGGAAGGTATGTCAGAAGTGGGTATGCCAGCAAAAGGAGCAAAACCAGACAAAGTTGTTCATGTTCTACTCAACGATGATATGACGATTAAGTTTAAGAAAGAGGTGAAGATACAACCAAATGATGTGGTTCAGTTTGTTGTGATGAACCTTGGTAAGCAAGATCATGAATTTTCGATTGGTTCAGCGAAAGAGCAGTTAGCACATCGTAAGATGATGAAGTCTATGCCGCATCATAACCATGATTCGGGCAGTACCGTTACAGTCAAACCTGGCAAAGCAAAACAGTTACTCTGGCACTTTCATGGGGATAGCAATGTTGAATTTGCATGTAATATTCCTGAACATGCAGAGCAAGGGATGGTGAAAAAGATAACGCTACTTTAATATCGAAGGCAGCACGTTCTGCCTTTTATTCTTAACAAATGAGTGAGCATTTGGTATTCATGCTCACTCATTTTTTCTGCGCACCAGAACACTATCAATTCGCCTTGAGATCAATATCAGTCGTAAAGTCACATATTTAACATCTATAAATTCTCTGTTTCTTGCTCGAAATTCTGATAACTCGTTATGTTGCACCAGAGGTATAGCTTTTATCTATATCTTGTTTAAGTTTGGCTATTTTTCAGCGGTGAACACTTTTATTACTATGGGATAAAGCTTCAAGGACTCTATTACAACATTCCTCTTAAGTGAATGTGTTTTAGAAGTGAAGGAAAATCAATCTCTAGGTGATGTTGTGCTTATCAAAAAACTACCCGTTAATATCCTAACCGCATGTATTCTTAGTGGCTTAAGCGGCCATGCATTGGCGTCTGCGCCTCAATCCTTTCATTTCTCTGGTCAAGATACCTACAAGGTGACGGCTGTTGATGTTTTTCGTCTTAGAAAAGACTTCCCAGAAGAGAATGTGACTAAGGCACTGAGGCCTATTTTTGGTGAAGTGTTTTATACAGAAGATACGTTCAAATCCGCGCTCTCTACGCAGTTAGATAGCGCGACTGTCGAGAAAATATACTCGAACATCAAAGCGAGAGCGACGCAAAAGAGTAAGCAGTTGTCTATTTTTGTTCATTCAGATAATGCTCTACAAATCACCTACCAAGACGCTGATGAAAAGGCATCGTTTAAACACTCAGATCTGATTGATCTATCGAAATTTAAAGCACCATCAAAGGTTAAGAAAACGAAACACGGCTTTAATACGCCAGCCTTGGATGTGTCTGTTGATGAGCAAACCTTATGTATTTCGGTTGAAAATCAGAAAGATAACCAATTAAGTGAAATTTGCCCGGATACAAACACCGCCTTTACCGTTTCAGCGGATGAGCAGTATCGACTTAATGGTTTAGGGCAAGAGTTTCAGAACCCAGGTGTTATTGACTCTAGTTGGAATGGCAAAGTGAGACACTCCAATAACCGTATGGAAGGGTTTAATGGCGGTGGAACAGGCAATACCATGTTCCCAATTTTATATGCATCATCACCAAATCAAACGGATTTTGCCGTCTATTTAGACAATATGTACTCAACACAGTGGGATTTCAGCCAGTCCCCGTGGAAAATTAAGTCTGCGCAAGGCGATGTGAACTTATTCTATTTCGCAGCCGAGAATCTCCCTGAATTGCGCCAGTCATATATGTCGATGGTTGGTAACCCACTTGTTCCACCAAGAAAGATGTTTGGTATGTGGTTATCGGAGTACGGCTTTGATAATTGGAAAGAGATGGACAGCAAGCTTGAAACGTTAGCGTCAAATGAATTTCCGATCGATGGCGTCGTGATGGATTTGCAGTGGTTTGGGAATGTTCAGCCTTACGATCCAATGAGCCATATGGGCACTTTGACTTGGGATGAAGATAATTTTCCAAAACCGAAACAGAAAATTGCTCAGTTAAAAGACGACGGCATTGGCATGATGTTGATTGAAGAGTCATACGTGAGCCGTGATCTCGAAGAGCATAGCATAATGGAAGAGTCTGGATTCTTAGCCAGAGACCCTAAAACAGGTAAAGCGATCAATACCAACTCAGACGGCGGTGGCTACTGGTGGGGTAAAGGCGGAATGATTGACTGGACTAATAAAGAGGCGGGTATTAAGTGGCATGATTGGAAACGCCAACCGCTGATTGATATGGGCGTAATTGGTCATTGGACGGATCTTGGCGAGCCCGAAATGTACAATAGCAATGGTATTTATGCTGGCGACCAAGGACACAATGAAATACACAACATTTTCAATTACAAATGGTTAGAAAGTATATACCAAGGCTATCAGCGTAATGATGTCAGCCAGCGTCCGTTCATTATGTCACGTTCAGGTGCGCCAGGTATTCAACGTTTTGGTGCTTCAATGTGGTCGGGTGATATTGGTTCTAATCTTACCAGCTTGTCGGTTCAGCTGGGTATGCAGACCAATATGATGTTATCGGGTATGGATTATTATGGTTCAGATATCGGTGGTTTCCATCGCGCGGGTTTAGGTGTGCCGAGTAAGGATAAAGACGCAGCGCTCGCTGAAACCTACACACAGTGGTTCGCATACAGTTCATTGTTTGACGTGCCTGTTCGTCCGCACACTGAGAACTTATGTAATTGTAAAGAAACAGCACCGGACAGAGTCGGTGATCTAGAGAGTAATAAGTCGAACCTAGAATTGAGGTATCAGCTAATTCCTTATATTTACTCAAATGCTCATACGGCACATTTAACCAACGCTCCTGTGTTCCCAAGTCTTGGTTTTGAGTTCGGAAACGATCCAAAAGCAGTAACGCTAAGCAATCACAAAATGATGGGTGAATCATTACTCAGTGTTGCTGTAGCAAAATTAGGCCAAAAAAATGTGGATGTGTATTTACCGAAAGGGAAGTGGTTTGATTTTAGAACAGGCGAATCATATAACAGTGATACTGGCATCGAGTTGAAAGAACAACCGCTCTATTCTGAGCTGAAAGGTGAAGCACTGTTCCAACTACCACTTTACGCGAAAGAGGGGGCCATTGTGCCATTCAACCCTGCTGCTAGCGGTAAGTTAACCAGTGACGTTCCTGAAACTATAGCGCTGAAAGTATTTGGTTTACCTCAACACAGTGAATTTACACTCTATGAAGATGATGGCGTCACTAACGAGTATTTGGATGGTGATTTAAGACGTACATTAATCAAACTAGATACGAAAAAATCTGAGGCAAAACTGACGCTCACGACGAGTGGGACTTATGAAGGCGCTCCTCAATTAAGACCAATATTGGTTGAGTGGCAACTTGATGGGCTCTCAGCAACAAAAGTCGAATTGAACGGTGAAAAAATCACATCATGGAAAATGCAAGGGAATATACTTGAACTGGCTATTGATGCTCAAAATGTATCGCATCAACAAACCATAATCGTGAGCTATTAGCTCATCGCTTAACTGATAATTACTTTCTCTTAAAGAGGCATCATTTTGGTGCCTCTTTTTTTGTAAGTAACGTATTGAACTTATTGATACTTCGGTTTTCTAAATATGCGATATTTATGGTTGCAGCCGCAATTTATAAATACATATGACCTGAAATTCTATAACATTGTAATCATGTGTCAGGCGAACTCTGACAATTCATAATCGCTAGTTGAAGTACAGAGAATCAATTATGTCCGTTCAAAAACTCGTTATCGTTGAAGATGATTTAAAACTTCAGTCAATGCTCAATGATTACTTTTTAAAACAAGGGTTTAACGTAATTACTGTGGGGGATGGAAATGAAGCTCCGCAGGTTATCCTCAATGAAAATCCAGATCTTGTGTTACTCGACCTCATGTTGCCTGGCCAAGATGGACTGACAATTTGTAGACAGATCAGAAATGACTATAGAGGTAAGATTTTGATGCTTACTGCAAGTGATGATGATTTTGATCATGTGGCCGCTCTAGAGACTGGAATGGATGATTTTGTGAGTAAACCGGTCAAGCCAAGGGTTCTCTTAGCTCGTATCCGTATGTTGTTACGTAGGGCAGAGAGTACTTCTGTGGTCGAAAACAAGAATGAATTACATTTTGGACAACTGAAGTTAAATAAAGCGCATCGTAGTTGTGAACTTGGTGCTCAGAACATTGTGATGACAGACAGCGAATTTGACCTGCTACTTTTACTCGCATCATCAGCGGAAGAGGTGCTGTCTCGGGATGTGCTCACTAAGTTACTTAGAGGCATCGAGTATGATGGCATTGATAGAACCGTCGATAATAAGATCGTCGCTCTAAGAAAAAAGCTGGGTGATGTGAGTGTGCCACCAAGGAAAATCATCACTGTTCGCGGTAAAGGGTATCTGTTTATCCCTGATGCATGGGAAAACTAGATTCGATAATGACAGTTATATGGTAGGGGTGAGATGCGAAGAATATATTTAGAGTCATTCTTTGGGCTTATATTACTTTTTTTTATGAGTTTAGTGGGCTATGAAATCGTTATTTATC
This sequence comes from Vibrio cortegadensis, assembly GCF_024347395.1. NCBI lineage: Bacteria > Pseudomonadati > Pseudomonadota > Gammaproteobacteria > Vibrionales > Vibrionaceae > Vibrio > Vibrio cortegadensis. The sequence goes on from NZ_AP025473.1 coordinate 921,113, forward strand.
AAATTAATACCGATTACGATTATATTTTACAAGAGTACGAAGCTGAGGCTTACCTAGACACCATTGATACAATATCTGATGGACAAGGAAAAGAAGCTGCGTTAGAAGCCCTGCATAACTTCACCAGTAAAACACGCCAAATACTGACCACTATACCTTCAGGTAGTGAGTCAAAAGAAGTTCGAGATGGAATCGCTGCTCATGTGGATCAGCGATTTTATTATGATGATGAACGCATTTTATGGTTTACGATAAACAATAGTAATGACATCTATACAATGGATGTTGATGCTGATGCACCGTTAATTCAGAAAATAGATTTTGATGACAATATCGTTTGGATATTTTTTATTTTTGGATTTGCTCTTTATTGCGTGCTTCTTATCTGGTTTTTAAGTCGCAGAATACGTGAATTAGAAAGAGTCACCTTGGCTTTTGCTGATGGTGATTTTAATGCGCGAGCACCTTTAAAAGGTTCAAAAAAAGTTGGAACTTTAAATCAAAGCTTTAACCACATGGCTGATAAAATTTCAGGTTTGATTACCAGTAACCGAGCGTTAACTAATGCGGTTGCACATGAGCTAAGAACCCCTATTTTTAGAGTGCAGTGGCAGGCTGAAATATTATCTGATACGAATTTGGATAAAGAACAGCAGAAGACGATTGCAAGCATCATTGAAGATACAGAAGAGATGGAGGCGATGGTTGATGAACTTCTGTATTATGCTCGTGTCGAGAGGCCAGATACAGATTTAAATCTACAGTCGATTTCAATCAATGAATGGATAACAGATCAAATTATTCGTTGGAGGAAAGATACAAAGATCAATATTAAGTCGGATTTGTTTGCGGTCGAAACTTACCTTACAGCAGACTCACATTTACTGAAAAGAGCGTTGGACAATTTAGTTAGAAATGGCTGTAAATTCGCACAGCAGAACATACATCTTGTTCTATCAAAAGATGAGGGCTATATCTGTATTGAAGTTCATGATGACGGTGAAGGAGTCAATGAGAAGCACTGGCCATATTTGTTTGATGCATTTTATAGTGCAGATTCAGCTCGAAACAAAAAGAAATCAGGGCATGGTTTAGGGCTGGCGATAGTCAAGCAAATTACCGATCGTCACCGCGGAAAAGTGAGCATTTCCCACAGTTATTTAGGCGGAGCTTGTTTTGTTGTAAAAATACCAAACGATGTTTGATTAATCTTTATAGTCAGATAATTAACGGTGTTCTATAAAAATATAGCGGTGCATTTGCACCGCTTTTTTTGTGTCTGACAGAGTATGACAAAAGCGAGACAAATTAGGACAGTCATATCCAATAAAACGCTGTACATTTACGTTACTTTAAATTTAATCAATAAGGTACCGTTATGAAAAAAATTATCTGGTTACTCGCAGTGACAAGCACTCTATCAGCGTGCGCTTACAACCAAAAACCTGTCGTAGATATGACAGGTGTCGATGCAAATCAATATGACCAAGATTTCAAGTATTGCCAGTCTTATGCAGAGCAAGTTGATAAAGCAGAAGCGGCTAAAACGGAAGCGAAGAATAGCGCAGTGACAGGAGCAGTAGTGGGTGCTCTTGTCGGTGTACTTGAAGATGGTGTCGGTGGGGCAGCTGTTGGTGCCGTTGCCGGAGGTGCTGTTGGTGCCGGAGCAGGAGCAGCAACCGGAGCAAATGATGCGACCGCAGTGCAAAGCAAAGTGTTAAGACGTTGTTTAGTGAAGAAAGGATACACCGTATATGATGCGGAAGATTAAGCAACTAATTTAATAATATTGAATTGAATTTAGGAATTGATGGACTATATTTTTCCTAATTTATAAAAAGTAAGAGGAAATAACTCAGTTGTACACATAAAATTCACGCGTACAAGATTAGTATGACCTCGAAATGATTTTCATATTTGGATGTATTATGAAACCAGGTAAAACCGGAATTGCTAGAATATATGATGCAACCGGATATTCAATGAAAGGTTTAAAAGCGGCATGGATAAATGAAGCCGCATTCCGACAAGAAGTGGTGCTTTGCTTTTTATTAACAATAGCTACATTTGTTTTTACAATTACCGACGTAGAAAGGGTTGTATTAATTGGTAGCTTAGTTTTAATCCTATTAGCCGAGTTACTTAACTCTGCAATAGAAGCTGTGGTTGACAGAATTGGGTCTGAATGGCACGAGTTGAGTGGCCGAGCAAAAGATATAGGCTCAGCCGCAGTATTTGTTTCGCTTGTTTTTGCCGCTTTAACATGGGCTATTATCCTGCTTTAACCTCTATTGGTAATAAAATGAATTATTTAATTAAGCCTCTCTTTAAAAGAAAGGTTTCATATACTTGTGTCACCTTTATACTCGCTTTGTATTTTGCGGTAGTGGTTAATATCCCTGTTTACAGCGAGCTTAGTTCAATATTGAATGATATCAATGGCGTTAAAGTCGGGTTTGTAATATCAATCCCAATTTTCTTTTTGGCAGCATTGAATCTAATTTTCAATCTGTTTAGTTGGCCGATGATTACAAAGCCATTTTTTGTAATAGTCTTAATTTTATCTAGTGTCGTAAGTTATGCGGGTTATAACTATGGAACTCTGTTTGACTATAATATGATCGCAAACGTTATAGAAACAGATACCAGTGAAGCCGGCTCTTATTTGAGTGTTTACTCCGTTGTGTGGACTCTCTTAATGGGTGTAGTGCCCGCTTTAATGCTAATGATGACGAAGCTGAGTGCGAACCAAAATATCATCAAAATGGTTTTATCTAAACTCGGTTCGATGTTAGCTTCCGTTATAGTGATTGCTTTAATTGCAATGATGTATTATCAAGATTATGCATCAGTAGGCAGAAATAATAGCGCACTTAAAAAAGCAATCATTCCAACTCAGTTTATATACAGCGCGACAGGCTTTATTAAGGATAAATACTTCACAACGCCACTTGAATATCAATATATTGGGACAGATGCAAAACAAAGTGATGAAGCTCTACAGGATTCAAAATCTAAGCCCACTCTGCTTGTATTTGTGGTCGGCGAAACTGCTCGTTCACAAAATTATGAATTAAACGGTTACTCTAAACCTACGAATGCGTTTACTCGCGATTTAGATGTGGTTTCATTTCAAAATGTTAGCTCTTGTGGAACCGCAACCGCCGTTTCTGTTCCATGTATGTTCTCTTCATTAACTAGAAATAATTTCGACCGTAAGGTTGCCGATAATCAAGATAACTTACTCGATATTTTAAATAGAGCGAAGGTGTCAGTGCTTTGGAAAGAGAATGATGGTGGGGATAAAAATGTCGCCGAACGCATTACAAAAAAAGTGGTAGATCGTAGTGAAGTGAATGAACTCTGTGATGGGAGTACATGCTATGACATGGCTCTGTTAGAAGGCTTTGAGCAAGATGTCGAGTCATTAGATGGTAATAGAATGATTGCATTGCACTTAATTGGCAGTCATGGACCAACGTATTATAAGCGTTACCCTAAAGAGGCGAGGAAATTCTTACCCGATTGCCCACGAAGCGATATTGAGAACTGCAGCGTTGAAGAGATAGTTAACACATATGACAATACGATTCTTTACACTGACTATGTCATCAGCCAAGCGATACAAAAGCTAAAAGATCTGAATGATAAATATAATACCGCGCTGGTATATATTTCTGACCATGGTGAATCTCTTGGAGAAAACGGTATGTTCTTACATGGAATGCCGTATGGATTAGCTCCAGAATATCAAACCAAAGTTCCCCTGATGCTTTGGATGTCTGATGGTTTCAAGCAGACTAAAAAGATCAACACTTCGTGCATTAAAGGTGAAGCGAGCAGTAACAAGTATTCTCAGGATAATATATTTCATTCTATTCTTGGTGTAATGGATGTAAATACTAATATCTATAATGAAAACATGGATATATTCAACTCCTGCAGAAGTTAACTTATTATTCAAGGGTGTAGTATGAAAAAGCTTGGTTTTTATGGATTGAAACCAGTAGTGATGTTTAGTGCCTTAACTTTACTAATATTAACTACAAGTCGATTTTTGCTTTCTCTATGGCTCAATGAAAGAGTGACAGACTCTTCGGGCTGGTTTTTTATTCTATTACAAGGTGTAAGAGTTGATATAGCTAGTATATGCTGGTTTTTTTTAATTCCGGCATTGCTTGCTGCTCTTCTACCTACAGAAAAAGCTGTAGGTAGAGTATGGGTTTATGTTCAGAGAATTTGGCTCGTAATAGGGCTTTGGATCTTTGTTTATATGGAACTTGCTACCGTTCCATTTATCCTAGAATACGACTTAAGGCCAAATAGGTTATTCATTGAATACTTAGTTTATCCAAAAGAAGTGTTTGGAATGCTCTTTACTGGCTATAAAACAGAATTATTTATTGGGCTAGTTGGGTCGTTAATAACTTTTTATTATGGTTGGAAATTTAGTGGTTATGCGACGAAAAACATTACCATGCCAAAGTTACATATAAGAATCATTATGGCGGTTTTAGTTGTACTTGTTGGTGTTGGGGGAGCTCGTTCATCTCTCGGTCATCGTCCAATAAACCCTGCAGCGGTGTCTTTCTCTACCGATCCATTAATGAATGATTTAGTTTTGAATTCTGCGTACTCGGTCATTTTCGCCTTAAAAAATATGGGCTCAGAAAAAAATGCAACCTCTATGTATGGCATGATGGCTAAGGATAGAATAGTAGACTTAGTGAGAGAATCTTCAGCTATATCTGGACGTTTTTTGAATGAAACTACAACATTAAATTATAATTCATCGAGTTATGAAGGGCCAAAAAAAAATTTGGTTATCTTGTTGCAAGAAAGCTTGGGGGCGAGATTTGTCGGTGGATTGGGTGGCTTACCTTTAACCCCTAATTTGGATGTATTAATTAAGGAAGGTTGGAGTTTTAACCAGATGTACGCAACCGGTACTCGCTCTGTTAGAGGTATTGAAGCGATGACAACGGGGTTTCCGCCAACGCCATCTCGTGCAGTCGTTAAGCTAAGCAAAAGCCAGAATGGATTTTTTAATATAGCAGCTTTACTTTCTGATTATGGCTATATGACTCAATTCATATATGGTGGAGAAAGTCACTTTGATAATATGAAAAGCTTTTTTCTAGGTAATGGTTTTCAAAATATCGTTGATGAGAGTGATTATAAACAACCGATATTTACTGGTTCATGGGGGGTGTCTGATGAAGATTTGTACAACATGGCAGACCAACAATTTACGAAAATGAACAAGGAAGATAGACCTTTTTTCAGCTTAGTTTTCACTTCATCAAATCATAGTCCGTTTGAATACCCTGATGGGAAAATTGAGCAATACGATGCTGAGAAACATACTCGTAATAACACTGTTAAATATTCAGATTATGCACTTGGTAAGTTTTTCGAAAAAGCTAAACAATCTGAGTATTGGGATAATACGATTTTTGTGGTTATTGCTGACCATGATTCAAGAGTAAGCGCGACAGATTTGATTCCTGTCGACAGATTCCATATCCCAGCAGTGATCGTGGGGAAAGATATTCAACCACGAAATGATGATCGCTTGGCGAGCAATATAGATATGCCTTCAACACTGATGTCTTTGATTGGAGTTTCATCAGTTTCACCTATGCTTGGACACGATTTAACGAAACCACTATTGAAAGAAGATGAACGAGCAATGATGCAGTTTGCGAATAACTTTGGTTATCTTACTAGAGACAATTTAGTTGTATTGACACCGGGTAATACACCTTATGCTTACTCATATGACTTCGACAAAAAAACTCAGCAACCGATGGAAGTTAATTCTGAAGTCATTGATATTGCAAAAGCTAACGCATTATGGGGGAGTTTGGCATACAATCAGAACCTATATACCATGCCAAAATCCTCTGAGATAAATAAGATTATATCTGAGTTTGAAAAACGATAATTATTAGTACTTAAGCAAATGTTATTAATAAATATTCGATAGTGTTTGATTTCATTAAAAATCGCTACAGCTAAGTATTTAGTTGTAGCGATTTTTATTATCAAGATTAAATTTTATTTGTGTTGATATGCTCAATCGCTTCACGGAAATTTAAGCCATATTCTTCCGCTCGAATGCATTTAACAATTTGTACATTTTCTTTTTCAGCTAGATCAACGCGAACCACATCACTGTATTTACGAGAGCTCAAGTCATAGAAGGTGTAGACTTTCGGCTTCGTTGAATCATCTATGTTGCGAGTGTCAACAATCGCAAGCTTGTCAGATGTTAATTCAACCATTGCACCAACAGGGTATGAGCCCACGCAATCAATGAATTTTTTAACTAACACTTCGTCTAGATCACCTTCAGCTGCCATTTTGCGCACAATAGTGAATGCTTTAGTATGAGTAAATCCTTGCTTATAGCAACGTGTTGCTGTTAATGCGTCAAATACGTCACAAATACCAATTATTCGGCCATTGAGTGGAATATCCTCTCCAGATAAACCGTATGGGTAGCCTTTACCATTGATTTTTTCATGGTGCAGAGCGGCAGTGCTTAGCGCTAGTTTGGATAACCCTGGTGTTTTTTCTAACCTAGTGATTGAGTGGTCGATATGTTTTTTCATAATATCGAACTCTGGATGAGTTAACCGCGCTGGCTTGTGCAGAATATTGTCTGGAATATCAATTTTACCGACATCATGCAAAATTGCACCGACAGTCATGTGCTGAATAACTTCTTTCTTGAGATTGAGGTAACGAGCAAACATGGCCGTGAGAATAGCAACACCTAGCGAGTGCTCTAACAAATACTCATCTTTTTCACGAATATTCAGCATACAGCTGATAGCGTTAGGGTTTTTGAATAACATATCTATGGACTTATCAGTGGCTGCTTTCACAAGTTCCACATCAATTTGTAATCCGTTTTGTATGTTTTCAAAAACTTTTCTTTGTACAGATTTAGACTCGATAAAAAGCTCACTTGCTTCATCAAGATCTTCAAACGCACTCTTATGCTGTAAGTGTTTTATATGGTTTTCAGATTTAACGTATTTACGTTTTTCTGGATTAACCATGACACTTATTACGCCATTTTCTGCGAGCTTTTTAATGGTTGACTGTCTTTTTACCCAGTCGGGATCACGCAAACGCGAGTTACTTTTTTGTTGCGCGATTTCTACGATGTACATTCCAATTTCTAGATCGGATAGATTTACTTCCTGAAGCACCAGATTTGCTCCTTATTTATTCTTATAACTGGATAGAGCAATAATTCTACTATCTACCAAGATAGGGCAATTTTGCCCAGTAGTATTGGTATTAATTATATAAATTTTTAGTTATGTGCGAGCAATCTCGATATTGTATATAAGTTTCATCTAATGGAAAGTGCAAAAGCGCCTCACTAGCCGAATTTTTTGAACAAGTTACCCAAATATAGGGAACGAAGTTGATCCCTTGGCGTAATTATGAACATGAGCTGACGCTTTTCATTTGTGCTGTTGTGTATCACTTTGTATCAGTATGTCGTACTAAGTGTCATGCCCAGAATTACAGTATTGATGTTGTTAAAGTGATTTCAAGTAAACACATCGTTTCTCGAAATAGGGCTTATTGCAATGAATATAAAACTTGCGCTTTTAACCACAATGGTTGTTTCATCTCTTGTTGGTTGTAATTCAACATCTTCAACATCAACAGCGGTCTCTCCTAACTCCGGAGTATTTGAATCAAGCTGCTCAATTCCTATGGATGGTGATCAGCCTCTGTCATTCACAGTGGAAGGGGATATCGCAAAAGTGACTGGGGTTGTTTGTGACGGGACACCATCCGCATTTAGTAAGATGTTGGCAGCGAACTCCAATATAAAAACATTATCACTCATTAATATTGATGGCTCAGCGGACGATGATGCGAACCTACAGTTAGGCAGGCTTATTAGACAAAGTGGAGTTACAACGTCAATTGGGAAAACTGGGCATGTTGCGTCTGGTGGTACCGATCTGTTTCTCGCTGGAACAAAGAGAAGACTCGTAGAAGGTGCTAGAGTGGGAGTGCATTCTTGGAGTGATGGAGTAAAGGATGGTGGGAGCTTTCCTATATCAAGCCCCGTGCATAAGCCATATTTAGATTACTATCAAGAAATGGGGGTTCCTGCGAGTTTCTATTGGTTTACGCTTAATGTCGCTGCGTCAGATGAGATGCACTATATGACGAGCAAAGAGATTGAACAATATCAACTGATCACCAAAGTCGAAAACGTCGGGATTACTCCGGTTCCAGCTTCTCTTTCGGCAACGTATAGTCCGGCACTGAAATTTGACCGCTATACTTCGCTTGTTGCACCAAATGGAAAACCGATTCATATCGTGTCGCAAGATCAGATAACCGATAATCAAATCATCCGAGTACGCTCTGTGTTAAGCCATTATTTAACGGATTACACTTCATCTGAATTTGGGGATGATAAAACGGGTGTCATTAATAAGATGGCAGATAACGGTGCATTATTGATGTTGTTGAATGGCAGTGATGACGGAAGTAACTCAGCGTCAGAACTTGATGGTCAGCCTTTATACAAGAATGAAATCCAAGTTGAAGGGGGAGAGTGGTACATCAAACAAGACTATAATCACCGAGATGCGACATATGAAGAGATTCTGCACTTGGTTCATGATTACGGTATTGGTGTGGATCAAAACCAATCATTTGATGGTGTACTACCTGAGTATCAGGCCGAAATTCGAAGTGCTCAAGTTACAGCACTAACTCAGAGCATATGGGGACTTGGGGACGAAAATAAGGACTGGATCACGGAGCTAACCCAAGAAAATAGTCTCTCTCAAGAATATTTAGCCGCTGTTGTTGATTCGTATTATGGACTATGGGGGGCATGGAATTCGGATGCTTCAGGAAACGCTGCTTTGAATACAGCAGATAGCCAAAAAGGAATGTGGGGAATTTATTTGGCAAAGACTAGGGCGGAAATTCTGATAGAAGATCCTCTTGGTGCTGAACTAATGACTAAATTTTTCCACCCTTACATCACCTATAATGCTCGAATTGATGAGAGTTTTAATGGCACTTTCAGCTTGAAATATGATGCGTCAAAACCTTACACGAATCATTCTCGCTATTTAAAAGATATCACCTTAACAGGTACCAATGATTCTAATGTAATCATTAACCAACTCGATAATGTGATTACAGGTAACTCAGGAAATAATAGCGTTATATTTTCAGGAGCAGAAAGTGATTATACAATAACCAAAACTGACGCGAATCGTTATGTTATCGTAGACAATCAAGCGGGAAGGGATGGCAAAGTGACGGTGAAAGATATTGAGATATTGAAGTTTTCAAATTCTGAACAAGAACTCTAAAGCTTAAATAGTAAAGTTTGAGCCCCTTTTTTACTGCGTTTTGGTGTTAAAATGTTCGTTGAGCTTGGTTTTTAACCATTTGAATCAAATCAATATAATTTATTGTTGACTCATTTTCTTAATCAGTTAAAGTACACCTCGTTCTCAGGGAGCAACGCACAGTTAGCTTGTTGAGTAAAAGAATTTTACGAAAATTGGAATTGTCATTATTGACAGTGGTGCCGATTATCGCAATCAAGAATTGCGTGCCCTGGTGGTGGAATTGGTAGACACAAGGGATTTAAAATCCCTCGGCGTTCGCGCTGTGCCGGTTCAAGTCCGGCCCGGGGCACCATCTTACTTTTAGTAAAATCGAAACAAAGCTCATTAGAGCAATATCAATTATGGCGCCTTGGCAGAGTGGCTATGCAGCGGATTGCAAATCCGTGGACCTCGGTTCGACTCCGGGAGGCGCCTCCATTATTGATTAAAAGCCCTAGCAGAAATGCTGGGGCTTTTTTCATATCTATCACAAATCACTTTTGCTTTTTTAGTGTGTATTTCTTTAATTATAAAATTTGCGCGCATTAATTAGGTAAATACAGTTGGTTTATAAATTAGTTAGTAATAAATAATAGGGCAAAGTACATCGTTGGTCTGATTTTAATTGTAGCGCTACAACAATTGAGCAATATTTAAAGTGCTAGAGAACACGTTATCTATTATATTTTATGCATATACATGCAATGTAATATTCGATATTTGGAACGTAAGCATTTAATGTTATATAAATTTATATTCCGAGCAAATATCACATTATTGTCAAAATTCTTAATATAAACTCCGCGCGAATTGATTTTTTAGGACTTTATTCGGGAATTTATATGTTATCTATTATTATATCTCTGATCGTGACAGGGCTTGTTGCGACTTTTGTACTCAAGGGATACAAGGCTCAAGCCATCTTAATTGCTGGTGGTATTGTTTTGATGGTTTCAGCAATGCTAATTGGGCAGGATTTGCCACTACCAGAAAGTGCTTCTACGGGGTCTCAATGGCTTGATATTTTCCATTTTATTAAGCTCACGTTTTCAAGTCAGAGCGCCGGTTTAGGTCTGAAAATCATGGCAATTGCCGGCTTTGCTTTTTATATGCATGAGATTGGTGCATCAGAGGCATTGGTGCGTGTTCTTACTCGTCCGCTAACTCACATTAAGCATATGCCTTACCTGTTTATGGCGATGTGTTTCATTATTGGTGAGTTTCTTTCTATTTTCATTACAAGTGCATCTGGTTTAGGTGTACTACTAATGGTGACGCTATATCCATTAATGCGAAGTGTTGGTTTAAGTCGTTTGTCTGCATGTGCGCCTATTGCGACTGCGGTTGCGGTAGAGATGGGACCGGGTCAAGGTAACGTGAACTTTGCAGCAGAGATCATTGGTATAGATGTTGTTGATTACGTTGTGCAATATCAATTGACGGTTGCGCTTGCTGCATTAACTGTTATTGCTGTTCTTCATGTGCTGGTACAAAAGTATTTTGATGTAAAAAGTGGCCATATCGCAAGTGAACATCGCCATTTGAATGAGCAATCAGAAACTGTGGCTGTAAGCGAAGAAAGCTCAGCGATTGCGCCTACCATCTACGCTATTTTACCGGTTATTCCTTTAGTGCTTATTTTTACATTCAGTAAATTAATGATAAGTAGCATTAAAATGGACGTGACTACTGCAATGCTCGTTTCTATTGTTATCACTCTAGGATTTGAATTTGTCCGTCGTGACAATGCTAAAGCGGTCGTTGATTCGATTCAAATATTCTTCGATGGGATGGGGCGTCAGTTTGCTAACGTCGTGACATTCATTGTTGCAGGCCAAGTTTTTGCGCAAGGTTTGAAAACCATTGGTGCCATCGATGTGATTGTAAATGCAGCCGAATCTGCTGGATTTAGCCCAGTACTTATGACGATTGTGATGGTCGCAATCATTATGGTTTCAGCTATTTTAATGGGGTCAGGTAATGCGGCATTTTTCTCGTTTGCCAATTTAGTTCCTGAAATCGCAGGTAAGATGGGCATTGCACCAGTGATGATGCTGTTACCGATGCAGTTTGTTGCCGGGATGAGTCGTAATATCTCACCAATCGCACCTAACATGGTTGCCATTGCGGGCGTTGCAGATGTCTCACCATTTGAACTTGCAAAAAGAACAACGATTCCAATGGTCGGCGGGATCCTCATCTCTGTATTTGTCAGTATCATTAGTTTTTAGCATCCTCAAAATGACTCTTGCTGAGAATCAAGATTGGAACCTGATTTAGTGCAATTTGATTTAGGGTGATCAGACAATATACAATCAATGAATGGTGAGAACGGCAGATTTTAATGCCTGTAACTTATATGCCTCAGTTAGATACTGGGGCTTTTTTGTGCCAGTAAAACACCATTTGAACAGATGAATGTTTCTTTAATACGTGTCTTATATGAAGTTAGTGGAACCGTTTTTGTTACAAAGTAATTAATTCGTAGTCTAATGATTTTTCATCCTGTTGTTCTTTCTGGGTTTACATTGTAAATATTCAGTACTGTTTCTATCTTGTTGTAATTAAAAGTATTAATGACTCTGTTTACGTTCTGAATATAAGCATTAAATGTTGCCTTTATGTGATTTTGTGGCACTTGTATGTTGTGAGATGTGGTTTTTTGGTGAAATAATAGTTTGTACTCTAACTATTTTTCTGGCATTTTATACTTAATTGACCGTTCAATAAAAAATAAAAGGTTCAGAAATGCCCAAGGTTGGAATGCCAGATATTCGCAAACCGCAACTTGTTAAAGCGACGATGGCAGTGATAGATCGAGTAGGGCTTCATGGTGCGAGCATTTCGTTGATCAGCAAAGAAGCTGGTGTGTCGACTGGGATCATTAATCACTATTTTGGCGGCAAACACGGCCTGCTTGAAGAGACGATGCGAGAGATCCTTCGTCAGCTGTCCACCAGTATCACTTCCCAATTGAAATTACTGCCTGTGGATGCTCACCATCAGCGGATCAACGCGATCATTAAAGGTAATTTCGAAGGCTATCAAGTTAAAAATGAAGTAGCTAAAACGTGGTTAGCATTCTGGTCTTATTCAATGCATGACGTTCAGCTTAAACGCTTACAACGGGTCAATGAAAAACGTCTATTGTCACATCTTAAAATTGAGTTGAAAGCATTATTGCCAATTGAACAAGCAGATCTCGTGGCTCACGGGGTTGCTTCATTAATTGATGGTATATGGCTGCGGGGCACACTCAACCCTGATGGTATTGATGGAGAGAAAGCCACTGAAATCATCAACGATTACTTAGATAAACAACTCACCTTTTATTCCCAACAATCGATGAATTCTTGATGATTTAAGAACGTATCGAGTCAGTTACTTCTAATACATCACTCATTCACAAAATTAAAATAAGTTAGATTCTTCAAATGGAAATGAAATCACTATACATCGATGGTAAAGCGGTATGCGCAACATCTGCTGAAACCTTTACCAGTTATAACCCTGCAAATGGAGAAGCGATTGCAGAGATAGGGCAAGCGTCTCAACAAGATCTTGATCTCGCAATGGAATCCGCTAAACGTGGCTTTGCTATATGGTCCGGAATGTCACCTATAGAACGCAGCCGAATTTTACTTAAAGCCGTCGAAATACTGAGACAGCGAAATGATGAACTTGCAGCATTAGAAGTCGCCGATACCGGAAAACCATTACAAGAAGCGCTAGAAGTGGATATCGCTTCTGGTGCCGATGTGATCGAATATTTCGCAGGCCTCGTTCCCGCTATGCAGGGTGATCAGCAACCACTGAGTGACAATCAGTTTTTCTACACTCGACGTGAACCCTTGGGAGTTTGCGCGGGCATCGGCGCTTGGAATTATCCTGTTCAAATTGCAATGTGGAAATCCGCACCCGCATTAGCCGCGGGTAATGCGATGGTTTTCAAACCTTCCGAAGAGACACCACTTACCGCATTGAAATTAGCCGAAATATACACAGAAGCGGGACTGCCAGACGGTGTATTTAACGTGGTGCAAGGGGATTACCGTGTTGGCCAAATGCTTACCGCGCACCCTGATGTAGCTAAAGTCTCCTTCACTGGAGAAACGGGAACAGGTAAAGCGGTGATGGCCGACAGTGCGAAAACACTTAAATCGGTCACCATGGAGCTTGGTGGAAAGTCACCACTTGTGATTTTTGATGATGCAAAATTGAATGATGCGGTATCTGCCGCCATGGTTGCCAACTTCTATACACAAGGTGAAGTTTGTACCAATGGCACGAGAGTGTTTGTTCATGAGTCTATTTATGACGATTTTATTTTGCAGCTAAAAGAGAGAACGGAAAAGCTGACCGTTGGCGATCCAATGGATTTGGAGACTCAAATTGGCGCTCTGATCTCAAAGGAGCATTTAGGAAAAGTGTTAGATGCTATTGAGACGGCAAAAGCCAGTGGTGCAACGCTACTGACGGGCGGTTATCAAGTGACAGAAAATGGTTTAGATAAAGGCAATTTTGTCGCCCCAACGGTTTTTGTTGATTGCACAGATGATATGCCGCATGTCCAAAGTGAAATCTTCGGCCCTGTTATGTCCGTTTTAAAGTTTAGCCATGAAGCCGAGGTTATTCAGCGAGCTAATGACACCCATTATGGCTTAGCGGCTGGGATCTTCACTCAAAACTTATCCAGAGCACATCGAGTCATTCATCAGATGCAAGCTGGGATCTGTTGGGTCAATACTTGGGGGGATTCTCCTGCTGAGATGCCGGTAGGCGGATATAAAATGTCTGGAATTGGCCGTGAGAATGGACCAGAAACACTTCTGCATTACACCCAAACGAAAAGTGTACTGATTGAGCTTGGTGATTATGCCAGCCCTTACGCTTAATTCGATTTTCTAACGTCAAGGAGACGACCAATGCAACAAAGCTACGATTATATTATCGTTGGCGCGGGTTCGGCTGGCTGTGTGTTAGCGGATCGGTTAACGGAAAGTGGCGAATTTAACGTTCTACTTTTAGAAGCGGGCGGTACGGATAGAAGCATCTTCATCCAGATGCCAACCGCACTCTCATACCCGATGAATTCAGAAAGATACGCTTGGCAGTTTGAAACTCAAGCCGAGCAGGGCATTGATGGTCGGAAGTTGCACTGCCCACGAGGAAAAGTACTTGGTGGTAGTTCATCAATCAACGGCATGGTCTATGTTCGCGGTCATGCATGTGATTTTGATGAGTGGGAAGAGAAAGGTGCGAATGGCTGGAATTATCAAGCTTGCCTACCATATTTTCGTCGTGCTGAAACTTGGATTCAAGGCGAGGATGAATACCGAGGTGGAACTGGACCGTTGGGTACCTGTAACGGTAACGATATGACTTTAAATCCGCTTTACCAAGCTTTTATTGATGCAGGGAAAGAAGCCGGATATCCCGAAACAAAAGATTATAACGGTTATCAGCAAGAGGGTTTTGGCCCAATGCACATGACCGTTAAAAAAGGCATACGAGCGTCGACGTCTAATGCTTACCTGCGCCGTGCAATGAAGCGTAAAAATTTAACCTTGATGACGGGAATTGTCGCGCGAAAAGTGATTTTGGAAGGAAAAACAGCCGTTGGCGTTGAATTCGAAAAATCGGGGAAAACGCTACAAGCTCGCGCAACAAAAGAAGTGATTTCGAGTGCGGGTTCCATTGGTTCGGTTCAACTGTTGCAGCTTTCAGGCATTGGACCTAAAGAAGTGCTGAGCCAAGCCGGTGTCGAACTAAAACATGATCTACCTGGTGTTGGCCAGAATCTACAAGATCACTTGGAAGTCTATTTTCAATATCATTGCTCTCAACCGATCACTCTAAACAGTAAATTAGGCCTTGTCAGCAAAGGGTTAATTGGTGCGGAATGGATTTTGACTCGAAAAGGTTTAGGTGCGACCAATCACTTTGAGTCTTGCGGCTTTATACGTTCTCGCAAAGGGCTTAAATGGCCAAATATCCAATATCACTTCCTCCCAGCAGCAATGCGTTATGACGGCAATGCGGCATTTGATGGTCATGGATTCCAAGTTCATGTTGGGCCAAATAAGCCTGAGAGTCGAGGTTCTGTGGAGATAACGTCTACCGATCCGCATGCGAAACCAAAGATCAGTTTTAATTACATTTCAACACCCCAAGACCGCCAAGACTGGCGTGATTGTATTCGCTTAACACGCGAACTTCTTGCACAGCCTGCACTTGATGAGTATCGCGGAGAAGAGATTCAACCGGGAATGCATATCACCTCTGATGAGGACATAGATGAATGGGTTAAGCAAAATGTAGAAAGTGCTTATCACCCATCATGCAGTTGTAAGATGGGTTCTCATGATGATCCAACAGCAGTCTTAGATGAAGCTTGCCGAGTACGCGGAATTGCTCAGCTCCGTGTGGTGGACTCGTCTATTTTCCCGACCATTCCAAATGGCAATTTAAATGCGCCAACGATCATGGTTGCAGAACGGGCAGCCGATTTGATTTTAGGTAACGCGCTGCTTGAGGCGAAAAATGTCCCGGTTTGGATCGCACCAGATTGGGAAAAGAGACAAAGAGTAAATAAACCAGAAAGAGAATTGGACACGATCTCTTCAAAATAGAAAGTCAGTAATCATTACAAGGAATATTTATGTCAACGACAACAAAGACCTTACTTGCATTAGGCATCAGTTCAATCGCTTTTAACGCAGCAGCAAATCAGTGTGAGACGGTAAGATTTTCAGATGTAGGCTGGACGGATATTACGGCCACTACAGCGGTAACGACCGAATTACTTAAAGGCATGGGCTATAAAACTAAGATTGACCTATTGTCAGTACCCGTGACGTATTCATCAATGGCGAATGGTGATATTGATGTGTTTTTGGGTAACTGGATGCCAACGATGGAAGGTGACATCGCGAAATATCGTGAAGCAGGTACCGTTGAAACGGTTCGAGCAAACTTAGAAGGGGCTAAATATACACTGGCTGTTCCTAAGTATGTTTACGATGCTGGCGTAAAGAGTTTTGCAGATCTCGCGAAGTACTCAGATAAGTTTAAAGGGCGCATTTATGGTATTGAACCGGGTAATGACGGCAACCGCTTGATTCAGTCAATGATCGACTCCGATGCATTTGGACTGAAAGAGTTTAGCTTGGTTGAATCGAGTGAAGCAGGCATGGTGTCTCAAGTGTCTCGTGCTGTGCGTCGTAATCAGTGGATCGCATACCTTGGTTGGGCACCACACCCAATGAACAGCAATGTAGAAATGGAATACCTTTCAGGCGGTGATGACTTCTTTGGTCCTAATTATGGTGGAGCAAATGTCTACACCAACGTTAGACATGACTACTTGTCTGAATGCAAAAATGTTGGTCAGCTTTTACAAAACTTAAACTTCACGCTTGAGATGGAAAATGAGTTGATGGAAGCGATTTTGAATCAAAGTGTTAAACCAGAAAAAGCCGCTCAAAAATGGATTGCTGAAAATCCACAACAAGTTGAACTGTGGTTGAAGAACGTGAAATCACAAACAGGCGAATCAGCACAAAAAGCAGTGACTCAGTATCTTAAACAAGTGAAAGCGTAACGGTTGAAGCCTCAATACAAGGCGCTTAGTCGTAGCGTTTGTGTTGAGTTAATTACATTCTTCACGGTAACCACAGAGGAATTTGTGTTTATCGTGAAGTTCACGGGTCAGTTCTGTTTGCCCGACAAATAAAGGTAGTATTGTGAATTTTATTACGGATAACAAAATCCCACTTGGTCAATGGATGGAAGCGGGCGTGGATTGGTTAACCATCAACGCCGCTGGTCTTTTTGATGCCATCTCATTCTTTCTCGAAACTGTGATTCTTTTTCTGGTCGATGTATTTAAATGGATGCCCGCAGCGGTGCCTATTGTTATCACCGCTGCTCTAGCGTGGTATCTACATCGCAAAATATCTTTGGTGGTATTTGTTGTCGCGGCACTGCTGTTGATCCTTAATCTTGGCTACTGGCAAGAAATGCTGGAAACCTTTGTCCTCGTCTTTGCAGCGACAACGATTTCCGTATTAATTGGCGTTCCGGTAGGGATCATGGCGGCACATCGACCTTGGCTTTATACCATATTGAGGCCGATTTTAGATCTCATGCAGACCGTTCCAACGTTTGTGTATTTAATTCCAACGTTAGTACTGTTTGGGCTTGGTATCGTACCAGGACTGATTTCAACCATTATATTTGCAATCGCGGCTCCAATTCGTCTTACCTATTTAGGCGTCACTAAAGTACCAGAAGAGTTGATTGAAGCGGGTAAAGCGTTTGGTGCCAGTCGAATGAAGTTATTACTTAAGGTTGAATTACCTGCGGCACTTCCAAGTATTATGGCAGGGGTAACGCAATGCATTATGTTGTCCCTTTCAATGGTGGTGATTGCAGCTTTAGTCGGTGCGGATGGGCTAGGAAAACCAGTCGTGAGAGCTTTAAATACCGTAAATATCTCGCAAGGTTTTGAAGCGGGGCTTGCTATTGTACTCGTGGCGATCATTTTGGATCGTCTATGTAAAACCCCTAACCAGAAGGAAGCGTAATTATGGATGCGATTACGATCAAAAACTTAGATGTTGTATTTGGCAAACAAGCTCAACAGGCTTTGAATCTTTTGGATGAAGGGAAAACACGTCAGGAAATTATTGATCAAACGGGTCAGGTTGTTGGCGTTGATAACGTTAGCCTGAGCGTTAAAGAGGGCGAAATTTGCGTATTGATGGGGTTATCGGGTTCCGGTAAATCCAGCTTACTTAGAGCCGTTAATGGTTTAAATGAAATCAGCCGTGGTTCATTAGAAGTGAAAGATGGAGATGCACACGTTGATTTGGCTGAGTGTGATGAAGCAACGTTGCGTCACCTCCGCGGGAACCGCGTTTCTATGGTATTTCAAAAGTTTGCATTAATGCCTTGGCTGAGCGTGTTAGATAACGTTGCTTTCGGGCTTGAAATGCAGGGTATGCCAAAAGCAGAACGCAGAGCAAAAGCGCGTGAACAGCTTGAAATGGTTGGCTTAGCGGAGTGGGAAACGAAATACCCACATGAACTCTCTGGTGGAATGCAGCAGCGTGTTGGTTTGGCTCGTGCTTTTGCAATGGATACCGATATTTTATTAATGGACGAACCATTTTCGGCATTGGATCCTTTAATTAGAGCGCAACTGCAAGATGAGCTACTGACTCTGCAAAGCAAACTGAATAAAACGATTCTGTTCGTTAGCCATGATTTAGATGAAGCGCTCAAAATTGGCAATAATATTGCGATTATGGAGTCAGGTAAGCTTATTCAGCATGGAAAACCTGAAGATATCGTATTAAAACCAAAAACACAGTATGTGAAAGATTTTGTCGCACATACCAACCCTCTCAATGTTCTAAAAGGTCGCTCTTTGATGCAGCCTTTGGCATCACTTAATTTAGAGAATAACCGTTTGCTGATTTGTGAGCAAAAAGAGCTGTGGATCGAACAGAAAGAAGAGGGAATCGCAGTTGTGAATTCACCAGAGGATTCGCTGGTCGAGTGGGGTGAGAAGGACTCGGATTGGAGTGAGATTCATGACTCGACATTAGTGACTGCTAGCCCGAATATAAGTATGCGCGATGCGATCCAATTGAAAAAGTTGAGTGACTATCCGATTCTTTTGGTCGAAGACGGACAACTAATTGGCTTGCTGAATGACAGCGAATTTTATAATGCTCTATTAGGAAAATTTCAAACACATCAAGCAGCGTAATACTTACCTTTTCCTAATAGTATTAATAAAATGGGAACGGCTTCGTTCTCATTTTTATTTTTCTTCTCACCGTCTTTGTCATCATCTATCTCTATCTCATAACTCATGACTGTAGCTCTTATTTCCTATTCTTGCGGTATGAATGGATGAATGTAAAGCAATGTGGGTAATGTGATTCAAAAGTTTCAGTTTGTGAAATTTTACAACGTATTTCCTTTGATGTTTCATTCATGTGTTTCCATTTATTCACATTCCCTGATGCTTTAACGCTCAGTTTGGTTGATTTTAGAGCGCTTACACCTCTTTAGTACTACCCCTTTAGGGTAGTTTATTTCCGTAATTGATTTACATCATTTATTAATTTTCTTTCATAATTCATTATTCGCGCAGTTAAGAAACATAACCTTCAGGAATTCTTATGAGCAAGATGAAGCTAGTCATCATCGGTAACGGCATGGTTGGTCATCGCTATATCGAAGATTTAGTAGAGAAAACAGACGTAAGTGAAATGGACATCACAGTGTTCTGTGAGGAGCCTCGTGTCGCTTACGACCGCGTGCACCTTTCTTCTTATTTTTCACACCATACCGCTGATGAACTTTCTCTTGTAAAAGAAGGTTTCTACCAAAAACATAACATTAACGTTTTGCTTGGTGAGCGTGCGATTAATATTAACCGCGAAAAACAGACTGTGTATTCAAGCACTGGTCGTGAAATTCAATACGATAAATTGGTTCTTGCGACGGGTTCATTCCCATTCGTACCGCCAATTAAAGGCAACGATGGAAAAGACTGTTTCGTATACCGCACCATCGAAGATCTTAAGTCTATCGAAGCGACGGCAAGAAACAGTAAAAGCGGCGTTGTTGTTGGTGGTGGTTTACTCGGTCTTGAAGCCGCTGGTGCACTTAAAGCGCTTGGCGTAACCACTCACGTTGTAGAGTTCGCGCCAAAATTAATGACAGAACAGCTAGATCTTGCTGGTGGTAATCAACTTCGCCAGAAGATCGAACGTATGGGCGTTAATGTTCATACCAGTAAAAATACATTAGAAATTGCTCCTGAAGGTACAGAAGCTCGTAACGTAATGCGTTTTGCTGACGGTTCAGAGCTAGAAGCGGACTTCATCGTATTCTCTGCGGGTATTCGTCCTCAAGATAAACTTGCTCGTCAGATGGGTTTAGGCATTGCTCCTCGTGGCGGTGTTGAAATCAACAACCACTGCCAAACAACGGATGAAAACATCTACGCGATTGGTGAGTGTGCTTCTTGGAACCGTACTTTCTATGGTCTTGTGGCTCCGGGCTACAAAATGGCAACCGTTGCGGTTGATCACCTAATTGGAAACGATAGCCAATTTGAAGGTGCGGATATGTCTGCGAAGCTTAAGCTTCTAGGCGTAAAAGTAGGTTCGATTGGTGATGCAAATGGCCGTACACCTGGCTGTAAGAGCTACGTTTACCAAAACGAAGAGCAAGAAGTATACAAACGCCTTATTGTTTCTGAAGACAACAAGAAACTTCTGGGCGCAGTAATGGTTGGTGACACATCTGATTATGGTGATCTTCTTCAATTAATGCTGAACGAAATTGATCTGCCTGAACATCCTGATGCGTTAATTCTTCCTGCGCATGCTGGTACAGAAAAACCAACATTGGGTGCAGATTCACTGCCTGAATCTGCTGTTATCTGTTCTTGTTTCGATGTAACGAAAGGCAAGATTGCACAAGCAGTAGCTGATGGACATCACACACTTGGTGATATTAAAGCGGTGACTGGTGCAGGTACGGGCTGTGGTGGTTGTATTCCTCTTGTGACTTCAGTTCTTAATGCAGAACTTGCTAAAGCGGGCGTTGAAGTGAAAAACGACGTATGTGAGCACTTCGCATACTCTCGTCAAGAGCTGTTCCACCTTATTCGCATCGAAGAGATCAAAACATTCGATGAGCTTCTAGAGAAATACGGTAAAGGGTACGGTTGTGAAGTCTGTAAGCCGCTTGCTGGTTCAATCCTAGCGTCTTGCTGGGGTGAACACATTCTTAAGCCAGAACTAGTTAAGCTGCATGATACGAATGACAACTTCCTAGGCAACATGCAAAAAGACGGCACTTACTCAGTGATTCCTCGTATGGCTGGTGGTGAAGTGACACCTCAAGCATTGAGTGTTCTTGCTGACGTTGCGGCTGAATATAACCTGTACACCAAAATTACAGGTGCACAACGTATTGGTTTATTTGGCGCTCAGAAAGATGACCTTCCTGCGATTTGGAAGAAGTTAATCGCTGCCGGTTACGAAACGGGTCAGGCATATGCAAAAGCACTACGCATGGCGAAAACCTGTGTTGGGTCAACGTGGTGTCGTTACGGTGTTCAAGATTCTGTTGGTTTAGGTGTGATGCTTGAAAACCGTTACAAGGGCATCCGTACTCCTCATAAGATGAAATTTGGTGTGTCAGGCTGTACTCGTGAATGTGCTGAAGCTCAAGGTAAAGACTTAGGTATTATCGCGACTGATGCAGGCTGGAATATGTATGTGTGTGGTAACGGCGGTATGAAACCTCGTCACGCAGACTTACTTGCAAGCGACCTAGATCAAGAGACACTGATCAAGTACATCGACCGATACATGATGTTCTACATTCGCACAGCAGCGCCACTTCAACGTACATCAGTATGGATGGATAACCTTGAAGGCGGTGTCGATTACCTGCGCGAAGTCATTGTAGACAACAAACTTGGTATCAACGACCAGTTAGAAGCTGATGTGGCGAAATTGGTCGAAGAGTTCCGTTGTGAATGGACTGATACCATTAATGATGAAGCTCAACTGAAGCGTTTCTCTCACTTTATCAATGCTGATGACCGTGATGAGAATGTGGTATTTGTGAAAGATGGCCGTGCACAACATCGCCCAGCAACGTTCACAGAAAAACACCCTGAAGCGAAGGGCGATATCCTTCACGTAGCAGCAACAGAATAAGAGCGAGAGAAATTATTATGGCTTCTAAATTTATTAAAATCTGTCAGCTAGAAGATATCGTTCCTGGTACTGGTGTGTGTGCACTTGTTGACGGTGAGCAAGTTGCAGTGTTTCGCCCAGTAGCAGGTGAAGAGGTATTCGCAATTAGTAACACGGATCCTTATTTTCAATCGAACGTGCTATCGCGTGGCTTGATCGTAGAGCACCAAAGCGAGCTTTGGGTGGCAAGTCCACTGAAAAAGCAACGCTTTAATCTGACTACTGGCGTATGCATGGAAGATGAGCAATTTAATGTGAAAGCGTATAAAGCTCGTGTTACTGACGGTGCAGTAGAGATCGCATCTTAAGTCTGGATGCCTAGCTTAAAGATTTGATAGTTCAAGGGTTCTAGTTCCTGACATTGCCTTAATTCGGCAACTAGAGCCTTTTCCTATCTGATTTTAACTTTTATTTTTAACTTTTGAATAAGGACAATTTATGTCTACTGATTTTAAACCAGCTGAATTCGTTCAAACGATGATCGATGTGGGTGAAGCAAAAACAAAAACAAGTACTCGTGATCTTCTGATCCGAAGCACTATGGCTGGTATAATTCTTTCTCTTGCGGTTGTTGTTGCTATCACAACGATCGTACAAACAGGTATCGGTATTGTAGGCGCACTTGTGTTCCCAGTGGGTTTCGTTATTTTAAGTGTTATGGGTTACGATTTGGTGACTGGTGTATTCGGTCTTGCTCCTCTTGCTAAATTTGATAACCGTGCCGGTGTGACTTGGGGTAGTGTTTTACGTTGTTGGGGTATTGTTGGCCTTGGTAACCTCATCGGTTCTCTTATCGTTGCGGTATTAGTTGCAATCTCTTTAACGGGTAACTTCTCGTTAGATCCAAACGCTGTTGCGCAAAAGTTCATCGCTGTTTCTACGGCTCGTAGCCTAGGTTTTGAAAACATGGGTATGGACGGATGGATCACTTGTTTCGTTCGCGGTATCTTCTGTAACCTAATGGTTTGTTTAGGTGTTATCGGCAACATGACAGCACGCACTGTGTCTGGCCGTGTAGCAATGATGTGGTTCCCAATCTTCATCTTCTTCGCGCTAGTATTCGAACACACAGTAGTAAACATGTTCCTATTCCCATTAGGTATGATTTTAGGTGCTGATTTTGGTATCGCGACATGGTTGAACTTCAACCTAATCCCTACCATTCTTGGTAATATTGTTGGTGGCCTACTGTTTACGTGTGTTCCTCTATACTTAACGCACGCAAAAACAGCCCCAATGGTTAACGCTAAATAATCAACCATTAATTTGTCGTGGTTCTGACCGTAAAGCCTCAAGTTTTTAAGCTTGAGGCTTTTTCTATTTTCAGTGGTATTGGGATAGGGTTGAAGAACAATAGATCATTTAGTTATAAATACTTCTTTCTTAATTGGAAGTAAGACTGATGTTTGCTTGTCACAACTGATAGTCTAGAAACTAGAAACTAGAAATTTAAAGGATTGAGCGCACATTTACGTTTATCCTAGATATCATCAGATTCGAAAGGGATCGAATCGTATTCGGAGTACTACATGTCAGAAGCTTCACAATTAAATACTCAGACAGAAAAAAAAGGATTTGTATCATTAGTAGGTGCGGGGCCGGGCGATCCTGATTTACTGACGGTAAAAGGTGCACGTGTTATTCAGCAGGCTGATGTCGTAGTTTACGATCGATTGGTTTCAAAAGAAATTTTGGCACTGGCGAATGAAAACGCAGAGATGATTTACGTGGGTAAAAAGTTAGATTTTCATTTTGTGCCACAAGATAAAATCAATCAGGTACTTGTCGATAAGGCGCAAGAGGGGAAACATGTCGCGCGTTTGAAGGGCGGTGACTCGTTTATTTTTGGCCGAGGCGGTGAAGAGTTAGAGACATTGGCTGAACAGGGTGTGAAATTTGAAGTGATCCCAGGGATCACTGCGGCAGCGGGAGCAACATCTTATGCTGGTATACCGTTAACTCATAGAGATCACGCGCAGAGTGTGCAATTCATTACAGGGCACTTACAGAAAGATGGGCAGGAAATTGAGTGGGCATCATTAGCTCAGTCCAACAATACTTTAGTCTTTTATATGGGACTAAAACAGAGCCCAACCATAACCGCAAATCTACTTGATCACGGCCTGTCACCGGATATTTCTTGTGCCATTATCGAAAATGGTACGCGACCAGAACAAAGAGTATTCCACGGTCGGTTAGCTGAACTTCCTGAACTTGCAAAACAAGCAATCAGCCCAGCACTTATCGTGGTTGGCAGTGTCACTTCGCTTCATGAAAAATTGGATTGGTTTGGTAAGTAGGTTTAAGACCTGACAATTGTGTTCGCTTTTTTCAGTGGAATCGTCTAGGGTGATGAAAATTTAACAGAGCTTATGTCGTATGGAAAAAGTCACAATTTTAGTAGACGTTCAAAATGTTTACTACACCACTAAAGAAAAATACCGCTCTAACTTCGATTACAACCAGTTTTGGTATGTTGCTACCACTGGACGTGAGGTGATTAAAGCGAATGCGTATGCGATCGCCAGTCAAGATCCACGTCAACGTCAATT
This sequence comes from Vibrio cortegadensis, assembly GCF_024347395.1. Taxonomy (NCBI): domain Bacteria; kingdom Pseudomonadati; phylum Pseudomonadota; class Gammaproteobacteria; order Vibrionales; family Vibrionaceae; genus Vibrio; species Vibrio cortegadensis. Next base: position 945,860 of record NZ_AP025473.1, read on the forward strand.
TCACCATATCTTACGTGGGGTAGGCTTTGAAGTTAAATTAAAGCCATTCATCCAAAGGCGTGATGGTAGTGCTAAAGGTGACTGGGACGTTGGTATCGCATTAGATGCTATCGAACTGGCTGAAGAAGCCGATGTGATCGTTTTAGTATCAGGTGACGGTGATTTTGAAGTACTTGTAGAGCGTATTAAGCAGCGTTTTAACAAGCCAGTTGAAGTGTATGGTGTGCCTGGACTGACAGCTCAAAATCTTATTGATTCTGCCAGTCGTTTTCACCCGATCGATAACGATTTGTTACTCTGATTCAGGTGCCGTTACTGCTTCAGCACTGTTATCGGTAGCTGTTTCTGTAGCCGTGTTTTCATTTTTCGCGGCTTCTTCTGCTTCCATTTTTGCACGTTCAGCTTTCGAAATGTAACGAGGTTTATTGCTTGAATGAAGCTTCGCGTTTTGCTTCTTCATTTTCTTTTTTAGAATATCATTAATCTTTTTTTTACGGTTCATGGTGTTTACCCTGTGGCCTTATCGCGTTTGGCATTTATGCGTTAATTTCGCGATTTTCGTTGTGGGGGAGAATAAAGAATTTTGATCCAAATCACAAGAGAATGAACCACCCTTATTAGTCCGTAGTAGATAGAGTTATGAATAAAGTCAGTGATATTTTATTAGGTGGGTTACATACCGAATTTAAAACGGTGAAAGCGATGGTTGAAATATACTGCCGTAAGCATCATGGTGGAGAATTACTCTGCTCTGAGTGTGCTGATTTATTGCGTTACGCTGAAGTAAGGCTTGATCGCTGCCCATACGGACAAGCGAAGCCAACGTGTAATAAATGCCCTATCCATTGCTATAAACCCGAGCCTAAAGAGCAGATGCGACTAGTGATGCGCTATGCTGGGCCTCGCATGCTACTTCCACATCCTATTTTGGCGATTCGACACTTAATACATGAAAAGCGGACAGTACCAGATAAACCTAAACCAAATGCTTCTAATCGACATATACGCTTAAAAAAATAGGCGAAACAAGCTTAAGAGCGCTTAACTTGTCTCACCTATTTACCTGTTCACCGACTAATCCATTCTCTTAATTACGCTGTTCTAACTGATTTTATGCTGATATTGGCAACGTTAGGTTATTCATCCAGTGACGTTTTAAGTAACGGTGGAAACAGAGTGAAAATTTCACCACTTCTTCCACCAACATCAACATGTAAACGTATTTAAAATCCCATCCTAAACCAAAAGCCGCCAATGCAGTCAGTGGTACTCCAACCATCCACATCGAGATGAAGTCCATACGCAAGCAAAACTGATTATCACCACCTGCTCTTAAAATTCCGTTGATGATGATCATGTTGAGCATACGTAACCAGATCGCACAACATAGTACACTCAGTGCAGGAGAGGCCAGAGGGTAGAGCTCGGCACTGGTCAAATTCAGCCACGATAGAATCATATCTTTTCCGAACAGCAATGCTCCTCCAACAGTCAGGCCGAATCCTAATACGGTTTTGATGAAGAACTTCGACATTTTAAATGCATCTGCAAATTCATCTCTTCCCAACGATTGGCCAAGTAAAATGGAACACGCCACTGAAATGCCAAAAAATAGTGAATAGCAGAGTGATTCAAAAGGACCAATCATGCTGAACACGGCTAATTCCGTTGTGCCCATATGACCGAAGATCATTTGATACATCAAGGTGCCCGTCGCCCACATCACCGCGCTGGCCGTTGTTGGAATCGCAAGACGCTTATAAGAAGCCCATAATCGAGTGGATTCAGTCAGCGTCTGTGACGTGATTAGCCAATGTTTACGCCAGTTTAAGAAACCAAACATCAATACCACTTGCAGCAGCCTTGAAATAGTCGTCGCTAATGCCGCCCCAGCCACACCCATTGCCGGAATTCCTAACCCACCTTTGATTAACCAAAAGTTTAAGCCAATATTGACAACAATAGTCACTGCACCTAAAAATAGAGGGGTGACAGTGTCACCTGATGATCGCATGGCGGACTCAGCGACCACAATTAAGTGAGTTAAAATGAGAACGGGAAAACTGTACCAAAGGTAAGTCGCCCCTAATTCAATGACTCTAGCATCGCTGGTTTGTAGCATCATGATATAGCTAGAACCTAGAGTAATGATTAAAGTCACAGGCAATAAGATTTTTGCTCCACAACGCATTGCCAGCATAGTTATCGTTTTCGCTGTTATGCGGTCATTTCGCCCCCAGTATTGAGCCACCAGAACACCATTTGCAGATGCCATACCAGCCATGATCATGATTGCGACAAAATGCCATTTTGAGGCGATTCCCACAGATGCAGTTGCTTCTTTACCAAAGTCGCTGACCATTAAGACGTCTGCAAGCGCAAGAATTGCCACTAGCGCACTTTGAATAGCAACAGGGAATCCCAGTTTTATCACCTTAGATAACATACCGTCAGGTGTGGCTTTGTTGAGTGTTTTCGGGTAGTTTTTAAAAGTCATTGTCATTCCTCATTTTGGAACGCAACTATAGAGTGAAAGGGTTATAAGTAGAATGTGTGAAAATAGAGAAAACCTGTGCAAATCCGTCATGAGTAAAATGTCACCTAAAACCGAATGGCATGAAGAGGTCTATCTGGCAGATGCTTGTAAAGAGCGATTTTTAACTACGTCAGACATTCCAGAACTTAGTCAAGAAGGGATTTTCATGGCAGGAATGGCGGAGTTAACGGACGGTTATTATGTCGAGCGCTGTGGGGTTGCGGTACACACTCTTATCTTCACGCTAGAGGGCGGTGGCATTTTAACGACATCGGATCGAGTTGAATTGATCGAACCTTACTCGCTGTTGGTGATCCCTGCTGGTGAACCATTTCGCTTTGAGCTCAATAGTGTCGATAACTACTGGAAGATGATCTGGTTGTTGCCACAAGCAATAGCCAAATGGCAGCAATTTGAAGCGTTAGGGTTAACCATTTTGCCGTATCACCAATGTGAACAGATGTGGTCATTACTGAATTTAATTCATTGTGAAATAGAGGGAAGAACGGCGTTTCGTCGGCTTTTGGTCAGTGAACTTAATTTAATTTTGACTGGCGTTGAATCAAAATCGACCAGTTCCGTGTCTCGGGTTCATACCTTGTTTAATGAAGTAGAAAGCCAGTTACATTTGCCATGGACAGTAAAAGAGATGGCTGCGAAGTGTTTCATTAGTGAAGAGCAGTTGAACCGTATTTCAAAAAATCTCTATGGGATGTCACCAAGAAGCCGATTGATTCATTTGAGGATGGAAAAAGCCGCAGATTTACTTCAATACCAAGAGTGGACTATTTCGATGATTGCTCAGCGGCTTGGCTATAAAGATCCGTATAATTTTACTCATCGATTTCGTAAATATTTTGGCTGTTCTCCTAGTCGGTATCGTAAGAATATTATTCAGCAGTTAGCGTCTATTTAGATGCCAATAAAAAAGGAGAGTGATGAGCTCTCCTTTGGTATCCGCTTAAAACAATATTCGAGAAAAAGCTTTATAAATAAGTACTTGTAAATAAGCTCTTGAAAATTGGTTCTTGTGAAAAAGCTCTTGTGGAAAAGCACTTGGAAATAAGCATAAAACCTTTTTCTCTTAACCCACCATCGCTTGCTTTTTGCCTTTTACGCTTACCAGTAGCATGTAAATACACGTCGCCATTAATGAGATAAATAGGTAGCTCAGTAGGCCGTTTTTCGAACCCATGTAACTGTTCGCAATTAAAGGGCCAGCCACAGAGCCAACACTGTAGCTAAACAGCATGACTTGGGTTGCTGATACAATGAACGACTCGTCTAACCCTTCACAGCCTAAATTAATCGCAATTGGATATAAAGCGAACGTTGCCATTCCTAGCATGAACAAACAAACAGCTAGTATTATTTGGCTGTCTGATTGAGCGGTTAACCCTATCGAGAAAACACCCAGAAAGCAGAACATTGCCATTAACAGAGTACGTCCTAGGAATTTGGATAACCAAGGCACGACGGGTTGGATCGCCATTCCCCCTAAGATAACCAATGCCATTAAGCTTCCAACATCAGACGTCTCAATACCACGCTGAGTAAGCTCTACTGGCATTAGTCCGTAAATCGCACCCAGGGTAAGCCCAGAAATAATACAGCCAATGATTGCAGCATGGTTCAGTTTTGCGATCTGTTTAAGCGACAGAGCACTGGTGTTGTGACTCTCTGGCTGTTGCGCATTGCCAAACATTAAGACTAAGACTGCCATCAGCAGCAACGTTAGAATCGCAATAAATGGTACGGCCCCTTCAACACCAATGGTACCGATCCCTAATTGACCTATTGAAGCGCCACCGTACAGCGCAGCCATGTAAATACCTAATCGCTTTGCTCGGCTTGCTTCATCACCACTCATCAACCATGACTCAACCACCACGAATACACCAGCAACAGCAATACCCGCAACTAAACGAGCTGAAAGCCAGACAGACGAATATGCAAATGTTGGCATCGCAAGAATGGTGACCATGAAACAGGCTAAACATAAAACGAAAGCATTGCGGTGACCAATTTGTTTGACAAGAGGCTCAATGAAGACAGCACCAATCAAAAGACCTGCATAGAAGGCACTCGCTAACCAACTGGCAAGTTGATTCTCTAAACCGTAATGCGACAGCATCAGTGGGATCAGGCTCATTAAGTAGCCTGATGACACAGCATAGAGAGTTAGCGCGATAACAGGTACAGCAATGCTTTTTTTAGGCGCTAAGGTTAGGGTGTTTTCCAATGTCGGGGTCTCCAATTCGCAGGTTGATAGTGATTTATTTCGCGAATATGGAGGGAAATGAACTGACTGTAAAACGAAAGAATTTTATCTAGACGATAGAAAATTGTTATCAGATAAATTGATTAAGATGTGTTGTATATATTCTTTTATTTAGTCGCCAGAAAAGACAAAGGCCTTAAATCATTAAGGCCTTTTTGAATAGCACTGATAGCCTATTCATTAATAGAGTGTTGTTATTTATTGAGCAGAAGGGCACCCTTTAACTTCTTGGCCGCCACTCATGTAAGTGAGAACACCATCAACAGGAGCATAATCAGCAGCATTAACTTGTGGGTTATTGACAAAGAATTCTCTAAGTACAGCAGCGTCAGTTATTTGAGTAGACTCCACATCAATAACAGGGTAGTTATCACCACCTGCAGCACTAAAGCTAATTACAGAGAAAGAGTATGTATCCGTTAGGTTAAAACCTTTGCCATTGATGTCGTGGATCGTTACATCACTTAAATCACAATCTACCGTTAGGTTAATGTTATCCAGTTGAGCATACGCACCAGAGCCAGCTGTTTTTGTCGCTACAACATCAAGGTAATCTTTAACTTCTTGACCTGTCATTGTCGCTTTAGTGACAAAGTTACCAAATGGCTGCACCGTTAGTACATCACGATAAGCTATGTTTCCAGGTTGAATTGAAGCTCGAACACCACCAGAATTCATAACCCCAAAATCGGCATTTACAAGGTTATAGGTACGGTAAGCGTGTCCTAGAAGGTGGCCTAAGTTTGTTTGTTCTGAACGGACGACACTTCGTTCACCAACAAGTACATCATCTGTATTTGAAATAACAACATCCAGCAGTTCTTGACCTTCTTGTTGGTATGGAAGAAGGATCGATTTTACTGTTGCATCTGGCTTAATTTCATCTTGAATGAATTGACGAACACCATTTTCATCTTTTGCTTTCAGGTTTACCGGAACTAAGCTGTAATCAGCTAAATGAAGTTTACCCTCGTAGAACTCAAAGTCTGCACGGCCAACATACTTGCCCCATTCATGAGCTTGCATGATGTAAGTGCCATTTTGTTGATCTGGTTTACAAGCATCTCCAGGTTTAAAGTCTGCGTATTCTTCGCCTTCCATACATACTGGGTTTTGAGAGTGACCACCGATAATCGCGTCTAATTCTCCCTCTTCTAGAGATCGAGCTAATTTAACATCACCAGGAGCTTCACTTCCGTGTTGTCCATTTGCATAATGACCCATATGTGTAGTTGCAAATATTAAATCAACATTTTCATTTGCTTCAATTTCCGCAATTGCTTTTTTAATCTCAATTTGAGGATCTGCAAATTCTAAATCAGCAACATTAGTAGGGTTGACAAGTTTCTCAGTGTCTTTTGTTGTTAAACCAATGACAGCAACTTTTAATCCATTAATAGTAAAAACTTTGTATGGGTCAAATAAACGTTCGTCTGTTACGTTTCCATCTGAATCTTTTAAGTATATGTTTGCCGCTAGCATCGGGAAATCCGCTAGCTGTTTTTGCATATCCAGAACACTACGCTCGTTATCAAATTCGTGGTTACCAAGAGCCATAGCGTCGTAGCCTAGTAAGTTCATGCCGACAAAATCAGGCACGGCATTCAGCATGTCAGATTCAGGAACGCCTGTATTGATATCGCCACCAGATAGCAAAATAGATTCACCACCATTTGCAGTCACTTCAGCTCGAATTTGATCGATCAGCGTTTTGCGAGCAGCCATGCCATACTCACCATATTTGTTTTCCCAGAAGCGACCATGGTTGTCATTGGTATGGAGAACTGTAAATTTAGTGCATGAATCTGCAGTTTCGCAAGTAACGTCTGTGCTGTCGCTGTCTGAGCCACAACCAGCCATTGCAATACTTACAGAAAGTACGAGTAGAGATTTGGAAAACTTCATGAGGGGGATCCTTGTTTTTATGACATGATTTTAGTTTTCGTTGCAATATACTGAAACCATTATTATTTTTCGTGATGAAGATCTAGGTTGAAGTTGGGCTAAATATATTTGTGATGATCTTGGAGGCTGAGTTTTGAAATAAACATTTTTCGTGGATTAACAATGTGTAACGCAAAAAATTACAGAAAATGTGATGTACAAGGTTGATATTGATATAAATAATATCAAACAGATCGTCTACTTGAGAATTATGATTGTGTAACCACTGCTTACAGTTTTAACAATTCTGCGTATAATCTGTGAAATACAGTAAAGCCAAATTATTACAATTCAACTTAGTCCTCTAATGAACAATATAGGAATGTAAGCGAGTTTTATTGGTTGAGGCTTAAAATACGCAATTGGAATACAATAAATAGGTCCCGAATGACAAATTTTTACGCTGAAATCACAGGTTGGGGAAAGTGCCTACCACCAGCTATTTTATCGAATCAAGATCTTAGTACATTCTTAGAAACATCAGATGAGTGGATTCGTTCTCGAACTGGTATCGAAAACCGTCGAATCAGTCATGTGAATACTTCTGAGCTTGCAACCGCAGCAGCAAAAAATGCGATGGCATGTTCTGGATTAACGGCTGAAGATATTGACCTTATCATTGTCGCGTCATGCTCTGCGGATTCGCTGTTACCAAATATTGCGTCAAAAGTGCAACAGAACCTTGGTATTAAAGGTGCGGCTGCGTTTGATTTAAATGCTGCATGTACGGGTTTTGTCTACGGATTAGAAACGGCTACGAGACTGATGCAAGCGGGTAATTATCGCAATGCAATCGTAGTGGGTGCAGAACGTTTGTCTTTCTATATCGATTGGACCAAGCGTGATACCGCCGTTCTATTTGGTGATGGCGCTGGTGCAGTGACTCTTAGCCGTACAGAACAAAAGGTAGGTTTACAGCAAGCGCAAATCGGTTGTGATTCTGCTGGTCGAGATATTTTAGCCGTACCTAAATTTGGTACTGCGATGGATCGTTTTGCTGCTGATAATGGCTACTTTGACTTTAATTTTGTCGGTAAAGAGATCTTCAAACGTGCGGTGAAAGGAATGGGGGCGGCGGCTCATACCGTTCTTTCTCGTACGGGCATTTCTACTGATGATATTGATGTGGTTATTCCTCACCAAGCTAATATCCGAATCATTCAAACACTATGTGATATGTCAGGTATTAGCCAAGATAAAGCATTTGTAAACATTCAGCAGTACGGCAACACATCGGCAGCAACGGTTCCAATTGCGATGTGTGAAGCTCTAGAACAAGGTCGTGTAAAACCAGGCGCTGAGATATTAGTGGCAGCATTTGGTGCGGGTTTAACTTGGGGAGCAGGTCATATTAAATGGGGCGATCGTGTGACGCCTATTGCTAAGCCTGATGCATGTTTACCTGAGTGTAAAGAGACAGCATTAGAGCTATTAGAGAACGCCATTCAGCACTGTCAGAATAAACCTGAATAGCGAAAATAAAATATCGTCTTCGAAATCAATAAATATTGCCGCAGCTTGCGGCATTATTTTTATGGGGTAATAGTTAACTTGGGTGGATAGCCGATATATCAGCATCTAGTTTTTGTAGACTCTACAGATAAAATAAAAATATAGGTAATAAGCGTGACACAAGAGAAATTTGAACATATTTACCAGCGGGCAGAAGAGAGAAAAGGTGGTGAAACTCAATTGGAGAACTTGATTTATCAACCTTTGAGTAACGATGATTTACGTTGTATTACTGATGATCGCTGGCTTGCTGGGTTTACCGAAAAGGTGTTTCAGTGCGGAATTTCTTGGAATGTAGTCAGAAAGAAGTGGCCCAATTTTGAAGAAGTTTTCTTCGGTTTTAAAATCGACTCATTAATGATGTTGTCAGATGAAATGTGGGAAAAGAAAGCACAAGATCCACGAATTATTCGCCACCTAACTAAGGTGATGACGATTCCTGCGAATGCGATGATGATTCGATCTGCCCGCCAGCAGCATGATTCTTTTTCAGAGATGGTTGCAGAGTGGCCATCAGAATGCATCACAGAGCTGTGGGACTACTTAAAGAAACATGGTAAGCGGTTGGGTGGAAACACGGGTGCTTACGCACTGCGTCAAATGGGGAAGGATACGTTTATCTTATCATCAGATGTTGAATCCTATTTGCGCCAAACGGGAATTATCGACAGCGGACGTACCACCAAACGAGCTCAACTTGCGGCGAACAAAGCTTTTAACCAATGGCAGCAAGAGTCGGGTAGAAGCTTGAGTGAAATTAGTCAGATCATCGCGTACAGTTGTGGGGATAATCGAGTCCTCTAATTGAATGGAAGATGCTAGCACTCTCGGATTAAGATTGAGTATCGGTTCGAGGCTGATTTTTAATAAATAATTCAGGCCAATACATTTTTATGTAACCGCCAGAAACCCAAATCACTAAGCCTGTTGCGATGCTCAATTCAAAGAAGCCAAAGTTATGTAACCAGTACCAGTTTGGGTGTGATTCGGCAAAAAATGAAGTTAAACGATGCATTGCAATGGCGCTAATAACAGAAGGAAAGGTGACGGCTGCAATGGAAGGCTGAAACTTTAAACGCATTAAGCGGATATAACAGAGATAAATGAGCAATGTCATCGTGATGGCTATGCCTGCTAAAGCGCCCGTTAGAATGGGATCTGGGTGCTCAAAATTAACAATATAAGCCGCTAGAGTTAAATTAACCGGGGCAGCCATAATAGCCAAAGTCGGTCTTGCCTTTCGCGGTAGCATCCCTTCAAATACGAGCCGATATAGAACCAACGGCAGCATGAAAAAGTAGATTGCAATGCAAATGGTGGCTAAGGTTTCAGAAAAGACGGCATGACCTAATTGCGAACCTGCGAGCGAACTACTGATAAGTCCGACAGGGTAGAGAAACCAGCTAGGAACAATGTGGGACATCTTGAAGTTTATGATCTGGAAACTAAAAAAAAGCACCATCATGGTGAAATGTAATATGAGCGCGCAGAACCAAAGCGGATAAGCGACCACAGGTAAAACAACCGCCAAGTAATCAGATAAAATGAGTAATGCCATACTCATTGGGGCCATCAGGCTGCCACTTAATGGATGACGAATATCATTGAAGAAGGTCTTAAAGCTAGTAATGTAGCGCAATAACACTGGAAGTAATAACACTGCACCAAGTAAAGCCAAATATGGACGTATTGTTTCTCCAATGCTAGGGACATAGAGTGCCCAAGCGTGACCCAAACCAATGACACCTAGCGCTAATGATGCCTGTGAAGGAGGCACATTTTTTACATGGGTGAGTCTTTTCCAATTCAACGATTTGCTCCAATTAAACTCAATATTATTTATTTCGCTACTTGCGAGATAAAGCAACGCTCAATGTACCTATATGCAACAAAAATAGAGTGCTAGGTAATTGAGCGGATAATATCAAGTTTAACGTTTGCCTGCGCTATTTAAGTGATAAACCGAGAGGTAATCCTTTAAATAGATTGAGCCGCTATTAACTTGGCTCTTCTTGTGTTGGTAAGTCTCTTTGTCTAAGTTTGTCGTTTTTCAGTGTACGACGAAGAAGTTGACTATAGATGGGCTGTCCACCTAACATTTGAGCAATAATTACTGCACCTAAGCAGGTAATGATCAAAGGTAAGATCAAGTAGTAGTTATTTGTCATCTCGATCACGAGCAGAATCCCAGTAATTGGCGCTCGAACCGTTGCGGCAAAAAGTGCTCCCATGCCGGCAATCGCGAACATACCAGGTTCTATATCTAATTGAGGTAGAAATGCGTCAGCAGTGACACCAAATGTATAGCCAAAAAGGGTACCTAAAGCGAGCATCGGTGCAAAAATACCACCAGGTGCACCAGAGCCGAAACAGAGCAGAGTTGTAAGTACTCGCCCAACAAAAATCATCAGTAGAACATTGGTCGAGAAATTGCCATTTGTAATATCTGGAATAATGCCAATGCCACCTCCTGTTAATTCAGGCAAATAGAGAAGCAGCAAGCCAAAACAGCCACCCAGTAAAGTGCCGACAAGTAAGTAGCGCTTACGGTCATTTTTATGAATCGCAACGAACATATCTTGAGCTAGGGTCACGAGTTTATTGAAAACAACACCAAACAACCCGAATAGAACGCCGAGCAAAAGAAATAACCACAATGTGTTCAATTCTGGTGGCTGATATTGCGGCATGGTGATGACCGCAGCTTGACCATTGATGTAACGAAAAACGATGTTGGCTGAAATAGCAGAAATGATGACCGCTTTAATAGAAATTAGAGAATAACGAAATTGAGGGCGCATCTCTTCAACAACAAACATGATCCCAGCTAATGGAGCATTAAATGCCGCCGCTAGTCCTCCAGCAGCTCCTGATGCTAATAATGAGTGGCGGCTGTCATCATCCTTGACTCGGAAAATATCCGTGACCATTCGTCCAATATTGCCCCCCATTTGCACGGTTGGCCCTTCGCGCCCTAAAACCATGCCCGAACCTAGTGCGCCTAGTCCACCAAAAAACTTCACAGGTAATACTCGCCACCAACGAACAGGACGAATATTGTCCATTGCTCCTTCAATCTCAGGTATGCCTGAACCAGCGGCTTCTGGTGCGAAACGATGCACGAGGAAATAACCAATAAATGCGAGCCCAGCACTGATAATAAATGCGGCTAGCCATAGAGGAACGAAGTGCGCTATTTCAAGCTTCAACCAGTCTGTTCGCGTTTCAGAAACGAAATGAACCGCGACTTCGAAGTAACTTCCAACTAACCCTGCGAATAAACCAACAATGCATGATAAAATCAGAACCGAGACAGGTGTTTTGTCTCTTGAGAGAAATTGATTGATCGCATCTCTAGGCACTTTTGCGAGTAAAGATTGCTTGATTCTCTCTCTTCTGGACATAAAAATAGGGCTCCACTAGGTAGGTTAAATAGGATTGGTCGTCAGGGGAGCCGGAATTATACGCTCTCACTGTTTATCCAGTAGCAATAAGATTGCAATGTTGAATTCCATAAATGAAACAAGGCTACGGATTAATGGGCTCTAGAGTGGAACCATGGTCACATAAACATACATTCATCATGTAGGATCTTGAATTATTGAAAATATAGGCCATAGTTAAATTGTAAAGCGACATCAACCTACACCAAGGAGGAATGTTTGGTTTTACTTACAATTTGGATGGATTCGAAAACCATTTTTAAGTCCTCGTAATATGTTCAGGTCGCGTCAATAGACTCCCTGATTCGCGAACTCACGATTGAGTAACGAGGTTTAAGGCGTACTAGACAATTCGTTAGTGCGCCTTTTGACGTTTGGCGGCGAATATTTCCTGAAGCTATATTTCCTATAGTTATATTTGTTTGATTAGTCAATATCTCTACGGGATAGACGTTTTTGTTCGTAGTACTCTTTAATCCCATTCCGATCACCATAACCTTATGTTTATCTGAAATATCTCTTGTATACTCCAATTAAGAGAGGAGTAATTACATGTCAAACAAAGTCCCTACAAATATTATCACTGGTTTTCTTGGCGTAGGTAAAACGACGGCAATACTAAACCTGCTTAAAACAAAGCCAGAGGGTGAGAAATGGGCCGTATTGGTTAATGAATTCGGTGAAATCGGCATTGATGGCGCTTTGATGACTGATCAAGGTGCGATGATTAAAGAGGTACCTGGAGGATGCATGTGCTGTACAGCTGGCGTTCCTATGAGTGTCGGAATTAATGCATTGTTGCGCCAAAAGCCAGATCGCTTGCTGATTGAACCTACTGGACTTGGTCATCCGAAACAGGTGGTTGCAACATTAACGTCTGCGCAATATTTGCCATATGTCGATTTGAAGGCCACCATCGCGCTGGTGGACCCACGAAATTTAAGCAACTCAAAATATATCGAAAATCAGAACTTCAACGATCAACTTGATAGTGCTGATGTGGTGATTGGTAATAAAATCGATCAGTGCTTTGCTGACGATATTGATGCCTTCAACGATTGGGTGACGGATCAGACACCATCTAAAATATTTAGCAAATTAGTTCAGAAAGGTGAATTGCCGATAGAAGTTCTAGATATTGAACGTCGTGATGGCAGTGCTTCTACTCTATTAGAGTCGCATCACCATGATCATGCGGATTTGGAACCTCAATTTGAATTGCCTCCTGGCCAATCTTATGTGCGAAAAGAGAATCGCGGGCAAGGGTATTTTAGTTGCGGTTGGTTGATTGGCGCAGAGTATAAATTTGATTTTGATGAGCTATTTTCGCTGCTGAGTGACTTAACGGCGGAAAGAGTAAAAGCCGTGATCAATACCGATAAAGGCTGTTATGCGTTCAATGTGGCGAATCAAGTCGTTTCGGTGAATGAAATCAGTTTAGAAGGCTTTGAATCTCGCATTGAAGTCATTGATTCGCAACTCATGCCTTGGGATCAGCTTGAAGGGCTGCTTTTGAAAATTGGTGGTATTAAGTAATATTTGATGTAAAGAGAGGCGTTGAATTTAATCCACGCCTCTCTATTTTTCGAACTGGAGATTGGAACTATCGCTTATTACGCAAGTAACGTTTTCTTCGCTCTTCTTTTTTCTTAATTTGTGCTTCTTTCTTACGCTCTATCTCGATTTCAACATCGATGAGTTCTTGAGTGATCATCTCTGGTCGTTCTAGAGTGATCTGTCCCAATGTTCCGCTACGAAGTTCATGGAGGAGTATTTCGGATGCTTTGTGTAAATCCACACGACCACCCGAGCGTAATGCCCCACGACGACGGCCAATTTCTTCCATTAATTCAATGTCAGTTTCTGGCAATTCTTCGATTTGATAACGATTTTTGAGAAGATCAGGATAGTGCTTTGCTAAGTACTCAACAGTGTAAAACGCTACTTCATCGTATTCCATCGCCGTATCTTTAACCGCACCTGTTGCCGCTAAACGGAAACCACTGTGAGGGTTTTCTACTTTTGGCCATAAAATCCCTGGAGTGTCAGAAAGTACAATGCCATTCTGAAGATTAATACGTTGTTGACGACGAGTCACAGCAGGTTGGTTACCTGTTACCGCAATCATACGACCAGCAAGACAGTTGATAATTGTTGATTTACCTACGTTGGGGATCCCCATGATCATGGTACGAATGTTTTTACCAATTTCTTCACGGTGAGGAGCAAGCTTACGAACCAACTCCATGATTTTTTGAACTTCATTGAGATTAGATGTCGTAATTGCCATTGCCTTTACGCCTTGCTCTTTCTCAAAGTGATCGATCCACAATTGTGTTAAGTCTGGGTCTGACAAATCACGCTTGTTTAGTACTTTGACACATGGTTTATCGCCACGTAGTTCCGAGATCATAGGGTTTTCGCTGCTAAACGGAATTCGCGCATCAAGTACTTCAATAATTACATCAACTTGCGGGATAACTTCTTCAATCTCTTTACGAGCCTTATGCATATGGCCCGGAAACCATTGAATACTGTTGTTAACCATTTGAAAGCCTTATATTGATAATTTGTGTGCTGCTATGGGCTTTTGGGGTACATAACGTTCTCAAACCATTAAAGAGGGAGAACTAACCCAAAAACAGGATTAATCTGTTCATAGCCATTTTGATGTGATGATCTTAACACTTTATTCAGTAGGCGGGAATCTTACTATGAAGTATGGTCTCTCGGTGTAGCTGTTGATGAACAGAAGTGCTGACCGCTAGGTAGAGGTATTCTCCAAAAACTTACCGATCTAACCACAACAAAGAGCGAATGCAGATTAATGACGCTCCAAACTGCGATCTTTACTCATTACCCTTTTTAAGGGGAATTCTAGATTCAGCATCAAGTGGTAGGTTTTAACGGGCACAATGTTAATTTGAAGAAAGAAAATGAAGAGGTTTTGATAGTCTGACTGTATTTTAATAAGCAAAAATATCGGAGTAATGTAATTATTGTTTTTTAATTAAGTGAGTAATGAGTGGTGATCTATTTAAAGCGTGATTATGAAGTGAGTTGTCGGCTATGTTTAGTATATAGTAATAAAAATAAGCCTCAATGATATTGAGGCATATAATAGAAGCGTATTTAAAAATTCTTATTAAGAATGAATAAGCACTAGCAAACCATTAATAGTAAACGACACCGTCGCCTTTAGTAATAAGTGTACCTGCTTCATTAGTAATGATTTTATCTAAATCAAACAGAGAACCAATGGCTGCATTACCTAATCCTGCTTCAACAAACTTACAAACAGCATCAATTTTAGGACCCATAGAACCCGCTGGGAAATTAAATTCAGCCAAACCTGAAGGAGTTGCTTGTTTCATTTCTGCTTGATCTTCTTTGCCGTAATTACGGTAGATAGAGCCATCTGTTAAAATAATAAATAAATCAGCATTGATTTTCTCTGCTAATAATTCAGCGGTTAGATCTTTATCAATCACGCACTCAACACCTGTGCTTTTGCCTTCTTCAATACATACTGGCACACCGCCACCGCCGCAAGCAATAACAAGGTTTTCTGTATCTAGAAGTGTTTCTATTTGTTGAATTTCAACAATATCTTTTGGCATTGGTGAAGGTACAACGCGGCGGTAATATTCGCCATCTGCTTTAAATTTCATTGTTGTTTGAGACATGATCTCTTTTGCTCGTTGCTCTGTGTAGACAGGGCCAACAAATTTTGTTGGATTAGCAAAAGCAGGGTCTTCTTTACTTACTTCTGTTTGTGTAACTAACGTTGCCACTTCTAATTCAGAGTCGATATTTCTTAGCTCTTGTTGAAGCATATAGCCAACCATGCCACAAGTTTGAGAACCTAAAACATCCATAGGATAAGGAGTCGTCTCCGGGGAACATTCATGGTATGCCGCATTCTGTTCCATCAGTAATCCCACTTGTGGGCCATTGCCATGGACGATGACGATTTCATGCTCACGTGCAATTGCTGCAATGCTTGCAGCCGACTTGATAATGTTTTCACGTTGATTTTCAGCCGTTAATGCTTGTCCTCGGGCTAAAAGAGCGTTGCCACCTAAAGCTAATACGATGCGCATGATAATGATCTCCTATCATTTAATAATGATTTATATATTTTTCGTAGGGATTAACTAATTGCTTCTTTGGTTTTTATTAATAAACAAAGAGCTTAGTTATTTGATTTAATTATTCTGTAGGGGAGTAATTAATATGAAGCTATAGTATGGCAAAGTAATAGGTCTAAATGTGATAGCAATCAAAATATCATTTCACTAGATATTCACACTATTCACTTGCAGTGAAAATAATTCGATTAAATATTCACAAGAACAGTGCAAAGGCAGGGATTAAGCAGTTTTTATCACCAACGATTCGCCTTTAGTGAATATTATCTCATTGTGAAAAATCTAAAATAATAAGTATTTGTTCAAAAAATGACGAGTCAGTCACAATAAATGTCGTGAAATATTGTTTGCGATGAAAGAATTATGAATAAAACAAAGGATTATGTGCATGTTCTTACAAAAATGGCGCTCTTACTTTATACCCGAGAAGCAAAGCGCCATTGAATTTTGACAACATGAGTTGCTTATAATGAGACGATTACAAGAACCTTTACGATAAATAAAGGCTCTTTTCGTCTTATTGTTATGCTTTAGCGAACTTGTAGGTGCGGAATCCCCCGATTAAGTTTCTCGCTTTTAAACCATTGTTGACTAGCTGACGGTAAGCAACATTGCCACGTAAGCCTACCTGACAATAAATTACAATTTCTTTATTTTCAGGAAGTTCATCTATTCGCTGACGAAGTTGATCTACAGGGATGTTAATATCGCCTTTTATGTAGTTACCATCTTCACGCTCACTAGGGTTACGAACATCAAGTAAGAGTTGGTCTGCTTGTAAATGATCGATTTCATCAAAATGAATAGGGTTAGCATCACCATTCATTATATTACTTGCGACAAATGCCGCTTGGTTTATCACGTCTTTTGCGCTTCCAAATGGGGGAGCATAAGTCAGTTCAATGTGTTGCAGTTGCTCAACGGTCATTCCTGCACGTTGTGCGACTGCAATGATATCTATTCGTTTATCTACTCCTTCTTTACCTGCTGCTTGCGCTCCAAGTATGGTGCCATTTTCAGGATCGAAAAGGAGCTTCAAGGAGACAATTTCCGCCCCAGGGTAGTAACTCGCATGACTTGCAGTATGAACGTAAACTTTCTCGTAATGAATTCCATCACGTTTTAACGCTTTCTCATTTTTACCTGTTGAAGCAATGGCAATATCGAAGATCTTACAAATTGCCGTTCCTTGAGTTCCTTGATAGGTCTCTTCGCGGCCAAGCATATTATCGGCAGCCATGCGACCTTGGCGGTTTGCAGGGCCAGCAAGTGGCACGAGTACCTGATTGCCTGTAACAAAATCGGCTTCCTCTACAGCATCACCTACAGCGTAAATTACAGGATCGCTGGTTTGCATAAATTCGTTGGTATGAATCCCGCCAAGTGCTCCAATCTCCAATCCAGCGTCTACCGCGAGCTTGCTTTCGGGTTTCACACCAATTGCCATAATTAAAATATCAGTCGTTAATATATCGCCATTATTTAGAGATAAATTCAGCTCACCAGTTAAATGTTGGTGCTCAGTTGATTGGCCTGCTTCTGTGCTTGCTATACTTGTATTTGGGACAAATTCCACTGATTCCAAAGCAACGCCTAAACGTAAGTCTACCCCTTTTTCCTTGATCTCAGCATGCGCAAAGCCCGCCATCTCTTTGTCAACTGGTGTCATGACTTGATCGGCCATTTCAACGAGTGTGGTTTTTATTCCAAGTTGATGGAAAGCTTCCATCATTTCCAAACCGATAAACCCGCCACCGACGACGGTTGCATGATCGGGTTTATTTATCGCGATGCTTTGAAGAATCTTATCCATATCTGGAATATTACGCAGCGTGTGCGTGAGAGGGTTTTTCAGCCCTGGAATTGGAGGAACAATAGGGCCTGCTCCTGGGCTTAAGAGAAGAAAATCATAGCTCTCGGTGTATTCTGACTGATCGAGTAAATTACGGATAGTGACTGTTTTTTCTGAACGATTGATACTCATCACTTCGTTCATTACTCGTACATCGACGTTAAATCGCGCGAGAAAGCTTTCAGGCGTTTGTAATAGCAATTTACTGCGATCTTCAATATCGCCACCGATGTGGTAAGGCAAGCCGCAATTTGCAAAGGAGACGAATGGACCCCGCTCAAACATGATAATTTCGGCATCTTCACTTAAACGTCTTGCTCTTGCCGCAGCCGATGCGCCACCTGCAACGCCACCTATAATCACTATTTTAGTCATCACTTACTCCGAATCATTAGAATTTTAGCACTATATCGCTGTTGAATTTACTATGACACCTTAAATTAGCCTTGTCTAATGTTAATGTTGCTAATTGCAGCTTTCCTAAATTAGATTTGACTAATTTACTTTTATTAGTATGCTCTAATTAAAGATTTAGAAAGGGGAGAGTGAGATGGATGCAGTGCAAATGGATATCCATGAAATGAAAGATAGGGCGATTGAAGTTTCTGAGTTGCTCAAGCATATGGCGCATCCTGAGCGACTTATTGTTTTGTGTCAGTTGACGCAAGGAGAGGTCGGCGTCGGAGAGCTACAGCAAAATTCAGTGTTGAGTCAGTCAGCCTTCTCTCAACATTTAACGGTGCTAAGAAAATTTGGCATGGTAAAGACGAGAAAAGAAGCACAACAAGTTTTCTACTCCCTTTCAGACCCAAGAGTTGAGAGTCTTATTCAGAGCTTGCATGGCGTCTTTTGTAAATAAAGCCAAAGCAAAATTCATAAGAAAATGTACATAAAAGTGAGGTAATGATGAGTAACGTGATTCCATGGGATGCATTATTTGGAGGCGTTTTGCTAGGCATATCAGCATCTTTGCTTTTGTTGCTTAGTGGAAAAATTGCCGGGATAAGTGGTGTATTAAGCGGGTTAATGAAAATTAAGAAAGGCGACTTCATATGGCGGTTACTATTTGTGATTGGCATGATTAGCGGTGGTTTTCTTTGTGTAAACTTATTCGGTGGAAGTGTACCCGCGCAGTTTGATTCGTCATTTTTGGTTTTGGCCGTAGCGGGTTTACTGGTTGGTGTTGGAACTCGATTAGGTAATGGGTGCACAAGTGGACACGGGATCTGTGGTTTAGGCAGGGTTTCTCGTCGCTCAATTGTAGCAACCTCTATTTTTATGGGTGTTGCCGCATTCACTGTTTTTGTTCGTTTACATTTAATTTAAGAGAGTGGAATAAACATGAAGCATCTTATATTTAGTCTTTCAGCCTTAGTTTCGGGCATTTTATTTGGCGTGGGTATGGTGCTCTCGGGCATGACTGACCCAGCCGTTGTTATTGGGTTTCTTGATGTATTCGGTGAGTGGAATCCTAGCTTGATATTTGTGATGGGCGGAGCATTGGCAGTATTCATGCCGTTCTACCATTTTGTAATTAAACCGCGCCAAGCTCCTGTGGCGGCGGATGAGTTTTGTATAGCATCAAAGACTAGCATTGATATGCAGTTAGTGGTTGGAGCATCTGTGTTTGGTTTAGGTTGGGGATTGGCAGGAATTTGCCCTGGGCCTGCCGTATCTAGTTTGGCTTTAGGGAATGTCGACGTCTTAGTCTTCTTTTCAATGATGATGCTTGGACTCGGTGGTACGAATAGGGCATTGCAGTATCGTGATAATAAAATCATGAAAAAAGCCATGAACTAATGACCATCGACAGTAGCAGTAACTTGAATTGAGTTTAAGGTTGCTGATCTTGTTTAACTGACCTTGTTTAACTACCTCTGATTAACGCATTGTTATTGAGTCTATGCGTTAGAGATTGAAGTGATGCTGATGTTGATCGAAAATTGTGGATTAGTTTTAGTACATTTTAGATATTTGGTGTCTGAAATGTACATTTTTGTTTCATTAAAACATCAAATTTAAAGGTGCATAAAAAACAATAAAAATGATAGAAAAACGCCACGTTTTGTGAGCCGATGACAGTCGACGTCGAACACTAATCTTTAGAGCCTTTAGCCAAAAGGGCTGAGTAAATTTCAAGTCCCCAAAGCACATTTTTCAATAATTTCATTGTTTCTTTTAGAAGTGGGATCGCGTGCGTTAGATCGAGTTGATCTTGCACAGTAGACGCAATTCCTTGATCTAGATCAATGCTATAAATAGGTGCTTTTCGTCTAATACGCCACAACATATGGTGTCAGTTAAATAATAAATAGCCCTATATAGTGTGTTTGTGGATAAGTCTGTGAGTATTCTAAGGGTAAGGGGAAATAGTGAAACCAATCGTAATTAAGCGCGACGGCTCAAGAGCGCCATTCAATAGAGATCGTATTCAATCAGCAGTAGAAAGTGCAGCTGAACACATTGATAATGAAATGGCGATATACGCACTCAACGTAGCTTTAGCCGTTGAAGTGAAGCTAAAAGATTACGATGAAGTACACATTTCAGAAATCCAGACTTTAGTGGAAAATGAACTGATGCAAGGTCCGTATAAAGGACTTGCTCGCTCATATATTGAATATCGCCATGACCGCGATATTTCTCGTGAAAAATCGAGTGCGTTAACAAAAGAAATCGAAGGCTTAATCGAAGAAAGTAACGCAGATCTACTAAATGAAAACGCCAATAAAGATGGCAAAGTGATCCCTACCCAGCGTGATTTATTAGCGGGCATCGTAGCAAAACATTATGCAAAAACTCATATTTTGCCGCGTGATATAGTACAAGCTCACGAAGATGGTGATATCCATTATCATGACCTAGATTACGCACCATTTTTCCCAATGTTTAACTGTATGCTGATTGATCTCAAAGGCATGCTGACTCGTGGGTTTAAAATGGGCAACGCAGAAATCGATACACCAAAATCGATTTCAACAGCAACCGCAGTGACAGCTCAAATCATTGCGCAAGTGGCGAGTCATATTTATGGTGGCACAACCATCAACCGTATTGATGAAGTGTTAGAACCCTATGTACTAACAAGCTACGAAAAGCACTTAGCCGTTGCAAAAGAGTGGGATATCCATAATCCAGAAAAATTTGCAATGTCTCGTACAGAGAAAGAGTGTTATGACGCGTTCCAATCGCTTGAGTATGAAGTAAACACACTCCACACAGCAAACGGACAAACTCCTTTTGTTACCTTTGGTTTTGGTCTAGGGACTAGCTGGGCTTCCAAACTGATCCAAGAGTCAATTTTGAAAAACCGTATTGCTGGTTTGGGTAAAAACCGTAAAACAGCGGTATTCCCAAAACTTGTGTTTGCAATTAAAGACGGTTTAAACCATCAAGCAACAGATCCGAACTACGATATCAAGCAGTTAGCATTGGAATGTGCAACAAAGCGTATGTATCCAGATATTCTTAACTACGACAAAGTTGTCGAAGTGACGGGTTCATTCAAAACCCCAATGGGCTGCCGCAGCTTCCTAAATACATACGAAGAGAATGGCGAATTAGTACACGAAGGGCGTAATAACCTTGGTGTGGTTAGCCTGAACTTACCTCGTATTGCACTTTCTGCGGGTGGTAATATTGATCAATTCTACACTCTGTTAGATGACAAACTTAAACTGGCACGTCGAGCACTAGAAACTCGTATTAGCCGTTTAGAGAATGTAAAAGCTCGCGTTGCTCCTATCCTATACATGGAAGGCGCGTGTGGCGTACGTTTGAATGCTGAAGATTCTATTGCAGAGATCTTTAAGAATGGTCGAGCATCAATTTCACTGGGCTACATTGGTATCCATGAAACAATGACGGCGTTATCAAGTGGTGAAGGCCACATCTATGATGAAGCTGAATTACGTGAAAAAGCGCTTGATATTGTTCGTTACTTAAAGAAAACAGTGGAAACTTGGACGAAAGAGACGGGTTATGCATTTAGCTTGTATGGTACTCCGAGTGAAAACCTATGCAGTCGCTTCTGTCGTATTGACACCAAAGAATTTGGCTTAATCGAAGGTGTAACAGACAAGGGTTACTACACCAACAGTTTCCATCTTGATGTACAAAAGAAAGTGAACCCATACGATAAGATCGATTTTGAAATGCCATACCCTGATATCTCAAATGGTGGTTTTATCTGTTACGGTGAGTTCCCTAACATGCAGCAGAACGTTGAAGCGTTAGAAAATGTATGGGATTACAGTTACAGCCGCGTTCCATACTATGGTACGAATACACCGATTGATGAGTGTTACGAGTGTGGCTATAACGGTGAGTTTGAATGTACCAGTAAGGGCTTTACTTGTCCGAAATGCGGTAACCATGACTCAACAAAAGTGTCGGTTACTCGCCGTGTATGTGGCTACTTAGGCAGCCCAGACGCGCGTCCATTTAACTTCGGTAAACAAGAAGAAGTTCAGCGACGCGTTAAACACTTGTAGTCATCATATTAGCAACGTTTAGGCTCAACCTAAAACAAGAGACTCGTTGCTGATATTCTGAAATTCAATTATCAGGCAAAGCATTCATGTTTATGCCTGATAATTGTCTCAATTTAATGTCCCACTTCGCCCTCACTAAGTCCGTCTTAATTCTCCACTGCCACAAGGGGTAATGATTGATGAATTACAATCAATATCAATCTGTTGATGTTATCAATGGTCCCGGAACCCGCTGTACGCTGTTTGTGTCTGGTTGTATCCACCAATGTAAAGGTTGTTACAATCAAATCACCCAAAAACTCGATTCTGGTCATCTGTTCACGCAAGAGTTAGAAGATCACATCATTAATGAGCTGAATGACACAAGAATAAAGCGAAGAGGGCTATCTTTATCTGGTGGAGACCCGTTACATCCAGCCAATCTATCTGCGATCTTAACGTTAGTGAAACGTGTTCGAACTGAATGCGAAGGAAAAGACATTTGGATGTGGACAGGGTACAGATTAGATGAATTAACATCTGAGCAACAAGAAATCGTCAAATTTGTTGATACTCTGATTGATGGAAAGTTTGAGCAAGAATTGGCTGATCCCGCACTGGAGTGGCGAGGAAGTTCAAATCAAATCATCCACTGTTTTACTTCCTTTGATGATTAACTAAGCTACAGTTCAATAACAAAGTTATAAAATTCCTTTCGATTTTTAATCTTACTAGTGTTAACGTGAAGTCATTACTTGAATTTCAAAGGGTTGTGACTTTCATGTTTACACACTTACCAGAACCAACGCTCGATCCAATACTCTCTCTTTCGGTTGCATACCGTAACGATGCTCGTGCTGATAAAGTAGATTTAGGCATAGGTGTTTATCGTAATAGCCAAGGTGAAACGCCTATCATGCAAGCCGTAAAAATGGCTCAAGATATCGTCGTTGAAACTCAAAAAACGAAGGCTTATGTCGGCTTGGCAGGCTGTGAAGAATTCAATCAAAGTATGATTGATCTGTTACTGACTGATACTTCCGCTATCGGGAGAGTTGCAGCAATTCAAACACCAGGAGCCAGTGGAGCCTTGCGTATGCTTGGTGATTTAATGAAAATCGCCCAGCCTGATACGACGGTTTGGATATCAAATCCAAGCTATGTGAACCATAAGCCAGTCATGGAATCTGCGGGACTGAACGTTCGCTTTTACCACTATTTTAGCCCACAAACTAAGCAAGTTGATACCAGTCGTATGCTTGATGACCTCTCGAATGCGGGAGTAAACGATGTTGTACTTTTGCACGGTTGTTGTCATAACCCAACTGGAGCTGATATTGATTTTTCAGCATGGCAAGCCATCACTGAGCTGTCTCAAAAAAATGGCTTTACCCCATTTGTAGATATTGCGTACCAAGGGTTTGGAGATGGTTTAGAAGAGGACGCCAAAGGCTTACGTTACATGGCTGATAATGTGGAAGAGATGTTAATCACCACATCATGCTCAAAAAACTTTGGTCTATATCGTGAGAGAACAGGGGCTGCAATTGTAGTTGGTAAAAGTAATCATGATGTGGCGAATGCGAAAGGGAAACTACTCACGCTTGCTCGTTCTACTTATACGATGCCACCTGATCATGGCGCAGCGTTGGTCAAAACCATTCTTCAAGATCAACAATTAACTGGTATTTGGAAAACAGAACTTTATGAAATGCAGCAGCGATTAGTGAGCCTTCGTCACTCATTGTGTAATGAATTTCGAACAGTACACAACACAGATCAATTTGACTTTATCGAAAGTCACAAGGGGATGTTTACTGTGCTAGGATTTAATTCGGAACAGATGCTGCAATTACGCGAACAATTTGGCATTTATGCGGTTGGAGATGGCAGAATAAATATCGCTGGTTTATCAGAGCAGCACATTCCTTTTGTCGCCCGATCGATTGTACAAGTGGCGTAATGAGCAATGTTTTGTATTGCTTGGTTGGTTAACTCTTCCAAGCTGTAAGCATTATAAGTTGGATTAGGTGAACGAATGAATAAGTGGAAAAACATAATTCCCCTCATGCTTTGCAGTAGTTTGATGGCGTGCAATTCTACAAGCCCATTGTCATCAGAACAAAGCGAGATGGCATCTCAACCAAAAGCAGAAATTGAACCAAAGATAGCTACTGAGCCAAAGATAGAAACTGACCCTGCACTAGAGGCTGAAGCTGAAATTAAACAGGAAAATAAAGCAGTAAGTTCTGTTGAAGAACCTAAGCTTCCCGTAGTCAATGAGAAAAAGACGGTTGATGGGAAGCTGATCTTAGGTGAGGAAGAGTGGGTATACTTTCCCGGTCTGAAAGAGAGTTTTAAAGCTCGTATTGATACTGGAGCAACAACTTCCTCTATCAGTGCGACAGATATTGTGCAGTTTGAGCGGGACGGTAGAGATTGGGTAAAATTTAAAATCTCACATGGAGATCTTAAAAGTGCAGAGATTAATCTTCCTGTTGAACGTTGGGTTAAGATTCGCCAGTCTAGCAGTGAAGAGGGTGATAAAAGGGCGATTGTTGTTGCTTGGATTGAGATAGGAAACTTGAAAGATAGAACCGAGTTCACGTTAGCCGATCGTAGTCACCTCTCTTATCCGGTACTCATTGGGCGAAGTTTATTTAGAGATATGGCAGTTGTGGATGTGAGTAAAAAATTCGTACAGTCAAAAAGAAAGAAATAAATTCTACTGTTCACCGTTTTCATAACATTGATCGAATTAAAATAGAAAAGCCTAAACCGTATTCCGATTTAGGCTTTTTATTTATATCTCTTGATTGAGATAGAGCGAGTATTTAAGCATTAATTACTCGCGGGTTTAGTTTTTCAGTCGTCAATTGAATCAGAAAACTTGTGTTTAACTTCAACGAAATCATCAATAGATTGTGTAAAGGCATCAACGACCTCAGGATCGAAGTGCTGTCCTGACTCACTTTTTATCAGTTCTACCGAATCGTCAATAGACCAAGCCTTCTTGTACACTCGCTCACTAGTTAGAGCATCAAAAACGTCGGCAACAGCAACAATACGCGCTGATAGGGGAATGGCTTCACCAATCAAACCGTACGGATATCCCTTACCGTTCCACTTTTCATGGTGATATAACGCAATATCTTTAGCCATGTTTAATAGGGCTGAGTTTGAGTCAGCAATAATGGCAGCCCCATATTCAGGGTGACGCTTCATTATCTCCCACTCTTCAGGATCAAGTTTACCCGGTTTGTTTAATATATGGTCTGGTACCCCAATCTTCCCTATATCGTGCATTGGAGAAGCATGAAGAAGTAACTCGCGCCACTCTTTATTCATCGACATTTTTTTCGCTAGGATAACGGAGTAGTAACTCATTCTCGTAATGTGGTGGGCTGTGTCATTATCTTTAAATTCAGCAGCGCTACCAAGCCTAGTTAATATTTCATACCGAGAGGCTTTCACTTTATCGTTTGCACGTTTACCTGTGTAAAGGGTAAATAGCGTAAATGGAACACTAAATAAAGTAATGAGACCGAAGATTATATATGCCCCGTCGCGCAATGAATAAAAGCTACTTAATACTTCAGATTTATCTTTCTTAATGAAGTAGGCCATGTTTAAGTGTTCATTCCACTGAGCGCTTACAAATACTTCTTTTCCACGGTAATCAACAATCGATGCAAGTTGTGCTTGTTCATTCTCATCGACACTCAGAGCGGTGATCTGGGCGATGGATTTAGAAAATTTTATGTTAGCTTTGCTAACAATATCAAAGCGTAACGGTGAAATAATGTTACCGCTACGATCGGTGTATAAGAACTCACCGCTCTCTCCAACATTATAATTATCAAAGTCAGAGCTTAAGCCATTGTTTTGGCCGATTTCATTAAATGATACCGCTACGACTTGTTGATCTAAGTTGAAAATAGGAATGACTAAGTAGAGTGATGTTTTAATTTTCCCATCAAAACTGACAGAGGTTATCGACGGTGATAGCGTCATTTTGCCACTGACCGCTCGAATAAAAGCACTATTGGAAGACATGTCAATTTGAGACAGGTTTAGTGGTGAGCCGTAATTTAATAAAATCTTACCTTCACTTGAAATGATGGTCTTAGATTCTCCGCTAATGAAAGCATCATATTTATTAAAGAAGGCGATGAGTTCTGCTTCATGAAATGCAGCCTCTTGAAGGTTCTCTTTTTCACTAGCAAGTACCAGCTTTGCTAATGCAGTTTGGAAAGTAGGTTTTTGGGTGATGTAGTGGTGAATATTTGCTCTAATTTCACTAAGTTTGTTGATGTTAACAGAGATCTCGTGCAAGGTTTGACGGGCTGTATTCTTATATTTATCTTCAATTGATTGCTTATTTACATCTAAAATGTACCAACCACCAGCCATACTCAGTGTAATAAAAATACTCATCAAAACCACGAGTATGATTGAAAACTTGGTTGTACCAAATGAGTAAGAGTTATCGTCTGCAAGGCTTCGCTGAGAGAGAATAGAAAAAACTAAAAATAGGCTAGATATAAGAGCAATGAAAAACCCTGCTAAGGTAATCGTTTTATTTTCAAACCTTGAGCCTTCTTCGCTATTACGTATCGGTTGCATTTCAAGATCGTAATAGACTTCTAATAGACCTATATATTGATTGCTAAATGCAATATTGGCTTCTTGTTTTGCAAGGTTCGTAATTTTTTTGGGAAGAGGCACATTGAAGTACGTTTTTTCATGCAAAGTATAATAACTAAAGAAGACCTCATCAGAAAAGGCGTCAGTAATTTTAACACCACGGATGATTTTATTATTATTGAGCTGTGAACTGAGGGAATGGCGCAATTGATCTTTGTTTATATTATAAACAAAAGGCGCGCTTAGATCTGCAATTTCACTTGTTGCCACAGAAATGGCAGTACTTGTATTGGCTGAAGGCGTCATTTCAACCTTGATCGCTTGATGCACAAGAATAAATAAGCTGGCAGCGAGCAGTAATATGGAGAGTATTTTAGCCTTAAAATGCATAAATTATTCCGTATGCTCATTCATGATGCGTGTTATTTCACCGCTTTCTGTCATTAACTTGATTTGGCGATTAAATTCAGGAAGTAAATACTGATACTTTTTTGCCAGTCTAAATCTAAGGTTATAAATGGCAACAGGTTTAGTTCGTTCCAAGTAACCTTGTTCAATCTCAGGCTTAATGACATCAATTGGGAAAAGGGCATAATCGCAACGATTCAACTTCAATAGATGAATGGATTGTTTTTCTGTTGCGATTTCATTCTTAGTGTTGACGTTAATTAATTTAAAATCATTAAAGCCGAGAATTGAGCAAGGGATAAGCTGGTCAAAATCGCTGATATCGACTTTAGTTTGTTTAAATTGTTTAGGGTTATAAACAATAACCTCTTCGGAGCGGTAGAATGTATCGGTATAAACAGTAGCTTTAATTTCTCCAGGTTCAAGTCTCCAGTCTTGCGCAATACCAGGCTCCAGATCCAGTTGGCCATTTTTCATGTACAAGCGAATTCTTGCTTGGGGTAGCTGCTTGTATGTGAATGTTACATCGAGTTTCTCACCAATAATATTGAGGATATCGATGTAGGCCCCTCGGATTTGACCATCATCCCCTGAACGATAGAAGTAAGGCGCTCGATCCTGATCGATTAAACCAACGTTTAAAACAGTTTCGGCACTAGATACACCCCAAGATAACGTTGCAATTAGGCCAATTAATAACTTTTTTTTCATAGCCATCTCTTCATTGTTTACTATTATTATCGTGCACTAACTTGCTTATTAAAAATGTGCATCTTTTAGATTAAATACATACAAAATAATAACATATTGAGTGTGAAAAAAAATCTTAGTTTTTATATTGTGATGAAGTTCAACTAAATAATACACACCAAAAAAGTAATGAATACAGATGATTAATGATTGGTTTTTGGATGGTTAATGGGCGGGTTGTATCATTGTGAATTAATGTTACCGTTATGTTTTTTCTATACAGGCGTGCTAATTTTATAACACGCTTGCCTTTCTAATAATGAAAACGGACAGACATCACCATCTGGTGGCCGTAAACGCCGTTATTCTTCATTTCAGCCCCAAGCGCGAGCTGTTCTGTAGAGTAAAAACGGGCACCAAAAGCAAAGGTCGATTTTGTATCATCGTTATCGATGATTTTGCCGAATTTGACATGGGCTTCGATTCCTTCTAGTACCCAAAAACGGGTGCCGATATTCACTTCGGTTTTGAACGTTGTGTCTGAGCTGTCTTTCACACTATGAAGTAGCATTTGTCCATATACATCGCCAAATTGGTTAATAGGACCATTAAACCCTATGCCACCAGCAAGATCCCAGTCATTGCTAAATTCACTATCGAAACGACCAATAAAGTGTGAGTTTTCAGTGAAATAGGTAGTCAGTTCAGTTCCAAATGTGGCAGGGCTAGTACCCATCCTGAATTCCATCATGTTGTAATTGAAATTATTAGCCTGTGCTGAAATTGGAATAAGGCTTAATAATCCCAAAGCTGCGATACGTCGTGCTTGTCCTAGCATGAATGCTCCGAAGTCATAGGTAGACTGAATTTCGATATAATACAAAAAAAGCCTGCAATATGCAGGCCATTAGTGCTAGAACTTTGATTTATTACATGATTTGGATGTGGTCTACTTCAATCTCTGGCGTGTTGCCTCCTTCATACTCACCAAAAATACGGACTTTAGTATTTGCATCTAGTGGTGTTGCTAAATGGACATCATCCAATTCTATTTGAATTTCAGCGTTGCCATCTGAAAAAACAAACTTGTCATTTTTTAATTGACGAATGATAGTGCCATCGATAACTACATCTTTTTCTGTAAACATACTGGTATCTTGAAGTAACTCTGAAACGGAGGTTGTATCGACAGGGCCATTATACTGGATAGAAGCTTGGCGATTGTTATCGTGGCCGTTGCCCGCTAGCGCTAGTGAAGGTGCAAGGATTAAAGTGGATACTAAAGCGATAATTGTTTTTTTCATAAGAATGTCTCTTTCGTTGTTCGTTTAAGTTGTCACTATTAAAGCACTCCTTTTTTGAATTAATACTGAGTGTTACATTCATTTTCGGTTCATTTATCGGAGCACTATCTTGGGAATGAGGGTAAAATAGTTTTATCAATAACGAATCTAATGACTTAAGAAGACGTATCACTATGCATGCACCGATAAAATCGTTAATGGTCCAAGGCACGACATCCGATGCCGGGAAAAGTGTTCTTGTGGCAGGTTTATGCCGTGTATTAGCGAGGAAGGGCGTTAAAGTTGCCCCATTTAAACCACAAAATATGGCACTCAATAGTGCCGTTACGAAAGATGGTGGTGAAATAGGACGAGCACAAGCGGTGCAAGCTCAAGCCTGCAATGTTGAACCAACAGTGCATATGAACCCTGTATTATTAAAGCCTAACTCTGATACTGGCGCGCAAGTCATTCTTCAGGGGCGTGCTATTAGTAATATGGAGGCGACGAGTTACCATGATTATAAGAAAGTGGCGATGGCAACCGTCATGGACTCGTTTGAAAAGCTTCATGCAGAGTTTGAGAGCGTCATGATCGAAGGCGCGGGCAGCCCTGCTGAAATTAATTTAAGAGCGAATGATATTGCGAATATGGGGTTTGCGGAGAAAGCAGACGTTCCGGTTATTATCGTTGCCGATATTGATCGTGGTGGGGTGTTCGCTCATCTCTATGGCACGCTAGAGCTACTCTCTCAATCAGAGCAAGATCGTGTTATTGGTTTTGTTATCAACCGATTCCGAGGTGATATCGCGTTATTGCAATCCGGTTTAGACTGGTTAGAAGAGAAAACAAACAAGCCCGTGCTTGGTGTTCTACCTTTTATCCACGGGTTAAATTTAGAAGCAGAAGATGCCATCATATCGGAACAGGTCTCAAATGATGATGCGAAAATAAAAATTGTGGTTCCTGTGTTTACAAGAATCAGTAATCACACCGATTTTGATAGTTTACGGCTGAACCCTGATATAGATTTCCGTTATGTGGGTAAAGGTGAAAAATTAGATAGAGCTGATTTGATCATTCTCCCCGGTACGAAATCGGTAAGAGCGGATCTTGATTACGCTCGATCTCAGGGGTGGGATGCGGATATCAAACGTCATATTCGTTTAGGCGGAAAGGTGATTGGTATTTGTGGTGGTTATCAAATGCTTGGGCAATTGATTGAAGACCCTCAAGGTATTGAAGGGCCAGCCGGAAGTAGCGCGGGTTTAGAGTTATTCGATATTCAAACCGAACTTAAATCTGAAAAGAATCTTACCAACGTAACTGGAACGCTCACTTTGAATAACAAATCTGTCCCAGTCTCAGGGTATGAAATTCATGCTGGTGTGAGTCAGGTAAATGAATCTCAGCCTGTTTTGTTGAGTAACGGGCAAGCAGACGGGGCAGTGAGCAACTGTAATCAAATCATGGGAACGTATCTCCATGGTTTGTTTGAATCACCACAAGTGACGAGCTTGATTTGCGAATGGGCAAACCAATCCACGGTTGAAAGTGTTGATTTTGAATCTATTAAAGATAATGCGATCAATACGATAGCTGATGCGATTGAAGAGCATATGAATTTAGAACAATTATGGCCAGAACTGAAAAACCACTGGGGCAGAGACAATTCAAATGCTTAAAAAAGTTATTACAACAAGTGTTATAAGCATGCTCTGTATTTCACTGAATGCGCAAGCTAACGTGAAAATATATTCTGCATCATCATTAACCAATGTTATGAATGCCTTATTGGCAGAGTTTAAAACGACTAGTGATACGGATGTATTACCAATCTATGGGGGGTCTTCCTCATTAGCAAGGCAAATTGAACGTGGTGCACCTGCGGACCTGTTTATCTCTGCTAACGAAAGTTGGATGCAGCATTTAGTGAAACGTGGTTCTGTTTTGCAAGAGAATGTGTTCCCGTTTACTCAAAACCAATTGGTTCTTATAGCCCCTAAAACATCGACACTTGAACCGTTTGCCATTGAGGATATTCGCGACTGGCAAACCAATATTGGTAAAGGGCGACTGGCAATCGGAAATCCACAAGCCGTGCCTGCTGGTATTTATGCAAGACAAACCCTTCAATCGTTAAATGTTTGGAATGCTATGAAGTCATTAACTGCGCCAACGAGTAATGTACGCATGACCTTAGCGTTGGTTGAAAGGGGTGAAGCTCCACTCGGTATTGTCTATAAAACGGATGCATTACAAAGTAAGAATGTCCAATTGATCACTGAGTTTGCTAGTACAAGTCATGATCCTATTCGTTACCCTCTTGCTATCGTTAATACTTCGCCGGAATCGTTAGAGTTAGCGGCATTTTTACAATCTGAAAAGGCTCAAGAGATCTTGATTCAATTTGGGTTCAACTCTTTAGCTCAATAAGAGAATCGACATGTTGTCAGACTTTGAACGCGATGCACTTTATTTAAGTTTGAAAGTCGCATCGATCAGCATTTTATGGCTAATTCCTATTGGGGTTGGGTTCGCATGGCTGTTAGCAAGAAAACAGTTTATTGGAAAAGGGATAGTAGATAGTATTTTACATCTTCCCCTTGTTCTTCCTCCTGTTGTCATTGGGTATCTATTGCTCGTAGTCATGGGAAAGCAAGGTATTATCGGCCGATGGTTAGCGGATAATTTCAATGTTGTTTTCAGTTTCAGTTGGAAAGGGGCCGTATTAGCGTGCGTCGTTGTGGCTTTACCTCTAATGGTACGTGCAATTCGGCTGAGTTTAGATAGTGTTGACCCTAAGTTAGAGCAAGCGGCAAAAACATTGGGAGCTTCTCCTTTTAAAGTATTTATCACGATTACACTGCCTATGATCATTCCGGGGATTATTACCGGTACTATGCTCTCTTTTGCCCGAAGTTTAGGGGAGTTTGGTGCAACCATCAGTTTTGTTTCTAACATTCCAGGAGAGACTCAGACCATTCCATTGGCGATGTTCAATTTTATCGAAACCCCAGGGATGGAATTCGAAGCGGCGAGACTGTGTGGGATTTCAATTGCGATCGCACTGGCATCTTTACTTTTTTCTGATTGGTTGTCCAAAAAAGCCAATAAACGCTTGGGAAGTCAGTCATGAGTTTAATTTCACTGCAATTTCAAAAGCAGCTTGGTGAAACGCAATTTGATGTTGATCTTGATATTCCGGCGACAGGGATTACCGCTATTTTTGGGCGTTCTGGTGCAGGAAAAACATCATTAATTAATGTTATCAGTGGGCTAATCAAGCCCGATTCTGGCTTGATAAAAGTTAATGACCGTATTTTGTTCGATGATAACCATTCAATCGATGTCGCCGTAGAGAAAAGAAACGTAGGCTACGTATTCCAAGACGCTCGCCTTTTTCCTCATTATAGTGTCAAAGGCAATTTAACCTATGGTGTAAAGCAAGCAGATGACGCTTATTTTTCTAAGGTCGTTACACTGTTGTCTCTGACTAAGATGCTCGATCGCTATCCTGCGGATCTTTCTGGAGGGGAGAAGCAGCGTGTGGCGATTGGCCGAGCATTATTGAGTAAACCAGACATATTGCTCATGGATGAACCTTTAGCATCGTTGGATTTGCCCCGTAAGCGTGAAGTTATGCCGTTTCTAGAGAAGTTAGCTGACGAAGTAAAAACGCCAATCCTGTATGTGACACACAGCTTGAATGAAATTTTGCGATTAGCAAGTCATCTGGTGATTGTGAATGATGGCAAGGTAGAAATTTCAGGTTCAATTGAAGAAGTTTGGGGTTCAAACTCCATGCGCCCGTGGCAGTCTTTCTCTGAGCAAAGTAGTTTGTTTGAAGCCACCATCGCTGAACATCATCGCCAATATGCACTGACCAAAGTTCAATTAGCAGAGAATGTCTTTCTATGGGTTCAAGGGATTGATGGGAAGCTAGGTTCATCCATTAGGCTTCAGGTACGAGCTAACGATGTTTCAATTGCTTTAGATAAACCGGAGCGAACATCCATCAGGAACATCTTAAAAGCCCGTGTAAGCCTCATAGAGTCGAAGAACATTGCGAATGATAAGCAGAGTGTTGGTGTTCAACTTGATTTGGGAACAAATAGGCAACTTTGGGCGACAATAACCCCTTGGGCATTAGATGAGTTGGATCTTAATATAGGGATGGATGTCTATGTTCAAATCAAAGGTGTGAGTGTCACTCAACGCGATATCGCATTTACACATGAATAGTCTTCATGCGCTAATCCGTATTGGATTTAATGAGCCATTTTACTCAGTAACTAGATAAAACCGGCAGGAACAAAAAAGCATGTCACCCACGAGTTAATACTCGCCAATGCCATGCTTTTTGTGTGTTTTTTAATAATGTAACCGATAAATAGTTATATTATTTTACGAACACTTCTTTGAAATCACGCTTCAAAATTGGGTCGCGACGTGCTTTCTTTATTTGCTTAACCATATCTTTCACACAGTTGTGAAGGACTTGGTCAAGAAGCTCTGCACGATACTCTTCTTTCGCTTCGTCAGTCATATCTTCTGGTAATTTCAACGTAGGGAACTCTTCCATTACGTTAATACCAGCAAAACCCTGACTTACAGAAATTAATGCGTGGAATTGTTCAAAACTGTCTAGCACATTTTGTGCACTTGCTGGAAGTGTATCCCAAGCATCACGTACTGCATCTTCAGATACTTCATGAATCGACGTAACCATGAAATACATCGCTTCAGGGACTTGATCAAACTCCATGACTTTGCGTAGTTCTGGTGAAATAGTTTCTAGATCAACTTTAGGTTGCTCTGTGTTAGTTGCGTCTGACATGACAAATTCTCGTATAAAAGAAAGCAATGCTAAAAAGTTTCAGCCAAAAGTCAACGAAATATAGCAAAAAATCGTGAATGAGCCTGTTTCATATGGTATATCTACTTGTATGTTAGCTAATAATTAATAAGGCTATTTATGAGTGTTGCGGGTTCTTCAATGCGAATTCTACTCGTCGATGACGTGAAGTTAGACCGTATGCAGCTTGCTATTAGGCTCAAGCAATTAGGACATCAAGTGGAAGCGGCAGGAAGCGGAAAAGAGGCCTTAGCTGTCTATTCAAGCTTTGACCCGGATTTAGTTTTACTCGATATATCAATGCCCGACATGGATGGTTTTGAAGTCTCTCAAAAAATTCGTAGTCAGTTTCCTGATTGGGTTCCCATTATCTTTTTGAGTAGCCATGAAGAGCCAGAAATGATTGCACGAGCGATTGAGGCTGGGGGGGATGATTACCTGATTAAACCCGTTGATCGCCTTGTATTAAACTCGAAGTTAATCGCGATGCAGCGGATAGCTATGATGCGACGAGAGCTTAAAACGGCGTCTGCAAAACTTGAAGAGCTCAATGCTATGTTGCAACAACAAGCGAATGAAGATGGGCTCACTAAGTTATATAACCGCCGATATATGGATACGCAACTAGAAGATGCTATTGGTTGGCATGGTCGCCATAAAATCCCATTTTGTTTGATTCTGCTTGATGTTGACCATTTTAAACCATTCAATGATAACTACGGTCATATAGAAGGTGACAAATGCCTTCAGTCTATATCTAACACACTTAATGAACTCTTTACACGCTCAGGTGAATTTGTTGGCCGTTATGGTGGAGAAGAATTTGCGGTATTATTAAGTGGTGTCGGTGATAAGAAAGCAGAAAAAGAAGCGCTTCGAATCAAGTCGAAAATTGTTGAGCTTGCCTATCCACATGCTTATTCACCAACTGCTGATTATGTGACGGTCTCGCAAGGGATAGTTACGCTAATTCCAACAGGAAAAGAAAAGCCGAGTGACATTTATCAGAAAGCGGATCAAGCGCTTTATGAAGCAAAGCAGAATGGTAGAAATAGTTTTAAAATGTGGATTGAAACGACTTAGCACTTAGGATGTTTTATCGGCTATTGAATTTATCGGCTTTTGATATAAAAGCCATGTAATCGAGATGAATCGAAATCATCAAAATTATGTGGCAAATAGCATTGATATAGCTTTAAGTGCAGTTATTACCACTGTAATACGGCGTATAGTTGAATGTACTTTCGAACTAATTGTTTATTCTGGCTTCTTTGCAGTGGGTGACCAAACTTAATATAACACGGGCTTATATTAAAGCGGTGATCAAGGCATTGAGTGAGCTGTGAATCACTTTCATACAACGTTATCCCTTGCTCGCTGTATTCATCTATTTGATCTGGCAGCTCTCCCATCCACCAATGCAACAATTCACGACTCTTTTTACTTCGACTTATCCAGTGATCACTAATCAGAAGCAGCAGATCATTAGGTTGAATGGCGTAACCATATTCAGCTTGCCACTCTGTTATATCTGCTAGGAGATTTTCTCTGCAAGTTTTTCCGGCACTGATCATATGATGCGTTAATACCCAAACCGTTCCTTCAGGTGAAGATATTCGGTAGTGGTGGGCAGGATCTGGGCTTCCAATCGTCTCTAAAGCTTGTACGACAGACTCATGCCCGAAATTATTCAACGTGTTCTGCATTCTGCGTGTGTAAGCAAGGCTTAAGTGATGCTCACTCATTCCTTGGTTATGAACCGTAGGGTAGTGTCGCTCGCACAGTTTTAAACAGTCAACTTGAAATTCGTTGATACTTCGTATTACTAAGTCTAATAACAAATGGAAGTCCTATGCGGGGCAAGATCTGGAAACTGATAAAGACTATCACATTGTTTTCTATGAGAACTATAATTATGCTCTGAGTTCGTGAGCCATCCTATAAATAATAGTAATAGCCTGATGGCATAAGCTATTTTAGAGATAAGTAATATCACTTTAAGGAGAAATAATGACTGAAATTGTACTTGAACCTAAAACAAAACAGAGCATGGTAGCCGCCTTACAACGCTACTTTGAAGAAGAGCTAGATAGTGAGCTTGGGCAATTTGATGGAGAATTTCTATTAGACTTTCTGAGCAAAAAATTAGGACCCGTTTATTATAACCAAGGTATCGCTGATGCTCAAAAGGTGATGGAAAGAAAGATAATGGACATTAGTGATGAGCTATATGAAATCGAAAAAATAGTAGAAGTCTAGCGAGAACTTAAATCAGAAAAGTTCATTCGAATTTTTCGAACAAGTTGTTTAATTTCAAGCTCTCTTGATTGTGTAAAGATTGGTAAATAATGTGTGTCATCCAAATGCGGAATGTTACCTTGATGTTACTTTTTGGTTTGGTATCGAATTTTAGCAACATGCAGTGAGTACAATTCTTGGGCAGTAATATGAATAATACAGTGAAAAATTACAATGTGGTATCTCGACTCCTTCATTGGGTTTCGGCGATTACGATTTTTGGCATGTTTGGAATAGGCCTGTGGATGGTTGATCTCACTTACTATAGTGAGTGGTATAAAACGGCTCCAGACTGGCACCGTTCAGTCGGTATTATTCTTGCCATTGTTACGTTAGGCAGGATGCTTTGGAAGCGTGTTACGGCGTCACCAAAAGTAGAAGGTAAAGCATACGAAGTGATTACTGCAAAAATAGTGCATCTACTTATGTACGTTTTATTATTCGTTCTTTTTGTATCTGGTTATCTGATTTCAACTTCCGACGGAAGAGGTATTGATGTTTTCACTTGGTTTACCGTACCAAGCCTAGGTGAACTCTTTGCTAATCAATCAGACATCGCTGGCAATATACATTATTACACCGCTTGTATTTTAGTTGGACTTGCATCTGTTCATGCACTTGCTGCTTTAAAACATCACATTATTGATAAAGACAATACGCTACGCAAAATGATAGGAGCTTCAAAATGAAAAAAACACTACTTGCTACTGGATTAGCACTTGTTATGGCGGCACCTTTTAGTGCAAGCGCAGCCGATTACATGATTGATACTAAGGGTGCACACGCATCGATCAATTTTAAAATTAGTCATTTAGGATATAGCTTCATCAAAGGTCGCTTTAATGATTTTGGTGGTGAGTTTTCTTATGATGGTAATAACATCGAAGCATCGAAAGTGAACGTGACGGTTAACACCGCAAGTTTAGACTCAAACCATGCAGAGCGCGATAAGCATATCCGAAGTGCTGACTTTATTGATGCAAGTAAATTTGGTGAAGCGACCTTTAGTAGCTCAAAAGTTGTCGATAAAGGTAATGGTAAGCTTGATATTATGGGGAATCTTACATTGCACGGGAAAACTCAGCCTATAACGATTAATGCAGAATTTATTGGTGCAGGCAGCGACCCATGGGGTGGAGAGCGTGCTGGGTTTAATGGTACCACTCGTCTTGAATTAGCTGATTTTGGCATTGCTGTTATGGGAAGCTCAAGCTACGTTGATATGGAGTTACATGTAGAAGGTGTTAAAAAATAGCGTCTTCACATTCGAGTGATAGATAGACGTGATGCCTTTCAACGTTAAAGTGCGCTAAAAAAAGCATTTTAAATAGAAATGCACTCTAAATAGAAAAAGCCCTCGGTAGTGATGAACTGCCGAGGGCTTGATGGTTTGGAATGCTAATAGTGAATATTACATGAACTCAAAGCGACTTATTTCCTTGTATGTTCTTATGAACTCAATATGTCTGCGATTCAAAAACCATGTTTATTGTTAATGGATACGAAGTTGTACCTATTAAGCGGTTTCTAGTTCACGCTCAACAATGTTCAGTCTTTCACCGTATACTGGGCGTAATGCTTTCAATACATCCATTCTTGAAATCACACCAACCATTTGACCATTCTCTAGAACAGGAAGTGCATGAGGTTTGCTAACTTGCATGCTCTTTGCGCGTTCTTCTAAAGAGAGTGATGTTAGTTGAGTCGCAATGCCCATGCCTGATGTTGGGAAAAGCTGGTCTTTATCAATGCAAAGGAATTCAGCAACATCAACCAAGCGATCAGATGAATCCATCGCCACTACATCACGATTCATTAAATCGACAACTTTTTGATCTTTAGCTGGAATGTAATCTTGGCACCAAAGGTCAACCATTACATCATGAACAGAGAAGAATCCGACTAGACGACCTTCAACGTCGCAAACTGGTGCGCCATTTAAGTTGTGATCAAGCAGAGTATCAATTGCGACAGATGTTGGCATTTCAGCACTTAGAGAAATTGAGTTGCTTGCCATGATGTCTTTTACAAGTAGGTTGTTGTTCATAGTAATATCCTTAACTGACGTAATTGTTGTTGGTTGAGTTATTGTTGCTAGGTTTGCAGCTTTTAGTTGTGGGCGACGGTAGATACTCCAGTTTGCGAGGCCGACAAGAACGGCTCCACCGACAATATTGCCAAGGGTTACAGGAATAAGATTCGCAGTGACAAATTGAGTAATGTTTAAATCAGCATATTGACTCGCACTAACACCAACTTGTGACCAAAATGATTCAGGAGCAAAGTTTTGAATAACAATACCAAGCGGCACCATGAACATATTCGCGACACAGTGCTCAAAGCCACTGCTGACAAACATCGCAACGGGTAGAATCGTCATGGCGGCTTTTGTCATTGCGTTTGCAGAGCTAAATGTTAACCAGATAGCTAAACAAACTAATAAGTTACATAAAATACCCAGAGCAAAAGCTTGCACTACGCTATGGTGAAGTTTGTGTTGTGCAATGTTTAAAGCGTTTAATCCCCATTGCCCATGATCCATTTGGTACAGACCTGCGGCGGTGACTAATAAAAGAAGAAACATTGCGCCGATGAAGTTACCGACATAAACCTTTCCCCATATCGATAGCATCTTGCCAAAACTGATCTGTTTATTTGCCCAAGAAATACTGGAAAGTACTGAACTGGTAAAAAGCTCACCACCACAGATAACAATCAAAATTAAGCCCATACTAAAAGCAAGCCCGCCAGCGAATCGGCTTAAGCCCCATCCTGCGTCTGCACTGCCCGTTGTAACCGTGATATAGAAAAGAAAAGCAAGTCCGATAAATGCACCTGCCATGACAGCCAGGCTCAAAGTCATACCACTGGTTTTCTTGGCTTTACTAAGCGCAAATTTTTCTGCTTCTGCCATCATTTCATAAGGCGAAAATAGCTGATGGTTTTCAGAACTAGCAGTAGACATATTGGCTCCTTGAACAGTTGAACATTGAATGCTCCTTAATAAGTGTTTCTGCATATTTGAAGAGATGAATCTAAAATCAGCGTAGCCATTGCTGCGCTTCCCACTTAGATTATGAGGAAGTGGTCAACAGGTAAAATTGATAATTCTGACAATTCGTATCAAATTTATTGATATAGATAAAAGTATGCGTAAAATGCAATTAGTTGCTCAGACATCGGTTTTATCGATAGGGTGTTTGAAGTAATAAAAACGCATATTTCCACTCGTTTAGATGTAAAAGGACCTAACTTTGCGCTATTCATTAAAGCAACTCGCGGTATTTGACGCAGTATCTGACTCTGGCAGTGTTAGCCAGGCCGCCGATAAGCTTGCATTAACTCAGTCTGCAACCAGTATGTCACTCGCTCAATTGGAGAAAATGCTTGGGAGACCTTTGTTTGAAAGGCAAGGGAAGCAAATGGCGCTTACACATTGGGGAATATGGTTAAGGCCCAAAGCGAAGCGTCTTCTTCAAGATGCACAACAAATCGAAATGGGTTTTTTCGAGCAGCACTTATTGAGTGGCGAAATTAATCTAGGCGCAAGCCAAACACCAGCGGAGCACTTGGTGCCAGACCTTATCAGTATTATTGATAACGACTTTCCTGAGATGCGGATCACGCTAGGGGTCCAAAGTACCAAGGGTGTTATCGAAGATGTTCTGGATTATAAATATGACTTGGGAATCATCGAAGGGCGTTGTGATGACAATCGAATCCATCAAGAGATCTGGTGCCGAGATCACTTAATCGTAGTCGCCGCGGCACATCATCCATTTGCTAAACGTGAAACAGTAAGCTTAGCTCAGTTAGAACAAGCAAAATGGGTATTAAGAGAACATGGATCGGGTACTCGCAATATTTTTGATAGCTCTATTCATCATCTAATTGGTGATCTTGATGTATGGCGAGAGTATGAGCATGTGCCAGTTCTGCGTAGCTTAGTTGCCAATGGTCAATACTTAACTTGTTTACCTTATCTTGATGTAGAACGCTTCATTGATAATGGTGAGCTTGTCGCACTAAATGTACCTGAATTGAAAATGGACAGAACACTCTCATTTATTTGGCGTGTAGACATGGCAGAGAACCCATTAGTGGAATGCATTAAACGTGAAGGATTGAGAATGATGAAAGGAAAACCATACATTCTATGAATACGGTTTGATTTTATTATGTCGTAATTCTGTTGTTTTATCGGTTGCGTCAAACTTTTAATGAAAAACATGTATGTCTCAACATGTCATTTGTGACTTTGATCACTCGTCTTGGGGTTGGCATCAGATATTATTTACTCTGATTTTACTGATGCCAAATCCAGACGGTTACATACTTTGTAACGCATGATTTGAATGAGGGCTATATGAGTACACTATTTGCTATATCGTTAACTACCGGAATTCTATCTGGCCTTTGGGGTTGGATTGCGATTTCACTAGGGCTTCTATCTTGGGCGGGTTTCCTTGGCTGTACGAGCTATTTCGCTTCCCCAACGGGTGGTGTAAAAGGTTTAATAGAAAGCTTATTAACGAATATGAGTGGTGTGTTTTGGGCGATGGTGATTATCCATGGTTCAACCTTTGCTGGTCTAGAAATCTTAGGTTATGTCGTTACAGCAATTGTTGCTTTCTTTATGTGCATTCAAGCGAAACAAGCTTGGCTGGCATATATTCCAGGGACATTCATTGGCTCATGTGCAACATTTGCAGCAGGTGGAGATTGGCAACTGGTGATCCCATCTTTAATCTTAGGTGGCGTATTTGGTTACCTAATGAAAGCATCTGGCCTTTG
Organism: Vibrio cortegadensis; assembly: GCF_024347395.1. NCBI lineage: Bacteria > Pseudomonadati > Pseudomonadota > Gammaproteobacteria > Vibrionales > Vibrionaceae > Vibrio > Vibrio cortegadensis. Next base: position 987,029 of record NZ_AP025473.1, read on the forward strand.
GCTTCATCAAAAATCAAGTCAATCGACTTCTCTTACCAAACAAACTGTTGAAACTCAGTCATGATTTCAATGGGTGGTTAACTAAGTAGATAGAGTTTGATAATCCCCCGATTAATTTGTATCTGTATATCAAATGATTTGATACATGGCACACCGTAGTGGTGTGCCATTTTTTATAGTTGGATAGCAGCAATTAATACTGGTTTTATTTTCGATTTCACAATATTAATTAGAGATAGCAAAGCAGTTTACGTATTACCGTTTGCCATGGTGATAACACGTTTAAGTGTCCAACGTAGTAATAGTGGGATACATTCAACTCCTTTGTCTTCACAATGAGAAACGATTGCCAGAGCGAGATCCGGCTTGGCATGTTTTTTAAGCACTCGGGCCACTACCTTTTTGGCAGGTATCGGGTGATCGTGTGGGATTTTTATCATATCTTTGAAAAACAACTCGAAGCCATTATTGTAAAGATAGTGTTCAATGTCTTTTTCCGGCAATTCGGTAAGCCTATGCCTCTCTTGATCGTTCCCTAGTTGTGAATGTACCGTTGCCGCATATTTTTTACCTGCAGCATCACCGTCCGTCACCACATGCCAATCGATACCAAACGCTTTTGCCACTTTGATCAACGATTTTAAACCAGACTGTGCGAACTCAATGATTTGTACCCCTTCAGCCGCAAGGTTATAGCCACATTGATTCGCCAGTTCGTTAAATAACCAAACTTCTGTTTCACCTTCAACCAATAACCAACAACGAGCAAACAGAGCGCCAGTACGATGAAAGCGAATGTGAAAGCCAATTCTACGCAGCTCATCCTTGCTAAGTTTATTGGTCATTAAACTGGTCGCGATGGTTTTATCGGACTGCCGGACTAAACGGCGAATTGATTGCAGAGGGACAGAACCGAGCAAGTCGCCACTGTTAGTCGTAAGAATTTTTTGCATTGGGAGTAGTTGCAATAACCCCCAAGCTCTAGAGAGATGGGTGGGGTGCAATCGACCTTCTGGATCTTCGATAATTAATAGCGGGCGGGCGCATCGGCGAAGTTCGTTAGGCCCTTTAGCTTGTAAATAGGCATTTAGTAAGCCCATAAACAACAAGCGAGTCTGCTTGTTTTTGGTCTCTTCAACGAATTGAGTGACATTCTGCTCATTGGTATTGCTTGTGAAAAACAGGCCGTCACGAGGTTTTCTTGGATTTTTCCGCGATTGATTTTTAAAAGAAAAGTAGTGATCAACCAGGGTTTCCATTGAGTTTAAGCTGCTGCGCATTTCTCCTTTATTGACATGCCCTGGGATCGCCATTAAACGACGACACGTGTTGTCGATACGTTTTTCGACGCGTCCGTTCTTGCCATTGGTGTGATTGAATGGACGCTCAAAATGACGTGAATCACGCAGGCGAATCACAGGGTGCAGAGTCATTAACTCTTGAGCTAACTTCTCGGAGTGATGAAGCTTAAGCGGCTTACCTTCGATATCCAAAAACATATAGTGCGTCTCAATGGCGTATTGATCGAGAGTCGCACTAATACGATAGAAGATGCGGTAGTCACCATCTTCATCTTCAATCCAAATTGGTTTTAGTTTTCTATAGCGACCTGCTTTAAGTTCGCTTTTATCATTCGCCTTTAAACTTAACACGATCTGTAAATGTTGGGTTTGTGGATGAGAGATCGAATAGTCAACATGAAAGTCTTGCATTTCAAATTGATAAAGTACGCCATTTGCTGGTAGTGCAACGGAAAGAGCATCGAGGAGAGAAGATTTACCCCACGTATTTTCCCCAATGAGGGTCGTGAGTTCATCGAATTTTAACGACAAGCGCTTAATACCACGGAATCCAGAAATTTCGATTCTGTCTAATTGCATAGAATCACTCCTTAAAAACGCGAGAACCTGCAGACGGTTTCAATCTTTATTGATATTAAACCTAATCAATACCGGGAAAAGCCATAATCTATTCCCGGTAATTATATGAATGTAAACAGGTTTAGAATATAAATCGCACATGATTAGCATAATCGATAAATTCAGAGCATGTAGGCTTTTGTGTCACATTTCGTATTTGATTACATCAAACTAAGCCTTTGCTTCTCTACTTTTGAACCGAATGAGAACGCTTTTCTAAATAGACCACAAATATGGAAGATAAATTTCTTTGCATACCAGTTTCATAAAATTCACGATTCTGTCATGATTCAGCCCTTAGTATTGGGTGGAATAATTGAGAAAGAACAGATGATGATAAAAGAGAACAAACCAGTAAAAATAACGCTGGCGCATATCAATGACACCCATTCTTATTTTGAACCTACGTCATTACAGTTAACCCTTCCTATTGCTGGTAGTGTATTAGAGCCGTATGTGAGTGCTGGTGGTTTTGCTCGAATCTCCACAAGAGCTCAGCAACTCAAAAGTGAAGCTCATAGGCAGAAAAAAGGTTTCCTCTTTTTGCATGCAGGTGACTGTTTTCAAGGAACGTTGTATTTCTCCCTATTTAAAGGGGAAGCAAACGCTGATTTATTGAATGGGCTTCAGATCGATGCCATGACGTTAGGCAATCATGAATTGGATATGGGCAATGAACCTGTTGCTCAATTCGCCCAGCGTATTGATTTTCCCTTGCTTGCAGGGAACTGGGATCTATCCAATGAAAACCAAGATAAAGCCTTTACATTAGCCCAAAATCAACGAGTTTGTTCGTATATTCCTGCTACGCAATCTGCCCAATACATCACTAAAACCTTTGATGATGAAGTCGTCGCTATTTTTGGATTGTCTTTAGATAAAATGGCCGACATTGCGAATCCGGATTCTGATACCCCCTTTGCTAATGCGATTCTAACCGCGCGAAATACCGTAGAACAGATCCACTCTCAAGGTATCAATAAAATTATTTTACTGAGCCATTTAGGCTATGAGGCCGATCTTGAACTTGCTTCTCAGGTTCAAGGCATTAGCATTATTGTTGGTGGACATAGCCATAGATTGCAAGGAGACTTCTCTGGGATCGGTCTCGCAAAAGATGATGAATATGGCGTTAAAGTTGATAATACTTACATCGTTCAGGCAGGCTTTCATGCGCTAAGTTTAGGGCATTGTGAGATTGATTTTGATGCGAATGGTCATGTGACTCGTTTTGTCGGCCAGAATGATATTTTATTAGGAAGGCGGCTATTTCTAGATCCAAGTCTCAATGAAATGGGAACTGATGAAGCTCATGTTGCTGCTTGTGACTATTTAGGGAATCACCCTAATGTTGTGGTATGTAAAAAAGACGAGCAGTTACAGAGTATTCTGCGTGATAAGTACATCCCAAAAGTACGACAACTTCAGCAGCAGATCATCAGCTACACCCCAAGGAAATTGCGACATGTACGAATTCCCGATGAGCAGGGGGCAAGTGAGCTGGCCCCGTTAGTTGCTGAATCTTTTGTTCATGCCATGAATAAGAGGGGAATGAATGCTGAATTTGCGATACATAATGCAGGGGGGGTCAGAAACTCTCTTAATGCAGGCGATGTATCGATTGCCGACATTGCCGGAAAATTGCTGCCTTTTGCCGTACCAATTGGTGTTTATGATGTATCCGGGAAGACCATTGAACTGATGTTAGAAGGGGCGATTAATAATGCCACGAACAACGGAGTAGAAGGAACCGGGTCAGGCAGTTACCCTTATACTCACAACCTTGCATTTAATTACTGTGCGGATAAGAGGGTAGGTCAGCGTATTGAAAGCCTGAAAATATACAGCGCTAAATATGGCTGGCAACCCGTTGATTCCAAGAAGTTATATCGAGGAACGTCTTCCGCTTATACCATGAAAGGGAAAGAAGGTTATGAGGCGGTTCTGGACATGAAAGAAGAAGGTATTATCACCAACCTATCAATGGCGGACTGTTTTCAACAAATGCTGACGGATTGCCCAGAAAAGCTGAATGAAAAAGGGATCTCTTGCCAGAAGTAATGTTCAAATTAATTGCAATCGGCTGGGGTGGATCTCCTCAATAGGCGATATTCACAATATCTCTTATGGCACAAACCTTGCTTTATCTATATCAGTTTTATTTGCGTTTTGTATGTGTAGATCGCGGAGAGGCAAGGGGACAATATGTGGTATAAAGATTGGTTAGATACTGCCGTCATTATTGGATGGGTATCGATTTGGTCAGCATTAGTTTACTTCATTCCGTTAGCCGGAGTCTGAGCTAGATTAATCGCATAATAAAGGAGCATTGAGCTCTAATGCCGAGCAGTTTAGATATTAATCGGTAGAGAAATTGAACGCTCCCATCAATGTGTAAAAATCCGATAGACTCTGTTTATCGGATTTTTTATGCCCATTTCCCAAGTTCTCAACATTTACCCAATATAAACTCAATCAAGTAGTGACTCTGAATGACTTGTCGTAAATAAATGGATTGAAGCGCTTACCAACTCACAAATATTGCCGCCCCAAGAAAGTGAAAGCTAACCTCGAAACCTTGTGTATGGTTACAAGTAAGAATAGCTCTCTACAATGATAAAACTATTGAGAATATTGGCTTGGTTTTATGTTTCTGGATTTTATATTGCAGGGTGATTATCGACTCATAAGTTAGCTTAATAATAAGCATTGAAATAATAAAGTGAGTTACCGCACGTTATGTGTCAAGGTGTGTTTGTTTTGTACTCACGACTGGTACGATAAGCAAAATGTTAGGTGCTAATCTGAAGGTCTTTGGTGTATTGGTATGGGAAAATTTGCGCAGCTTAGAAAAAATATCTGGATGATTTTTTCAATCATCTTTATATCATCCTTAATGCTGCTTTTTTATACGTCATACACTAGTTGGGAATCCAGTCAGCAGACAGTACTTAATAAACAAAAGAATCATGTTGATTTGTTCGGCAACTCTGTTCGAGCGTTTCTTGAATCCCAAGAGTCGTTGCTCGATGTCTTAGGTGTTCAGCTTATTGCACGACATAAAATTCCAGAACAGCCATTACATGATGCTGCACTTGATCATACGATGAATACCAACCCAGCTTTTATTGGGTTAGGGCTTATTGCCTATGATGGGACACCACTTGTCGCAAGCTCAAATTTTGATCTTGATAAAGTCCCAAACCTAATGCTCAATGAAGGGAGTCGAAAAACATTCGTTCAAGCCCGTGATAGTAAAAAAATAACGACGGGGCAAAATTATGAGATAAATGGTCTGGACTCAATAACGTTAGCGATGCCGATTCGTAAAGCGATTTATATCCCGAAAGATGCATCCCAAGCCATTGCTGTGATGACTGCGGGTATTCGACTCGATAATACACCAATATTTAATGGTCATGATGATTTAGCGCCCTATCATAAGATTGAAATTGTTCGAAGTGATCGATTTCTACAATTTAGTTCCCAAAGTGAAGTTGTCGATTATAGTAAGCCTGTAAGTGACTCTTATTTCCGAAGTCTGAACGAGAATGTTAACAGTGATGACTACTTTTCCGTTTTTGAATACGAGGCTGAGGGGACTGGTAGTAAGTTACAAATCGTTGCTCACTATGATCCTTTTCTTGAAGTATGGTTTGTATCTAAAGTCGATAAAAAATATTTGTTGCAAAGCTACTTTGACCACTTAGCGCTCAATGCAGGTGTTTTCCTCCTTTATAATTTCTTTATCTTTTTTCTTATTCGTACTATCGCCAGTTCCGAAAAGCGAAAAGAGAAAGAGCTGCTGCGTCTGGCTAATCATGATGCCTTGACGGGGTTGCCAAATCGAATGGAGTTGTTTGGTCAAATTCGTCAAACTTTAAATAGCCTAGAATACGAATATAACCATCATGCACTGCTGTTTTTGGATATTGATGATTTCAAGAGCATTAACGATGCTCATGGGCATGAATATGGTGATCTCCTGCTCATTGAAACGGCATCTAGAATTAATCAGAGTATTAGGCTGTGTGATGTGCTGACTCGTTTTGGTGGAGATGAATTTGTCATTTTACTGTCTGGATTAGGGGTTGATACAGAGAAATCTAATCTTACGGTTGAAAATACCGTTGATCATCTGCTTGAAATATTGTCGAAACCATATGCGCTTAAAGAGTACATCTACAACAGTAGTGTCAGTGTTGGCATTGTCCTATTTGATGATGACTCGAGTTCAGAGTCTGAACTCATCAAACATGCTGATATTGCGATGTATAGGGCTAAAAACTCAGGAAAAAATACTTACTCTGTTTTCGATCCTCAAATGCAAATTGATGTGGCGTCTGAATTTTTGCTGGAAGCTCAATTAAGAAAGGCGGTACGCGACAACCAGCTTGAATTATTCTACCAGCCCCAAGTTGACCACGATAACAACATCATCGGAGCAGAAGGGTTGTTACGTTGGATTCATCCAGAAAATGGAATGGTAGGGCCAAATGAATTTATCCCGCTTGCTGAAAAGACCGGGCTTATTATTCCTATTGGGAAAATGGTTTTAGAAATGGCCTGTGAAGAGTTAAGTCGTTGGCAACAAGATGCCTCAAAAGATCATTTAACTCTGTCTGTTAATGTGAGTTACAAACAGTTCAAAGAGCTTGATTTTGTTGCTCACATTCAACAATTAATCAGCGATTACCATATTCAAAGTGGGCGCTTAAAACTTGAATTAACGGAAAGCATGCTGGCGGATGATATTGAAAGTACCATTGTGCATATGAATGAGTTACGAGAGAGTGGTGTGAAGTTCTCTTTGGATGATTTCGGGACGGGGTATTCATCGCTTAAATACCTTAAAAAATTGCCACTCAGTCAGCTAAAAATCGATAAATCATTTATCAATGAGCTAGTGTCAGATGCTAATGATCAGTGCATTGTAAAGACAATCATTTCGATGTCCAAAGAACTTGGGTTTAATATTATAGCTGAAGGTGTAGAGACATCAGAACAGAAGCGATACTTAGAGCAAGCGGGTTGTGCTTTTTACCAAGGATATCTGTTCAGTAAACCGCTGCCAAAATCACAGTTTAATGTGTATTTTAGGCAGCCTGAAGCTGTGCTGGATATTGGAAAGTAGCCATTAAATAAGGGCATACAAATTGAATTTTTCATTACTATTTATCGCCAACAAATGACGAACTATTGATGATCGTTATTTAATCCATATGATGAATTAGACTATGGGTATTCAGGGTCTAAAATAAAATTTTTAGCAAGTTAACTTCAACTATTAAGTTCCCCCCCCCCTCAAGTTTCAATTGTGCGTAAGTATTATACAATCACAGAATTAAATGATAAAAAATCAATCCTATAAATACATTCTCGATTCATAAATGGATGGAAGTCACATTTCGTGTAAAGTCAGATAGTTATACTTACCCGGCACGATATGTCGTAGATTTAATTAATATATAGTTTTCATTTCTTGTAGGCTTAATTAATGTTCAATTTTAACTGCGTTTGAGATATTGGGTTTACATTAATGATGCTGTGTAACTTAAGAGAAGTTGTTCTGGCATGTTACAAATTTAAAAAATAAAACTAGGTTGATTGATGGCAAAACGTTCCAGTACACAAGAATCGCTCGCTTTTGCATTTGAATTATTAAAACGTATTCCTCGCTCTGGTAAAGGTAAAGTAACGGCTTTAGAGCTACAACAACAGCTTGAGTGTATAGGTATTCAGCGCGATATTCGTACTGTTCAACGCAACCTTGAGATGTTGTGTGAGCATTTTGATATTGTAAAAGATGACAGAGCTAAACCTTATGGGTATTCACTAAAAACAGAAAGTGAGGGGTTGGCGTTGCCTTTAATGTCACCACAGGAATCACTACTGTTAAGTTTGGCTGAAGACTACTTGCAAAATTTATTGCCAAAGAATGTTATGGCATCACTATATGGCTTCTTTAAAGCCGCGCGTAATAATCTTTCACCATCCGAAGGGAATACAAAGGAGCGGGAATGGTTAAAAAAAGTTCGCTTCGTCAGTGAAACTCAACCGCTCTTACCACCTAAAGTTGAAGACCAAGTATTTAGTGAAATTAGCAAAGCTCTTTATCATAACCGCTGGCTAGATATTGAATATACGAATGGTAAACAAGAAGATAAAAAATCTGAAGTGATGCCTCTAGGACTTGCGCAGCAAGGAAGCCGTTTGTATTTGGTATGTCGATTTAAAGGATACAATAATGAACGTTCATTAGCAGTTCATCGCATTAATAAAGCCGTCTGCTCTACGTTTAATTTTGATCGGCCTGTTGATTTTAACTTATCAAAATATGATAACGATGGCCGATTTGGATTTGGTGAAGGAAATCAATGTCGTGTTGAATTTTGTATTACTAAAAAAGTGGGGTTTCATTTGCTAGAAACACCGCTATCAGAAGATCAGACCGTCGAAGAGTTGGATTCTCATTATCTCATCACCGCAACTGTCATTGACTCAATGCAACTCGAACATTGGTTAAGAGGCTTTGGTGATGATATATGGAATGTAATAAAAATTAAGAAATAAATAGCAACGTATTAATCAGTGGCTTACACGTCGAGAATAAAATGAAAACAAAACGAATTACAGAGTGGAAGCTGTCCAATAAGGCAGCACAGCAAATGGATGTCGATTCTTCATTTGAGAAGATGGTGAAAATTTTAGAAGAAACAGTTCAAAAAGAAATTGTTGCTTTTGTTAATGGTTCAGTATCAATTGATGAAACAGCACCATTAGTTAAAGCACTAAATACCTGCTTTACAGAAATAGAAAATGACTTTAATGCTAAACGTTGGTTGGGTTTTGAAGGTGATATCTTTTTTGATAAGCAAGCTAGAGGCTTTTGGTTGCTTTCAGAGAGTAAAATTAAATCTTTTAATAAAGGTCGCAAGTTTTCATCTGGCCAGCCTTATCATGAGGTAATAGAAGTTATCAATTCTGTTATACAGGATGGTTTTAATGAATGGGATATTCCAAGTATTGAAATTATTAAAAAACTGACGAATCTAACAAAAACCCCATTCAATACTCGCAATGGGCGTTTATCTCTTGATTACGGTTGTTTATATAAAAAAGATATAAACGTTCAAGGTCTGGACTGTGACAATGGCTGTCATAATGATTGTGAACAAGGCTTTTCTGTACCTTATTTACCTCAATCAAATATTGCATCGCTAGGATTGAAAGGCCTATTCGTTAACGTTATTTTTAATGGTTTTATCCCAACCAAACTTAAAGATAATGAGCTATACAACTCATTAATTGTTGCACTAAATTACAAAAACAAATCAGTAATTCAAGAGTTAGGTGACAACACGAAACTTTTAAATAAGATGGTTTCACAGAAATTAACCGACACGTTGCTGCTTGAAGATAGTATTCGCGCAGACATTGCGCCTTATCATTCAAAGATGGTAGAAGACACAGCGTTAGGGCATTGGTCTTTATGGACTGATGAACTAGAAGGGATAAACGAGCAAGTTATTCAATTGCCAACCCCAATGGTGGCTCGTGATCCAAAATCAAGCATCAATGATGGTGTTGTTGGGATAGATTTTGGCACCAAAAGTACCGTAGTCGTCTATCAAAAAGATAATATTAATATTCATCCGATGCGTGTGGGGACGGGGGATCTGAGTTCTGATATTCAAGCGTATCATTATGAAAACCCGACCATCATGGAGTTTCGTGATCTAGAAGCCTTTATTAGTGCTTATAATTCTAAAGACAACAAACCGTACACGCGTTGGCAAGATCTCACTATTTCTCACACCGCAAAAAACGCAATGGAAGGAACGGAGTCAAACCAATTCAATACCTTTCTTGATGAGATAAAACAGTGGGCCGGAGACAAAAACAGAAAGCTAAAGATTGTTGGCCAACAAGGAAAAATTATCGATTTACCTCCTTTCCTTGAGTTAAGCGATGATGACTTTAACCCTATTGAAGTTTATGCGTACTATTTGGGTTTATACATCAATAACTTAAATAATGGCATTTATATGGACTACATACTGTCGTTCCCAGTGACCTATGAGATGCCTATTCGAGATAAGATTATTGAGAGCTTTGAAAAAGGCTTAAAGAAATCCCTTCCAGCCGAATTGGGTGCTGATGCGATTGCTCAATTAACGGTTACAAAAGGGGCGAGTGAACCAGCAGCCTACGCGCTAACGGCATTTAAAGCCTATGATTTTGATCCTGAAGATGACGAACGTATTTTTTATAGCGTATTTGATTTCGGTGGTGGTACCACTGATTTTGATTTTGGTATTTTTAGAGAAGCAAAGAGTGGAAAAGAGCGCCGCTTTGATTATGTAATAGAGCATTTTGGCGCGGGCGGTGACCAATTCCTTGGGGGGGAAAACCTACTAGAGTTATTGGCATTTGAAGTCTTTAAAAGCAACAAAAGCAAATTACTTCAGCAACGAATTCAATTTGAAAAAAATCCAGAAAAAGATGCATTTGCAGGCAGTGAACATTTGCTGAGCAACTCTCAAGAAGCTAGAAATAATACAAAAAAATTGTGTATTGCCTTACGTCCATTTTGGGAAGAGCATGATGACTTCTCCATTGATGCCTCCGGAGAGTTAAGTATTACACTAACAGATATTGATGGAGTTCAGCATACAGGTTTTTCCCTCGATGTTGATGAAGAAGAACTGAAAATTCTGCTTTCTGACCGAATCGAGAGAGGGGTCGAGAATTTTTTCAATGCCCTCCGTTTAGCGTTTAGTAACAGCCAAGAATCATTAAATGATATTGATGACGTAAAAATTTTCTTAGCAGGAAATTCAAGTCAGTCGAGCCTTGTAAACGAACTGTTTGAAAAACACATAGCATTGCAAAACGAAGCTATTGGGAACATCGACGGTAAAAACCATTTTAAGTTATATGCACCACTTGGCGCTGATAGAGATGATGTAGAAAAACCAAATGGTAAAACAGGTGTCGCTTTTGGTCTTATTGAATCACGAGAAGGTGGCAAGATAATGGTTATCGACCGCAACGTAGGTGGTGATGATATTCATTTTAAATTTTACTTAGGTGAGCAACGTAAGTTGAAATTTAAACCAGTCGTTGATCGAGAAGTGACGTTTAATCAGTGGATTGAATTTATCGATGCTGGTTATCAAAAATTTGAGCTGTTTTATACCGATCAACCAACCTCGAGCACTGGTAATGTGGCGATATCAGACAGCAGTATTAAGAAAAAAGTGATCAAACTTGATATGACAGATGATGATGCATTGGTGTATATCCGAATTGTCTCTCCAACTAGAATCGAATACGTTGTCGCTAATGAAGGTGATATCGGTAACAACATTTATCTAAATGATATTCAATATCTAGAACTTTAATTATTTAAGGAAAAGTTATGTTAATGATACCACCAACCACAATTCCAACAGTTGTATCTATTATAACAAAATTAGCGACAAGTATCGGTCCTACGATTGCTAAATATGCGCCAATTATTATAAAGACGATAGGACAAAATTTGCCCGATTTCATAAAAACAATTGAAGGAATAAGCCTAGCTGCTGATGTACTCAAACCGAGTGAGAAAGTCGATGAACTCGGGGCGAAAGCGATGGCCGCAGATAAAAAGCCTGAAGACTTTGACCAGATAAATGATTATATCAATTACTTAAGAAGTGATGTGAAAGTTGATGAGTCAACATTAAGCAGTGATTCAATTGATGTGACTGTTCGTCGAGCTATTGGTACTTCTATTGCTCTCAAAGCTCTTGGTAGTGAATTAAACACAGATATATCTTTGCCATTTTTAAATAAAGTAAGCGAGCTAGGTGTTGAATCTAAAGTGCTACTTGAGATTATTAAGTCTTATTCAGAAAGCGGATTAAATCCAGATGATGTTGAAGCTTATATCGATGGGGAATTAACTCTTAACGAATCAGACCAGCATGGTGATGTTTTAGCGAAAGCTTATCAGAAAGCCTATCCATCAATGACTGCGGAAGAAATTGACCAAGCCGTTATGAAGGATTTTTAACATGTCAGAATCGCAAAAATCGTTAATTGAATTATTAAAGGGCGGTTGTACTGATGTTGCTGGTCAATCTTCAGTAATAGAAAAACCGTTTTTACTCGCAGAGCATGAATTTTCTCTTTACCACATTAAAGAAGTGACATTTGATGAAGAGTTACCAAGAAAAGAAGCGTTTGAAAATGTAATAAATTCATTGAATATTGATGGGATTCTTTTTCTTTATCTGCTTATTGGCGACGGAGAGAGCGTTAAGTTTTTATTTGGTGTTGCAAAAGATAAACGCTTTAAAGGTGAGTTATCACTGGATGTGGACGACATCGGTGAAAGCATTTTAAAACCGTCTTTGGAAGGTAACTTTAGAGGCAGTGTCGTTGAGAAACTAACCAAAGCGGAACGGCAACAAGTTAAAGAGGAAGTTGCCGGATTCACTAAGGTATCCAAACTTGAAGGGGTACCTAGTGTTCATGAAGATAACGAGCAATTTCAAGGGGTAGATCGCTTAGTAGACATTATGAGTGGTGATCAGTTTTGTCTTGCTGTTCTAGCCGATCCGCTGTCATTGTCTGATGTGAATGAAATAGAAAGTCAATTGCATGAAATTTATGACAAATTATTGCCTTTGGCTAAAAAAAGCATCCAAAGTGGTGAAAACAGTGCGAACACGATAGGAAAAAGCGAAGGATCCAGTACAACGCGAACAACTGGTGAAACTGATGGTACTAGCATTAGTACCAATACTGGCAAGTCTGTAAATATAACGACAGGAACGAGTAAGGGAGAGAGCTCAAGCTCAGGGAGTAACAGCGGGACGACAAGCAGCGCATCTGAGACCGATCATAACAAGCACACTAGTGGTAATGAGACAAAAACAAAAGGAACCTCTGATTCAAAAGCGACTGCAAAAAATATAGGCTCAAGTACAACGGATCAAACGGGGAAATCGTCAAGTGAATCTCGTGAATTTTCCGATAAGGCAGTACAAGAGTGGGTCGATTATATTGACGATGTATTACTTAAACGAGTTCAAATTGGTAAAAATAAAGGTTTATATCTTTCAAATATCTATTTGTTATCAAACTCTGAAGCTAGCGTTTTAAAATTAGGGAATACGGCTAAATCCATTTTCTCTGGTGAAGAGGCGAATAAATCGCCATTGACACTTAAAAAAGTAACAGTGAATCATGAGATCACAACGCTGAAAAATTTTCAGTTTCCGGCTTTTAAAAAAGGAAAAGATGGAGCAGTTACCCAAGATAAAAATACTCATCAATTCAATATTTTGTTGTCTAAAAGCCCGTTTAGCCAGTATTCATGCAATTGGTTATCAACTAATGAATTAAGTGTTGTTGCTGGCTTGCCACAAAAAGAGGTGGTTGGTTTAACGCTGAAGGAAGAAGTAGAATTTGGGTTAAATCTGGCAAGAAAAGTCGCGGATGATAATAGGTTATTCTTAGGTAATTTAATAAAAAGTGGCTTGCTTCAAAAAACAAAAGTGTGCATTGATAAACGGGATCTGGATAAGCATACTTTTATTGCAGGAGTCACAGGTAGCGGTAAAACAACCACTTGTCACCGGTTGTTAAACTCAGCTCAAATGCCATTTTTAGTCATTGAGCCCGCGAAAACCGAATATCGAGTATTAACTAAGAAACACAAAGACATTCTTATTTTTACCTTAGGTAATGACAATGTTGCTCCATTTAGATTGAATCCATTTGAGTTTTTCCCTCATGAAAATATTACCTCAAGAGTGGATATGATTAAGGCGAGTATTGAATCGGCCTTTGATATGGAAGCTGCTATCCCACAACTGATTGAGGCAGCAATTTATCGCTGTTATGAGGTTAAAGGCTGGAATATAGCAAACTCAAAAAACAGCCACTATGAAGATCCATTTGCTCCAGGTGTATACGCGTTCCCAACTTTAGCAGAACTGATCACAATGACTGAAGAGATCGTTAAAGAGCAAGGGTTTGATGATAGGTTGAAGCAAGATTATATCGGCTCAATTAAAGCGCGTTTACAGGGCTTGTTAATTGGCTCAAAAGGACAAATGTTAAATACGCCACGTTCTATCAACTTTAAAGAGTTGGCACAACGTAATGTCATACTAGAGCTCGAAGAGATACGTAACCCAAGTGAAAAGTCACTGATTATGGGTTTTGTATTAGCAAACTTAAATGAGGCAGTACGAGCTAATCATGAAGAGTATAGAAAGCGTGGTGATAAATTTAGGCACATTACTTTAATCGAAGAAGCTCACCGCTTGCTATCTAAGTTTGAAGTTGGAGACAGTTCGAATAAGAAACAAGGGGTTGAAACTTTCTCTGATATGTTAGCGGAAGTGCGTAAATATGGTGAATCACTGATCATCGTTGATCAAATACCTAATAAACTCACACCAGAAGTATTAAAAAATACCAATACTAAAATCATTCATAAACTGTTTGCACAAGATGATAAAGAGGCAGTTGGAAATACGATGGCACTTTCGGATGAGCAGAAAGACTTCTTATCCAACCTTGAGCCAGGACGTGTGATTTTATCTAGCACTGGTATGACGAAGCCACTGCAAGTTCAAATCAAAGAGTTTGTTAGCACAACGGAAGAGTCGGATGTTGCTCCTGAAGAAATTAGAACAGCGGCATTGCAATATTATGCTGACAATTATCAGACAGGGATAATTCAAGGTCTGGAGTTGTTAGAAAACAAGCCATCTGCAGAAGTCGTTGAGGAGATTTTGGAAGGATCACCAACAACAGTTTGGCTTGATACAGTCAAGAATAGAAAATCAACGTTTAAGTTGCAGAATTATATCAAGAATTTTGGGCTTGAATACATACACCAATATATTTTGACAACTTGCTATAAACCGATTGGAGAAACCAAAGAGGACGATAAGCAATATCAGACAAGAAACGAACGATTAAGCCTGTTTCTCTTGTCTGTGTTGGATAACCCAGAATCAACAATGACTCTGAAACAAAAAAGTGCATTAGCAACCAATATAATCGGAAATAAAAGGATATAAAGATGGGCTTGTTAAGTAGTATTTGTAGTTGTGTAAGTGGTGCATGTAGCTTGGTTAGCAGTGCTGTATCTAATATTGGGCGGGGTATTGTAAGTGCAGCAACCAGTATTGCGAGCTTAGGAGTCAGTATTGCTGAAAAAGTTGCCGATGCGATTAAAGCTGTGGGTATCTCGTTAGGTATTATTCGTCCAGAAGATACAATGGAAGAATTAGGTGAACGGGCGATGCTGAGTGATAAAAAGCCAGAAGATTTCGACTCTATCAATGAATATATTGACCATCTAAAAAACAATGTAACTTTTGATCAAGAGACATTTGATAGTCTTGACGAGAAAGAACTATTAGCTCGCTCTTCAATTGGTGCATCTATTACCTTGAAAGGGATTAATGAGAAATTAGATGCAACGGTAACACCTGCTTTTATGGCAACGGTGGCGTCTCAAGATCTTGAAGCGAACGAAATCGTTGAAACAATAAAGATTTATAAAGAGAAAGAATTACAACTTGAAGACTATGAATTGTACCTGAACAACGAACTAACACTTGATGAGACGGACAAGCATAGCGACGCTTTAGTTGAAGCCTATCAAAAGCTAGAGCCTGAGTTATCATTTGAGCAAATTGAAGATAAAGTAATGGGGCTGAGTAAGTAATGGCTGATTTTTGCATTCAAGTAAAAAATAACAAAGTGAAAACAGACCGTATTGTTGATGGTAATTTAGAAGTTATTCGTTTTTCTGGAGAAGTATGGATATCAGATAATGATTATTGGGACAAATTTAAAACGAAAGTTGAATATTGTGAGAATGAGAAATTAGCATTCGTACTTATGTCAGATATCGATTCGTTTGAAATTGACTCAAGTATTTCCATATCGGATGTATTCACTAATAGTGAAAGGTCAATTAAATGGATAATTGACAGTTATAATTTCGCTCATTTACACATTACGCTATATCCAGATGTTTTTGATGCTATCAACATAGGTTCAGGCAAGGGCAGTAAAGAGGATGCTATTAGCACGGAAAAGGAATTTCATGCAACGCAAGTAGAGCAACGAGCAAACCCGGATAACAACAGTTTACAAAATCATTACCGTAAAGTGACCAGAGGTTTTTCACGAGGTACTCACAGTGAATGAAGCACCGCATGATAACCAAACCTTAAAGCAGGGTTTAATGATTTTACTAGATGATATTGATATTCGCAGAAAGTTGGATCAAATTTTCACTGAGTCACTTGATACGATCTCTACCGAAAATCTTCAACGTGACGCTTTTGATAGTGTTGTCGAATCGCCTTCAACATGTTTTGGCCAAGATAATTCTGATATGTATGAAGAAAACTCGATCCAAATTGCTAATAGTCAAGATAGCCAATTAATTGAACAAATTAAAGGTGAGAATCAGGAAATGAAAGCAGTGATTGAGAAGCTGAAGTCGTTGTTAGGCTTAAAAGAAGCTGCCTTAAATGAAAATAACCTTACTATTACCAAATTGAATCATGGTAAGAATGCGTTAGAGTCCGATCTCTCGAATTTGAAATCTGAGCTACATAAAAAAAATCAGACTTTATCTGACATTAATGAGCAACATCGAACCGTACAAGTTAAATTACGATCCTTGACAAATACGCATGAATATCAAGAGCAAAAAATTGCCTTCTATCGAGATTCGTTTGAAGAAGATCTACGTATAAAAGAGCTTTATGAAGATCTCTCTTTTCAAACTAAAAAATCCACCGAAGGCATATTTAAGGATACAAGCATTCAAGGGTTAATTGCTTGTGGTATTCAAGAAAAGAACATTTCAAATTTTTGGGATTATGTTAAAAGTGAAGTGGTTAATGGTCACAATCCAGATCAAGAACGTATCATTATCTTATTTGAGCTTCTTTTCAAACGCTTTCAACTTGCGTATCCAATGTTTGAGCGTCAAGCTGTTAAAGTAGCAGATAAATTCGATACACAGAGCCATATAAAACACAATAGCAGTGTAAATATGAGTGGGAACATAAGAAATATTTTATTTTTTGGTTATATCAATATCAAATCAGGAAAAGTTATCAAACCATCCGTTGTGATCATTTAAATAGTATATCTTCCTTAAAAAAAGTGGCGTTAATTATACGCTACTTTTTTCTTCTTGCGGCACATTACGTCATATCCCTGTTTATAGTGAGCTTAATAGCTTACAGGAGGGAAATATTCAATGTTAAGCAAAATAGTCAGCGTTTTAGGTATCAATAGTATTGTTACGCACTTTGTTGATAAAGAATTCAAACAAACTGTTGATGAACCTAAGATCGGTAGCATTCTATACACTGGGTTATTGGGCGATGCTATGGAGCATTCAGGTATATACATTGGTAATGGAAGAATTGTTGAACTTAATAGCCAAGGGTGTATTGCAGAGGTTTCACCCGAGGAGTTTACTAATGGTGGTACAGGCATCAATATTTATGTTAGCTCTCAAGGTATACACCCTGTCGGTTCAACTTTAATTTCAGATCGAGCTATTCAATATAAAAATGACGTTGGCCAAAAAGACTATAACTTACTGTTTGATAATTGCCATATGTTTACTGCGGCATGTATGACATCAGAGTTAGATAATGCGTACTCTTTTTTATGGATGATAAAAAATCTTGCTGGCCAATCATTAGGTGCGAATAACTGGTTAGTTTGGCAGAAACCGGCCAAGACGCAGGCTGAAATCCCCCCGTCCCCACATTATACTCAGAATGACCTGCAAGATGCTCAGGCTAAATATAAGACACTTCGAGAACAATCGGATCATTTGTGGCACGAAATCAAAAACTTCAACAAGTTGATGAGGGAGCACGCAGAGAATGGCCCAACGACTTGGTTTTATACGACAGATAATCGTTTAGATTGCTATCAGCGTCGAGCGCGAGAACTTGAAGAGATAAGTTATGTACACATGCAGAAGCATAAAGATTTGGTGGGTGACGAGATAAAAGCTGAACAAAAAGTACATGAAATTAAAGCGTTCTTGGGAGTTAACTAAATGACTAAGAATATTGAACAGCAAGTAAATCAACACATTTGCTGTGGCGCTATAGCCGAACTTCAACTTATGGCAATAAATTGCGAAATTGAATTTAATATCGTCCTTCAAGTACTGAAAAATAAAAGGTATCGAGTTCTATATGAACAAGTGTTTAGTGATGAGTTTGTAGCGAAATTAGATAACACTCACTGGGCGGCATTATTGCTGCAATCTATTTATCATAAAGATCTGTGTCGATTTGATAGGCAGTTTGTATCTAAGAGATTTTTTATATTAAACAAACAGACGCAAACTAAGTTGGCTAGGTTG
This sequence comes from Vibrio cortegadensis, assembly GCF_024347395.1. NCBI lineage: Bacteria > Pseudomonadati > Pseudomonadota > Gammaproteobacteria > Vibrionales > Vibrionaceae > Vibrio > Vibrio cortegadensis. Next base: position 1,005,380 of record NZ_AP025473.1, read on the forward strand.
TGTTGCTTACGTTTTGGTTTTGCTAGGGAGCAGCTTCAGACTATGTTTAGACTTGGTGCTTCAGTTGATGACGCTATGCTTAATACGATTAAACCTAGTCATCCCAACTTTGATCTTGTACTGGCTTATGCAGATCTTAACCTCGTATCAAGCTGGTTAAATGAACAGCTAAGAAAGGCCTTAAATAAACTGAAGCATCCTGCAAACTATAGTGCTCGCGCCAAGGTGAATTTGAACAAAGGTTATGGTTGGTGGTCAGATGATCCCAAGATGGTGTTAAGTGAGTTTCGAGTACTCTATCTACTGTATGGAGCCAAGGTGCCATTACATACCGCAGACTGGCTACTTTTGGCTGTCCTAACCGAAGATTACCTCCTGTTTAAGGGCTACTGCATGGGGTGTGATACTTTTACACAAAAGGCTTCAAACGGCATGTTACCACTGGTTGAAGCTGCTGGTAGGCATAACCATTATTGGGCAGTGAAAGAATTGTTGGAGCATGGAGCAGACCCAAATCAAAGAGATGGGAATGGCTTTTCTGCTCTTTTCGCAGCTCTAGCAAGAGAGGATTGTAGTGAGTCGATTATTTCATTGCTTTTAGAATATGGTGCTGATCCAAGTTATAGGGATTTTTCTCATTCAACACTTTTATGGTCATTGAAAAAAAACTTACCCATTCATATCCGTCAAAGGCTAGAAAAAGCAGGAGCACAAGAATACCCGGCTTATCGTCCGACGATTCAGTTCTGTGGTTATCAAAATTTAGAATTAACAAAAACCATACATGAATTATCTAAATAATATCTATAAGGGAATTAAAATGAATAAAAATAAACAAGTGCTTGTCGTTGTTTTGGCTCTAGCTTTATCTGCATGTGGAGGCGGTGGTGGGAGCTCCGCTGGAGGGAGTTCAGCTACTTTAAAAGGTAAAGCTATTGATGGATATATTAGTGGTGCAACAGTATATCTTGATCTTAATTTTAATAATGTAATGGATTTAAATGAACCTTATACGGTTACTCAAGATCAAGGTGACTTTGATTTAAACATTCCAGCAAGTTTTGCCGAGTGTGCACAATATGTTCCCGTAGTAGTGGAAGTGCCTGAGGGTGCCATTGATATGGACTTCCCAAATACACCAATCGAAGATGCTTACTCGATGGTATTTCCACCCCAGTTTGCATTGAGTTCAGATCGAGACCTTCTCAATCTTACACCCTTGACTTCAGTTGTTTGGCAACAAGTTGAACAAGAGCTCCGTACCAAAGGTTCCGATGAGCTGAGTTGTAAATCTATTCTTAATGAGCAAGAGTTAAGAGAAGACATCGCGCAGCGTTTGGTTGAACAGGAAAGACGAGTGGCAAGCCGATATAATATAACGGTTGACGAGTTGTACGGGGACTATGTTGAATCAGAGAATGTTTCTCTTCATCAAATCGCACAAGACATAGTACCAGGCTTGCAAAAATCGTATGAAGAGACGAAAGAATTATTAACTACTAAGCCTAATGCAAGCCTTGCATGGGTAGAGTACTTTTTAGGTAAATGGGATAGCTCTGGTAGTGCTTATGATGACAACTGGTATCGTTATGAATTTGTTCAAATTTCAAATGGGAACTTTAATTCTGAGACGTATGTGATGTCTGCAGACTTAGGCACTAAGCTAAACTTATTTGCTAAGCATAGCATGTCAACAGAGCAGCGGGATGGGGTGAATATTGAAAAAACGATTGGTTTGGAATTGGCGACCAATGGTTATAACTGTTCCGTAAGTGAGTGGCTAGAAACTATTCTTGAGCAGTCATCTGGGGTTCGCAATACATCGTACAAGAATGTTCTTGACTGGGCTGAATGCGAAAACTTAACGAATGGGCATTTGGTTCAAGCTTTAGTTACTAAAGATTATTTGGGGGCTGAGTTAATTAGCTATACAGAGCATACTTTCAATGAAGGTAATAGAAGTGGATTTGAGCACTTAATTGGAGTGACAGACAGTATCACTCAAGATGACTTGGTTCCTGTTCGAAATACTATTAATACAGACTTCTACAGTGAAGAAGGGCACGGGGCGGATCACTGGTCGAGGACTAAAAATGAATTCAATGATGATGAACTCCTTCCTGCACAAGTTATGACATCGCACGAAAATAATGGGAAATGGGAGCGTTTAACGACCTATCATAATGGGACCCATAAAAAAGAGTGTGGACTTTCAGAAGCTGAATTGTCTGAGGTATTATGCGATAAGTAGCATTCTATAACGCTTTAAATAAATGAAATTTGTGGTAATTTTAATCAGACTCTACGAATTACGCAACCAAGAACGCTTTCTAGTGCTAAGTGTTACTTTTTCTGAGTAGCATTAGAGATGCGTTCTCTTTCAGTTTTAATTTATAGCTAAATTAAAAGTAATTAGCCCGCTTCATTCGAATCTTGCTGTTTAATTACTTTGTGTCCATCTTCGGTGACACCTTTCTTCCAATAACTACTGATGTAAATGTTCTCTTTTGCCACTTTCTTTTCATTGCGGAAGTAATCACGTAGCTCTCGCATAGTATCAAACTCACAAGCAACCCAAACAGAGGCTGTTCCAGTTAACCATGGCAGTGATTTGATCTTGGGCGTGAGAGTGTCATTATTAACTAGCCAGATAACCTCTATGCCTTTTGGCGTATCAAGTGTTTGTATATCTGCGTGTTCAATGACTTTTATGACGGCATATCCTTTAGCGTCATCAGGAAGAGTACGAAGTTTCGTTGATAAAGCAGGCAATGCTGTCATGTCGGCAACCGTGAAGAACCAGTCTGCATTTACGTTTAAACTGCTAATACTTCCCGGTCCTGCAATATTGATGATATCGCCAGTTTTTGCATGCATTGCCCATCGAGCAGCGAAACCACAGCGACAATCATCAGTGGTATGGCGTACAAAATCGACATCAATAGTACGTTGAAGCAGAGAAAAGTGCTTAATGGTGTAAGTACGCATCACAGGCCGTTCATTTTCTTTAATTCGTGATAAATCTGTGTCTCCAGTTTGAGTAAAAATAAGTTTGATATAACTTCCTTCACAGTTATCTGGAAAATGTGCAAGTGATTCACCTTGTAGCGTAATTCTTTGCATATTCGGTGATATTTGTACTGATTTAAGCACAGTGAGTAAACTTGGTGTCGGTTTTTTCATAGTTACCTTTTGGATATTAGTTATCATTTCGATTTAGGTTATCACTACAGCTTGCTAATTAATATCGTCTTTATATTAATTTACATACGGAAACGTCGTAGTACTCAGAGGTTCAGTCCTTTATATCTAAAGGTCAAAAAAACAAAGTCATAAAGGTGTGCAATTTTTCGTTAAAGGTTTAATTTTGTTATTTAAGGTAAATCCTAGTCGCTAACTCCAATGCTTGCCTTTTTTTGTAGTCATTGTGCTTGAAGTTGTTGCAAAATTTTAACCTTCCTTATTCGTTACTTTAAGTTAAGTATGTTTAATGCAGTTGAGTTCATATTGTTGGTTAAAAGTTGCAATTATAATTGACTATGAAGTAGGTAGGTGTTTATTATTTACCCTAAATAAGGGGCACTGCCTTTTAAATGGGTTTTGGTTATCTAATCCAGACAAATGATGAGTATTAAATGAAGAAAATAGTTGTAGCACTTGCGCTTTTTGCTGTGTCGATGAATGCCAATGCAGGCAAGCCTGAGAAAGCGGGTAAAACGTTTGCGCAAATCACGGCATGTCACTTGGCGGGTAAGATTAACAAATCAGAGAAAGCGGAAGCTGACTTCGCGGTTATTGGTAAATATAAAGTAGCGACTCGCGGTGAGTGGTGGAAAAAACAGATGAAGAAAGCTCAGATGAAGGAGTTTAAGCGTCTCGATAACACCAACAAACTAGAGCTAGGCATTATGTGCGGCATCATTGAAGATAAGTATCTTTAATATTTAACGTTTTATTGAAGGGAGATCTTATATCTCCCTTTTTGATACATGTATGTCAGTTTTTGGCTTTTATTAATTCAAGGCCATAACCATTGCTAATTTCACCTTTTATAGACTTGTGTAAATGTAAACTGCATAGACATCAATACTGATTTGAGGCTTATATGAAAAAGAATAACGGACTGATTTTTAGTACATCATTACTAATGATGGTTGTAACCTTAGGTGGTTGTGGTGATGTACAAGAAGAGGTGAAGGTTGAAGAGTCGGTTGTGCGACCTGTTAAAACGTTCACTGTTACACGGGTTTCAGAATCTAAAACATGGGTGTTTCCATCCACAATCAAAGCATACAAATCAGCCAATCTTTCATTTGAAAGAAGTGGCACTTTGGTTTTACTAAACGTAACTAAAGGACAAGAAGTCAAAAAGGGCAGCTTGATTGCGCAAATTGACGATCGTGACTTCAGAATACAATTAGCATCATCTAAAGCGTCTTATAATCAAGCTCTAAAGGCATACGAAAGAGCGAAAACTCTAGCTAATAAAAAAGTGATTTCCAAAAGTCAATTTGATGAAATTCAATCGACAATGATTTCGGCAAAAGCCACGTTGAATAGTGATCAAAAATCATTAGAAGACACAAATATATACGCTCCGTTTAATGGAGTTGTATCAGACGTTTTCTATGATCAATATGACAATGTTAGTGGGGCGTCAAAGGTTTTAACTTTTATTGATACAAGTCGATTTAAGGTGAAATTTGATGTTCCTGCCGATACGCTTCGAGATCTTGATAAAAGAACGAACGCGAAATCGTATGTTATTCTTCAGGGAATAAGAGACGACAAACTCAGTGCCAGTTATGAAGAGATTTCTCTTGAACCTAATCCAAACTCTCAAGCCTATGAGATAACGATGTCTTTTGTTGCGCCTGAAAAAACAGTTATTTTGCCAGGAATGCCTGCAACCGTAGAAATTGAAGCTACAAACAAAATAAGAAATACGATCTTAAGAATTCCAATGAAAGCGGTTATATCATCTGGAGATGAAAAATACGTTTGGGTCGTAAATCCGGAGACAAATAAAGCAAATAAAAAAAATATAACAATCAAAGATGGAATTGGTGAGTTTATTTCAATTTCAAGCGGCTTGGATGTTGATGATAAAGTAATCACTAGTGGCGCGTCTTATGTATCTGAAGGCATGCAAGTATCGGAATGGGAGGCTAAATGAATATAGCTGAGTTCTCTATCCGTAATAAAGTGCTTTGTACTATTGTCATTATTCTAACTTTAGTTTCTGGCTATAATTCATATATAAATATGCCTCGCCTTGAAGACCCAGAGTTTACTATTAGACAAGCGCAGGTCATTTCGTATTACCCCGGAGCAACACCATTAGAAGTTGCTCAAGAGTTAAGTGAACCTATTGAAAGTGCCATACAACAGATGACAGAAGTTAAGTCTGTGACATCGATTTCATCTTCAGGAAAGTCAGAAATATCTGTTGAAATAAAATATGAATATTCTAAGAATAAAGCTGAGTTACAAGCAATATGGGGGAAGCTTAGAAATAAAATCTCAGATGTTACGAGTTCTTTACCTGTTGGGTCATCAACCCCAATTGTGGCTGATGATTTTGGTGATCTATTCGGGATGTATTTCTTTATATATGGCGACGATTACTCCATGCCTGAGTTGCAGGTATATGCTAAGACACTGCGTAATGATTTAATGTCGATTGATGGCCTAGCTAGAGTTGATGTAAGTGGGGAAGTAAAAGAGGCTATTTACGTCAAATTCTCTAGAGAGAGAATGCAGCATCTGGGGGTATCTATCAATGCGATCTACCAGAGCCTTGATACACAAAATTTAGTTGTAGATGCTGGAGAAGTTAACGTTGGCACAAGACGAATTGCTATTTCACCATCTGGCTCTATCAATTCAGTTGATGCCATTTCGAATATACTAGTTCAGACGTCAGACTCAGATAACTTAGTTTATCTAGGAGATATTGCTGAAGTATCTCGAGCCCTGGTTAAGCCCGAAGATAAGATTTACTACTATAACGGTCATCGTGCACTGGCTATTGGCTTGTCGGCAACAAGTGGTGGAAATATTGTTGAGATTGGTAAAGCTGTTAATCAAAAACTTGTTGATTCTCTCAATGTTAGACCACTTGGTGTTGAAGTAAGTAATTATTACCATCAAGGTGAGGCTGTTGAGGCATCAATTGATAATTTTGCTCTCAATGTCGTCTCAGCTCTGGTGATTGTAATTATAACACTTTGTATATTCATGGGAATTCAATCTTCACTTATAATAGGGTCAATTCTAATACTAACGGTATCCGCAACATTAGCTGTAATGGATATTTCTGGAATTCCGATGCATCGTATTTCATTGGGTGCTTTGATTATCGCTTTGGGAATGATGGTTGATAATGCGATTGTTGTAACAGAAGGAATATTGATTGGAGTTAAAAAAGGACTCAACCGTTTAGATGTCGCTAAGTCAATTGTATCGCAAACTCAATGGCCACTATTGGCAGGAACACTAGTCGGCTGTGTTGCTTTTGCTCCTATTGGCTTCGCTCCAGGCAATACTGCTGAATATACAGGGCACTTGTTCTGGGTTATTTTAATTTCGTTACTATTTAGTTGGCTGTTCGCTATTAGTCTAACACCACTATTTTGTCATTCGATGTTTCAAGCTGAAAAAAAAGCGGTTATTGATAAAGAAAACCAATTTACAGTTCGTTATAAAAAGCTAATACGTATGATGCTTAATCATAGATGGAAAGTAACGTTAATTACAATCATATTATTTTCGACATCAATTTATGGTTTTGGTTTTGTTAAAAATGGGTTCTTTCCAGCATCAACAACTCCTCAATTTGTCGTTGATTTATGGCTACCTGAAAGTACATCTATCGAAAAAACAGATGAAGAAATTAAGGAAATTGCAAAGTTCGTAGAGTCTTTACCCGGTGTCAATACCATTCAAACTTCTGTTGGGGCCGGAGGCATGCGTTATATGCTAATTTATGCTCCTCAGTCGCCAAATTCGTCTTATGCTCAATTATTAGTAAAAGTTGACGACTATCAAAGCATCGATGGAAATATTGTAAAAGTTCAAAATCACATCAATTCTGAATTCCCTGACGCGCAAGCTAAGGTTTGGAGGTTTCAGTTAGGTCCTGGTGGTGGCTCAAAAATTCAAGCTGAGTTCTTTGGCCCTGATCCTAGAGTTCTTCGTCATCTTGCAAATGAAGCAAAGGCTATTATGCACAGTGATAGTGATGCGATTTCGATAAAAGATGATTGGCGTGATCAAGTGAGTGTACTCGAGCCGATTTTTTCTAAGGTAAAAGCTAATAGGGCAGGTGTGACAATTCAAGATGTAGCGCTTGCTATAAAAACCGCGTATTCAGGTCAGCAGATCGGATCATATCGTGATGGCGAAGATATTATACCAATCATTTCGACCTCCCCGGACTCCGAAGTTGTTAGTACAGAAGATATCTATAATATTCAGGTGATCAGCTCGAAAACGGGTAATATCGTCCCACTAACTCAAGTTGTTGATGGCTTTAAAACAGTTTGGCGCGATGGCCGTATGAAGCGAGAAAATCGAATTTGGCGCATTAAAGCTGAAGCCGATCCAAAGCCCGGAATCCTTACTTCCGTGTTACGTAGCCGACTTGCGGAAAAAATAGAAGCAATTGAGTTACCTACTGGTTATTCATTGGAGTGGGGAGGGGAGTTCCGTGATTCTAATGAATCAAATGAGGCGCTCGCAAAATCACTGCCACATGGTTTAACAACGATGGTAATCATTGTCTTCGTGCTATTTGGCACAGTTCGTCAACCACTTGTGATATGGATGGTGGTTCCACTTGCTATCATTGGAGTCGTTATTGGTTTACTTTCTGCAGGGATGCCTCTCGAATTTATGGGTATTCTTGGGTTGCTTTCACTTTCAGGTTTGTTGATTAAGAATGCTATTGTACTGGTTGATCAAATAGATCTTGAAATCAATGATGGAAAACCTCGATTCACCGCGATTGTAGACGCGGCAACAAGTCGTGTACGACCTGTAACGATGGGGGCACTAACAACCGTGCTTGGTCTTGTTCCACTTTATTTTGATGCATTCTTTAAGTCGATGTCTGTTGTCTTAGGTTTTGGTTTGACCTTTGCCACGATCCTGACTCTCATTATTGTTCCTGTACTTTATGCCATTATGTTTAGAGTCAAAGCAACAGAAGTGTAATCAAAAGCTAGCATATTAATGTTTATTAAAACTCTGACGCTATAAGCCTTCTGTTTTCAGAAGGCTTATTTTGTATGGTGGGTGCGGTAGCATTATTTTGTAATGATAATCTTGGGTGCAACGACAATGGGTTGCATTAAGCGTAAAGCAATCGGAGTCAATGCCTTTGTTACTTTCGCAACGTTGTACAGTGTAGGTGCAACATTGATATGTTTCGTCGGTGGTGCAACTAATAACCTTGAACTGTAACGGGTACTTGTACAGCCCATAGTTGACGTAATCATAATAAGTGTTAGAGATAGATATATGGGTAATTTCATTGTTTGTCCCTTTTAACATGCAATTACTTATATGAGGCTTGATTCTTCAATGCTCATCTTGCTTGTTAATATTTTGGCATTTATTACGATGATAGATAAAGCTTAACAATTGAAGTTTATAATGCATCCACTTGAAGTAACATATGACGTTACTTGTTGATGTTAGAACTGACAGTATCAAACATATCGAAATGCCAACGTCTTAATGCTATGACGATAGAGGTACCGTTTCGATCATTGATATCTAGATTCGAGTCTTCATCACACGCTTCGTGAAAGTCATCGACGAGTTTTTGAACCTGTCCCTGAAATTTTTGGTTAGTATGTGGAGACATTAGTCCTGTCGCCATTACTAGTTTTTCATCCTGGCGACTAAAGTAGCTATTAAAAAATTCAGGTAAGACTTCCTTCAGAAAGAAGGACTGAATGGGCCCTCCACCAATCCAGTCAAACTTAGGAGAAAGCAATAGGCGTATACGGTTGTCGGGCATCAACTCAATGATACGCATTCGATCTAATTCGGCGAGTTTTTGAATCAGTACATTTTTATTGATGTTATAGCGATTAATGATTTCCTCATATTTAAATCCGTTTAGCACGCTAACTGACACTAAGAGTAAAACTTTATCCGACACGATCATCTGCTCTTGCTCAAATGATAATGTTTGAAGACCTTGGTCGGTTCGGGAGGCTAAACGGAAAAGCTCCGTTAGATCAATTCGGATGAGTTGGCAGATTTTTTCCAGTCGAGTCAAACTTATATTGCTTCCATCAGCGAGTAGACGTTTGACTGAGCCTTCACTCAATTCAAGTTGGGTTGCGATATCTCGATATTGAATTTCGTGCAGTTTTAGTTGCTTCTTTAATTCTTTGATGACAATTTTTGTTCCTGACATACAAGTTCTCAGTGTTTCTTGTCTAAGGGATCTACCAAATAATCTAACAGTTTACTCATCCTAAGTAATAGATCTTAAAGCAGTTATTTTCATTGAAAATACCAAAAGCGCCAAATGGAATGCATTTAGCGCTTTGTTTATCATCCTTCGTCATGCCAATATTCAGTTATTAACTAAAATTGGCCAGTTGAGATGTTAGCTATTGTCTAATTGAGGTTCTAGCGTTTGTTTCTGTTCTTGCTCTTCTTTTTCAAGAGCTTCACCACGTTCAATTAGATTCTGAATGACACGCGATAGACCGAAAGTCAGCACTGCCATGAACGCTGCAATTTGCGCTAGCATGTAGAAGTATCCTGTGTAAACAGATTCAACCACTTCGTGTGTGAAAACAATATCTTTAGGAAGTGCTATCTTAGTTGCAATAACCGCCGCTAAAATACCACTTAGTGAGATAGCGACAGCGCGTAATCCAATTGAGAAGGCTGCTAAATATCGAGGAACCATCTCAAAGATGAAGCCAGCACCAAGGGCACCAACAATTAGCTCTGCAGCAGATTGAAAGAAGTGCACAGAGAGGATCCAGTTTGCGGATATTTTCCCGTCGGGCCCCATTGAATCTGCTGATAGTCCTAACAATGAAAATGCGATCGCACTTAGCACGAATGCACCAGCGATTTTAGTTGGGATTGTTGGAGAATAGCCTTTACGATCTAACCATGCATAAAGTTGAATCATTGGACCACCAAGAACAAAGCACCATAAAGGGTTGAATGCCATGTTGGATTCAGGGTGAATTGGAATAAAGCCGAGTAACGTATCCCCCATTAAGTTGATTGCGTACATATTCATTGAAGTAAACATTTGACCATAGAAGAAGTAGAACACGATCAAGATACAAACGGTAATTAGTACCGCAACCATTTTGTATTGGTACGCTTTTGTCGCCCGTGTTATCTCATAGATAAAGTAACCAATGGCACCGAAACCAAGCGTATACAAGATATATTTGCCAGTATCTAGATTGGAGAATATCCAGAAAACTAAGCCCAGCACCGCAATCGAACCACCGACGAACATCGCCCAAGTCATAAACGGAAGAGGTGTTGTATCTATTGGGTTACCGACGTTGCTGAGCTCCTTACGGAACTTAAAGAACATCAATAAGTTGCCCATCATCAACAGAGCTGAAATAAAGAAAACACCTTGGTAGGCGAGGTAAGCTATTAAGAAAGGAAAGAGGTATTTTGCAGAGAAAGAACCGAGATTGTTGATTGAATAGTTTACCGTAAGACCCTGCTGGAATGCATCGCGATTGGTTTCTGAATATGAGTTGCCAAACAATACTGTAGGACAGGTAGCAGATAGGCCACGAGCATAGCCAATGAGAGCAATAGCTAGGATGCTTAGAGGAATATTAAGGCTGCTTGCGCCAATGCCTAGTAATATAAACCCTGCTAAATAAGCCGTATATCCAATATAGACTGCGCGGAATGCCCCTATAAATTTGTCAGCGACAAACCCACCGACGGCTGAAAAGACAGGCCCTACCGCGCCAAACGCTCCCATCATCATTATGGTATCAGCTTCACTGTAGTTTAAGTCATTTAGGAAAAACTTAGTTAAGAGAACAAATGTTCCATAGAAAGCGGCTCCCCATAAGAACTGCCGCAGAATTAGAATTTTGGATATGGTAGGAAACCTAGAATTATGGTCTTGCATGTTTTGCTCCAGACATTTGGATATAATTATTTGTGCCTATCAATTGGCACTGTTCGCCTTCATTTTTAATAGTGCTTTATGCTAAATTTGTAAATAAATTTAGATTCTTCTTTAACAAAAATATCACGATTGCAGTTTAACTAGCTATTAAGTATGAATTTCATAGTGTTTATAGCACGCATGAATATATGAAAATGGTACGAGTGCATCAAATTTTAATGTGTTTAGTTGCGCATTTGCTTTTGTGAGGTGAAGCATGCATTTTAGGAGGTTATCAAGTTTAAAATTGATGCTTGATTAGTAAAATTTAAGGTAGGGTTTAGTTGAAATATGTTATCTAGATATGGCGTTAAGAATAATCGCGAGGCTTAATAGTGGATAGCGCATAAAAGCGAATTAAAAAATCTGAAGTTTGTAGTTGAATGTAGAGAGTATCAAAATTGAAGATAGACAGGGGGCGATTTAAAGAGTGTAGTAAGCAATAAATATTGTTGATCATTCTCAATTAGAAAGGAATTTTTGGGTATAAAAGAGATGTTGGTAGGCCGCCTAAGATAGACAGCCTAAATTTGAATTACTTGAGGGATAAGATATTGATTTCAACGCGGCGGTTGCAAGCTTTACCCTGTGATGTTGAGTTTGTACAAATAGGGAAGCGCTCACCAAGACCTTTACTAGCAACTCGACCTGACGCAACATTTTGACGGACTAGGTAGTTCGCAACAGATTGAGCACGTTGCTCAGAAAGTTTTTGGTTAGTAGCATCGCTGCCGGAGCTATCAGTATGGCCAATAATGTCTAGGCGTGTATCAGGGTATTCCACTAAGATTAGAGCAATGCCATTGAGTGTCGAGTAAATGCTTGAAGATAAAGAGTAAGATCCCGAACTAAAGCCAATACCATTTTCCATTACAAGTTGAAGCTCGTTTTCACCAATACGTCTCACTTGCACACCAGAATTCGCTAATTTAAGACGTAAAGCTTCCTCTTGTTGATCCATATAGTAGCCAGTACCAGCCCCGATTAGTCCACCAGCCGCAGCACCACGTAATGCGTATTTTTTACGTTCCTTTGCATCGTCTCCTGTCGCTAAACCAACCGCAACGCCAGCTAGAACACCTGCAATCGCACCTTTGGTCGCAGAGTTTGTTTCCATTTCGCCTGTAGTGGCATTTTGCCTTTGAGTTGCTTGGCAACCTGTCATTAACGCTGCCAGAGTGATAATAGAGATGATTTTTTTCATGGGATTTATTTCTTTGATTGAGAGATAGTATAAATATAAGCGATTAAGGCAGATATATGAATTATTCAGTAGCGATAAGGCCGAAATTAACCGTAAATTGACGAAGTGTTGTGGCGCAAGGGTTAAGTGCTAACAATAAACATCTAAATCAAAACTCAATGGGCTACTTACTGATGAAGAAACAGGTATTAGGTGAATTGTCTAGTGCCATACTTGGAGAGTTTGGTTGTGGTAGAAGGTCGTGTTGGAAAGAAAGTAGCTGATTAACGCAAAAAGAGAATGTATTGCTACATTCTCTTTCTATTTATTCGAGCTTTAATGGCACTTCAACTGAGATATCTGACAATTACCTGTTGTTGAATCAATTCTAAATGAAAGGGCATGGGAGTGATAGTCAATGCCATCGTTCCAGATCATTTCACCAAAAATTTTACATAACGTTAAATCACTGACAAATCCATGTTTCTCTATATGCTCTATAACTGAAATTAATTTAGTTCTTATTTCAACTGGACAATCGTTGTCCATTCGGTGATTCAAAGCCATAATTTTATGCATATTTACTAGCCACTTTATGTTTTTTTATGAAGCAATATGAACAGTTATATTAAACAAAAAATGGGCGATTGTAAATGTTTTTGTGAGATGGCTCTCGTTTTCGTCTGAGTTTATGTTGATAAAACCATCAAGTGTGATGAATTTATATTCAATACATATTAAGACGCTTCTTGTATGCCTTACAGGACGGGGCTCTCAGCTAGGTAGGTAAATTAAAACTCATAAATTGTGTTAATCCGGTATGTTGAGGTGTCCAGAATGTAGAGGTATTGGATGAACATTATTTTTTGGAATTAAATTCAAGATCTGACATAAAGTGCGCATCTTGTAACACCTTAGCCTCATAGATGTAACGTTGCTCAAGAGTTTCAATTTTTAGCATTAAAGCGATAATGTCAGATTTTAACTCCTGTGCTGACTTAACGTACTTAAGGCTAGCAGTGTGATTTGCGATTAAATTATTTTCTATGCAATGAGAACTCAAACGTTGCCATGTTAAAGTCATGCCGTTAATTGAATCAATCTTCTCGCTTAAAAGTGTTGAAGCTTGAGACAGTTGAGTCGCTAAGTTAAGTGCGCTTTGAATTTGATCTTCCAGTATTTCGTGAAGATGAACTTTTGCTGGGTGCCAAAATGTCGTGAGCTCTTGAAGGGTAAACTCTTTGGACATGAAGATTTGGGATTTGTGTCTAAAGAGAAGTTCATTGAATTGGACTGCACTTAAGTTATACCACTCTTCCAGCGCTTCATGTTGCTTTTGAGCTTTATCCCAAGTCACAACGGTGCAGTGTTGTGCATTTGAGTAAAAACTGAACGAAAATAGCGCAAGATACAGGCTAAATCTGATGCATTTCTTCATAAAAACCAATGTGCTGAGAAGTTATATATAGTATAGGTTTATAAATGATGGAGTGCCTAAGAGATAAATTAGATCTATATATCAGCTGCCTTTAAAAGCTCTCACAGGTTATGTCAACTTGTTGTACACTCAAAACTATATATATTGGGCAACTGCTTTAGAGATATATCCATATGAAAAAAGTAATAATTATGATCGTCATTTTAGCCATCCTCGGCGGGGCCGGTGCTGGGTATTATTTCTTTTTCATGCAAGAGGACGACTCTGATGCCGCAAATCAATCTCAAGAAACCGCACCAATACAGCAGACACCCTCAGAAGGCTTGGTCATTGATTTAACCCCCAAACCTGAAAATACTGAATTTTATGTGGCATCGGCCAAACTCAATATTATGGATCGTCCATCTAATGACGGTATTATTATTGGAGCCTTGTACAAAACGGATTTCGTTGAGGTGCTTGAGAAAAAGGACGGCTGGGCGCGAATCTCAGAAAACTTCGTTTATGGGGATGGAGAGTTGGAGCAAGCTGACTGGATCGATATGTCATTTTTAGCCATTGAAAAACCAACTATTTCTAAAAAAGAACGTATTGAAACTATAGATGCGTATATTGCTGAGTCAGATGACTTAATGGACTACCGAGCTGAATTTCGAGCTGCGACAGAGAAGCTTCTGAACGAAGGCCAATGTGAACCGAAAGACTTTGAACAGCTTAAGGGTTGGATCCGCTCCATCAATTATAAAGATGAACCTGTGTATTTCGTCTATTGTGATGGTCTGGAGCTAGAGAACAAAATTTATTTAGATGTATCAACGACAAAATTGTTTTATAAGTAATTGTAATATAATGATATTTGTCAGATGTCTATTGGCTCTGGTGGCTTTTAGATCTTTTTAGTTGTTCATTCCTATAACTGGGCCTATTATTCAGACTTTCGCAGTGGGTTCGTTTCACCACTTACTGTCACTTTACTACTATATATGTTGGCTATGTTTCGAGTGCTGGTAAGATCTATTCTTGTATTTATGTGTGCGGTGGTTTTCCCCTCGCAGGCGTTTGTACAAGTAGAAATCAGCCCTAATAATGAGTATACCCAACCTCAAACCAATCACGCGGCATTCGAGAGCGAGTTTCAGGCTGAGTTAAATCGAGTGTTGAGTTCACCGAACTCCTTACATATTGGTGACACTCCACCAATTTCAATCGATCTTCATCGTCGTCCCATCCATGCGAACGTTAATCAGATTCGTTGGACATATACACCTAGAGATCAAGAGACCATTGATGACCTAGGTTTTGACTCGCATAACCGCGATGATCTGCCACAATACCAATTTACCTTATCGTCCCTAAAATCTATGCCAGCTTTCGCTTGGTATTCGAAAATTATCCTTTCAAATTATCGTATTTCTGGCTGGAAAGAGAGCAACGCATTTTATGTTGCCCTGAATAGCCAATATTCCTCTTCATCTATTTAACGATTCACTTAACTCCATACCTATTCGATAGGTAGTCTCTATTGTTTTTTGACTTGGTTCATTCCAAGGGCATTCTTATAGATGAAAGAAATGAAAAATATAAAAAATCAAAAACGCATGAACCACTATTCTATGTGGAAATATCTGGTTCTTATTGTTGCAGTGGTTCTATTGGCTCTCAGCGCCATCCCAACTTGGTACGGTGAGCAACCATCGATACAGATTCAAAGCGAGGCTCTACAGTCTTCATTATCCTCAATCACAAAACTGGATCGATTCTTAAAAGATGCAGGGGTATCAGCGCAGGAAATTACACAAAATAAAGAGCAAATGACTTTGGTTTTTCGAGACGAAGATACCCAGAGTCGAGCACGTAAAATATTAGATTCAGCCATTACACAAGCGGATGGTATTACCTATTCGTATGTCTCTGTTGCCCCTAAGTGGCTTGGGGAGTTAGGCTTCAATCCGATAAAACTTGGGCTTGATCTTAGAGGAGGAGTGCAGTTTTTACTTAACGTAGATGTAGACCAAGCTTTTTCAGAACAACGAGATGCCATTCAAGATGAAGTGAGAGAGATGCTGCGTGCTGAACATTTACGCGGAGTAAAAGTGGTAAGCCGAGGTGTTGATGGATTTCTCGTAAGTGCGAAGTCAGCTGATCATCTTAATCGTATTCGTGAATACTTAAATAAAAGCTATCCAAATTGGGTTGTTAAGCGTTCATCTGGTCAATTGTTAATTCAACCATCACAACAAAATAAGACTGAGTTTCAAACCATCACGCTGCAACAGAACTTAAAAATTATGCGTGGAAGGATTGAAGAGTTAGGTATTACTGAAGCTTTAGTCCAGCGACAAGGTGAGCACTCGATTCGGATTGAATTACCTGGCGTACAAGATCCATCACAAGCAAAAAATGTGATAGGTGCGACTGCCAGTCTTGCATTTCATCAAGCTAAATCCCCTTCAGAAGCAAAAACAAGCCGTGACATCACTTTGGCTGACAACGATGGCGCGTCGGTAACCTTGGTAAAGAAAGCGATTTTGACCGGTGAACATATCGTCAATGCAAGAGCGAGTTTTGACAAGATGGGTCGGGCAGAGGTGGATATTTCACTGGATCACGCCGGTGGCAAAATCATGAGTGACTTCTCTGGAAAGCACATTGGAAAACCAATGGCTACGGTCTATCGGGAGTACACTCTAGATGCGCAAGGTAACTCACAACGAAGTGAGAAAGTGATTAGCGTTGCGACTATTCAATCACAGCTTGGTAGTCAATTCAGAATCACAGGGGCAGGAACCATTGACGAAGCTCAACAACTTGCGCTTTTACTTCGTGCGGGTTCGTTGACTGCTCCAGTAACCATTGTGGAAGAGAGAACGATCGGCGCATCACTTGGCGCTGAAAATATTCACAATGGTTTTGCAGCGCTAGCTCTAGGGATGGGTTTGACCCTTGCGTTCATGGCGCTTTGGTACCGCAGGTTAGGATGGATTGCGAATGTCGCTTTAGTGGCGAATATGGTCTGTTTACTCGGCATGGTCGCTTTGTTACCTGGTGCAGTTTTAACATTACCTGGTATTGCTGGATTGGTTTTAACTGTCGGTATGGCTGTTGATACCAACGTTCTCATTTTTGAAAGGATAAGAGACAAACTAGCAGAAGGACGGAATTTTGCACAAGCCATCGATCAAGGATTTAGTTCTGCGATAAGCACTATTTTGGATGCAAACATTACCACAATGATCACGGCTGTCATTCTGTACTCAATGGGAAATGGGCCAATTCAAGGCTTTGCTTTAACGCTTGGGTTGGGGCTTATTACGAGTATGTTTACAGGCGTGTTCGCTTCACGAGCAATGATCAATCTAATTTGGGGCCGTGATAGCCGCCGCGATGTAAGGGTGTAATGATGAATCAGATAAAAAGTAATATTCGCAAAATTCGCTATTTCACTAGCTATGTATCGATTGCGTTAATGGCGGTTTCATTACTCGCTCTAGGGGCTAGAGGGCTGAATATGGGACTCGATTTTACGGGTGGAATGGTGACTGAGATTCAAGTAGATGCCAGTGTCGATAGCCACCAACTGCTCTCCTCATTGACTCCTGAATTGGGTGAAGAGACAAGAGTAACACCATCTGGAGAAGTGGGGCGCTGGGTAATTCGTTACGCTATACCTGAACTAGGCGCTGATGTTCCAAATATTGAACCTCTATTGGCTCCAATATCTAACCATGTTGAAGTGGTTAGCAATAGCATGGTTGGCTCTCAAGTGGGCCAAGATTTAGTTGATCAAGGCGGGCTCGCATTGTTGATCTCCCTTTTATGCATTTTGGGTTATTTATGTTTCCGTTTTGAATGGAGACTCGCAAGCGGTTCATTATTGGCACTATTGCATGATGTGGTACTGGTTTTAGGCTTCTTTGCACTGACTCAAATGGAATTTAACTTAACCGTATTTGCAGCCATACTCGCCATACTCGGTTACTCCTTAAATGATTCAATTATCATAGCCGATAGGGTGCGAGAGCTTCTTGTTGCAAAACAGTCGTTATCAACAAAAGAGATTAACGATCAAGCTGTTGTTGCAACGTTTTCTCGCACTATGGTGACATCAGGAACAACGTTAATTACCGTTGGCGCATTATGGCTTATGGGGGGGAGTGCGTTAGAAGGTTTTTCTACCGCAATGTTTATCGGTATTCTGACCGGAACATGGTCTTCAATCTCGATAGGGACAGTGCTGCCTGAGTGGTTAAAGTTGGAGCCTAAACATTATTTGCCCGTGGAAGTCGATTCTGCACCTTAGGCAAATCGATGGTTTACCCTAGATAAAAGAAAACCCCGAATTAACGGGGTTTTCTTAAAATGAAAGAGGAGCTACAAAATAGGCAAAATCATATCTCCTCAACCATTGCTTTTTTACTTAGACTTCTTTGTCTTTTCCTAGAGAAAGGAATCCAACAGAGATGGCAGCAACAACAGCGAATCCGCTTAAAATAATCACGGGCATTGCACTGTAGCCAAGAATATGCCAAATAACTGATTCTAAAGTACTCATTCTGTAACTCCTATTACCAGCCTTCAACGCCGCTCATGTCTGGAAGTTTATGTGCAATACCTTTGTGGCAATCTACACACGTTTTTTCACCTGAAGCGAGTGCGGTAGAGTGTTGTTTAACACTACGTGGGCCTTGCTCAGAAAAGTCCATAAATTCAAATTCATGACAGTTACGACACTCTTGAGAATTGTTACTCTTCATTCGATGCCATTCTCGTTCTGCTAGGTGTGAACGTCTTGCTTTGAACTTCTCGTCAGTACCGATGGTATCAGTAACAAAGTAAGCAAAAAGCTCTTTAGACGCTTGAACTTTACGTACTATTTTGTCTGTCCAGTTGTGTGGAACGTGACAGTCAGAACAGATAGCTCGTACACCTGAACGGTTCGAGTAGTGAACCGTTTCTTGGATTTCAGCAACGATAGGGGCATGACAACCAGAACAGAATTCTTCCGTATTAGTTGCTTCCATACCCGTGTTGAATGCACCCCAGAAAAGAAGACCACCAGCAAATCCCATAAATAGAACAACACCTACAGCTGCTTTACTTGGGCTTCTTAATCTGGTCCAAAACGCTTTTAATAATTTCATATATAGCCTCTCTTATGCCTTTGGCTATGATTATTTTAATGAATCAACGCGTTGGAATTCATTCTCAACTAATGGTTTAGCATCAGCTTGAGGAACGTGACATTGCAGACAGAAGTAACGACGAGGTGATACATCTGAAAGCACTTGGTCTTCGCGGTTCATGTAGTGAGTGACACTAATTTTAGTTGCACCCATCTCTTTAGCGTTTTTCCAGCTGTGACAAGAAAGACATTTGTTCGCATTAAGAGACACTTCGTAGTTACGAATTGTGTGTGGAACAAGAGGTGGCTGATATACGTAGTCACTGTCTAATGTTACGTGATCTCTTGGGAAACGTTTAAAATCGTCTGCCGCACGTGTTACTTCAAGTTCAGAAGCTCCACGTAGGGATTCTACGCCACCAATACCGCCTGGGTTATCAAGCTCAGCTTGAGCAACACCAGTCATCAAAGCACCGATTGATAAAAGGGCAATAATCAGTTTTTTCATGTTTATTTCTCCGCCTTATGGCTAATTCTTTGATTGGCAACCTAAGACTCTAGGTTGCCAGTGCAATCATTTCTGTTCTGGTGCTTAAGATACTTTCGTGATCTTAACCGGACACTTCTTAAAGTCTGTCTGTTTAGACAGTGGGTCCGTAGCATCAAGGATCAGTTTGTTGATCAGAATGCGAGCATCAAAGAACGGTACAAATACCAATCCTTGCGGTGGACGGTTACGACCGCGAGTTTCCACTCGAACTCGAACTTCACCACGAGCGTTCTCCATTAGAACTTCATCACCTCTGCGTAAACCACGTGCTTTTGCATCAGCAGGGTGGATGTAACAAAGTGCATCAGGAACGGCTTTGTAAAGCTCAGGAACACGACGAGTCATTGTGCCTGTATGCCAGTGTTCAAGTACACGTCCAGTACATAGCCACAAGTCATATTCTTTATTTGGTACTTCCGGTGGCGCTTCGTATGGTGCTGAAATGATCAGAGCCTTGCCATCTGGTTTACCATAGAATTCCCATCCAGCACCTTTCTTAACATACGGGTCAGAGCCTTCTTTGAAACGCCATTTAGTTTCTTTGCCATCAACAACAGGCCAGCGTAAACCACGTACGTTGTGGTAAACGTCGTATGGTGCTAAATCGTGACCGTGACCGCGACCAAATTCTGCGTACTCTTCGAATAGGCCTTTTTGTACGTAGTAACCGAAGTGGTGTGCATCGTCGTTCAATTCACGAGCTTCTTCGATAGGGAATTTATCTACTTGACCGTTTTTGTACAGCATATCGTACATAGTTTTGCCACGGTACTCAGGTGCTTTTGCAAGCAACTCTTCAGGCCAAACGTCTTCCATTTTGAAGCGCTTAGAGAACTCCATTACTTGCCATGAATCTGACTTCGCTTCACCAACTGTACCCACTTGTTGATACCAAGCTTGTGTACGACGTTCAGCGTTACCGTAAGCACCTTCTTTTTCTACCCACATTGCGGTTGGAAGAATCAAGTCAGCCGCTTGAGCGGTTGCTGTTGGGTAAGGGTCAGAAACAACGATGAAGTTTTCAGGGTTACGGTAACCAGGCAAACGTTCAGCATTAATATTTGGACCCGCTTGCATATTGTTATTACATTGAACCCAGTAAGCGTTGATCTTACCGTCATTCAACATACGGTCTTGTTTAACCGCGTGAGCACCAGGCTTCGCAGGAATCGTTCCTTCAGGAAGTTTCCAGATTTTTTCAGCAATAGCACGGTGTTTAGGGTTTTTAACCACCATATCCGCAGGAAGACGATGTGAGAATGTACCAACTTCACGAGCTGTACCACACGCTGATGGCTGACCTGTAAGTGAGAACGGGCTGTTACCTGGAGTCGCAATTTTACCTGTAAGAAGGTGGATATTGTACACCAAGCTGTTCATCCAAACGCCACGAGTATGTTGGTTCATACCCATTGTCCAAAGTGACATGACTTTGATGTTTGGATCAGCATATTGTTTAGCAAGCTCAATCAGTTTCTCAACAGAAACGCCTGACATTTCAGAAGCTTTCTCTGCTGTATAAGAAGCAACAGAAGCTTTGTAACCTTCAAAATCAAGTGGGTGCAGTTTACCAACGTTCGGGTTTGCTGCTTTCACTTGAAGTGGATCGTCATCACGTAGGCCGTAACCGATATCAGTCGTTGCTTGCTTGAAGTTCGTGTGCTTGTTTACGAAGTCCCAATTTACAGCATCGTTTTGGATGATGTAGTTAGCAATGAAGTTAGCGATAGCAAGGTCAGACTGTGGTTCAAAAATGTAACCAGTATCTGCTAGTTCAAATGAACGGTGGTAATAAGTAGAGAGTACATTCACTTTTACGTGTGGATGGCTTAAACGACGGTCAGTGATACGAGTCCATAATACAGGGTGCATTTCTGCCATGTTAGAACCCCACAGAACGAATGCATCTGCGTGTTCGAAATCGTCATAACAGCCCATTGGCTCATCGATACCGAAAGTACGCATGAAGCCACCTACAGCAGAAGCCATACAGTGACGAGCGTTTGGATCGATGTTGTTTGAACGGAAACCCGCTTTCATCATTTTAGCGGCGGCGTAACCTTCCATTACTGTCCACTGACCTGAACCGAACATGCCAATACCCGTTGGGCCATGTTTTTTCAGTGCCGCTTTCCATTTTTCAGCCATTGTATCGAAAGCAACATCCCAAGAAACAGGTGCGAAATCACCGTCTTTGTCATATTTGCCATCTTTCATACGAAGAAGAGGAGTTTCAAGACGGTCTTTGCCATACATGATTTTTGACAGGAAGTAACCTTTAATACAGTTGAGGCCTTTGTTTACAGGTGCTTCTGGGTCACCCTGTGTCGCAACAACCTTACCGTTTTGAGTACCAATCAGAACAGAACAGCCTGTACCACAAAAACGACAAGCCGCTTTATCCCATGTTATTTTTGTTTGGTCTGAACTAGCGATCAGATTCGTAGCAGTAGCTGGCAATGTTACGCCCGCAACCGCTGCCGCTGATGCAGCTGCATTTGCTTTCACAAATGCACGTCTTGTCATTTTCATACTTCACCCTCAATTTGGGAATGGTTAGTTCCAGTGTCTGTATCCATATCGTCTAGGTCGGTTTCGATTTGGTGGTAAACCAAAGCAGTGCCTAAAACATTTGGTAAATCGTTGATCGCTTCTATAGTGTCGGTTACATAACCTTGGTTTTCGGTTTCCAACACCACAACTATTTTTCCTTTAGGACTATCGCCATAGATTTCTGCATTTTCGAATTGTTCGATTTGCGCTTTGATCTCAGCTAAGTGTTCAGGAGCAACATGCACAACCAAACTTGAAATATGCACTTCATTTAGTGCCATAAATTACTCTCGTTATTATCGCCGAAGCGAATGTTATTATAGTTTTTCGCCTTGGCGAACATTGCTCACATTGATGGCTGAAGTAGGGCAAACGGCAACACAAGCACCACAGCCACTGCATTCATCAACGTTAATTTTTGGGTTCGCAACTCGACCTACTTGTAGATCAAATTGAATTGCCATGGGCTCACACATATCCCCACAGCTTCGACATTCCACATTTTGGTTCGCTAAGCACTTTTCGCTGATACTTGCTTTTGCATCCCAAGCTGGTTCATCTTGTGTTTTAAAAATCGGTTCTGGACACACTTCTGCGCATTGATAGCAAAATGTGCATTCATCGATAGAAAAGTCAACGGTAGGGAACCCTCCATCACCACTAACAATTATTTTGGTCTCACATACATTCAAACATTTGCCACATCGAGTGCAATCTTCGATGAAGTTTTCTTGTTTTTGAATCCACGGTAAGCGAACCAAACTACTATCAACGTTTTTTCTTGAAAATAAGCGTCTTCTAGATAGGTCAACCACTTAGTACATCCTAAGTATAGTAATAGTGCTAAAAGTGTAGGTTATTTTTCCATTAACATACTTTCATTTTTACTAATACAAATTGTAGTTTTAGAAATATTTGTATAAATACCCCTTAAGGGCTAATTAATGTTGGATGTTGTTTTAGATCAATAAATTCCGTGGCTGTTGATCACATATTGATAGGGTTAATATCAGAGGCGTGGCAAAATGAATGTAATTGAAATTTTTGGAGCTTCATTTTGCTGAACAAACCAGTTCAATCTGTAACCAATACGATAGCTAAAGCTTTAGTACTAATTTTGCTACTTTCTGTCGCAACTACAGGGTTTGCAATCATCACTTTGGCATCTAGTCTGAATGATGCAGAAGCCGTGAATGTAGCTGGTTCCATGAGGATGCAAAGTTATCGTTTGTCCCATGATATTCAAACTAAATCGGTCGATTACGGTGCCCATATTGCCGAGTTTGAAAACTCACTATATTCACCATCAATGAAAGCATTACAGGGTTGGACCGTTCCAAAAGATATCACCATGGACTACTACCGAGTGATAGTTCGTTGGCATGAATTGAAAGACGTGTTACGCAGCAAAGATAAGAGTCAGTATTTAGTATTAGTCGCCAATTTTGTGACTGAAATTGATGGCTTCGTATTCAAATTACAACAGTTTTCTGAACTGAAATTAATCAAACTCGCTTGGGCTGGAGGGTTCGGGTTAGGTGGCATTCTGATTGTTTCATTTTTCGTTGTTCATTTTGTTCGTAAAGAAGTCGTCAAACCACTGAATGCATTAGTTATAGCGAGTGAACAAATTAAAAATCGCAGCTTTGATGTCAAATTGAATGTGACCAGTAATAATGAGTTAGGGATTTTGACTCGAACGTTCAATACAATGGCTGATGATTTGGGGAAAATGTACCTAGGTTTAGAACTTGCGGTAAATGAAAAAACCCATAAATTGCAGCACGCAAATCAATCATTAGAAGTTTTATATAACTCTTCACAAGAGCTAACAGGTGCCCGGATCAGCCAAGATAATTTTCACGCTATACTGCAGCATATTGTGAGTTTAGAAGGTATTCGGGCGGCTAAATTAGAGATCACGGATGTCGGTGGCAGAGCTCTTTTTATCGAAGAGGGTGTCGTGAGTTCAAGTACGGGTCATAAATCTGAGTTGCAAGTGGATGGTAATCATCTCGGGTTCTTATACTGCGAGTATGGCCTGCCTTGCCCGGATCAAACTTTGATAGACAATTTTGTCCAGATCTTGTCGCGTGCAGTTTATTACAACCAAGCACAGAAACAGGCAGAGCAACTCATTTTGATGGAAGAAAGGGCAACTATCGCTCGAGAGCTTCATGATTCCTTGGCTCAGTCACTGTCTTATTTAAAGATCCAAGTTACATTACTCAAAAGAGTTATTGGTAAATGCCCTGTGCACTCAAATAGTGAGCGAACCGCTCTTATACTAGAAGATCTTGGAGAGGGCCTTTCAGGGGCATATACCCAATTAAGGGAGTTGTTAACGACCTTTAGATTAACAATAAAAGAGGGCAGTTTTGGTGAAGCATTAGTTGAGATGACGCGACAGTTAGCGGAACAAACGGATGCAAAAATTACATTGGCGAACCATTTGTCATCAGTAGAACTTGATGCTCATGAACAAGTTCACCTACTCCAGTTGATCCGCGAAGCGACAATTAACGGGATAAAACACGCCAAAGCCCAAAACATAGAGATTTTGTGCGAACTTTCAAGTGATGAGGTCATGATTAAAATAAGTGATGATGGTGTCGGTTTTGATCTCCAAGATCCGCAATTAAATCACTATGGCATGAGTATCATGCAGGAACGCTCCTCTCGTTTGAATGGTAAATTAGAAGTTAACAGCTCTAAAGGCAACGGGTGTGAAATCATTTTAAAATACAGAAGTACTAAGGAATTATAATTTGACCACGTGTAAAGTGATGCTAGTGGACGATCATCCTCTGATGAGAAGAGGGATAAGCCAACTACTTGGTTTTGAAGATGAATTTGAAGTCGTTGCAGAAGTTAGCAACGGTGCAGATGCTGTGGCAAAAGCTCATGAGATGGACCTCGATTTAATCCTGCTGGATCTCAATATGAAAGGGATGTCGGGTTTAGATACATTAAAAGCGCTGAGAACCGACGGTTCAGAGGCTCAAATTGTTATCTTGACTGTATCTGATAGCCCTGCCGATATCGAAGCGATTGTTAAGGCCGGTGCTGATGGCTATTTATTGAAAGATACAGAACCGGACGAATTAATAGAATTACTTAAAAAAGCGCATGATGGCAGTAAAGCTTACAGTGATGTCGTTGCGCGTTACTTGGCAGACAGTGAGTCAAGAGATGATGTATTTACTCAACTCACAGAGCGTGAAACTCAAATATTGCAAGAAGTTGCAAAAGGCTTTCGAAATAAGCAGATTGCAGAGCGCTTATTTATCTCAGAGTCAACGGTAAAAGTACACATGAAGAGCTTACTTAAAAAGCTTCAAGTTCCCTCACGTACAGCGGCAACAGTTCTCTACCTTGAGCGTTTCGGTGAGATGAAGTAATTGAAATAACCACTCATAAGGTGCGATAGGCTAAAGGCACACTCGGTTGTATTTTGATTTTATGGATACAATTAGTGTTATTTATAAATGTGTGCCATGCTTAGTCTCTTTTGCATGACTCAGTTCGAGTCAATGCTCTATTATGGGTTTTTGTTTCAATGAGGTTGAACCGTTTTCATTACTGCATATTCTTGATTGCGCTGGTTCCAATGAGCTCAATTGCAGTAACGTCTAAAACATCAAATCATAACACTGTCCGGTTTGCCATCGGAGAGTGGGTTCCTTATACACATAATACTCCCCAATCAGGGCTACTTGAAAAAGTGGTATCGAGCGCCTTTAAATTGCGTGGTTATGATGTCACTTTCGATTACCTTCCTTGGTTACGAAGTGCAAAATTAGTTCAGCATTCTAAATATGATGCCACTTTCCCTTGGTACTCAACTGACGATCGTCGTGAAAACTATCTATTTTCACAGCAATCCATTCTTGATGTAAAAACACTTCTTTTTTATCACATAGATGCCAAGTTTGATTGGCAGTCTTTGCAAGATTTAAAACAATATAATATCGGAGCGGTTGAAGGGTATTCATCGACTAAATTTATTCAGAAAGGCGGAGTTGAAACCATAGATGCTGCGTCATTGGAAGAAAATGCCTACAAACTCTATCGACACCGTATTGACGCTTTCGCAGTAGAAAAAAGAGTTGGAATGCGCTTGATTCATCAAATCTCAGATGATGCTTCAAATACGATCAAAATACACGATAAGCCATTAATGAATGAGCCAATGTACGTGCTTTTTCCTAAAACGGAGAAAGGAGAGTCGCTTCGTAAAGTATTTGATAGTGCGCTTGGTGAATTGAAAAGCAGTGGTTGCTATTCAAAGATTTTAGCCGGTGAAGATTGTGTGTAGAGCCTGAATGTTGAGGGCTAGTGTGGTCGGTATGTCACTGCTATATCTTAATATTTTTACTGTATGCTAAAAATACCGCTCATTCTGAAATGAGCGGTATTTATTAGGCTTAATACTTTTTAGATCGATAACGACTTGTTAAAACTCAGCATTAAACTGTTGGTTAGTTAGAGTGGTCATCGTGTCCATAGTCCACGTTATTTTCTAACTCAGCCAGAGTCCTACTACTTGGCGTTATACGTCTTTCCATCATACGCATTATGCTCAGCGTTTCCGGTTGGAAGCTCCATACATTGCCTTGTATTTCGCTACCGTCATTAAGTAATGTATCGACTCTCCAGTAGTAACTGTCGCTGTACGTTAATGGCGTGATTGCTAAACTGGTTTCGTTGTGTGATTCCGCAATCAGTGTCGAATGATCCCCATTTTCAACTAACTGGCTGTCATCACTTAGATATACTCGGTATCCGACAGTTTGGCTTTGCAGTGAAGAGTGTGTCGCCCAACGCAAAGTAGTTAGATTGTTGATATCCGTAGGTAAGCCATTTGAAGGGCTAGGGGATACCGCAGGTAATCTATTTTGATAAATTTGAGCAATTTGCTCTGCGCTAAATGCTTCATGAGCGACAACAATTTCATCAATCCCATTATTACTGGTTGTGGTATAAATTGAATCCGTTTGACCCGCTTTAGCATAAGCTCCACGACCATATGTTTGACCGGTACCAGAGGTACTGACGTAGCTAAACTCATCAGGAATAGCGATTGAACCTGCTGGTTCACCATTAATAAATCCATTCAGAGTTCGAGCGTCCCAATCCACTGTCATCGCGACATGATGCCACTCATCGCTGTTGGCCATTGATGGCACATCAGTACTGACTTCAATGAAAGGTGAGCGAGTTTCAGCGTTTTTATCGTGTATAGCAAAGCGCACTTCGTAAACGCCCTCTTCTGGAACTACGTTCGTTGAGATAACCCAACCATCGCCCATCCAACCACCAGAGGAACGGCGTCCACGACTTGCCAGCTCTTTTAAGCCTGTCATCGTGTCGTCATTACGGAACCAAATCGAGTAAGTAAAGTTCTTGTCATTTATCTCCCATACATGTGGGTGATGCTGGTGAGAGCTTGTCTGATTGATGAAGTCCTTCTGGTAAAAAGGGGCTTGGCTAAGTTGATAGCGGAAAGCTTCTCCAGATGCGCCATCTTCTACTTTGTGACTATTACAATCGAGAGGATTTTCAGCGTTGATTTCAGAATCGCCACCTTTGTAGCCCCAGTTTCGCACCTCCAATAACGGTGTAATTACGTTTGAGTAGTCAGTCTCACCCGGTTGAAGGCTGTCAGACATACTATTTGCGAATGCACCAGCGTAGGCATTTTGACACGTTTCAGCGTTTAGACTGTAGTAATCGCTAATGCCAGGCGCTTCGACATTAAGGTGTAAAATACCTCGAGTACTTTGCCCACTTTCATCTTCTAAGACGTAATACCCATCGATTAAGCCAATCCAGCCTTTTGGCGGTGTAAACGTTATCGTATTGTCGCTGTTTATCATAAACTCAGAAGCATTTGCCCCTTTTGTTGATGACTCCATTACTTCTACTTTGGTTACACGTAGTGGTGTGTTATTTGGGTCCCAGTCATTATTTAATACATTTATTGTTCTGCTCTCATCACGTAATGTTGTATAGTGATCTGGTTGAGCTACAGGGTGAACTGGCCATGTTGGGTAAGGGATGCGTTTGTGATCAAGCAGGCGGAAGCCGTTTACCCAACGATGCTCATTTTTAGCAGCGGAACTACGTTGAACGGTAATTGGAGCACTAGTCGGAACGGCGACACCACGCATTGGGTTGTTACCAAAAATACGTTCTGGATAACATTCATGCTTACAGCCCTGAATGTGTCCCATTTCATGTTGCATAGTATTTTGGTTTGCCCAGCCTGGCGTTGCTTGCCAGAACCAACCATTCGTTACACCGTGTGAGCTAGAAGGCGATACCCACCAACCCATTTCATACCAATTACTCCCTTCTTCTTCGCGTTTATCCCAGAAGTAAGTATTACTGTTGCCCCAGTTGTCACGGAACCTTGCGCGGTCAGTATTATTACCGCCCACTTCAACCATCATGTCAGAAAAAATGATTCGGTGATGATATTGACGCATAGCGGCATAATCACCATTCAAGTTATGGAACTCGGCAAACGCCATTGCTCGACCCATATCATTTTTACCGAACTCAGGATGACTGAATACTTGATAAGAGATTTGCATACCCTCATCACGGCGGAACATATGGTAATCATCGCCATTTTTAGGGATATACCACTCTTTTTCTGTCGGTTGACCACCCACGTCATTCCAGTTTGTTGTTGGAGGTGTGAGGGCTTGCTGATATTGTGCAAGACTTGGGTTGTTTGGACGACAAACAGACTTATCTTCTAGAGGTTGTTGGTAACGATTAAGAATGCTTCCATCCGCACTAAGTTCAAAGAATGGCGCGGCGTTATACCCTAGGAAAACAGAGTAACTAATACTACATTCAGGTAAAATGGCAGCGTTGATATTACTATCAGGTTCGCCAATAATTTGCCCGCGGTATGTTCTAACTTCAGGAATGCTCGCTAATCGGCTTACCCCTCCATTAGCTTCAATCTCCGGGTTAATATTGCCCAGTTGGAAGGTATTGGAGCGTAGTGAGTAACGCTGTAGAAGAACATCAACAGGTTCATCGGCATCATTGATGACTTGGTCACCATTGGTGTCTAGTGCGATCAACTTAACAACCAAGGTATCAGGAAGTTGAAGCATATGATCGTTAGGGTTTAAACCTGCATTTATCTCATCGCCATTATTGATACCGTCGCCATCGGTATCTGAATCAGCACCGTCACTTGGATCGTTTGGATTGAGGTTGTTCGCAAGTTCATCGCTGTTGCTGATGCCATCATTATCGAGATCGTCATGTAGGTCTGAGCCGTCAAATGGGTTCATTCCGTAATTGAGTTCATCTCTGTTATTAATACCATCGTTATCGCTATCATGAAGGTCTAAATCGTTTGGCATTAAAGGATCAAAACCATATTCGATTTCGAGCATGTTGTTGACACCATCACCGTCACTGTCGACTAAACTTCCGTCGCTAGGATCAAGAGGGTTTAGGCCATGATTCACTTCATCACTGTCATTAATACCATCTTTGTCAGTATCGGTATCTGTGATACTCGTATTGAAATGTTTCTCCACTGAGTCAGGAAGGCCATCCAAATCAGTATCAAATGCCATGCAAGATTCTTCAATATTCAAGCCAAACAGCATAGCTCGATCACCGTGAATCTTAATCTGTGAAACATTGCCAATTTCTGACTCCAGCTCGACAGAGAAAGGCGCTATTCCAGGTTGACTTAAATCCCAGACTGGAGATAGTTCACTATCATCACTGCGTTTTAATATTTGAGCGTAACGATTACCACTACTGCTTGAACGGCTTAAATTGGCCGTAAGCGTATAGGTAGGGCATAAGGTTTCAATTTGATATTCTAGGTTAAGATTGTTCCAAACAGAGCCTCCGTTGGAAAGTGTAATTTGCTCCCCTCCACCGTAGCCTGTCATTAATAAACTCGTACTCATGTGACGTTTTGTCGATAATTTGGACAACATATCATCGTTAAAATGAGAGTAATCTATTTCGTTACTGAGTTCATGGAAATCTTCTGTAGTAGAGGATTGGTAAGGGCTTAAATTGCTCTTATATGGGTCGGTTCCTTGTAGGCGTTCTAGCTGATCAATAACACCGTCACTATCACTGTCAGCAGGTCGTTCGTTAGGGTCGATTGGGGAGTAATTGAAACGAATTTCGTTACGGTTGTTTACACCATCACCATCATAATCTTCGATGGCATCGGAACTATCGTTAGGGTTAAGACCGAAGTGTAATTCATCACGGTTGCTGATACCGTCATTGTCTGTGTCTATCGTTGCTCCGTCAGATGGGTCAAGAGGGTCTAAGCCATAGCGAACTTCGTCTCCATCACGGATCCCATCATTGTCGGTATCGGAATTGTTTGGGTCGAGTCCTAGAACGATCTCATTATGATCCGCTAATCCATCACTATCACTGTCACTGACTGCACAATCAGCGGAGACTTGAATATCTTTGATTTGGCTATTGGATCCAGTAAATCTTAGCGTTTCAATCCCACCATTCGTAAGCGCGTCAACGTCAGCGGTTAAGGTATGACGGATGCCTTCGGCTATGCTCGTAGTTGGTACTAATTCTTGAAGGTCATTTTGACGAACAAGAGAGACAGTGCGAGTCACATTGGAACTGGTCATTCGTAGCGCATTGAAAGTTACTTGATAACTAGAGCATTGAATACCAGCTATTTGGAAATCAAGCGATTGGGTTCGACCGTAAATACCGACACTATTATGGATATCTACTTTATTTTCTCCCGCTTGTGCAATTAACTGTAAGCTTGCCGTGTCATCGGTTTTGATGGAGAGCTTCCGAAGCACTTCTTCGGTGAAGTAGCTATTGTCAGGCACACCCGCTAGTTCAGAGAAGTCCTCGTAAAGACTTACGGAATAGTCAACGACTGGAGTATTGCTTTCATCGGAATTATCACCAATACCATCATTATCGCTATCGAGTGATTCAGAGCTATCCAGCGGGAATGCGTCATCTACATCGGCTGCACCATCATTGTCGTCATCCAAGTCTTTATTATTACCGATGCCATCGCCATCAGTATCTAACCATTCAGTTGGATCGGTAGGGAAGGCATCATTTGCATCGTTGATCCCATCATTGTCACTGTCTAAGTCGGCATTGTCACCAATTCCGTCATTATCAGTATCGGTCGACTCGTTACCGTCCAATGGGAATCGATCATTACTGTCATCAACGCCATCATTGTCGTCATCAGAGTCTTCATTGTTACCGAGACCATCTTTATCAGTATCTAGACTTTCATTAGGGTCAAATGGTAGATCATCGAACTGGTCCTTAATACCATCGTTATCATCATCTAGATCTTGGTTATCACCAATACCGTCATTATCGCTATCTAGAGCTTCAGATGGATCGCGAATGAATGCATCAAAACGGTTTGGAACACCATCACCATCAGCATCTTCAACACCATCGGTAATGTCATTCGGGTTTAAACCATTGTTAATCTCTTTACGGTTACTAATACCGTCACTATCCATATCAAGTTCGGCATCAGTGGCATCACTCATATCGAGACCATACCGATATTCATCATAATTGCTGATGCCATCGTTATCTAGGTCAAGTCGCCCATCTTCAAAGTAGTGGGGGTTTAAACCTGCGTTGATTTCTATATTATTTGGGATGCCGTCTCCATCAGCATCTGTAACACCATCGTTAGGATCTAAAGGGTTAAAATTGTGGCTAAACTCATCTTGGTTGTTGATGCCGTCACCATCGGTATCGGCTTGAGCACCATCGGTATTGTCTGTTGGATTCAACCCTAACTGATACTCAACATTATCTGCAAGACCATCATCATCGGTATCTGTTTTTTTAGGGTCGGTACCAAGTGAGGCTTCAAGAGTATCGGGTAGAGTGTCTAAGTCCCAGTCTGTTAGATTACACTGTGCGGAGATACCGATGTCACTCAACCACATTCGAACGCCGCTTACCGAAATTGTGTCGAGATGATCAGTGGCATTAATTGGGTATTCGTACCATTGGGTAGGTAAACCTGAGAGAACTTTAGTTGGTTGTATGACCTGGCCATCTTCAAAGCGTGAAATGGTGATAGAGCCACCTCTACCGCTCGAAGTATTAAAACGAGTTTTGAGTGTGTAACTTTCACAAAGTACATTTTTAATATCGAAGTTAGCGTTTAGATCATCAAATATAGCGAAACCACTATCACGATCGTATCGACCACCTACGTAGCTTGACCAAGCAAGGCTTGTTTGGTTTTGTTCTTTTGGTGTGACTCGGGCAAAACCTTCATCAGTAATGAAATCACTATCATTTAGACCGATTTCAGAAAAGTTTTCATTGAGGTCAATCGAGTAATCTATTAGGTTCGATCGAGTAGGGTCGGTCCCTTGAAGACGTTCTTTTTCATCACTCCAACCATCACCGTCAGAATCAATACCATTATCAGGGTTAGTAGGAAGCGTATCGTCTACATCAGGCAATCCATCGTTGTCATCGTCTAAATCAGCGTTGTTGCCAATGCCGTCATTATCTGTATCAATTGACTCAGAAGGGTCATTGATAAAGGCATCTCTACCGTTATTGACACCATCACCGTCGCTATCCACATCTGCGCCATCGCTACTATCACGAGGATTTAGACCGTTAGTTACTTCAATTAAGTTTGTTAAACCATCGCTGTCAGCATCTTCATTAGCATCTTGCGCATTTGTTAAATCAAAGCGATGTTGGTATTCAGCAAGGTTGCTCATACCATCTTGATCAATATCTAAATTCGCATCGTCACTATTGTTAGGATTCAGACCAACAGCGATTTCAAAACCATCAGGAATCTCATCGCCATCACTATCAATGATGAAATTAGGATCAGTGCCACTTTGGTATTCTAGATTATCATTAATACCATCACCGTCAGAGTCGACTCTTAGAGGATCGGTTCCAATTTGTTTTTCCAGTTGATCTGGCAAAGTATCGAGGTCGGAATCGAGTAAATCGCATTGCGCATCTACATTGACTCGCCCAAGCCACAAACGTTTACCATCAACTTTTATATTTTCTATTGTATCAGAGCCTGTGAGGGTAAAGGTTTCATCTAATGGTTGTTTTATGCCTGAAATATCGGTTAATGGCTTAATTTCATGACCATCGTTTAGGCGGTTAATCGTGATGGTACGCTCTTTATTTCTGCTCGAACGGAAATATTGAGTCGTTAGGTCATACTTGTCACACAGGATATTATCCAGTTTGATGTTGATAGAGAAGTCATGGAAAATTGCAAAACCCTCGTGGCGGTCATAACGAATGGGACCAACAGGGTTTGTGAAGTGTAATGAGGTGAATTGGTTTTTTTTTGTTGATAACTTGCTGATGTGATGAGCTTTGACGCGATTGCTATCGGGGATATCAATTTCACTGAAATCTTCTTCAATGGCAACTTGGTAGTTTAAAAGATTTGAAATGGTTGGATTACTACCTAGCCGTTTTTCTTCGGAATCTGTGATGCCATCACTGTCACTATCTAGATTGGGAGGGGCGGATCCAGCGTGGGCGCTAGTTTGTCCCCATGCTAACATGAGTGCCAGAGTTAAGACTGACGGCTTAAAGAAGGTTGAACTCTTCATATAGTCCTCAACTTGAATGTAAATTGCGAGATGTTTTATAGAATGCGCACGTTCCAAACTTAATGGAATCTTGTACTCTATGTAGGATTGCACAGGTTGTTTGAGCTATAGAGTACGGGATGCGTAATTTTTGATATTCACCCCAGTTATGGATTTCATTTAGAACAAATATTGATCTTCATTACAAACAAGGTGATTTTTATTTCATGGAGGCAGTACGAGGTCTTACCAGTAAAATCAATGAGATATATGAGGTAGCTAGCATAAGGATGAGTTATATATGATGAATAAAAAACTCCATCACTTAGGCGGTGACAGAGTTTGATAAGCTGAAATTAGTCTGGCTCTTGAGCTGTTGATTCGGATGAAATTTATGAGCAGTTGGGGTGCGGTGTACCATAATTTGGCAGTTGAGAGATTTTCACCTGCAAATCTTTTATTCTTGTACTGTGAGAAGGGTGGGTAGATAGCAATTCAGGTGGTTGACTCCCTCCCGATGCTTTCGCCATGTTTTTCCACAAATCTATGCTCTGTATTGGATCAAAACCAGCTTTCGCCATGAACTCTAACCCTACAATGTCGGCTTCAGATTCTTGTGTTCTGCCATAAGGTAAAACAACACCATATTGAACACCTAAGCCGAGCGCTGACATGGTGATTTTTTGGTACTGTTTATACTCAGACGCACCGAGCGCGGCACTCGTGAGTTGCAACCCCGCATTCGCCAACTGAGATTGGGATAAACGCTCGTTACTGTGGTCTGCCAATACATGCGCAACTTCATGTCCAATAACGGTCGCAAGCTGATCTTGATTCTTAGCGACGTTCAATAGCCCAGTGTATACACCTATCTTTCCACCGGGGAGAGCAAAAGCATTGACTTGATCGCTATCAAACACCACCACTTCCCATTCAGTGACCCCTGGCTGTTTAGGGACATATTGAGTGATACTATTCGCTACACACTGTACGTAAGCATTTACCTTTTTGTCTGCACTGATCGGCTGTTCTTTTTTCATCTGCTCGAAAGAATTTGCTCCGAGTTTCGACATATCTTGATCAGAAAAAAGTAGAAGTTGATTTCGTCCCGTAGGAGAGGCGCTACAAGCTGTAAGCCCCATAAGAGCGACTAAAACAGAAGCTTTAAACAATGTTGCCATTTATAATCCCTATATCGCGTGGCGTTATCATCTGATAATGATACCATTTATAACTATCTACAGAACAGAACCCACAAGTTACATCACCAAATTTAGGATTATCCATGAGCATTTGGAAGAAACCCATCGATCTAGAACGGTTAAATGCAACGTCAAAAAATACCTTGATAGAGCATCTCAATATTATTTATACCGATTATACGGATAACAGCCTAAGTGCCTCGATGCCAGTTTGTTCTTTTACACACCAGCCATTAGGGATGTTACATGGTGGTGCATCGGTGGTGCTTGCTGAGACATTGGGTTCTCTCGCCGCGAACTTCTGCGTGGGTGATGATGCTTATTGCGTGGGGCTTGATATCAATGCTAATCATGTTCGTTCTATGAGAGAAGGTCATGTGATTGGTACTGCTACCCCGATTCACCTCGGAGTTTCAACGCAGGTATGGCAAATCAATATTACTGATGAGCGTGAACGATTAGTTTGTACGAGTCGCTTAACCATTGCAGTAAAGAAAATTCGAAACGAAGCTAAGAAATTAAGAAATTAAATATTGGGGCTTCGGTGACGGATGCCCAATAGCAACGAGTGTAGTGAATCATTAAATGGTTATAGAATTTAAAAGCGGAAAAATTATTGTGACCGCGCATGAGTTGGTTGTGCGTGTTATTGGTGAGCATATGCTGACGATGCAAGCTCAAACAGATGCTGTTCAGCTCATTGGCCGAGGTGCAAATGTTATTTCAGTTAACGGGGCTGAGTGTAAATGGTCAATTAAACTCGATAATGTAGAGCAACTGGAGCAACTCTCGGCAGAAATGGGGGTAGCAATACAATAATTTGCTTAATGGAAGATCTCATCACAGAATAGTCACGCAGATATATTGTAGCTTGGCTATTTTTGTATAAAATAAGGAAACGCTTATTGTTATTTTTATATGAGATTTCCTCTTTATGAGCAGCCCAAGACTCCGTGTCCAATTTGAAACGTTATTTGAACACTACAATGGTCAAGATGTTGGCATCCAGCTAGAGGATGTGACCGACGTTCTATGCTGTACTCGGCGTAACGCCCGTATCGTACTCAATAAACTAGCCGAAGAGGGCTGGATCGAATGGCACCCGGCAGCAGGGCGAGGAAAACTTTCTCAGCTGCTATTTAAGCGTAACCGAAATGATGTCAGTTTAAATTTAGCTCGGCGCTATTTAGAAGATGGAAAAATAGGCCAAGCATTAAACGTCCTAGATAGTGATGCTGGTAAGCTGACTCAAGTCATACAGAGCTATCTTGGTGTGCAGCATCAAGAAGGGCAGCAAGTTATACGACTTCCGTATTATCGCTCTCTTTCTATGTTGAACCCTCTAAAATCAATGCGTCGCTCAGAGCAACACATTTCACGTCAGGTTTTCAGTGGCTTGACTCGTTTAGATGAGTTTGAAAATGTTCAAGCTGATCTTTCCCACACTTGGCAATCACTCTCTCCGACGCATTGGCGTTTTTATATTCGCCCTGGTGTCCGTTTTCATAATGGTGATCCACTGCTGGTGGAGCATGTCGTAGAAAGCATTTGGGCACTACGGTTTATCAATCTCTTTTCTCATATCGATACCGTGTCATCGCCATCAAATTGGGTGGTGGATATTCACCTACAAAAACCCGATCATCACCTGCCTCTGCTGTTAAGTGAATCCGAAGCGAAAATACTGCTTCCTGAATCGATTAGAGATGATGACTTCGATCTCTTACCTATTGGGACAGGACCTTACAAAGTGGAAAAAAACACGGAAAAGCGTTTGATCTTAAGTGCTTTTGATGGCTATTTTGGATTTAGACCGCTGGTGGACCAAGTTGAGGTATGGGTAATTGAAGAGGCCTATTCATCTATGGTATTTCCGAGTTTAGCACACCCGATCAAGTCACAACGTGGTGATTTTTCAGGAGATGTTGAGTTAGACCCAGGGTGTACTTATCTTCTATTAAATCGTAAGGATGGGGCTGCTCGTTCGCCTGAATGGGCTGATTACCTAAGTTGCAAATTAAATACGTTGCAAGTCTTTAAACAATTACCAGAAGACAAAATAACAGAACTTGGCATTTTACCCGCACATGGATTAAAACCGGGTTGGTACCATCATGGATTAGATCAGCGACAAGTGACACCACCAGAGCCAAGAAACCTTACTATTGCTTACCATGCTCAGCATCCAGTTTTCCCTAGCATGGCAAAGGCAATCGAAAAAATCCTTAAAGAAGATGGGATTTCAATAGAATTTATTACTTATGACCTAACCGTTCCAGATACAAAGTTGGTTGATATATGGATCAAACCAATGGGAATTGGCACCAGTCGTGATGATGCATTAGCCGGATGGTTGCTCAATTACAGTGATATTGAATTTTTAAGTAAAGCGGATGACTTCAATCGTTGGAGTTCACTGATTGATACTTGGCGCGCGGATAAGACAACGCTTTTCCCTGCAAAAGAACTCGGAAAGCAACTGATTGAAAGTAGACAGATAATCCCAATGTTCCATTGTTGGTTGGGTGTAAGCCAAGATCATTGTGGATCTCTACAGAATGCTAAATGTAATGCGTTAGGTTGGTTTGACTTTAGCCAGGTTTGGGTTAAACCAGAGATAGACAACTCAACTGTTTGATAGCGAAAGTGATGAAAAATGGCAAAACCGAATAAAAAGCAGCCGACTAAAACCGTCGATATTTTCTGTGCCAAATGTCGCGCAAAGCTATTCAAATACCGAAAAGGTGGAAAGGGCGCATTAGTTAAATGTTTCAAAGAACGAATTGTAGAAGACTTTACAACATCATCATGTCATTGCCCTGAATGTGAAATGGAGTTTGCGCGAGATACGTTAGTTCGAGGAACGCCTGCTTTTAAAATGATCGGTGGGAAAGTGACCATGAAGTAAACTGAACTAATTCCAAACGTTTAATCAATTCTTAAAATTACGCACCACTGTTTATTTAAACAGTGGTGCGTAAAAAAGGCACAGATCTTAACTTTAAGTACGTTTATTAAGCACTTAACGCTTGTTCTAAGTCTGCAATAATATCGTCGATGTGCTCGATACCGACAGATAAACGAATCATTTCAGGTTTCACGCCCGCCTCTTTTTGCTCTTGTTCACTCATTTGTCTGTGGGTGGTTGAGGCTGGGTGGCACGCTAACGATTTTGCATCCCCGATATTCACCAAGCGTTTGAATATTTGTAGTGCATCATAGAAACGAACCCCTGCTTCATAACCATCTTTCAGCCCGAAGGATAGAATGGCAGAAGGTTTGCCCTTCATGTATTTTTGAGCAAGATGATGATGGTCTGAGTCTTCTAAACCTGCATAACTTACCCAACTCACTTTCTCATGCTGTTGTAAGTAATTCGCAACCTTCAATGCGTTCTCTGTGTGGCGTTCCATTCTCAAAGAGAGCGTTTCAAGCCCTTGAAGTAACATGAACGCATTCATTGGAGAGAGTGCGGCACCTGTATTTCTCAAAGGCACGGTACGAGCTCGCCCGATAAATGCAGCTTCGCCAAATGCTTCGGCATAAACTACACCGTGATAAGACGGCTCTGGTTGGTTAAAGACGGGGAAGCGTTCTTTGTGTTCCGCCCAAGGGAATTTACCGGAATCGACAATCATGCCGCCAAGCGTTGTACCGTGGCCACCAACGTATTTGGTCAGGGAGTGAACGACAATATCAGCACCGAATTCTATTGGTTTACAAAGCACAGGAGTTGCGACCGTATTATCAACGACAACGGGTACTCCTTGAGCGTGGGCAACATCAGCAATAGCTTGTAGATCAATAATATTACCAGCAGGGTTACCAATTGATTCGCAATATACGGCTTTAGTATTCTCATCTATTAGTTCTGCGATGCTTTCCGCTTGGTCATCTTTTGCAAAGCGAACTTCTACACCTTGGCTTGGTAGCATGTGCGCGAACAACGTGTAAGTACCACCGTAAAGTTGCGGTGTAGAAACAATGTTATCCCCAGCTCTCGTTAACGTTTGAATAGCGTAGTTAATTGCGGCACTTCCCGCACTCACCGCCAAACCTGCGATGCCGCCTTCTAATGCTGCCATACGCTTTTCAAGCACGTCATTAGTCGGGTTCATGATGCGAGTATAAATATTCCCTGGAACTTCCAAATTAAACAGATCAGCACCATGTTGTGCACTATCAAATTCATAAGCGACGGTTTGATAAACAGGAACAGCTACAGATTTGGTGGTTGGATCGCTTTCATAACCATGGTGGATCGAGAGTGTTTCGTCTTTCATTGTTCATCCTTGAATTGAGAAATGGTTGCCCACCAGAATAGAACAATATTGAAACAAGAGTCACGCAGAGATTTAAACTTTTTTATAAGACGAAAAAAGGCGCACAGAAATGTACGCCAAATGGACAACTACAAAAAGGATAGGGGGTTATGAAATTTATAGCATTTTAAATGCCAGAGACTCATATGGTTGAAGTGACACTGTATCGTTTAGTCGGCTTGTCTCTTCATAATTATAAATCAGACAGCTAACGTCTCGATTACTCAGTTCTGCTGGCAGGTCGAGATTAATTTGCTGATCACTAAAGTTGCTGATGACAAACAGAGTCTCGTTTTCATCTTTACGAAGATAAGCGAACACTTTGTCATGATCTTCATATATTGGCGTAAACTCGCCATAGACAATTACAGGATGCGCTTTACGAATTTGAATCAATTTTTGGTAGTGATAGAAAATTGAGTCGCTATCATTCAGTGCATTCTCGACATTAATCTCAGGGTAATTCGGGTTCAGCTCGATCCAAGGCGTTCCTTGAGTAAAGCCGGCGTTATCCGCATTAGACCAATGCATTGGCGTTCGTGCGTTGTCACGACTGTTTTCATGAATTGCGTCCATCATCGCTTCATGCGACACGCCGGATTCAGTTTTCACTTTATAGAAATTAAGCGTTTCGATGTCTTTATATTGCTCAAGAGTCTCAAACGCTACGTTGGTCATGCCGATCTCTTCACCTTGATAAATGTAAGGTGTGCCTTTTAAAAAGTGCAGAGTGGTTGCGAGCATTTTTGCTGACTCCACTCGGAACTCTTTGTCGTTCCCGTATTTAGAGACCACCCGAGGCAGATCATGGTTGTTCCAAAATAGAGAGTTCCAACCTTGATCGGATAACTCTACTTGCCATTTGGTTAATACTTGCTTGAACTCTTTCAAGTCCAAATCAATTGGAGACCATTTTTCGCCATCTTTCCAAGTCAGGGTAATATGTTCAAATTGGAACACCATAGAGAGTTCTTCTCGCTCTGGCGCACTGTACATTTTGGCAATTTCGGGAGTTGCTCCCCAAGTTTCACCGACCGTGAGCAGGTCTTTATCACCAAAAGTCTGTTGATTCATTTCTTGAAGCAGTGGGTGCAAACGTGGGCCATTGCCAGTGATGCCTTTATCGATCTCTTTGCCAATTAAGTCGATAACATCTAGGCGGAAACCGCCGATACCTTGGTCTATCCACCAATTCATCATGTTATGAACTTCTTGCTGAACTTTTGGGTTCTCCCAATTGAGATCAGGCTGACGTTTAGAGAATAGATGGAAGTAATATTGCTGTGTTGCTTCGTCCCATTCCCATGCACTTCCGCCGAAAATAGAACCTTGGTCATCTGGTGTGCTTCCATCTGCTTTTGCATCTCGCCAGATATAGTAATCACGGTATGGGTTGTCTTTTGACTTCTTCGCTTCAGTGAACCAAGGATGTTCATCTGAAGTATGATTAACCACGAGATCCATAACGACTTTGATATCACGATTTTTCGCTTCATCAAGTAATTTTTTCATGTCATCCATAGTACCGAATTCTTCGGCGATGGCTTGATAATCAGAAATATCATAACCATTGTCGTCCATCGGTGAACGGTAGACAGGAGATAACCACAGAACATTGATACCAAGGTTTTGTAGATAATCGAGTTTACTGATGATGCCTGGTAAATCACCAATTCCATCGTTGTTAGAATCGCAAAAGCTGCGTGGATAAATTTGATAAACAACGGCGTCATGCCACCATCTTTTGTCCATGGGAAATACCTTAATTATGTGCATTTTGATGAGGCTACTATAGAAAACAATCAGGCAAATTAAAAATAGGAAATTATTGCCTTGTTATAGAAATAAGCTATATCATGAGAAATTATAGACATTACTTGTGTCAAACACGAATAGTGGCGAAATTACGTTCAACAAGAAATGTGATGTTGAGCAAATCGACCAACGGCTTAATGGTATAGAGAGGTGAAAATGAACAAGCCCTACCGCTATTTTTTGATGGTGGCACGTGAAGGAAACATTAAAGCGGCATCGGAAAAATTGCATATAAGCCAACCTTCACTTACTGCTGCAATTAAAAAGCTAGAATTAGATATCGGCGTTGATTTGTTCATTCGACGCTCAAAAGGGGTGGAGTTAACTAATTATGGCCGTTTATTTCAGGAGCATGTGCAAGAGCAGCAAGAGAAGCACGCTCACTTGATGCATAAGTTCACCGATATGCAGCAGCGCCATTTTGGTAAAATCAAATTAGGTACAGGTGAAGCTTGGTGGGAGCGCTTTGTTCGATCTTCAGTTAAAACGTATCAAGATCAATCTCCGGGATGTGCTTTTCATCTTGAATTTGGTAATAACCTTTCGCTGATTCATCATCTTGTTCAAGGTGATATTGATCTTTTTGTTGGTCATGAAGTGAATGGGTTGCATGAACGTTGCCGGGTTAATTTCCAACCTTTATTTCAGGAAAAAGAGGCGTTATATGTGCGCAAAGGGCATCCACTCCTCAGCTGTAATTTGAGTGTTACAGAACTTATTGAACGCCAGAAAGATTTTCCGCTTTTACGGGTTACTCCAGATCATGCGAGACACCATTCAGTACTGGCGGACCATTTAGCTCAGCACCAAATGATTCGTAAAGATGGTCAAGATAACCGATTAATTTACGATGTGGATGCAGTTCCTGCCAGCATTGATATGCTTAACATGACGGACGCTGTGATGCCTTACAGCAGTGAAATGCAACGTTGGATGGAGAGTAAAGGGATCGAAACGTTACTGGTCAATGAAGATCAAATCGGCAATGTCGGAATTTATACGAAACAGGGGCATGATGATGAGAAAATTAGCCTTCTTATTGACTTAATAAAGCAAGATAGCTTGGAGAGAGGTGAAGGATGAACGCACAGGAATTTTGTATCGTGCTAACAACAA
Source organism: Vibrio cortegadensis (assembly GCF_024347395.1). Lineage (NCBI taxonomy): Bacteria > Pseudomonadati > Pseudomonadota > Gammaproteobacteria > Vibrionales > Vibrionaceae > Vibrio > Vibrio cortegadensis. The sequence continues at coordinate 1,047,499 of NZ_AP025473.1, forward strand.
CTAATCAAGAGGCGGAAACGAATCAAATAATTGAATCATTGCTCAGCCATCAACTTGCCGCTTGTATCCAGACCATGCCAATTCAAAGCCATTACGTATGGCAAGGGGAGGTATGTTCCGATAATGAGACGCTTCTTATCATTAAAACTAAAGCGTCTCTTTATAAACAAGTTGAGTCCATGATCAATGACTTACACAATTATGATGTTCCTCAGGTTGTGCAAGTCTCAATTGAAAATGGCTCGAATCCATATCTCGCTTGGTTGGATGAAACGACAAAATAGCGATTGTTTGCTCTTTATTGCTTATTGCTTACGATTCATCGTTCATTATTACGATGATAGCGGTTTGGTTGCCATTCGGCGTTGTATCACCATTAATATTAGTGATAATAGAGCGCCGGATGTATCACACAACATATCCTTTTGTGCGTCCCAGATATCGCCTTGAGAACCCAAAAATGCAATACCTTCTTCTCCACCAGCAAGTGCCGCATACCACCATTCAATAATTTCATATCCAGCTGCCACTGCCATCATGGCAAACAGACCAAATAACCCCGCTAATATAGGTTGGCATAGTTTTTTTCTAATCAAATATTCAGCAATTGGGTAGGCATAAAAACCAATTGAGAAGTGAGCGATACGATCGAAGTTGTTTCTTTCGGAGCCGATAAGTTGGTTAAACCAATCGAATGGCACTTCGGAAAAGGTATATTTTGCCCCGATTGTATGCAGTCCAAGCCAAATAAACATCAAAAAATAAGCGGTTCGGCTAAAAGTAAGCTTAGTAGATGCCCAGAAAATTACCCCGAGAATACCCAAAGCCGGGATGATTTCAGCGAACCAAACCGCTCGTGAATGGGGTGAATAGGCCGAAAAAATAAATATTACCGAATAGATAACCGTTAGATAGTAAAGTGCTTTATTTTTTAGAATGGATTGTGTGGGCATTGTTTATCCTGAATTACTGAAGCTGGATTTATGATCTTATGCACATATAAAGCGTGCTTTCATGTATCGTGACATAATTTAAAACGCTGTTCAATTGTATTTAATATTTCATTCAATCAGTATGTACGAATTATGTTTAAATTGTTCCTTTTCGCACACTATTTAATCCAACAACTCACATCATTTCATTAAAGTTTGATTTACATTGTTGTCACTCATAAAATCGACGGCTCAACCATATAACAAGAAAGTATAAAGTCATGAAATTGGAAACCGTTGATTACCTTGCTGATGATGCAGCAGAGCAATTTGTCAAATCACTACGTGAAACTGGATTTGGTGTACTGAAAAATCACCCGATCCCGAAAGAACTTGTTGAGTCAATTTATGAGAATTGGCAAACGTTCTTTAATTCAGAAGAAAAAAATAACTTTACCTTTAACCCTGCAACACAAGACGGCTACTTTCCACCGTCAGTATCTGAAGTGGCAAAGGGCCATACCGTTAAAGATATCAAAGAGTATTTCCATGTTTATCCGTGGGGACAAATACCGGAACAGCTAAAAGAGCAAATTTTAGATTACTACGCTCGTGCTAACGCGTTTGCGGAAGAGTTACTTGGCTGGGTAGAAGCTCATGCACCCAAAGAAGTACAAGAGAAGTTTTCCATTGCGCTTTCTGAAATGATCAATGGCAGTGATAAAACGTTGCTGCGTATTCTTCACTACCCACCAATGACAGGTGATGAAGAACCTGGTGCAATTCGCGCTGCCGCTCATGAAGACATCAATTTATTAACGGTACTTCCTGCGTCAAATGAACCTGGCCTGCAAGTAAAAACCCAAGAGAATGAATGGCTTGATGTGCCGTGTGATTTCGGTAATTTGATCATTAACATTGGTGATATGCTGCAAGAAGCATCGGGTGGTTACTTCCCATCCACCACTCACCGTGTGATTAACCCATCAGGTGAACGCCAAGAGCATTCTCGTATTTCATTACCACTTTTCTTGCATCCTAAACCTGAAGTGGTTTTGTCTGAGCGTTACACGGCAGACAGTTATTTAATGGAACGCTTACGTGAATTAGGCGTGATTTAATCAAAATATAAGTCGTATTCACATTTTAGTGGTGTGCGACAATCAAGTTAATTTCAATCGCTCAGTTAATGGGCGATTTTTTTGTCGTACAGTTCAAGAAGTCGAGTAACAATGTAATAGTTACTCGACAAATCGGCTCAATTGGATTTGAATTAAGCTGTGTATCGTCATTCTTTAAGAGCCTCATGCAAGAAAACCAAGAGATCAAAGCCACGTTTCAAACCTATATGGAAAACCCTCTGTTATGGCCCATGCTTGAAGAGCTAAAAAAACAGCCTTCGGGATGGAAAGTACATACGTTAGCATCTCACCTGAGTGAACTTGGTTACATTCCCATTCTCGATGACAGTCCTGAGAAGGATTTGTTTAAAAAAAACTTTTTAATCATGAATGCACTATATCAACTTCAGGAGACGCTCTACCCAGACAACTGGTTGCAAGTTGAAGCGATGAGTATTGAGTTGATGTCCGGTACGCAGTCACATTTACATGAGATTGATCTTAATGATCCTCTACGAGATTACTATACGCATTGGATAAACTATGAGGCTAACGAGGGAGAAGTGAAGCGGTTACTGAATGAGTTTTGGACTCGTTACCGCCAATCTGTCGGGAGTACTAACGGCTCAGATATGGACAGAGAAAAAGCGCTGCGCCTGTTTGAACTTTCACATGACTCTACTCAAATTCAAATTCGTAAAAAATGGCGTCGTCTTGCGTTGAAGTGGCATCCCGATAGAGAACACGGCAATGCTGAAAGGTTCAGGGTATTGTGTGAGGCATGGAATATATTACGTCACTAGAACGCGACCCTGTCACTTTGGCGGTGTAAAAGATAAAAAAAGAGTGATATGTGGTTTCAATCAACCGACATATCACTCTTTTTTATATCTTACAGAAGATAATTGACAGTAAAACTGGCGTTTAGCTTATTGCTATTTTGCTAAGAGCTAAGAGCTAAGAGCTAAGAACCAAGAGCTTTAACAACAGGTTTGCTTAAGTTTTGTCTAAGCCGTTCGATATTTGTTTACTGGTTATCACTCGATTTAAATTGAGATTTGCGCATACGGTTTAGAGCGGCCATTACATCTAGTGTGCGTGGCTTTGCTAAATCACCAACATTAGGCATAGTTTGGTGCCAATCATCAGAGAGAAGTCGATTGATCTCTTGAGATGGGTTCTCTTGCCAACCAGCATGTTGAGCCATTTGGAACCAAGTCCAACCGATAGCATTGACTTCAGAGCTTGACTCTAACTGCTCCAACGCACTCAAATCAGTAAACTCTTTACCAAAACGTAAAGAGTCTTTTCCTTTTGCGGTTACGCGGAACTTACCATCAACAAGGATGTTCATCAGAGCATTACAAAACAAGCTACGAGGTTGGAACGCTTCTAGTGAAGTTTCACACTCATTGTTTCTTTGAGATGGGTGCTGCTCGATGACTTTTTTCGCTTTTTCAGTGACATCTACCGCTTGGTAATCATGCATTTGAATCACAGTATCAGCCACATCGAGATAATCACCTGAACCGCCCATAACCACCATGGTTGAAATATTCAGCTCATCTCGTAATTGACCAATTCGATCCACTAACGGAGTGATTGGCTCATCTCCTTTACTGACCAATGCTTGCATACGTTCATCACGGATCATAAAGTTCGTTGCAGACGTATCTTCATCAATCAGTAAAGAAGTTGCACCTGCTTCGATAGACTCTTGTAACCAAGCGGCTTGAGAGGTTGACCCTGAAGCATCTTGAGTCGTGAAATCAGCAGTGTCTTTACCCATAGGTAAGTGGTTAATGTAATTAGATAAATTAAGGTGGTGGACACAGCGACCGTCTTCAGCACGAATCTTCATTGCATTACGATCTGTAACGATACCTTCACGACCGTCACCAGGAATATGGTTGTAGATTGAACGCTCAATCGCATTCAATAGTGTTGATTTACCATGAAAGCCACCACCAACAATAAGCGTGATACCTGTAGGAACACCAAGGCCTTTAATGTCACCTTTATTAGGTGTGTTTAATGTAACTTCAAGAGAAGAAGGGGCAACAAAAGCAACCGCATCTTTCATTGGAAAATCACAATTACCTGCAGTACGTGGCAGAACGCTACCGTTTGCAACGAAGGCTGCCAGTTGCTTGCCTGCTAACTGGCTACGCATTGACTCTTGATCCTCAGCACATTCACAGTGCTTGATCATAGCCTCAAGATTAAGCTCTCTTTCGATCGTTGAACGACGAATAAATTTTGGCAAGTAGAACGTAATAATGTTGCTCGCTTTCTTAGCCAGAATGCTTCGACCATCAGCGGGTAAGTTGATGCGGAATCGAATATCAATTCCTTCTTCTGTAAACACAACAGAAGTACTATCAAGAATCGTTTGTCCCGTTAAGGCAATAGAGATGCTGGTTTCTTGCTTGGCAAATTCCGCAAAGCTACGAGCAATAAAATCACGAGCTGCGATTTGATAAGCCGCTGATTTTTCCGTTAACCAACCTAAACCGGTTAAAGACCATGCTCTTGTCGCTCGAAAGCGAGAAGCCGAAGCAAACGGGTCGCCTTGGATATGGTCGATATGAAGCTGGAAATCACCAAAGTCATACTGACCTTTGATCTGTTGATATGCACGATAGTTCTGTTTTTCAAGCTTTTTCAGCTTAGCAGTCAACTGATCCATAACGAAATTTGCCTATTAAAAAAGATAAAGGCGGCGATTATAGAAACCGCCACCTTAGGAGTAAAGGGAAACTGCATCAAATTAGTTATTGATACGTAAATTGAGTAGAGCCGATATAGTTTTGATTAATCAATCCTTGCTCGAAATCTTGGCAAGTCATTGGTTTTCCATAGAAATACCCCTGACCAATATCACAGCCTTCATCAATAATGAAATTCTCATGTTCTTGCGTTTCAACCCCTTCAATAATCACTTTTAAATCCAATTTCTTAGCGATTTGAACAATTGAACGAACAATCTCTTCATCATCAACACTTTTATCGATTTGCTGAACAAAACTCTTGTCTATTTTTATGCAGTCGAACGGGAATTTTTTAAGGTACGCAAAAGAAGCATACCCAGTACCGAAATCATCTAAAGAGAGGGTAATACCCAGATCGTGTAAATTTTGAAGTGTATTTCGTGCGACGGCTTCATCGGCAATCAAACCGCTTTCTGTCACTTCTAGTTCTAAGTAACTAGGGGGAAGGTGATAAGTTTCCAGTAAGTGTTGTACCTGATCGGCAAAGTGCACATTTTTTAGCTGAATAGCAGATACATTAACCGCCATCTTAAAGTGATCAACATAATCTGACCACTCCCGCGCTTTTTCAATCGCCGCTCGTAAAACAAAATTGCCGACCTCGAAGATTAAGCCATTTTGCTCTGCCATGTGAATAAGAGTTTCATTAGAAATATCCCCAAGAACCGGATGACGCCAGCGTAAAAGTGCTTCTGCTCCTGTCCATTTATGAGAAGTAGGGCATACCTTAGGTTGGAAGTACAACATCAGGTCATCATTTCTGACTGCTTGTAACAGGTAGCTTTCAAGTTGATTAATATGAGATTGACTATCGGACAGTGATTGAGAGAAAAATCGGTATTTGTTGCCTGAATCTTTACATGCGATCATCGCTTCGTTGGCGTGTTTCAAAACATCACTTGCGATTTGTCCATCTTTGCCAGTGGCAATACCAATAAAAGCATGTAAGTGGATTTTATCGTTTTCAATAAAGAACTCGGAATGCCCAACCTCAATTAGCTTATGGCACAAAAGCTCCAAATGTGTGGAGATATCGTTGGCTCTTATTGCGATAGCAAGGTCAATTGATGTTGGTCTCGCGGTGATTGTTTCTATAAGGTCGATTCCACCAATACGATCACGATAGCGTTTTAATACCTCGTCGAAGGCATGGTAGCCATACTTGGCTTGAATACGCCGCCCATTAGTAAAACCAATATGTATCACTGCAATCTCAGAGGTGTTCCCAACTCGATTTTTCATCAACTTATCAAGTTCAGTTTCAAAAGCGTTTCTGTTTAAGAATCCGGTGCCAGAGTCATGGCTTTTTTGGTATGAGATCTGTTGTTCAGCGGCTTTACGCTTATCGATTTCTTGATTAAGTGAGTAGTTTAGACTGGCTAAGTCCTTTGTTCTGGTTTTTACTCGGTATTTGAGTTCATCATTGAGACAAAGTAGTTTCGCATGTTGATAGAGTGTTGTGAGTTGCGATTCGATAGAAATTCGAAAGCTTTCTAACAATTCACGATACATAGGAGAGTAATGATTTTCTTTGCTGTCTAAAACACAGATGGTGCCGAAAGCATCGCCATTTGGCCAGTTCAATGGGATCCCGCAATACGAAATCATACCGAGGGCAATATCAGGGTTTGATTTCCATTTATCATCTTTAAGGGCGTTGGGCACAAGCAGTTCTGAATTTGAATTAATGACGGTTTCACAATAGAGCCCCTTGCCCAGTGACTCGCTATCACCAGTTAAGTAAGGGTTTTCGGGAGAGTTGCTTCGACAGAACACTTCAATGTGCTTAGGATGAACTCGCATGATCAGCGCCGAAGGTACAGAGATGATTTCGGCTAATAAATCCACAATATTCTGCCAGCCAAGCTGCATGTTCTCAGGAATTGACAACTCTTGCGTATTGATTCTTGTCATATCGTTATGGATATCCTTATTGTTATGTATTGCAAACCCTTCCTAGGCTTGATGATATTCATCATATATTGATAATCTGAACAATATACCCTAAGTATACGAAGGGTTATTCAATGTAACAAAAAAAAGTCCCAAATAAATATTGGGACCTTAACCATTTGATATTGTCTTAAAAATAAGAAGACATTATAAATTAACACCTTAAGATATCTGTTAAGGCTCAAGCAGTTCAAGATCTCCCATCGAAATCGGTTTGGAATAATCTATATTGGCAAAGGAAAAGCCGTTAAGTTGCATGAATTCATGTTTAAATCCACGATAATCCCCAATCTCGGCAAAGTTAGTCTCATTCATTTTTGACAATAATTGTGAAACTTCATGCTGTGTTTCAGGATCAAGCTCTTTGTCATCCATTCTTAACAGACGCTCACCATCTACAGGGACTTTATCTTGACCGAATAACTTACTTGAGAAAAGGCGTTGCATCTGTTCGATACAACCTTCGTGTGTCCCTTTTTCTTTCATTACTTGGTATAGAGCCAAAATGTATGGGCTTAACCCTGGAATGAAAACGCTCGCCTTTGTCACTAGAGCCTTACAAACCGTTGCGTAAGCACCACCATCAAAGTTAGCGAGTTTTAAGTTCAGCGAATGGCTAGTTTGGTGTAAATCGATTTTGGCCCGGCCCAATGTTCCGTCGAGATAAATAGGGTGGGTGACTTCAGGGCCGATGTAAGAAAATGCGATAGTTTGGCAACCTTGAGCAATAGACTCGGTGTTGATCAAGGTGTCAATCCAACGCTCCCAATCCTCACCCCCCATGACTTTAACGGTGGCATCCGCTTCTTCTTCCGATGCCGCTTCAATTTCAGCTTCTATCCATTGGTCTGTTTCTAAATTAATCGATGACCCCGTGACATTGTCACCAATAGGTTTTATTGCAGAGCGCCAAAACTCACCATTATCTTTTGGTCTAACGCCAGCGGCTAAGCTGTAAATGACTAAATCTACTTCACCTTCAAAATATGTCTCTATCGCCTCGATCACTTGCTCTTGAACGGTATTTGAAAATGCATCACCGACAATATTAACGGCAACGCGGCCTTCATGTTCTGCTTGCTGCTTGAAGAATATATTGTTGTACCAACCAGCAGTACCAACGCCTTTCTCCGATGGTCCTCTTTCAAATGAGACTCCAATTGTATCTGCTTTGCTTCCGCCAAAGGTTGCGGCAATACGAGAAGCTAAGCCAAAACCGGATGATGCGCCAATAATTAGAACACGTTTAGGGCCATCAACAATCTGTTCTGCATTTTTAACATATTGGATCTGCTGCTTGATGGATTCTTCACAGCCATACGGATGGGCTGACCGTGCAACAACCCCTTTAATTACTGGTTTGATGAGCATATTTTTATCCTAAATTCGCTAGCGTTTCCGACTCTATTTGTAGACTTTAAGCCGCGTTATGAATTCAGAATATCGTAAAGCTTTGTAAACTTTATTGAGCTAAACCAGTAAAATCTGGAATGTTAACTAATTCTTGCGCAACAAATCGAGCTATCCACGGCTGTGCGATCGGTTTCGGGTGAAGTCCGTCATTCATCATCCAAGAGGGTTGTTGAATCACATACTCAAGAAAAAATGGGAGTAGAGGGACGGATTGCTCTTCTGCTATTGCAGGGTAGATTTCGTAAAACGCTTTGCTATATCGCTTGCCATAGTTAGGTGGCACTTGAATCTGCATTAATGCAATATGAGCACCTGCATCTTTACTCATTTGAATCAATGATGTGAGGTTCTTTTTAATTAACTGAGGAGGAAATCCGCGTAAGCCGTCATTAGCGCCTAGCTCAATAATGACCCAGTTAGGTTTATGCTGGTTGAGCAATTCAGGTAAGCGAGCTAATCCATTACCTGTCGTATCACCAGAGATACTGCCGTTAACCACGGTGACGGGTTGGTTGTTGGTCAGCGAAGCGTGTTTCTGCAACTCAACCGGCAGAAGGCTAGGCCAACTATCTTCAATCGCCATTTGATAGCCCGCACTTAAGCTATCCCCAAGTACAAGAAGAGTGTTACTTTGTGAATTAGAAGCAACAGCATTACTAGAAAGTAGAACAATTAAAAAAAAGGAAAATAGTCGAGTCATGCATACATCCATTATTAAAGCCGAGTCTGTGTCAAAACTAGTCTCTACTAATCAAGAGCATTTAACAATATTAGATGACGTTAACCTTGAAATCTTAAGTGGCGAGTCTGTTGCGATTGTTGGTACCTCAGGGGCCGGTAAGTCCACTCTTATGACCCTGCTTGCGGGGCTAGACACGCCCACAGCTGGTGAAATCCATTTACTCGGTAAACCTTTATCCACGTTAACCGATGAAGCGAGAGCCGCAATCAGAAGCGAATCGATTGGGTTTGTGTTTCAGAGCTTTTTGTTGATCCCTAGTCTAACTGCATTAGGCAATGTCACTCTACCTTGTCTGCTAAAAGGAGAAGAGGAAGATACTGAGCGAGCATTGGCGCTATTAGCATCTGTTGGCCTGTCTGAGCGTGTCGACCACTTGCCCTCTCAATTATCGGGAGGAGAGCAGCAACGTGTCGCTTTAGCTCGCGCCTTTATGATTAAACCTAAGATTCTGTTTGCCGATGAACCTACAGGTAATTTGGACCAGCAAACCGCAGCGAAAGTGATTGAGTTACTGTTTGAGTTGAATCAGCAGCACGGGACGACGCTAGTTCTAGTGACTCACGATCTAGAATTATCAAAACGATGTGATAGAACACTTCATATGAAAAATGGTGTCATTGAGGAGTTCAATCATGATCAAAGCTAAGGGAGCGAAGTTGAATCGTCGACTATTCTCTTGGAGTACTGAGGAAATCCGTCATGGTCAGTTGTGGCCGATCTCTATTGCACTAACACTAATCATTGCGTGTATTTTTGCATTATCAGCTCTAGCAGAAAGAATGGAACAGGTAATCGTGAAGCAGGGCAAAGATGCGTTGACCGCTGATAGCGTCTTTGTTTCTGCGAATCCAATTCCAGACGTCCTGATTGCACAGAGTCTAGTTGAAGGTCTTGAAACTTCCGAGCTTACTCGATTTGCCACCATGGCATTCAGTGATAATGGGATGCAACTGATCACCGTCAAAGCCGTGGAAAGTAATTATCCATTGCTTGGTGAGCTGATTTTGGGAAGCCAAGCGGATCAACAAAATATGGTGAAGCAAGGAGAACTTTGGTTAGATGAAAGAATTTTTGCACAGTTAAACGTATCAATCGGTGACAATGTCACGGTTGGTGACGCGGATTTTTTAGTCAGTGGTCGAATCGTACAAGAACCTGGGCTCAGTTTTAACCCGTTCCAACAGATGCCTACGGCACTAATCAATATGGACGACATCGAAAAGACAGGGGCAATTCAACTCGGAAGCCGGGTTCAACACCGACTATTTCTAGCGGGTGACAGTGATGCTATTTTGCGAATTCAAGAGAGTATTGAATTGACGCCCAGTGATCGATGGCGTGACCAAAATACAACAAGCCGAACTAACGAAGTATTTAATAGAACAAAGCAGTATTTATCATTAACGGTTGCGATTGTGATTATCATGGCCGCGACAACGCTGGTACTAACTTGTCAGCATTACGTTGCCAGTCGTAGACAAACAATTGCGATGTTAAAAAGCATTGGGGCAAGTCAAGGGTGGATCGCTCGTTGGCTCATTATCCAAGTTATTCTGTTATTAGTGATTGGCGTTGTTTTAGGATTAGCGATTGGTGTTGGCCTTGAAATGCTTCTTAGGATCCCACTCTCTGATCTACTGCCGACACCACTTCCAGAGTATGGCTACCAACCAGGATTGATCTCAGTGTTAGCAAGTGTTGCGATTGGCGTGCCTGCTCTTGGTATTCCGCTTCTCGGCTTGCTTAATACTTCCGCAATGAATGTTATGCAACCTGATAATCAAGCCACAACAGATTATAAGCACTGGTTGTTGTTACTGGTTCCGGTTGTCCCTATGATCTTTGCTTATGGCTCCAATTCTCTGGTTTGGATTGTTATTGGTGGCATCTTTGTATTGTTTATCGTCCTTGCGCTGCTTAGCATCGGAATAACAAAGACGATGGTGAAATTACCGTTATCGACATCAATGAAGTTAGCGTTAAGCCGCATCAACCGCTCTTCAACCGCCAGTGGACTTCAGTTTGGAGCACTTGCGCTGTCACTTATGCTTTTGTCAGTAATTTGGTTGGTTCGAACGGATCTACTTGCCGATTGGCAACAGACATTACCTGCAGATGCGCCGAATGTCTTCGCCCTAAACATTGCGCCATATGAGAAAGAGGCTTATCTTGCGGCACTTGATGAGCAACATATTGATCGCTCTCAAGCCTTTCCCATCATTCGGGGCAGACTTTCAGAAGTTAATGCAAAACCAGCGAAAAGCCAAAATGAAAACGAAGAAGAGACGGATGTTCTCAGCCGAGAATTGAACTTTACTTGGGGAGATCAATTACCTGTTTATAACGACGTGATTGCAGGAGAGTGGACGTCAACTAAAGGTGTTTCTGTCGAGTCTGAAGTGGCTGAAGATTTAGGCATACAGCTCGGTGACGAGCTTACTTTCGTCATAAATAGTCAGACGGTTATCGCGACAGTTAACTCTATTCGTGCGGTTGAGTGGCGAGTGATGAAGCCGAATTTCTATTTCATTTTCACTCCAGATCTTCTGCAATCTATTCCATCAACTTGGTTAGTCAGTTTTCAAGCAGAAGAGAGTGATCAGGCTCTGTTACAGCAACTATCTAGAGAGCATCCAACCGTGAGCCTTATGGATATAAGAATGATGGGAGAAAAGATACAGTCGCTTCTTACTCAAATCATCTGGTCCATTACCGTGCTTGCTGGTTTAGGGGTGATTGCAGGCCTATTGTTAATATTTACTTTATTAAGGCTGAGCTTGTCTCAAAGACAGCAGGAAATCCGCTTGTATAGAACCTTAGGAGCGAGTAAGAAACGTATCACTCAAACTATTTGGAGTGAATATGGTTTGATGGCGCTCGTTGCAGGTCTCGTTGCCAGTTTGGGGGCTGAGTTGAGTGTGGCTAGTTTAATGAATTATGGATTTGAGCTGACACCTAAATTTCATCCATTATTGTGGATAGTTTTACCAGTTATCACTTTTATTACCCTTGCTGTGGTGGTTAATTCTCTTATTAAGCGCTTGTTAACCCCCGTAAATAAAGGGATCAGCTAACATTAATGAATAAGTTATCCCAGTTATCCACAAAAACGGTGGATAACATTTGGGATAACTTGAATTTGTAAATCTATCAATCCTCGCTAAGCCTCAATCTACAAGAGTTACACTCAATTTGCTTTCATTTATGGACTGAATTAATTAGGCTGGATAAATGAGTCAAGAAGAAATTTTAGTATTTTTGTTCTAGTAAATAATAATGAGAAACTAATCCCTTAATCAAAATGTGTTTTTATTCTTCTCGTTTACTCAGTAGAATACGCACTGCTCATAATCTGGTTGATTTTTACTGACCACAGCCTATAAATCATATAGTTAAGCTCATGATATTGAATACTAAGATTCACCCTAAGCGTAAAATTGCAATCATTGGCGGTGGAATTGCCGGCTCTACAGCAGCAATCCATTTGTCTGAGATGGGATTAGATGTCACTTTACTAGAGAAAGGCCCAAGCTTAGTGAATGGCCCACCAATATGTCACTTACATGCGGGTGGTAATTTGTATCGTGAGATATCTGAACAGCAGTGTCTTGAGTTACTTCGTCAATCAATTGAAACGGTTCGTCTTTACCCACATTCGCTGAATATTCGACCAACCGTCATTGCAGTTCCTCATTCTGACGGTGGCGACCCTAATGAACTCCTGCCACGTTTGAAAAGTGTTGCAAATGCGTACCAATCACTCGTCGAGGAGAGTATTGATAATCAGGTACTTGGTGATCCGAAAGATTATTATAAGCTTTACTCATTGTCGGATTTGCAGGAATTAGCCCTAAAAACCCAACCTAAACAGCCCCGATCGATCGATGACTGGGTCATTCCTTTCGCTCAATATACAGATTTAAGCGCTCTAAAGTATCCAGTTGTCGCGGTTCAAGAGTTTGGAATGAGTGTATTTCGTCTATCAGCAACAGCAAACATTGCACTAGAAAGAAACCCTAATTGCACTGTGATGACAGGAACGTCGCTGACTAACGCTCAATGGAACCAAGACCATTGGACGCTCTCTTATGAGCAAGTATCTGGTCACACTTCTACTTTTGAAGCGGATTTTCTGATCAATGCGAGCGGTTTTGAAACTGGAAAAATTGACGACTATTTAGGAAAGCAAAGAGATCGGTTAGTTGAATTCAAAGCAGCCTACGTAACTCATTGGCCAGATTGCAGTGATGAATGGCCAGAGGTTATATTCCACGGGCCAAGAGGTACACCACAGGGCATGGCCCAATTAACACCTTATGCTGATGGGTATTTCCAATTGCATGGTATGACAGAAGGGATCACTCTGTTTGAGGATGGGCTTGTGACCTCCGACTCATCATCATCTCAACCTCAACTACCAAAGCGTTTACTTAAAAAGATCAATTCCGGTTGGTCTAACGAGGTTATTCATCAGCGCTCTACAAGTGCGATAGAGCATATGAGTCAGTTTATACCTTCATATATGAGCTCAACGGTAGCTGGCAAACCGTTATTCGGAGCTCAACAAATTCCAGGAAGTGATCCGAGTTTACGTGCGGCGGACGTTTCGTTTGAAGGTGAAAGGTATGCCAGAATCGAGGTCGTAAAAGCGTCTTCAGCACTTGAAGCAGCACGTAAAATTTCGACATTCTGGTTTGATTCATTAGGATTTGAAGGCGATGAAACTTCATTATCCAGTTACCCTGTCACTTGTGATTTATCTCGCCATGAGGTTGAAGAGAGGGCTCTGCAACTTGCAAAGGAACGTCATTACCCACAATCTTTAGCGAAAATATCAGGGGTTCAATCCCAAAATAGTTAAATATAATCAAATGGATAGTAAGCCATTTGCCTTTCTATCCATTATCTTAACTTGAAACTCTTTCAAGAGTGCTAATGGTAGTGACCCATTCGTTTCATTGTTTCTTAGTATCCAAAGAAATTTGCCCACTGACACCATACATCCTGTAATCCAAGCCGATCACCACGAGTAAATTGAACTTGTTGTCCCGGTTTCGCTTGTGCCAGTCGGGGTAAGTCAATTCTTGCGACACAGCCTAGTTTCGGGTAGCCACCAATCGTTTGTCTATCATTAAGTAAGATTATTGGCTGTCCATCGCTTGGAACTTGAACCGCCCCGAGAGCGATCCCTTCTGATAGTATTCCATTGTAAGGTGTAGATATCATCGTTCCAGATAATCGATAACCCATGCGATCTGAGTTTTGATCCACCGTAAACTTATTCGAATAAAAACTATGCTTCGCTTCAGCCGAAAAGTCATCACATTGGTAACCTTCAATGACTCGTAAATTTAAGGGTAAGTTGTAGTCTGGTTTGAATCGAAATGTGAGGCTAACGGGCTTAAAATTTTTGACTTCATGAAGATGAAAATGCAATTCATCGTCAGAGCTAAGGGGCAAACCATCAGAATGGACACCTCCGAGTTTATCTCTCACAACGGTAGAGCAACTGCCTAATTGAGCTGGGGTAATGAATCCTCCTTTGATGGCCAGATAACTTCTCAGTCCATTGAATGGAAGCCCAAAAGTGAGCATTTGTCCTTTGTAAGCCGCAAAACTACTCCAATTATCAATCGCCACTCCATCAAGCTTTGCTTGGAGATCACCACCACAAATAGCAAGAAGGCAGTCATTTTGAACTTGAAATTCAGCCTGACCGAGAGTAATTTCTAGGGTGGCTAAATTGACAGTATTTCCCAATAAATAATTTGCCCAGCTATACGCATAGTCATCAACAGGGCCACCTTGTGTGATGCCGTGTTGTGATAGGCCAAAGCGCCCGAAGTCTTGAATTAAGCTAAGCTGGCCTGGTTTATTGATTTTTATCGTGTTCATTGTTTGTCAGCCTCTTTAATCACACCGCCTAATGATAAGAATGTCGATTCATCAATGGATTCAAATTTAACGCTATCACCGATATTAAATGGGCAAATTTCAGCTGAGTCTGGGCGGTATAATTCAAGTGGGCAATTGCCAATGATATTCCATCCACCAGGAGAATGATTTGGATACACCGCGGTCTGCCTATCAGCAATACCAACACTGCCTTTTTGAACATACACGCGTGGCGTTTCTAACCTTGGTAGCTTTAATTTCTCATTTAACCCAGACAAAAAAGCAAAGCTAGGAGCGAAGCCTATGGCGCTAACCGAATATACATCAGAGGTATGTAGGTCAATCAGAGTTTCAAGAGTGATTCCAATACTTTCGTATCGGCTGATGTCAGGGCCAACTCTATGCGAATAGTAGGTCGGAAGGGTGATGGTTTTGGGGCTAAGTTTTGAGGGTTGATGTTCATCTGTGTTTAACATCAACTCGTGTAACTGAGCGATGATTTGAGATTCTGAAATTCGGTAAGGTAGATAATCAACTAAAATGGAACAGTACGATGGGGTAACGTTCATTATCGACGTTTGAAACTGATAACGAATTAAATTCGCGGTGTAACCAACCAGCGCGAGTGATTGGGCCGTTATGGGTAATTCAAATCGCAGCATAACACTGCATTCAGCAACGGGGTTGATGGTATAGGAATCAGGTCGCAAATCACTCCTCCTTACGTTTGTGTGAGTGCTTGGCTTAATCTTTGAATCAGTGCAATGGACGTGGGATTATCTCCATGCACACAGAGCGTATCTACTTCTAATTGTAATGTTTCGCCACTCAATGTGGTTACGCTACCGTAATTGGATAACTGCATCGCTTGGTTAAAAATATCATCCGCATTATGATAAACCGCACCTGTTTGATTTCTTGGTACAAGTGAGCCGTTCGTTTGATATGCGCGATCCGCGAAAGCTTCGAAAAGCAGTGGAACATCGTATTTATCTGCAATATCGAGATAAATTTGATTGTTTGGTGTCGCAAGCGTCATAAGGGGTAAACCAAAAAGAGAAACGGCTTCTACAATCGCTTCAAATATCGCCTTGTCTGCGATCATATCGTTATAAAGAGCGCCATGGGGTTTTACGTATTTTATCTTCGCACTTTTAAGCTTTGCGATACCGAGTAACGCGCCCACTTGATAAGCCACCAATTCGGTAATTTGCGCGCACGTGTGGGGGATGGAACGTCGGCCAAACCCTTGCAAATCGTAGTAAGCGGGATGAGCACCAACATCAACGTGGTAGTGTTTTGCTAATGCTATGGTTTTTGCCATTACTTGGGGATCTGAAGCATGAAATCCACAAGCAATATTGGCCATATCAACCCAAGGCATGATTTGTTCATCAGCCCCCATTGTCCAATGTCCGAAGCTTTCACCCATGTCACAATTTAACGTTATCTTTGGTCTATTCAAGGAGATTAACACTCGCATTTTTACAGTTGATTCACGTTGCTCTATTTGGATTTTGTTGTCTGTGATCCCCTTCATTTTTATTAACAAAACAACCAATTAAAGTGATCGCTCATATTTAAGAAAAATGCCACATTTAAAAACTGTAAAGCTGAGATAGTGTAAATATCTGAGAGAGTTAGGTACACTAATCGCAAATAGACAGTTGGTATTTAATAATGAAAATATTAGTAACAGGCGGAATGGGTTACATCGGTAGTCATACCTGTATCCAAATGCTAGAAGCTGGGATGACCCCCGTCATATTTGATAACCTTTATAATAGCAAACAGAGCGTTCTAGAGCGTATCGAGAAAGTATCGGGCGTTCGTCCTAAATTTATTCAAGGCGATATTCGAGATAAAGCACTGCTTATTGATGTGTTGAAAGAGAATGAGATACAAGGCGTAATCCACTTTGCAGGCCTTAAGGCTGTTGGCGAATCAGTGCAAAAACCACTGGAATACTACGACAACAATGTAAATGGAACTCTAGTCCTTGTTGACGCGATGCGTGAAGCCGATGTTAAGACTATAATCTTCAGCTCATCGGCTACCGTTTATGGTGATCCTGCATCAGTGCCGATTACCGAAGATTTCCCGACCAGTGCAACTAACCCATACGGTCGAAGCAAACTGATGGTTGAAGAGTGTTTGGCTGACTTCCAGAAAGTAAACCCAGATTGGAGCATCACGCTATTACGTTATTTTAATCCTGTTGGTTCGCACCCATCAGGTGAGTTAGGCGAAGATCCGCAAGGCATTCCAAATAACCTAATGCCATTTGTTTCTCAAGTTGCTGTCGGCCGTCGTGAATTCCTCTCTATTTTCGGAGGAGACTACCCAACGAAAGATGGCACAGGGGTTCGTGATTACATTCATGTCATGGATCTTGCTGACGGGCATATTGCGGCACTGCAGAAAAAGGCAAATCAGCCTGATTTGCATATCTATAATCTTGGAACTGGCAATGGTTCTAGTGTATTGGATATGGTCTCTGCTTTTGAAAAGGCGTCAGGCAAGAAGGTTCCTTATAAACTTGTCGAAAGGCGAGCTGGGGATATTGCAGAATGTTGGGCAGATCCAAGCAAAGCGATAACCGAGTTAGACTGGAATGCTAGTCGTACTTTAGATCAAATGACCGCAGATACTTGGAATTGGCAGTCTAAGAACCCTGATGGTTTCCCTGATTAATTTCATTTTTTCTAGACAACTAAAGGCACATGATTGTGCCTTTATTGATCCAAATCGTCTAAATAGAGAAGAAGGTGGTTAAAAACTATCATATTTCACAATTAATGTTACAATTGTTAAGTATCTTATTTTTTATCATGAATTTTGTTTTTGATTGGGGAATCGTCATGGAACTTGGTTTAATCGTCGTTTTTATTATTGCAGCTGCTGTAATGGTAAAAAAAGAGATGGCGAATAAATAATACAATTTCATTCAACTTATTCTTTTATTTACATTTTTAGAATGAAATAATAAAAAAGTCAGCTTATGCTGGCTTTTTTATTTTTGTCTTACATATCTCTAATTTATCTGGGAGCCTCAATGCAAAGTCCAATTACACTAGAAGCATTACACATACTTGATGCGATTGAACGCAGAGGCAGTTTTGCGGCTGCAGCGAATGAGCTTGATAGAGCACCATCCTCATTGAGTTACCAGATACAGAAATTAGAACAAGATTTAGACATCATGATTTTCGATCGCTCTGGTCATAAAGCGGCGTTCACCGATGCTGGTAACCTGATCTTAGAGAGAGGTCGTCAGATTTTATCGGCTACTGAGAAGCTAGTGAGTGATGCGACTATCTTGGCCAACGGATGGGAGCTCGATATCACTATTGCGTTTGACGGCATCATCCCTGTTTCAAATTTCTTTAAATTGGTTGATGAGCTAGGGAAAATCAGCAAGACCCGCATTCGCTTACAAGAAGAGATCTTAGCGGGATGCTGGGAGTCTTTAGTCACTGATCGTGCAGACTTGTTAATTTGTCCTAGGCTTGCAACTATCCCACAAGAGATGAAAACGGAAGACATTGGTAAAATGGAAATGATGTGGGTTGCAGCTACTGATCACTATATTCACAAACGCAAAGGTGAGTTTGATCAGGCTGCGCGAGAAAAATATCGAGTGATCGCCATTGCCGATACAGCAAGAGATCAACCTGCAATCAGTGTGAATATTTTAGAGAAGCAACCTCGGTTGACTGTTACCAATTTCCAAGCAAAACTTGATGCTTTAATTACAGGATTAGGCATCGGAACTCTTCCGGTTCAAGTTGCACAACCACTGATTGAAAATGGTCAATTAAAACAAATCGAGGGTAGTGAAACTCGCAAGATCGACCTAGTTCTGGCATGGAAACGCAGTAATATTGGTGAAGCTAAATCGTGGTGCATTCAATATCTTAAAAGAAATTGGTCACTTGTTTAGCACCAAAACCATATCAGCCGTCCCATCTTCAAAATGTACATCTAGCTCAAATCCTAGTTTTTGAGCTAGCATCAACATGCCTCTATTTGTAGGCATCGTCATTCCTGATATTTGGCCAGTCCCTTTAGATTCACAGTAGGTAATGATCTTTGTCATTAATAACTTACCTAGACCGATCCCTTTAAGATCTGAACGGATCAAAATAGCAAATTCAGCATCAGTATTATCTGGATTAATTAAGGCTCTAGAGACGCCGATGATCTTTGGATCACTTGAAAAGTTTTCTACAGCGACAAATGCCATCTCACGGTCATAATCTATCTGTGTAAAGTTTGCTAAAGCTTCGTGGTTGAACTCGCCAACATCACTAAAAAATCGCTTATACAGATCTTCTTTCGATACATTTTTAATAAAATCGGCATGAAGGGGCTCGTCTTCAGGCAGAATTGGCCTTAATAAAATACGTCGATCGTCTTTAGTTAAAATGATTTCTTCAGATTCAATAGGGTAAGGTCGAATGGCTAAACGTTGCTGTGCATCACCAACATATGGTTTCAACGACAAGTCAGCATCCAGGATCACAAACTCATCCCCATTAGCTAATAGTGGATGTATGTCCAGTTGATGGATCTCAGGGCAATCCACAATCATTTGAGAAATCCTAACGAGGAACTCTGAGAGCCCATCGATGTTAATTGGTTCAGGTAATTTTTGTAGACGAATATTGCCTTCTTTGATCGCTCGGACGATGAGATAACGCGCCAGGGTCATGTTCAAAGGAGGAAGCGCAGCCGCAGCATCAATTGATTCGTCCCACTCTGATCCCCCTTGTCCAAGTAAGATGACAGGGCCAAAAATGGGGTCAGTTTTAACCTTAATCCTCAGTTCTTGCCCGCCGGCTAATTTTGCCATCCCTTGGATAAGAAGGCCGTGTATATTGGCTGTAGGATAGGAGAGTTGAGTACGATCCAATATAGCTTGTGCAGCATTTGCTACTTCTGTGCTGTTTCTTAAACTCAGTACCACGCCTTGAACATCTGATTTATGTGCAATATCAGGAGAGCGCAGTTTGACCGCTACAGGGTAACCGATTTTCTCTGCGATATGGACAGATTCAATCGGATCTGAAGCAATCCAAGTTGGCAGGGTGGATAAGCCATAATGGTTGAGTAAGGGGCTGATCTGATGAGTATCCAAAGAATCGTTACTCTGCAGCAATTGATCACCGATCCAACGACGAGCTAGTTCAACTTTACTCAAATCAACATGTTCCGCTGTGGTTGGGGTTTCCATTAATTGCTTTTGGTTTCGTCGGTATTCGACTAAATGCATAAATGCCACGACGGAACTTTCAGGGGTTCTATAGGTTGGTATTCCGGCCTGAGTGAACAACTGCCTTGCGGGTTTAGCGGTTTGTTCGCCAGTCCAATTAGTCAATATATTGAATCGTTTATGACGTGGATGAGCTTTAATTGCGTCAATGACGGCTTGCGCTGTCTCCATTGAATGAGCAACCGCAGAGGGGCTATGCATGATAAGAATCGCGTCAATATCATCGCTATCGAGCAGAGTATTTAACGTATTAACATAGCGAGTTTTATCCGCATCCCCCATCATGTCTATTGGATTGTTTTTGGACCAGCTATATGGCAATAGACCATCAAGCGTTGATATTGTTTGCTCATTTAAAGTCGCTAACTTTCCGCCTCGGTTGAATAAGGTATCAACAGCCATAATGGCAGGGCCACCACCATTGGTCATTACCGCCAAACGTTCGCCACGTAAAGGTACGGCATGAGTTAAGGTTTCAACTGCAGCAAACAATTCATGAGTATTCTTTACTCGTAGCATGCCTGTTCTTCTAATCGCTGAGTCATAAATGATGTCTAACGTATCATCCCCACCAGTATGAGCTTTTGCTGCAATTTTACCGGCACTCGTGGTACCCGCTTTGAGAACTAGAATTCGTTTATTCCTTGATGCAGCACGAGCTGCTGACATAAATCTTCGTGCATCTTTAATTGTATCGACATAGAGCAAAATAGCCTCGGTATGGCTATCAACACTTAAGTTATCGAGAAGCTCGGCGAAATCGATATCAACGCCATTACCAATAGAGATAAAGGCAGAAAAACCAATCTGCTTATCATTTGCCCAATCAAGAATGGTTGTGCATACCGCCGCAGATTGGGAAACAAAAGCGATTTTGCCTCTAAGAGCGGTGACAGGGGAAAAGGAACAATTGAAATTTATCCAAGGAAGAATCAACCCTAAACTGTTAGGACCAAGCAGTCGAATATTATTTTCCTTCGCAATAGTTGAACACTCATCACTTATTGTTTGGCCACTACTGCCAATGAGGTGCATATCCGAAGAAAGTACTATCACAACAGGAATTTTTTTATTCGCTAATTCGGTGAATAACTGAGTGTTACGTGTGGCATGAGTACACAAAATGGCAATATCAGGCACGATAGGAAGGGATGGAATATCTTTATAAGCAAGAACCCCACAAACCGACTTAAATTTCGGAGAGACGGGCATGATGGCGCCTTCAAACCCACCTTGCAGTAGATTTTTCATCACAATAGAGCCCGCTCTAAATGGTTTTTGCGAAGCGCCGATGACCGCAACCGATTTTGGCTTTAGCATTTGATTGAGATTGTTCATATCAAACTCCATGTGATGAAATGTTCTAATCTTAGCCTATGCAAGAGAGCAAAAAGACAGCAGTTGGCAGGGCTGTGATCAATAACAGCACATCATCCGCTGAGTTTGTGTAATACGTCACACAGTAATGGTATATAATGTCACTGTGAACTTGATTCTATGGGCCGCTATCGGCATGATTTATAGTAATTTCTCATTAAGGCTTAGATTATTCCATGAAAAAAATTGCGATTGTTAGCTTATCAATGCTCTTAGCTGCATGTGTTTCTGAAAACTATGTAACAGACGTAACTTCAGACAGTTACCGCGAAGAGTATAAAACTGCTGAAGTGATGCCTCCTGTGGTATCTCAAGGTGTTCCTGCGATGAGTGTTACTGAAGAAAATGTGGATAAAAACGTGGTCAAAATGTCTCCAGCATCTAATGCCGAGATGAACGTTGTTCAGCAAACTCCAGTTAAGCAGCAAGCGTCTGTGATCATCACACCTCCGACGAAAAAGCAGGCAATGATGAATCCAAGGTTTGGTTATACCATTCAAGTGGTTGCAGTTGGAAGTCAGTCAAAAGTGGACCAGTTTTCAAGTAAGTTGCCTAGAAGTAATCAGCCAATTTGGGAAAACTATAAAGTTGTTAATGGAACAAAATGGTACACCGTACTATACGGTGACTACGCGACAAAACTTGATGCTAAAACAGCAATCCAGTCGCTGCCAACTGAATTCAAACAGCTTAAGCCTTTCGTTAAGAGTATCGACGCAATCAAAAACTCTGAGTTCCCAACTCTAAACAAGTTGAATTAACAGAGACACATAAAAAGGGCCGGCAGGTCCTTTTTTAATATCCCATGCAAATAGAACTAATATGCTTAGTCGTTAACCAAACGATTTCTCTTGCAGTGATTTGTGGACAAAACACTGTAAATTTAAGAGCTAAGTATTATTATGGACTCAATAGAATAACGTGACATCTCGGACAGATTTACATGACTAGTACAAACATCCTTTTATTGTGTGGCGGAGGCTCTTCTGAGCATGAAGTCTCACTCGTTTCAGCTAACTATCTACAACAAGAGTTAGAAAGCGTTTCTGATTTCAATGTTACCCATGTTGAAATAACAGATGACGGCTGGATAGAGAAGAGTGGCGACAGAGTTCATTTAGATTTACATACTGGCGAATTATGCTCAGAAAGTACAAAGACTAAAATAGATTTCATTGTACCTTGTATCCACGGTTTCCCTGGTGAAACGGGTGACATCCAGTCGATGTTTGAATTGTCTGGGATCCCATACTTAGGTTGCGGACCTGAAGCAAGCAGCAATAGCTTTAATAAAATCACCTCAAAGCTTTGGTATGATGCATTAGGCATCAAAAACACGCCATATCTTTTCTTATCAGCAAATAATGATGAGAGCCTTCGTAAAGCCACTTTAGCTTTCGAAAAGTGGGGCAAAGTTTTTGTAAAAGCAGCAAGACAGGGATCATCTGTTGGTTGTTACAGTGTGACTAAAATTGACGAATTGCTTCCTGCAATCAGCAATGCATTTAATTATTCAGAGCAGGTGTTGATTGAAATGTCTGTCACACCACGTGAACTTGAAGTTGCCGCCTATGAGATGGATGGAAAAATTTATATTTCTAAGCCCGGTGAAGTTATCGCTCCAAATGGCGAGTTCTATACCTACGAAGAAAAATACAGTTCAGATAGCCACTCCGTTACTGAAATCGAAGCATCGAATTTATCAGAGTCTCAAATAGCTGAGATTCAACAAAGTGCTCTACGCGTATTTACACAGATGAAATTGCGCCATTTGTCACGGATTGATTTTTTCTTAACCTCAGATAATGAAATCTATCTAAATGAAGTCAATACATTTCCTGGAATGACGCCGATATCAATGTTCCCAAAGATGGTTGAACATAATGGGCACACATTTAAAAGTTTCCTAGAATCATGCGTTAGAAACAGTTTAGCCAACTAAATCTGCCGTAGAATATGTTCGCTTCAAGAAGAGGCGAGCATGAATAGCTTAAGTAAAATGCATTGTTTGAAATCGCTCTAATAAGTGCAAAGCACAGTGTGTTATCATCAAATTGCCACTACCAGTTACCCTGTAACATAAAATCGATCGTCATGACAAATATTGAATATAATTATACTAATTACTTGATAACTCATAATTAGCAATTATTATTATTTTAATAATGACTATAAAAGATTGAATTTAATGGCTATTACAAATTACAAAGGCTTCAACATACAGTCTGCAAATAACTCTAGTAACGTGTGGCAAGTTAAGATTAAAAACCACGTTCTAACGGGCAGCTTAGTGGCGGTTAAAAAGAGTGTTGATTGGTGGTGTGACACCGCTTCAATTATTGACCCAAAGGAATTTGCTTCAATAGGGCAAAATCATTCAGAGGCTGTTGCTCCAGGTCAAAGTGAAAACTTCAATGGTTATCTGCTGAAGAACGATTCAGGCGAGGCGAATGCTTGGTACTGTATGTTCAATAACCGTCTAATCAAAGGCTCGAAAATCGCAATTCAAAAACATATTGAAGCTTATCTGATTGCAAAGCAGAAAGCTCAACAGCAACAAACAACAGGTCAACGGAAATAAAAGAAAATCATGAGTTTAGTATATTCAACTGATATTGGTCGTATCAAACAGGAAGAAACAAAAGCTGAGCGCCCTAAAGGTGATGGCATTGTACGTATACAACGTCAAACCAAAGGTCGTAAAGGCAAAGGTGTTTGTATTATTTCAGGCTTGGATCTGGACGATGCGCCGTTAAAGATTTTAGCTGCAGAATTAAAGAAAGTATGTGGCTGTGGCGGTTCTGTGAAAGACGGTACGATTGAGATTCAAGGCGACGCACGTGACAAAATCAAAGCGCACCTTGAGAAAAAAGGCCATACAGTCAAATTGGCCGGTGGCTAATGGTTGAAACCTAATAGCTATATTCAAAATCGAAGATTAAGATATATAGTTATTAGGTATTTTATGGTAAATAGCATTATTGTTAAATAAGAAACCGTTCATAACACCAGATGGAAAGGTGAGTTGTGATAACTCAAATAGGTGTAGAAGGAAGTTAGTTTAGCTAGCTAAATATTCTATTTAACATAACAAATATAATACGCACCGAGATAGCGGAGAAGATTCGGCCTCAAACGCTGCTAAACTTAGTACCAATGTCCCACAAGCCATTGAAATTCCAGACAATCCAAGACCGTTATACTTTTTTGCTATGCTTTCCCACATACCCTTAATCGCTGGGTTTTCATTGCGGTCTGCGTGACATCCTAACAATGCCAATTCTGGATCTATTCCTGAATTCTCTGCCAGAAAAATTGCTTCTTCATCAGTAAGTTGACGAACGCCTTTTCTAATTTTACTCATCTTCTGCGGTGACAAGTGCAAGTCGTGGGCAATTTGTTTGTCTTGTACGTAGTTTTGCGCCTTTTTATAGGCATCTATTAGCTGATTGGCATACATTTCAAATCCTCTTTTTTCTTAATTGTAGCTGTTTAATCCCCATTTTTCGCTATTTACAATCCCCATCAATGGCAACTAGAATCCCCATCAATCGGTATTTGCTATTTGATTATCTAGGTCTGGGCTTTTCGCCCTTGAAGCTTTCAGCTTGGCTTAGATAGTCATTCACTCAACTGTTCAAGGTGGTTGTTATGGATGAAATGGGTTTTTTAGGTATTTTTGGTGCTGTTGTACTCTTTGTTTTTATTGCTTTCGTTTTACCTAATGCGGAAATCTCCGCTTCTGAATATTCAGAATTAAAAATCATTTACCTTGAAAGTCCTTCTGCTCGTCCGTTGATTGATGAAGCTCTCATTGATGGTGAAGTTACATTTTCTGAAAAGGAAGATATTGAAACTTTTCTCGAAGAGTTTGATAAGCGTTTTCTCCTTGAAGCTGTGGAGCAATAACCATGACTAGCCCTTATGCGAACGGTGAAATTTACTACGACAACGAACCTAACGTTGGTGTGAATGCCTATTTCTCATGGGGGCATCATTTCTTTGCGTGTATGTCTGACTTCCGCGCTCACGTTGAACTGTCTCAAGCTCCAAACAGCTATGAACTGATTGAAATCACCGACGATAACTATCGTTCACTTTGTCGAATTGGAGTGTTTGCTCATGTCTGCTGATAAATTCGATAAATCCATTCGAGCGGTTAAGCCTTACAAGCCACGCGATAAGCATCAATTCAAAGTTGATCACAAAGCATTAAGTGACACTGTGACACCTGTTTTTATTGACCACTTAGCATGGTCGATGCCGATACGTTCACTTTCTTATTTGGATGGTGCTCTAGATAAAGATTATGTCCCTTACATGATGCCTGTCTTCCATCAACCGAAAGGTTTAACGGCTGACCAACAAAACGAATACGTAAAACGCTATCAGCAAGAATTCTATTTTCGAATGAATGTGTGCTTTGAACTCTTCATGCAAAAAGAGTTTGGAATGTTCCTTTCTCCTATGCGTGGTCGTGGTCTTCATGGTTACGAGGATTCAATGACTATCTTTGACATCACTAGAACGCATGAACTCGGGTTCGTCGGTATCGGTGGTAACAACGACACAATATACATTCAAATTAATGGTACTGGTTGCCAATACCTTTTTAATAAGACTACGCCAGCTCGTGTTCATTGGTTGCTGACTGAGATTTTTGTAGTGCCTTCCCTATCCCGCCTCGATTTGGCTGTGGATGATTTCACAGGAAATTTCGACGCTAAATACGCTGAACGCTGTTGGTATGAAAAAGCTTTTAAGTCTTCGCCTGACGCTCGTCGCCAAGGTTCAATGACACCTCACGTTAAATATAACGATGGTGGTTCACTGGATGAGGAAGCCACTTTAATTGGTAGCCGTTCTTCCACTCGTTACTGGCGTATCTATAACAAAAAGTTTGAGAGAAAAATCACTGACCCTGATGTGGTTTGGTATCGAAATGAAGTGGAGCTTAAAAAAATCTCTGTCGATTTTCTATCGGACATATCAGCGTCGTTCGCGGGTCTTTGTGACTTCGCGGCCTCTATCGAACCGACACCACCCAAACGTCACGACACCATAAAGAAAAAAGCGATTTTGGACATTATGGGGAAAGTGGCGTGGGCAAGAAAGCAATGCGGAAAAACCCTTTCAGAAGTTATCGACTTTTATAACGGTGACTTAGAAAAAGCGTTTGGTCACTTAGTGCCTGACAAATACAAGACAAGAACGATTGATATGCCAGACGTTCATAAATCATTGGTTCAAGCGCATCTAGGCATAATCGACGCCCCTTTTTAATCGGAGAAACACACTATGAGTACAGCAACTGCCTTTTTCGTACATGGCATTAAACACACTATCTTCAAGAACTCGGGCAATGCATCGGCTTCCATCTACGTTGGCCGCGCATTGAAAGACTTTTCGAACGACAACATGGAAATCAAAGCGGCGGGTTACTTTGACAGTATTGAAGAGTTTGAAAAGAACCGCTTTAAACATTTGGCTATTGAAGAAGTTTACGCTGAGAAAGTGATTAACAACCGCGCTTTCGTTCCTTATCAGCAATATGAATTACGCACTGCGCCTATGCCTGATAACCCAATGCAATCGCACGTTGTTGAGATCATTCCGATTGATGCAGAAGTTAAAAAACACTTCATGGAATCCATGAAACAAGCTCCAAACAAGGCGTAAATATTATGCAATGCATTGGTATCTCATCGGATAACACACTCTATGCAGTGGATGGTGAAAGTTGTGCCTATGTGTTGCTCGAACAAGCTAACTATCAATCATTTGTTGATGGTAGTGCTTTAACTATCGACTCTGAGCTTTATACCACTGTCTCAGGGTGGATTTTGTTTTCATTCGTTTCTGGACACGTTCTAGGGCGAATACTCAAAGGTTTTGGCAAAGGCTAAAACTCATTTTATCTACACACTTAATAGGAAATATCCTTATGAAAAAACGTTTAATTGGTTTAGGTACTGTTGTCTCTGGTGCTATCGCTTCAGCTTCTGCTTCGGCTGCTGATCCTTCTGCTGTAACAACGGCTCTTAATAGCGCTGTGTCTACGGGACAGACTAACTACGGCTTAGTTGTTGTGGGTCTGATTGCTATGGGTGCAATTGGCTTTGGTCTTAAATCTATCTTGGGCGCGATGCGTACTTAATGGTCGCCCTAGTATCACAAGTCATAACCATGCTTTTTGGTGTGGTTATGTCTATGTCCTTTATATATGGCGTATATACGGGAATCAATGCCTCCTAACGGGGGCTTTTTTTATGGCGGTATTTATGAAAGTTATGATTAATCATCTTTTATGCACACTCTTTTTAATGATGGCTTTTCTCATCTCTATGCCGTCGTTCGCTGAGGAATCTCTGATTTGTGAGGCTGGTTTAACCACGGCTAATACATCATGGTCGGTTAAGGAGTATGGGGATTCGCCTTATATCTGTAACTCTGGCTGTCGTTACAATGTTGATTTGCTTACTTTGTGTTTCGTTAGTGATTCTAAGTGTTCAGGCTCTTTTGTGAGTGTTGGTCAAACCTGCCCTAAAGAAGATGGTGTTTATGCTGGCGGTAATTTTCCTGACGAAGAGGAAGATGAGTTTCTTGATACTGATGGTGATGGTGTCCCCGATAAATATGAGTATCTTTTAGAGTTAAATAAGGTTGAGTTAGAGGCTAAGGTTTTATGCTCTGCTGAAAGTTGTGAACATGTTTTTAGGACGGTTGATAATTTAAACAAAGCTTTGAATAAGATGGAGTACACCAAAAATTATTAATTGATGCTACGACAGAATTACATTACGAGAATGTCGCTAAAATTCAGCGAGCTGTTTTTGATTTTAAAAATGAAATTCGAAGTTTAGTTAAAAAATTACCTGCACTTATACAAGCAAGTAATAGCAACATGATGCGCAATGTGGCTGCTCGTACTGAAAAGTTAAGAACGGATGGTAATCAGCGTGGGATTGACTCTTTTGAGCGTGATGAGGCTTTAAAAGAACAAATACAGAAAATAGATGAAATGTTAAATGGTGGTACTGGTACTCCTGACGCTGAGGTATTAGATAGATTGAAAGCCATTGGTAATTATACTTCTCATACTGAATCTATGGCGGGTCAGACTTTAGGTACTGTTCAGCAAATTGATAATTCCGTTTGGAAGATGAAAAATGATGTGGCATTAGCACGGTCTTATGGTGAGGAAAATTTTAAATTATCCAATATCATTAATAATAATCTTTCATCTATTTCTAAAAAAGCCAATGACGCTAAAAAAGCGGCCAATGGAGCTAAGAACGCGGCTAAAGCTGTTAAAACTTCTGTTGATAAATTGGTTGCCCCACTTAATGAAACTCGCCTTGCGGCCATTGATGCTAAAAATTCCGCTGCTCACAATACTGGTTTATTGGAGGGGTTGGAAGACGCATTCCAGTCTGGCTCTCAGGCCATCACCAATTCCATTGAAGCCTTATCTCAAGCTATGAGTGCTGAGAGTAAAAAGGCATTGGGTGAGTCTGAACTTCAAACCTCTTTACTTACTGATATTAAGGAAGGGTTATCCACCATTTCTGGAGGCTCTTCCACTATCGATACTGATGCTCTTGGTCAGTCTATTGGTAAAGCAATCAATGATGGTATTGGGGATTCATTAGGGGATGCGATTGGTAAAGGTATCGGTTCTGGTTTGGAAGGTTTAAATGGGTCAATTGGTGATTTGAGTGATGGTATGGATGGGGTCAAAAGTCTTCTAGCAGGGACTGGTTTAGATTCTGTTGGCGCTCACCCTGCTCCCTTATTGGATTTTTCGGCTGAGTATCTGGTTAATTCTGAGGACTTTCAAAATGTTCAAGATGATATCGATGCGTTAAATATTAAAGCTGATGTTCAAATATCTGAATTTAAAAGGCTGATGAACTTTGATACTTCAATGCTCAATGATGGCACTTACAAAGAGCACACCTTAAATCTCTGGCTTAATGGCAAAGAAACCAGTCTGAAAAGTGGTGTATTGCCTGCACTTGTTGATAACGCATCATTAATCTATTCGGTGATTATGCTTATTGCCGTTCTTGGTGGTATTCGTATGTTGGGGAAAAACTAATGGAATGGTTAAACACAGCGTTAAATTATTTAAGTAATGGTTTTCAAACCGTTATTGATTTCATTGCGGCAATTCCTTACATGTTCGAGAACTTACTATCTTACATTCAGCTCTATATGTTAAAAGCAAAAATCACGGGGTATATATGGTGGCTTGAAATCAGTTACAGGTCAGCACAAATACTGTTAGAAGAGATTGGCTTTAATGAATTACTCGTAACGGTCTTTAATGGCCTTTCTCCTGAAATTCGTTACTACGCTTATCTGTTTGGTATTCCTCAAGCGATAACCATCTTCACTAACTTTTTCACCACGGCTTTTGTGATGAGGATGACCCGTTAATGGCTATCACAATTAGAACGGGGGCAAACGGCTCTTATAAATCCGCTTACTCGGCCTACTTCGTTATTCTTTCTGCTTTGAAAGCGGGCAAGGTTGTCGTGACAAATATCGAGGGTATGGAGCCGATGAGCGTGATTGAAAAACGCTTAAACATTACCTTCCCTACTACCTCAAAACTGATCCGAGTCTTCTCTCGTGATGCAGCTGGCGTTCACTTGTGGACTCACTTTTTCTGTTGGTGTCCGATTGGAGCACAGATAGTCATCGATGAGTGTCAGGATATTTACTCTAAGAATATCGGCTTTGACATGAAGAAAGTCACTTATAAACCCGTCGAGGATTTCATTACTAAAAACAAAGGTGAAGATGGCCTACTTCCAGAATCTTACCTTTCGTTCTTTTACTCTCGCTACGTTCCTGCGGATATGGAACAACTCCAAGAGAATGAAACCGATGATAGAGGGATTGCTGAGTACGATGAACAAGGGCGCATCATTTATCCTCATACGTTTAACGAAGGCTTTCAGCGTCACCGGAAATACAACTGGGATATTGAACTGCTCTCTCCAGACTGGAAGCAAATTGATACGGCAATAAAAGCCTGTGGCGAACAAAACTTTTTTCACAAAGGCCGTGACCAATTTTTTTGGACAAAAAGAAAACCTTTGATTTGGAAACATGACAAGTCCGTATCTACGCCCGTCATACCAAAGTCAAAAGATGTAAATACGACGACTCAAAAAATACCGCTCGATTCGTTCTTACTCTACAAATCAACGGGAACGGGCGTTGCTAAAGCTGCGGGGGCAATGAATACCCTTTTCCGTTCTCCTAAAGTGATCGCCATTTTTATTGTTTTAATACTGTGTTTGGGGTACTTAACTTATGAATTATCCAGTATGGCTTTTGGTTCTTCTGAATCGGTTCAGGAACAGAACTCGCCACAATATACGACTCCCGTTCAAACTGAACCTAATGAAACTAGTCAAAAAGGTGATCAAGTTTCTTCTGTTCTACCTCATGGTAGGTCTAGCGGTCAGGCTGATAACGATGGGCGGCCTATCCATGATGTTGTAACTTACTATGATGTGCTTCCTTTCGAGGGCATAAAAAAAGCGTATTTTACGTCGTTCACGACTCGGAGACGTGGAAATAAAATGGATGTATTTCTCACGTTCGATGTCATAACCGATGATGGGATTTATTCAGTCAATGATAGGTTTCTCGCGTTCAATAACGTGCAGACAAGAATGATTGATGATTGTTTAATTCAGCTTACGAGGAAAGGCAAACAAAGGATCATTTCATGCAGCCCTAGAGAATCCATTGCTAAGAAAGAGAAGCCCAAAAAGGCAAACATAAAATTATTGTAATGATGGCATTTAAAAGGAAAAGTGCGCCGGTACTCACTCTGCTTTGCAATCAATTCAAAGCATCGAGGTTTATCCAGGCTAGAACGAATGCTATCATTAAGGTCTAATTTCTCCCAGGCTAAAAGGTGTAATGATGGCAATTACCATTCGAGATTCTGACGCTCACGCTGAAATGTTTGAAGAACTAAAACAACTCACTCAAAAGAACACTATGTCTGGCTGTCTTATCGAGGGTGGCTATACTGCATTGAAGTATCACGCCTTGTACCAAGCAGAACGCGAACAGGCAATTAAGCTTAGAAGTGATTTAGCTAAGTTGGAACGGAAGGTTTCAACTTACTTAAATGCTTTAGATGGTTTACGCTCTTAGCCCCGCAGGGACTAGACTCGCCACTCGCCCAGCACCGACAAGCAGCAAAAGCTACTGCACACCAAATACACTGTCATAGTGTGATTGGCCTAGCTCCCCTCATCGCGTCCACTGCGGTATGTCATTTAAAATGACATACCGCGCTCGATAAACTGCCTCCTTCCTGCCAGACCAGCTTTTAATAAGACGATCAAACAAGATCAAATGAAGCTTATCGCCTTGCAGATTGATGTATAGCGCACAAAAGAGAAGGAGGGAGCGAAGACTGAGCCGAACGACGACGATGTGTGCGGCTCTTCAACCCCCGTCATGTATTACGGGGGTACTATCCACCGAAATTTCAGTTTTCACCGATTTTTTAAATAATCGTGATTCATAAGCCATTCTATTTGATCTAGATATGCAATAACCTGTACTGATACATGGTTAACTAGTAAGTTGACGAAAAATATACGAATTAACATTTTCAAGGGATGTTTAATGGCTAAGTTTTTAAATACCAGTGCAACAAACTACTATCTCGAAGAGCTTATAAAAAATGCTTCAGAAAGGCTTATTTTGATAAGTCCCTTTCTAAAGCTAAACGATCGAATCAAAGAATTACTTGAAGATAAAGATCGTATGAAGATAGATATCAGGATTGTTTATGGCAAAAGTGAGCTTCAACCTGAAGAGATAAACTGGCTAAAGGAGTTATCTTTCGTTCGCACAAGTTTCTGTAAAAATTTACACGCAAAATGTTATATCAATGAAGAATCTTGCATCATTACCAGTTTGAATCTTTATGAGTTCAGTCAAGTAAACAATAACGAAATGGGAATATTTGTTGATCGCAATGAAGATTCTGAAATCTACAGAGATACTTATGATGAAGCTCAAAGAATTATTCGCATAAGTGATGAAGTCCGTATTTCATTAGAAAAAGTTGAGTCAAACCGTTTTGAAGACAATGATAATGAAAACCAACAAGACCAAGTAGCTAAACTCACCTCTTCAAAGCTAGCTATTAAACTCAAACTTAAAACAAACGAGTTCTTAGATAGATGTACATCGATTGGGTATCTTACGTGCAGTAAAGATGGAAAGTACAGTTTAACGGAACAAGGAAAGTCTATAGGTGGTGAGCAAAAATATAGTAAACGTTTTGGTTCTTATTTCATTTGGCCTGAATCACTATGCTTTTCTAATTAGTTAATTTTATTAAATCAAAGTTAGTTAATGGTAATTTATAATGTCATTCGTAAAAATTCTACCGTGTAAATATACATGGAATACCTTTAATTCAAGGAGAAATTCAATGAGCAACACATATCGTCTATTTATTAGCCACTCATGGGCCTATTCAGATTCGTACAAGAAAGTAACATCACTAATCGATGGCCAAGGGCTATCATATTATAATCATTCAGTGCCTATGGATGATCCAATTCATTCTTGTGGGACTGATAGCAAACTTAGAGCTGCTATTGATGCAAAAATTAAAGGTACAAGCTGTGTACTAATATTAGCTGGTGTTTATTCTACTTATAGTAAGTGGATTAAAATAGAAATTGAAATCGCTAAAAAATATGGTAAGCCCATAATCGCAATTGAACCTTGGGCCGCTGAAAAAACATCAACAATTGTCAAAAATGCAGCCAACAAAGTCGTAAAATGGCAAGGTTCATCTATAGTCTCTGCTATTAAGGAACTCAGTTAATGAAAAAGGCTCTTGTTGTTGGTATTGATTTTTATGAGAATTGCACTAATTTACATGGCTGTGTAAATGATGCTTATGCTGTAAAAACAATACTTGAACGACATGGTAATGGCTCAATTAACTTTTCAGCAAAACTACTCACTTCTACGGGTGATACATCTAAACTACTTCGCAAAGATTTGAAAAGTAATGTGATAGAATTATTTGAGAATGATAGTGATATTGCACTATTTTACTTTGCAGGTCATGGACATATAGAAAGTACTGGTGGATATTTAGTCACCTCCGAATGCTCTGAGTTTGATGATGGATTCCCTCTATCTGAACTACTGACAATTGCTAATAAATCACCTGCTAAGAATAAAATTATAGTTTTAGATAGTTGCTTTTCTGGCGTCGCAGGTGCAGTAGATGCGTCATCAGATATGTCTTCATTAGTTGAAGGTATAACAATATTGACAGCATCAAGTTCAACGCAGTACGCTGATGAAGAAAATGGCCAAGGTGTTTTTACAGCGTTGTTTGTCGACGCTTTAAGTGGCAGTGCAGCTAACTTAGTGGGGGATATTACTCCAGGCAGTATTTATGCTCACATTGATCAATCTCTTGGCCCGTGGGATCAACGGCCAATTTTTAAAACGAATGTAAAACGTTTTACTTCTTTACGACAAGCTCAACCACCTATCTCATTAGATAATTTAAAACAACTTACTGAGATATTTGAGAGTGCTGGAAGTATTCGTAATTTAGATCCAAGTTACGAGCCGACCAGTCCTGATCCTATTGAGGAAAACGTAAAAACTTTTGCTGTGTTGCAAAAACTGGCCAAAGTCAACTTGGTAATACCCGATGGTGAAGAGCATATGTATTATGCAGCCTTAAACTCTAAAGGTTGCAGATTGACAGTTCTCGGTGCTCACTACTGGAACTTGATTAGTAAAGAACGAATTTAATTATAAAGGTTAAATAATGAGCTCAAACAAAAAGAAAGATATACCACCAACCCCTAATCAAAAAGAAAGACGAGGCACAGGTACAAATAGCGGTGGGCCAAGGAGACCTCAATGAAGCTAGAAGATACTAGAGATAATTACTATATATCAACTGCTTCACTTTCCACTGTTACACGCCAGTTAGCTATGGCTGGAATTGCTGTTGTTTGGATATTTGTACAAAAATCTCAAGGATCACTAACCATACCATCAGAGTTAATGTTGCCTCTTTCCCTGTTTGTTACGGGCTTAGGAACTGATTTACTTCAATATATTTATTCAAGTGCTGCATGGGGTGTCTTTAATCGTTATAAAGAACTGTCAGTTAGTGAAAATGATGACTTTACAGTTTCACCTTTTATTAATTGGCCCACAAATTTATTTTTTTGGTCTAAGTGCATTGTGGTTTGTTTCGGATATATAAAACTATTACTAGTGCTTTATTAATTATATATAGCCTCTTTTGAGGCTATATTATTGACGAGTAGAATTATAATTCACCGTTAATCCATTATTTTTTTTAGTACCCTTGCGTACTTCAACAGCTTTGATGTCATATTCAAATCTGTAACGCACCCTATCTCAATAAGAGCAATTCCTGTCAATATCTCTTGAGGGCTAACTGGTCTACCCGTTGGTAACGCTAACTTGTCACCAACCATTAAAAAGCCTTCCCACCCGTGTTCAATTCCTAGTTCTCTATTGCAATAAAACCTCATTAAACGTTTACACTCTGGCGGTATCGGTTTTCCTGCATCCCATAACTTGACCGTCCTCACACTTTTAAAACATAGTTCAGCGGTCTTTTCTACACTCATTCCACAAACCAATTCACGAAAAATATAATTTTTAGTCATTTCGTGGTACTTCATTGATAACTCTCTCAAATGAGAAAGATATTATAAAAAGTGCGTATGCAACTTGATTTACCATAAGGGCGCATAATACGCACTAAGGCTAATCGATTTTAAGGGGCTTTCTGGGCACATACCGAGATTCTGAACAAGGTCTTACGTGCATGCTCCATCGCTTGCTGGTGTGTCTCATATGTCTATGGATTTTTACGTTATGGTCAACGTCTGTAACTGACATAAATTAGTCACCAACCAAGAATCTCTCATCAGCAAGTTCATTTACTTCTTGGAAGCCAACAACATTCAACACCATACATTGAACTTGGTCTGTATCATCTCGATAACCGAGCATCTGTACACAGTTATTGTTGGACTCACTCATGAGCAGCATTTCTTTTAATAGCTTTAAGCTGGCGAAGACTTTTTTGTACTGATGGCTGGCAACCACATCAAATATCCCTCAGCTCATGGCAGCTAAGCTTAATTGACGCTGAAAAGATAAAATCAATTCAGCTTTCTAGTAGATGGTTCAGATAAGTGCCTTATAAAGTTAAGCGAACAAATTCTTGAACGTCTTCACTGGCCATGTGAGAAAGATTTAAGTCTGAGGATTTGGGTGTTCATTAATTCGAACCCAAGCTTTCTTACCTATTAACCCCGTTACCACTTCGACTTCTTTAGAGAGGCGATCTAAATCGGCTGCTCGTTTGAATGACTTAGCTACGAATGATGGCTATTGATGTTCATCGAAGACGCTGCTAATGGTTTTGAAAAATCATCCTAGCAGAAACACCCACTCAGTTATTCAAAATAGCCCACCAAGACGAGACAGTGTCACTTTAGTTACAGTGTCTCGCAGTCTGAAATATGAGTAATACTCCCACACCAAGAAGTGACGCTGTAATTCCTTTTAAGCATAAATCCCTACTACCTATGATAATCCTTTCCCACAAAAGGCTAACAGCACAAATCACTAGTTAGACATCTCAATTGTTTTACTTACATTGGTTTTCGTAATTTAATTACACACCAAGGTGCCATTAATTACTGTTCGGAATAAAATTCCGTTGCAACCTGCTGGTTTTAAATGGTTTTTGCTGAGATCGACGATATAACGCCAAGCTTTAAGATGGTTAGCGTTACGATTAAACAATGCAGATGATTATGCTGTTTTAGGTAAATAAGCTCATAAATCAACACTAAAGTGAGTGTTTGAGGTTTTGTTGCTGGAATTGAGTGAAACTACGAATAGAAAATGAGTGTAAGTGTGGGTCTATCAGGGGGGAGAGAAAAAGAGGGTAATGCTACCCTACTCTTTTATTGGTTGGCTTTTTCAGCACGGATTTGTTCAGCAATAATTTTAATTGCTTCTGCTGTGCTCACGCCTTGTTGCATTAACTTTTGGATTTCTTCTACAGCGGCTTGCTGCTCTTGGTGGGATAGTGTTAAGTCGTCAAACATAATCGGCTCCTAAAATTCAGGAGCCGACTATATAAGGTCAATTAATAAGTAGCAAGGAAATTTATTGAAGCACCCATCGCATCTTCATTCGTGTAGCTGGCGGCAACATCAATTTCAAATATATTTAGAGGAGAGATCCCTAAACCAGCAGTAATGGTATCTTCAGTATCTCTCGCTAAGTTCGTCATGTAACCACCACGAATTTGTACTTGGCGGATCAAGTCAATTTCAAAACCAGCCCTTAACATTTGAGTGTTATCATCAAATTGACTGAATCGTTTCTCTTCATTGAGATCATAATCCACACTTACTGTGAAATAATCAGATACAATCCCAGCCCCAATAGTATACAAAGGTCGCATACTGTACTCATAGCCGATGTCCCAAGTTTTGGAACCTGCTGTATGTTGGTATTTCTTGGTCTCTATATCACGACCCATCAAATTTTTTGCTGCAAAGCCAATACGTACAGGTCCGTAGAACCATAGTGCACCGGCATCGAGATTAAATACTGTCTCAGCCGTTTCATTTTCTCTAACATCACCAATATCATAAGCAGAAAAAGAGGTCGCGTATGAATATGTATAAATACGTTGTAATTTAGGGGAGATCCCAAAAGCAAGGTGCTGATTTAAAAATGTTTGGTACTTAGCAAGCGATATCCCCACTTCCGTCACACCAATGCTCACTGCTTCAACGATACTATTATTTGCTTTAGTGACGCCGTCACCTGCTGCTGTATCAATTCTTGGAGTGACAAAGGTTTCAGTATACGCTTTACCAAAAATATTAGCGGCTATAAATTTATTGGGTATACCAAAAGCAACTACACCACCAAGTTCTAATTTAGCGCTATCCCCATCCATCGCAGTTAGAGCCGCGTCTAATGCGGCAGCATCAGGTGGAATGGCAGCCAGTCCGTCAGCTATTCCATCTATCTGATCCACTAGATTGTTTTCATCATTATAGGAAATGCCGATACTCGGAAGTATCATACCAGCATCATCATTACGTCTATAAATTGCTGTTAATGCTGGGTTGTAGAATGGAGCGGTCAAGTAGGATGCTGAAACGGTACCAACTCCCCCCATTGCGTCACCACGAGCCTCAACTGAATAGTTTGCTGCAACAGCGGGGACGGATGCAAGGGTAATAGAACTGATAAGTATTTTAGTCGAATTTTTCATATTAGTATTTTTTGTTATTTCCCTATTAGGATTAGCGGCACTTCTGCTTAAAACTTTAGTTATTCGCTCCTAGATATATCATAAGTTTTGCTGATAGTCTGAGATTGCTCTATCACAATATTACCTTGCCACCGCTGATGTCTCATTGAGACGGCAAGAACATATCGATTTGGGGGGAAACTTTCAGTGTCTAGTGAGTCAGGATAGTCAGTCTCGTAGCTTTGGCCCCATATTTGAACATATTTTCCATCGACGTCATCATAGAGCGCAGTTTCAAGTGTTGGTAAGGGACAGTAAGGGTTAAGTAGAGCGTCTTTTGAAACTGACCACTTGTCTTTTGATGCCCATCGAACTCGCTGTTTTAGCTTCGAGTTGGTAAAAATCACCCATGAACTCCACTCTTGGCCATCTGAATTTTCTATGTTCAGGCGATATAGCCCTGCTGGTAGTCTGTTAGCTAAATTGTACCTTTGTATATAAGCGTGCTGCTTGGATGTGACATTGTCACGCGACTGACTGTAAAAATCACTGTCTTTTGATATTTTTTTGTCAACCCAGCGCTCTAAATTAATCGTTTTGATGATATTCGGTGAGATTACTTCTACCACCGCTCGATATGAATCTCTACCCGGGCTTTGTATGGTTTGATTGCGAATAATGACAGAGGTAATCCAGTCTGGAAAATTACTTTGTGCTAATGATTTACCACAATCTCGTTCAAGCGATTGGTTAAGTAGACCATTTAAATGGGAACTCAGGGTCGATGATTTGTTTTGTTGCCAAACCTCTACCAATGAAGTAAACATCGATTTCAAGTCGTCATTCAACAAATTCTGATGGGCATGAGTCAATGGCGTGTTTTCATCAAACCAGTATTCCGCCAACACCACTTTAGGTGCTAGCGAAAAAATCAGAATAAGAGACAATCCAAGTTTCGACATCATCATGCTTTCATTTTATATCCTACACCACGCAATGTTTCTATCTCTAAGCCTGGTAACTTTTGGCGTAGTTGTAGTACATGTGTATCAACGGTTCTAGTGGTTGGGAAATGGTTATAACCCCAAACATGATCAAGCAACTCATCTCGAGTAAACACTCTGCCAAGGTTACTAGCGAGGAAAAGTAAAAGATCAAACTCTGTGCGAGTTAATGTAACGGAGATATCATTGAAAAAAACTTCTCTGGTCGCTTTATCTATTACCAAGTTTTCAGTGGTGACTTTCATTTCATCAACCGCTTCAGATTCTGGTAATCTAAGTTGTGCTCTGATACGTGCAAATAACTCCGCCTCGGCGAATGGTTTAGTGAGATAGTCGTTAGCCCCTGCATCAAGTCCTGACACTTTGTCTTTAACCGTAACTAAAGCCGTTAACAGTATGACGGGAACATCTTTCGTTTTTTTCCAATTCGCTAAGTGTTGAACAGAATCGCCATCGGGAAGTTGTCTGTCTAAGATAACTAAATCCGCTTTTTCCCAGTACTGTTCGACTTCTGAAATTAATTCAGCATGTAAACACTCATACCCAGCTTGCTCTAAACTTACTAATAGTCCATCCGCTAGATTTTTGTCATCTTCAACGAGTAGCAATGTCTGTTTCACAGGGTATCTCCAAAATAAATGTAGTTGGCGGGCCAATGAGAGTCATTTTCCCTCCCATTCGTCCAACCATAGATTCAACAATTGTTAGGCCTAACCCTAGGCCACTTTTACTTTCGAACGGTTTTCTTAACCTTCGCCAGTCTTTATTCGTTAATGTCCCTTGGTCAATAACTCGAATAACCAAGCGACTGTTATCTGTTGTCACTTCGAGAGTGATGGGTGCTACGCCATATTTCACCGCATTGCGAATTAAATTATCAATGCATGTACCAAGCCAGTAGATATTCACTTTTGCTGCAATATCCTGATTAAAGCTGAGAGTGACAGGCGCTTGCAACCCCTCTACTTTATATTCTAGCCACTCTTGAACTGAGGGAATCCATTCACTTGCAAGAGTTTGGTTATCGGACTGTAAATAATCCTTACTTGCTTCAGCTAATTGCCTTAATCTTCGCGTGTCTTCACATAATTTTCTAAATTCGCCGTAAACAGATTCCGGTAGCTTTTCGAACTCACGTCTAAAGCCTTCCACTGTCATCGATAAGCTAGCAATCGGTGTTCTCAATTCATGTGTCAGAATTTGTAGAACAAGCATCCGACTTTTAAGTTCATTTTTTTTGACATTCCAACGATAGATTGACCATCCAACCACTAGAAATATATTGGCAACGATCAATACGATCATGCTGATACGGAGTACTTCAGAATGATCTTTAACATCCCAACACAAATTACCCCTTTGAACTAAACACGTTGTTGATTCAGAAGATAATTTGTAATTCAGACCTGAGAGTTCAGCATTTTCTTTCCATATCGAGCTATTAAACAAATAATACAGCTCCCCTTTCCTTAGCCATAATTCATCATTTTCGACAAACATACTGGCCCCAGAGATGAGCGATGTGATTGCGTCACTATCCATTTCTTGTAGACGGGTAAGCAGTTCATTGTCTATAGATTGTGGTCGCTCCTGAATATGCATGTATTGCTGTAACGGCTCAAATTGCTCAGGATGATTTTGCACATATCGGGCAGCGTATGTGCCGCCACCAGGGTGAATTAGATTGCTTCGTGAAAACCAACGAGAAGAAAGAGGAGTACCTTTACACATAGAGCGAGTAAAAACTAAAGGTTCAGTAATTAAAGGACTTAGTGGCAGCTTTCCATTACATGTTTCGGCAAGCCGGTAAAGTTGTTGGATATCTTTAAGTGGGTACTTTGCGGTTTGCGGTAGCATTGACTCAGGAGCTAGAAGTTTTGTCGGATAATCAGACTGTAATACACGTATATCGTAAAATTGAGTAGCAGACTCATAATCAAATTGATCAGCAAAGTTTTCTATTCTTTCAGGCAGGGAATCTGCTAACGCATTTGCAGAAAATAGCGTTAATAATAGTAGTAATGAATAGCTGATTTTTTTTATCAATTTAGTTGCTTTAAACTTCTAAGTGTCATGATTTTAAGTCATTATCTTATAAATCTTGTTATGAGTCCAAATTCATTTTTCTCTCTTATCGATATACAATACTCTCCAATCTCTGAATGCAGTATCAATAATTAAATTGTCGTCTTATCAGTCAGAGAACCACATATGTTTTTGAGGATAAAATGAACAGAAAACAAGAAGCTGCAAAAATATGGAATGAACGTCATGTAGAGCAATTACGCTTCATTAAATTAGTTCTAGAGAATCGAGGGTACAAGCATAACATTGAAAACGAAGAAGAGTTCAATGACACGGTTGGAAAAATAATCTTTCACGATGAGCATCAAGATCATATATGTTATCTAACCGACTCATGTATAACATTTAAGAATTTGGACTTATGCTTAACCTTAGATGAATTCAGTCTCTGGCTTGATTCTTAACTATCAGAATATACTTTAAATTCTGACTAACATTGTTTCATTAGTCTCAGAAGAAAAAAAGGCAGCCTCAATATGGGCTGCCTTTTGCTATTTCTTAAACTGATGCTTAAAAAACTTAGATTACAAGTGTTCTAAGATACTCAGGCATGAAGCTTTCGCATCACCAAACAACATTTGAGTATTATCTTTGAAGAACAATGGGTTTTGTACGCCCGCATAACCGGTATTCATTGAACGTTTAAATACGATAACGTCTTTTGCATTCCATACTTCCAACACTGGCATACCAGCGATTGGGCTGTTTGGATCATCAATAGCCGCAGGGTTAACCGTATCGTTAGCACCGATGACAAGAACGGTATCTGTTTCACCGAAATCATCATTAAGCTCGTCCATTTCCAATACGATATCGTAAGGCACTTTTGCTTCAGCAAGTAGTACGTTCATATGTCCTGGTAAACGTCCAGCAACAGGGTGGATACCAAAGCGAACGTTAACACCTTGTGCACGTAACTTCTCTGTAATTTCATGAACTGGATATTGCGCTTGAGCAACAGCCATGCCATACCCTGGAGTGATAATGACAGACTTAGAGTTTTTCAGCATATCCGCGACATCTTCAGCCGATGTTTCTCTATGCTCACCTTGTTCTTCATCACCAGAGCTCACCGTCACTTCTTGACCAAAGCCACCTGCAATAACACTGATGAATGAGCGGTTCATTGCTTTACACATAATGTAAGAAAGAATCGCACCTGAAGAACCAACGAGTGCACCTGTTACGAT
Source organism: Vibrio cortegadensis (assembly GCF_024347395.1). NCBI lineage: Bacteria > Pseudomonadati > Pseudomonadota > Gammaproteobacteria > Vibrionales > Vibrionaceae > Vibrio > Vibrio cortegadensis. The sequence goes on from NZ_AP025473.1 coordinate 1,089,614, forward strand.
CAACAAGTCATTTGCTAGCATGAAACCTGCCGCTGCTGCTGCCCAACCAGAGTATGAGTTAAGCATTGATACAACCACTGGCATATCTGCACCACCGATTGAAGCAACAAGGTGGTAACCGAATACGAATGCAATTAATGTCATCACAATAAGAGCAAACATACTGCCTTCAACATTAACAAAATGGATCATCAGCAGCGTTGAAACAACGACAGCGGCTAGATTCATCTTGTGTTTGTGTGGAAGGTTTAGCGCAGATGATGAAATTAATCCGCGTAATTTACAGAAAGCGACAATCGAACCTGTAAATGTAACGGCACCAATAAATACACCAAGGAAGACTTCAACTAAGTGAATGTTTAACATCGCACCAGTTAGTTCGCCATGATCGATATAGCTGTTATAAGCAACCAGTACCGCCGCCATACCAACAAAGCTATGAAGAATTGCCACTAACTCTGGCATTTCTGTCATTTCTACTTTCTTAGCATAGTGGATACCAATACCACCACCGATAACCATAGCAACAAGGATCCAAGCAATACCTGATGAATCAGGGCTAAAGATCGTTGCTATTAAGGCAATAGCCATACCGGTAATACCGTAGTAGTTACCCGCGCGAGCTGATTCCTGCTTTGATAGACCAGCAAGACTCATGATAAAAAGAACTGCAGCAACAATGTAAGCTGCTTGTACTAATCCTGCAGACATCTGTTACTCCTTATTTTTTACGGAACATTTCAAGCATACGTTTCGTGACAGTAAAGCCACCGAAAATATTGATGCTTGCAATCAACACTGCAATGAACGAAAGGAAAGTTACAACGCCACTTCCTTGACCTATTTGTAGCAATGCACCAACAACGATAATGCCAGAAATAGCATTGGTTACAGACATTAGCGGTGTATGTAATGAATGAGAAACATTCCAAACCACGTAATAACCGACAACACAAGCCAAAACGAATACAGTGAAGTGAGCAAGGAATGCAGCAGGAGCGACAGATGCAATCCAACCGAACGCGCCAATACCGATGGCAAGTGCTGCGATTTTCTTCACAGGAGATGTTGGTTCTTCAACTTTTGCTTCTACTACTGGTTCTTTTTGCTTAGCTTGAGGCTGAGCAGAAACCTGGATAGGTGGCGCAGGCCAAGTAACTTCACCTTCTTTAACAACAGTAACACCACGTAGTACCACATCATCAAAATCGATGTTAACTGTGCCGTCTTTTTCTTTGCATAGAAGTTTAAGAAGGTTAACTAAGTTAGTGCCGTATAGCTGAGAAGATTGAGTCGGTAGGCGACCAACCATATCGGTATAACCAACAATCTTCACACCGTTTTCCGTTGTGATGACTTGGTCTGCTACCGTATATTCACAGTTACCACCATTTGCAGCCGCCAAATCGACGATGACACTACCCGCTTTCATACTGTCTACCATCTCTTTGGTAATCAGTTTTGGCGCTGGGCGTCCCGGGATAAGTGCGGTTGTAATAATGATATCAACGTCTTTAGCTTGGTCTGCATAGAGTTCTTCTGCTTTCTTATTAAAAGCTTCAGACATCTCTTTTGCATAACCATCGCCAGCACCTGTATCTTCTTGGAAATCAACTTCCAAGAATTCAGCACCCATTGATTGAACTTGCTCTTTTACTTCTGGACGAACATCAAATGCACGAACAATGGCGCCAAGACTACCTGCGGCACCGATGGCTGCTAAACCCGCAACACCAGCACCAGCAACTAAGACTTTAGCTGGCGGAACTTTACCTGCAGCTGTGATTTGACCTGTGAAGAAACGACCAAATTCATGCGCAGCTTCCACAACAGCACGATAACCCGCAATGTTTGCCATAGAACTCAGCGCATCTAAAGCCTGAGCCCTTGAGATACGAGGAACTGCATCCATCGCCATTACGTTGATGTTTTTGCTTGATAGCTTTTCCATCAATTCCGGATTTTGAGCTGGCCACACGAAGCTGACTAAACTCGCACCATCCTGCATTAATTCAATTTCATCAACACCAGTTGATTCATTAAGTTGCGGTGCATTTACTTTAAGAATAAGTTCAGATTTCCAAACTTCTTCAACTGAAGCAATTGTCGCCCCAGCAGCTTCAAAAGCAGCATCGTCAAAGCTAGCTAATAAACCAGCCTTTGTTTCAACTGTGACTTCAAATCCCAGTTTTAAAAGCTGCTCAACCGTTTTCGGTGTTGCAGCTACTCGCGTTTCACCCGCAAGTCTCTCTCTTGGCACACCAATTTGCATAGTTATTCCCTACTATTGGCACAATGAATATTCTGTTTTTATCTAACGACAGCGTTAACTTCAAGTGTTTTGTAATAAAAATACAAAATTTCATTACATATAACCTTAAGTAATCGGTGATTGTCTCTGTTGTTAAGGAAAAAAACAACATTTTAAACACTACACAGAGGTCAAACCACTCCAGAAAATATCACTTTAAAAACAACTGGATAAAGTCGAACTTTGTACATAAAAAAAGCCATAGCATAAACGCTTACGGCTTAAAATAAGGTGATTATCATCAATCTAACGGTAAGTCGCCGTTAAAAGATGTTCTCACCCATTTGATCGATGAACATTTGAGCTTTCTTAAGCATCAACTCATTCGCATCATTTTTGTTTGCTATCACATCTGAACGGATAAAACGGTGAGACTTAAGTTCACCACTGATTTCTTTTGTAATTCGTCCTGCGATTCTATATTGGCCCGACTCGGCTAAAGACTCCTGGTAAATCAAAAATCCTTTGTACTCTACTGCTTCAACCTGCTCTATAGCTTCAGGTTTCTTACTACCGCCAAAAAGCCGCGAAAAAAGTCCCACAACCCTCTCCTTTATTATTCTGTTTTATAGTTAAGCAATGGCTTTTCAAACCATTCCAATTCCACATCATCATCTGGATTTGAATGAGTGAAGATTACGGGAACATCAACGTCTCTGTTTTTACGACGGTCGTTTACAACCATACTTTCAGCAGCTATGACAGCCGTTAATGCACTCTCTTTTAATTTTACTAGATCTTTCTCTGGTAAAGCGGATAAAAAATCGATGTCGAAGCGGATATAAACAGGTCTCAATTGACTAAGAGCTAAACAGGCAAGATCAGCCAACTGTTCATTATCATATTTTTCAATGTATGAATCTTCAGCCAAAACGTGGCCAACAAGAGTTTCCATGTAGTTGTGCACATCAACGCTAATTTGCATTGTTTAATCTCCTTGTTGTGTCGATTACATTTTGTAGCGCTTGTTAAAGAGAATATCAACCTGTTAATCATAAAAAGTTAATATTGGTCTCTTTTTGTTCATCATGTCTATTTTCTTCTATTAGTTTAGCAAAAAGCTTGGAAAATCATTAAATAAAAGTATCCTAAGCAATTCTCGTTCATAAGAATTATAGTTTAGGCTAGGTTTTAATCACCAATGACATCTTTCGTGTCTACTAGTATCTTTAGATTCCTTTTCCCGTGGCTTCTTTTATTTATGCTGCTAATTGGAATGAACAATGTAATTTTAGTCACCAGCGCCAATCAAGGCTTTGCTGGGAACTTGCCTTATATCTTATTTGCCATCGCAATTGTTCTTTGCCACACCTTTAAACAAGGTAGGATGGCGATGGTTTCCATTGCTATGCTGATCGCTTATAGCGTCATTCAACTCCGCCTTCAAAGTTCGTTATCCACTGGTACCACATTAATAGAGCTTTCTCTACTGACGGTTCTTCTTCCCGTTGCTTGTCTGTTTGTTCACGCTTTTCAAGATTCTGGTGTGAACTCTAAAGGCGTTGCGATTTTCACATCGACTCTTTTTCTATTTATTGTCTGGGCACAGCTGACTCTTAATCATTTCAATGATGGAGGGTTCGATAATCTCAGTGAGAGCCTTCTATTTTCACTGCCAGAGTATTCGAAACTGCCTGTTATTCTTATTCTATATTGTATTGCGATATCTGGAGCCACCAGCATCATGGTTCTAATGAATAATCGCTCAATAGACGTTGTGGTTTACTCTGCAATTTTACTTTCATCCACCACCTTTATTTTCTTTGATGTTCAGTACATTTCCAGCACCATGTTTTCGCTTTCAGGCATTTTGGTTATTGTTTACGTTATCTCTGCCAGCCATGAGATGGCATTTAATGATCGACTGACCAACATTCCTGGCAGACAAGCTTTTGACCTTGATACTCGACTGCTCGGGCGCAAATTCACTATGGCGATGCTAGATATTGACCATTTCAAAAAATTCAACGACACCTATGGGCATGATACTGGTGATGACGTGTTAAAGCTTGTAGCAAGCCGGTTAGCACTCACAGGCGGAAATGCAAAAGTGTATCGATATGGTGGAGAAGAGTTCACTCTCGTTTTTAAAGGCAAAACCAAGAAGCAAGCCTTGCCCTATCTCGAAGAGTTACGTGCAGATATCGAAGAATATGAAATGGTCATTCGAAACAACGACGGAAGACCTACAAGTGATGATCTCGGCGTACAAAAGCGTGGCAGGGGGAGCAATAAAACTAAAACCGTTACCGTGACTGTTAGTATTGGTGTGTCTGATAGTTCAGTTACACGTAAACACGAAGAAGTGCTAAAGTTTGCGGATCAAGCGTTATACAAAGCAAAGAAAAAGGGCCGCAATCGAGTTTGTGTTTAATGGCAGAACTTTCAATCTTGGTTGAAAAACAGAATGATACTACCGCCCTTCAAATTACTACCATAATTAATATTGAGCCCTATTCCGACATTATCAATTAAGTCTGTTTCAAAAGGGGGAGTCATTAACCACCCGATACTGCCTTCATAATAGTGACTTGTGCCAAATGGAGTTGAAGTATCTCCACCAATATCAACTCTACGAATACTGCTGTAAACCGATTGTACGGCTCTTCCCCATTGATCAAAATCGTAAAAAGCCGCTAGGCCGTTACTTACAAACCAGCCTTCAGGATTGCCAATATGACCGTTATTCGCATCCCCCCAGCCGAAACCATAAAAATAGTTTAACCGAGATTTAAACGTCCACTTTCCCCAATCTTTAGGCTGCTCATACTTAAATTCAATATTGGGCTCTATCACCGTAGCCCAGGCACTGGTATTAACAATGACACCATCAACAATGTCTTTGATCGGATCTAACACCTCACTTCCATATTCATACCGACTTCTATAGTACTGAATATGTGTGCCGATTCCCCAGTTCATGCTCCAATCTTCATTTAGAGCTTGTATGTATTCGTATTCAACGCCAAGACCGGCCACAAGCTCTCTATGTCGATCATCGCTATAATTTGAATCTATTTCGACATTCTGATCGACGACAAGAGATGATAACCGAACCGATATTTGGTGCTTATTAACGGCGTCATCATCACTGAGATCAAAAGTATATGGCAATATCGTCACGGCGATTTTTTTTCGTAAGTTGATCGAATCTTCCGTACCAATATTTTCATTTTTCAAATCAAACCAATCATTTGGATCAAAGTCATGAAAGCCAAACGTTAGAACATCACTATCGGTGAGAATAATCGCTGCGGCAAAATTGCGCTCAAGATCTTTCTGAAATTGGCTTTGAATATTTGAAGCGATAGATGCAAGTGGAAAAAATAGCAAAGAGAAGGCAAAACTACGGGAAATGATTCGGCCCATTAAGATTCCTATTAAATGAAATAATCGAAAGCAGTTGCTTAGTGTTATTTTCAAGTATAGGTCTGAATCTAAAAGATAAAACCCCACAAATTGATTTTTGCGGGGTTATTCTATGAAATGATACCGTTATGACAGTAGGTTTATCAACGCGGAAGTGGCAGCAATAGCAAGAACACTAGCCCCTAACTTTTCTTTAAAATTAAATGCTTGTTGCTGCTGCTCTTTTTTTGCTTTTATGAAAAACAATAATCCAGGAACATAAAGGAGTGCAGAGAGAAGTAAATAGTTTAAACCCGATGCATAAAGCAGCCAGACACCATACGCACTTGCAAAGATACCAACATAGAGTAATGAACCTCTATTCCCAGTATCTATGGCCAGCTTCAATGTATAGGCGCCCACAAGAAAATATGGGACAAGAATCATCTCAGAAGCAATGATAAGTAGAGTGTCGTAAGTACTACCAGCAAACATCACGAAGATCAGCGAAAATTGGATGCAAACATTGGTAAACGTCAGTGCTTTATATGGACTACCGCTGTCATTTTTTTTCGCAAATACTTTAGGAAACATTTTATCTTTTGCACCTAAATATGGCGCTTCAGATGCAAGAACGGTCCAACTTAGAAATGCTCCGCATACAGAAATAAGCAAGCCGACACCAATAACTAGTTCACCCCACGGGCCAATTATCTCTGTTAACACTTTCGCCATTGAAGGGTTTTGATACGTCGCTAGCTCTTGTGTGCTGATCACCCCCATAGACAACAAAGTTACAAATACATAAATCGTAAGTGCGGTTAACAAACCTAAAATTGTTGCTTTGCCTATATCACCACGCTTTTTAGCTCGACTTGATACAACGACAGCACCTTCAACACCGATGAACACCCAAACCGTAATCAACATGGTACTTTTTACTTGTGCAAGTAAATCATGTTCTGGTCCAAAGCTTACACCAGTAAAATCAAAAACAAAGGTGTCCCATTTAAAGGCAATAGAAGCGCAGAGGATAAACAGAATCAATGGGATAAGTTTAGCGCAAGTGGTAATAACATTGATCAATGCAGCAGTTTGGACTCCGCGTAATACCAATGCATGCACCAGCCATAACAGAATCGAAGATCCAGCAACAGATAACCATGTGTTGCCTGCGCCGAAATAGACGGCATCTGGTTGATCAAATAGCATTCCAAGCGTACTGAAGACAATCACCAGATAGGATACGTTGGCAAGCATCGCACTTAGCCAGTAACCCCAAGCAGAGCAAAACCCGACAAAATCACCAAACCCAGCTTGTGCATAGCCAAACACACCACTATCAATATTAGGTTTTAAGTGAGCAAGATGTTGGAAAGAAAGTGCAAGAAATACCATTCCCACACCAGTAATTAACCAGCCAATCATAACCGCTGCAGGGCTTGCGATCGCGGCTACATTTTGAGGTAAGCTGAAAACGCCCGCCCCGATCATCGAGCCAATGACGAGTGCTGTTAGTGAACCCAGCCCCAATTTCTTTTCCATATTAACCTAATTAAAATCTAACTTATGGTGAGATAGCCGAGCATTATGATGATTTATTGAAAAAATGCACGATATAGCTCATGCATTCGACCAATAATTTAGCAAAAAATGCTTTTATTTGAATTTGATCAATTAATCAGAAATCAAAATGAGCCAGTTGAGAACATCTTGGATACTATCTGTACATCAATGTGTCATAACAATGCAACAGACCGAGAGGAAAGCTAATTGACGTTTAGCTTAATACTACCTCTTTTCGTATTTTTGGCTTCAAATAGAGCCTTATCCGCCAGTTGTACCAACTCTTCTAATTCCCATGAGTTAGGCATAATACGCTGATGCTCAATCCCAATGGTTACCGTCACTTTTTCACTGATTGGAGAGTGGGCATGAACTAGGGCGGATTGCTCAAGCTTGTCACTCAGTTCAGATGTTATCTCTTCCACATCATCTAATGTCAGGTGAGTGAAAAACAGTAGGAATTCATCACCACCATAACGAAAACACATTCCGTTTTTTCGTTCTACACTTTTTAAACAGTCTGCGATGGTACGTAATGCTTTATCGCCATAAGTATGGCCATAGTGATCATTGAGTTGTTTAAAATAGTCCACATCAATCATAAAGATTGTCGCACTCGCATGATCACGCTTTGCTCTCTCCATTACAGGAGGAACATAATTTTCCAAAGCATGCCTGTTAAACACTTGTGTTAAGTGGTCAGTGTTCGTCAGCCCCTCTAACAATTCCGTTTGCTTACCCAGTAGCTCCAAACTTTTATTTAGCTCAGTGACATTTCTCACGCACCATAAAACTTCCCCTTCAGCAGAGAAAGGTGCAACAACGGCACTGAAATATTGCTTCTCTTTTGGTCCAACAATCTCTTCAAACTGCGTTATATCACTTGGGGAAATGGTGTATTCGATCATTTGTGATTCACCCGATAGCGATACCTGCTCTAAAACCTTAAGGAAGGATTTAGCCAGTGCTGGTTCAAACAGATCAGTTAAGGAAGAGCCTAATAACTGCTGGGCATCGTGATGAAGTTGTTGGCTAGTTCCCCCCCACACATTAAGATACTTCCCTGCTCTATCGATTAAAAAGACAGGCTCAGGTAAAACCGATAGCACGTGACTAATTTGACATAATGAACGGCGACAATTGTGGGGAGGTGCATGCATGAATTAATGATTCTAATTTAAAATAGTTTGTTACATTACCAAAACAGTATGCCATTTTATATCTGAATTTGCGGATTTTGAGATATCAAGCACCATTTGTTTGTGTTTATAAAAACACCAAATGATTAGATCTTCTCTATCTAAAACAGCCGACGCTTTAAACCTGTTCGTTCTAAAATACGAGTCGAAATCTCTTCCACAGACATACTTGAAGTATTGATATAGGGGATAGCCTCTCTTCTAAAAAGAGCCTCAACACTGATTAACTCCGTGATGCACTGCTCCGTACTTGCATACTCACTATCAGCGAGCCTATTACCACGTATTTCGGTCAATCGTTCGGCATCAATCGTTAAACCGAACAGCTTATGACGGAAAATCTCGAAGCTTGGCAGCAGTTGAAGTCGTTTTATGTCTTCATCAATAAAGGGGTAATTCACAACGCGCAAACCAAACTGCATTGCCATGTATAAGCTCGTCGGTGTTTTGCCACTGCGAGAAACACCAAGCAAAATAATATCGGCCTCTTCTAAACCGCGAAGTGAAATGCCATCGTCATGAGCCAGCGTATATTCAACCGCAGCAATCCGATCAAAATAACCAACTGAATCCTTATTCACACTATGTGATCGTTGTAACTGAGGCTTTGCTTCTAAGTCAAGATCCGCTTCGACTGAGGCCACTAGGCGCTCAAGAACATCATAAAAATGAGCATTGGCTTGAAGCAACCTCTCTTTAATCTCAGGAATGACCATAGAGAAAAAGACCAGCGGAAATGTACCAGAAGTTGAAAATGAGAGTTCGATTTCTTTCAGTAAATCATTCAACTTCTCTTCACTTTCGATGAACGGAAATGTCTGAATATTGGCTTTAAATGGGAATTGAGCCAGTACAGTGTGCCCTAACGTTTCGCAAGTGATGGCCGTTCCGTCAGAAACATAGAACACATCACGACTTTGATATTCTGTTTGCATATTTTATTTAAGTTTTAAAAATTTTTTGAGTAGGATGTACCCATAATAACGAAATCCTACACGGGCATGCTATTACGTCCCCCACAGCTTTTAACATTTGTGAAAATTTTTTAAGCCAATACGTAATCGTTTGCCTTTTTCGCACTTAATGCAATGTTTCGGAGATAGACATGCAAAAGTACACTCTTTGGTTTAATACCCTGTCCATGAACGATGTCGACAAAGTCGGCGGTAAAAATGCTTCACTTGGTGAAATGGTTTCTAATTTATCCAATGCTGGCGTTTCAGTTCCTAACGGTTTTGCTACTACATCGTTTGCCTTCCACCAGTTTTTGGAATTTGAACAGCTTAATGACCGAATTTATGCCCTACTCAATGATTTGAATGTTGAAGATATTGATGCTCTGCGTAAGACAGGCGCGACGATTCGACAATGGATTCTGGATGCTCCCTTCCCAACGGAGTTAGAACATAATATCCGTGAGCATTACGCGACACTGATTGATGGTAATGACGAGCTTTCAGTCGCGGTACGCTCATCCGCAACCGCAGAGGATCTCCCTGATGCCTCGTTCGCTGGTCAACAAGAAACCTTCCTTAATGTCAAAGGCATCGATGCGGTTATCGAAGCAACAAAGCACGTTTATGCTTCGTTATTTAATGACAGGGCTATCTCATATCGTGTGCACCAAGGTTTCGACCATGAAGGCATTGCGCTTTCTGCGGGTATTCAACGCATGGTTCGCTCTGACAAAGCCTCATCTGGCGTGATGTTTACACTCGATACCGAATCTGGCTTTGATCAGGTCGCCTTCATTACTTCCTCTTGGGGTCTGGGTGAAATGGTCGTTCAAGGCGCAGTGAACCCCGATGAGTTCTATGTTCATAAACCATCCCTTGAAGCCGGTAATCATTCGATCGTCCGCAAGACCTTTGGCTCCAAATTGATCAAAATGATCTACGCCAATAGCCAAGAGATCGGTAAGCAAGTTGAGATCATTGATACAGATGAAGAAGAGCAGAAGCATTTCTCACTGGCCGATCATGAAATTGAAGAGCTTGCGAAACAGGCTTTAATTATTGAAAAACATTACCAGCGTCCAATGGATATTGAATGGGCCAAAGATGGGATTGACGGCAAGATCTACATTGTCCAAGCACGACCAGAAACCGTGTGTTCTCAAAGTGACAAAAATGTCGTCGAGCGTTTCCAATTAAACGCAAAAGCAGAAGTCTTGATTGAAGGCCGAGCCATTGGACAGCGAATAGGCACTGGTCCTGTACGCTTAGTCTCTTCTTTGGACCAAATGTCACTAGTCCAAGATGGTGATGTGCTGGTCACAGACATGACGGATCCGGATTGGGAACCGGTAATGAAAAAAGCTTCTGCTATCGTGACCAATCGTGGTGGCCGAACTTGCCATGCTGCAATAATTGCACGCGAACTCGGTATTCCAGCCATTGTCGGTTGTGGTGATGCGACAGAAAAGCTGACAAATGAGCAATCTGTTACAGTGTCATGTTCTGAAGGTGAAACTGGATTTGTCTATCAAGGTGAGTTGAACTTTGAAGTAAAACAGTCAGCAGTCAACGAGTTACCATTACTGCCGACTAAAGTCATGATGAATGTTGGAAACCCAGATCGTGCTTTCGACTTTGCTCAATTGCCAAATGAAGGTGTTGGTCTTGCTCGTTTAGAGTTCATCATCAATAAGATGATTGGGATCCACCCTAAGGCCCTGCTCAATTTTGATGCACAACCTGAAGAGCTTCAAGCTGAGATCACTGAGCGCATTAAAGGCTATAGCGACCCAATTGATTTCTACGTTAGTAAACTTACTGAAGGTATTGCAACAATAGGTGCGGCTTTCTGGCCTAAGCGTGTGATTGTCCGCATGTCTGACTTTAAGTCGAACGAATATAGCAACTTAGTCGGTGGTAAAGATTACGAACCACACGAAGAGAACCCAATGCTAGGATTTAGAGGCGCTTCTCGCTACATCTCTTCCTCTTTTGAAGACTGTTTTGAGCTTGAAACTCAAGCAATCAAACGTGTACGTAACGAAATGGGCTTAAAGAACGTAGAGATCATGATCCCATTTGTTCGAACACCAAGCGAAGCAGAATCAGTGATCGATCTATTGGCGAAATTCGGTTTACGACGCGGTCAAGATGGACTTAAAGTCATTATGATGTGCGAGCTACCGTCTAACGCAATACTTGCAGACGAGTTCTTAAAATTCTTTGATGGCTTCTCTATCGGTTCAAATGATATGACGCAATTGGCTCTTGGTTTAGACCGAGATTCAGGCGATGTCGCGCACTTGTTTGATGAACGAGATCCAGCAGTAAAAGCGTTGCTGAAATTGGCCATTGATGCCGCAACCAAAGCAGGAAAATATATTGGTATTTGCGGACAAGGCCCATCCGACCATGACGATTTTGCTCAATGGTTAATGGAGCAAGGCATTAGTTCTGTATCGTTAAACCCAGATACTGTTGTCGATACTTGGCTCAAGCTTGGTAACATTGACCAAAAATAGCGTTCTATAACAAGAATCGTTATTTATAACTGAGCAGATTTATAATTGAGCCGCTCTATAACTAAGTAAAAAAAGCCGATGACATTTTTATGTCATCGGCTTTTTTATTCTTGTCGCTAATGGCTAGTCGCCTTTCACGATTAATCTATTGAGCTATTAACCATAAACCTAGCGTAAGCCGCTGAGAAACTCATGCCTTGTCGCTGGATTGGACTTAAAGATCCCACCTAACGCAGTAGTAGTGGTTTCACTTGTTGCATCCATTACTCCGCGTGATTTAACGCAGTAATGCACCGCATCCATCGTTACTGCAACGTCTTCTGTCTCAAGCAAGGTTTGCAATGCGACTAGAATCTGTTGTGTCATCCGTTCTTGCACCTGAGGGCGCTGAGCGAAGAAACGTACGATACGATTAATTTTTGATAATCCGATGATTTTTCCACGTGGTATATAAGCCACCGCTGCTTTGCCATCTATTGTGACTAAGTGGTGCTCACACGTGCTGGTTACCGTAATGTCCTTTACTCTAACCATTTCACTAACGTTCATCTTGTTCTCGATGACGGTGATTTTTGGAAAGTTTGTGTAGTCTAAACCTGAAAACACTTCATCAACATACATCTTGGCGATGCGTTGAGGCGTCTCCTCTAAACTATCGTCAGTAAGGTCTAGCTCGAGCAGAGACAAGATTTCACGCATATGGTGTTCAATCTTTTCTTTTTTCTCTTCTCGGCTTACATCATTAGGACGCATCGGCGTCTCTAATCCACGGCTTGATAGCGCATCTTTAACCAACAGAGCTGATTCGCTAAGACCTGACATTCGCATTCCTCTTGATTTACCCCTTTTGGATGGCAGACAAGCATACTCGCAATCTTGAATAATTACACCCCTATTTTGGTGAGGGGCATTGCACTGAAGTGATGAATACCAACACCTGTGGAGTATATTGCCAGGGCTAAATTTATGCTAAAGTACTCGGCGATAACACTCTAATAATGACAAGTACCAAAGGATTCTTATATGGGCTGCTGTGACGCTCCGGGCTTAATGCCTATTGAAGACGCGCTAGACAAAATGCTTTCGCGTATCTCTCCTATTCAAACGACCCTACAACTACCTCTTGCTGATGCTTTAGGCTATGTCCTAGCTGAAGACGTTTTATCTCCAATTTTTGTTCCACCTTTTGATAATTCTGCAATGGATGGTTATGCGATAAAACTCGCTGATCTTGAGCGTTCCAATATATTACCGCTTGCTGGTAAATCTTTCGCCGGACTTCCATTTGAAGGTGAATGGCCTGCTGGAACCTGTATCCGTATCATGACAGGCGCAAAAATCCCTGAGGGCTGTGATGCTGTTATCATGCAAGAAAATACCGCAGTAACAGATCTTGGCATTGAAATTAAACAAGAGAACATCAAACCACAAAACAATATTCGCCCTACTGGTGATGACATCAAACAAGGTGACATTGTTCTAGAAAAAGGGGTAAGACTTACCCCGCGCGATATTCCGATGATCGCCTCTCTTGGCTTTAGTCATCTAAACGTTATTGCTAAACCTAAAGTGGCCTTCTTCTCTACTGGTGACGAATTGAAATCATTGGGTGAGACGTTGGAAGATGGTCAAATTTACGACAGCAATCGCTATGGAATTAAACCTCTCATCGAAGGTTTTGGCAGCGAAGCGATTGATCTTGGAATCATTCCAGACTGCCAAGACACCTTACGAGCAACATTTGAAGAAGCACAAAAAATGGCTGATGTGGTTGTCACTTCCGGCGGTGTAAGTGTCGGCGAAGCGGATTACACCAAAGACATACTCGAAGAACTTGGGGAGATCGGTTTTTGGAAACTTGCGATTAAACCGGGCAAGCCTTTCGCTTTTGGCGCTCTAGATGATGCATGGTTCTGTGGGTTGCCAGGAAACCCGGTTTCAGCCATTTTGACAATGTATGTTTTAGTTCAACCTATGCTAGCGAAACTTGCAGGCCATACTCATTGGCAAGCACCTGAATCCATCCCTGCCATTACAAAAACGGCTTTCAAAAAAGGCCCGGGGCGAACAGACTATCAACGTGGGATCTACACCATCAGAAATGGTCAGTTCGAAGTTGAATCGACAGGCAACCAAAGCTCTGGTGCATTTCGTTCAATGAGCCTTGCTAACTGCTTCGTCGTTATTGAACGTGACAGAGGTAATGTTCAAGTGGGTGAAACCGTTCAGATCCAGCAGTTTAACTCTACGCTTTATTAAGGAATTGAGAGTTGGAAATATTATCTGACCAAGAGATGCTTCGCTACAATCGTCAAATCATCCTCAAACAGTTTGATTTTGATGGACAAGAAGCCCTAAAGCAGAGCTCAATTTTGATCCTTGGTGCTGGTGGCTTAGGTTGTGCCTCTTCTCAATACCTTGCCACTGCGGGGGTTGGAAAAATCACCTTGATTGATGACGATGTCGTTGAACTGTCGAATTTACAACGTCAAGTTCTACACAGTGACGCAGACATTGGTCGTTTGAAAGTCGATTCCGCTAAGGAGACACTTTTAACTCTTAACCCTCATATCATGGTTGATACGGTTTCTGAACGCTTAAACGATGAGCAGCTTAGACAACTTGTGGAATCGCACTCTTTAGTGCTCGACGCAAGTGACAACGTAGCAACTCGAAATCAACTGAACAGACTCTGCTTTGCGACTAAAACACCATTAGTTTCTGGTGCCGCTATTCGTATGGAAGGTCAAATTAGTGTATTCACTTATGATGATGAGAATCAGCCATGCTATCAATGCCTCAGTAGCCTATTTGGAACCGCTGCATTAAGTTGTGTTGAGGCGGGAGTAATGGCTCCTGTTGTCGGAATTATCGGGGCGACTCAAGCGCTAGAAGCCATTAAGGTATTAGCGAACTTTGGCCAGTCGAAGCAAGGAAAGCTATTGATCTTAGATGCGATGTCACTGACATGGCGTGAAATGAAATTATTCAAGCAGCCATCATGTCCGGTATGTAGCAAATAACGTCATCGATCCATCCAGTTTCATGGCTGGTAGCATTACTCCGTCACTCATCATTAAGCCTTAGTCTAATCGCTAAGGCTTTTTTCATATCTCCAATATTGATAATCAAATTGAGAATATAGAAAATATAAAAATAAAAGACATTGAAATCAAAAGGTTAAAAATGGCACGCAACTTGTAATAAGGAGTATACGTTAGAAGGAAAGGAAGATGACATGAGAATACTACCTATTGTTGCTTTATCATTGGCTACCTATGGAGGGGCGGCATTGGCAGCCCCATTCGATACTTGTCCAAGCAAAGCCTATTTATTCCAATCAAACCCAGTTCAAGTGTATGGCTTAAACTTAGTTACTGGTCAATCAACGCTGATACAAAGCGACACAGGCATGGATGTGAACATTAACGGTGTCGGGTTCGATTTTGAAAACCGCTATATCTATGGTTACGACACAACGAATAAACAAATCGTAAGGTTAGGCCACGACTTCCAAGCAGAGATCGTTAACACAGCTAATTTACCCACTGGCCACACTTTTTATGTGGGTGATGTTCACGACCAATATTATTACCTATACCGCACTGGAAAAGGGCTTTTTAGAATTGACTTGCGCCCACTTGAGAGTGATCCAACGGCCATTTTATTAGTAGAGCAGATCTCCTCTTCCGCTAGCCCAAAATTAACGGATTTCGCTTTCCACCCCGGTGATGGTTCTCTATATGGTATCGATAATAACAGCGGCGGTTTATATCGCTTTAATACGTCAACAGGCGCTGAAACTTACATCGGAGATACTGGCGAGCTAGGAACATTTGGAGCGGGTTACTTTGATGTCAACGGTTACTACTACGTATCTCGAAATCAAGATGGACAAGTCTACCGTATTGATTTATCCGACGATGCTCAAATAGCCGCCGGAAATGTCCCTGCGGTTAAGTTTGCAGATGGTCCTTCATCTAGTCAAAACGATGGTGCACGTTGTGCAAATGCTCCTGTGATTGATGAAGACTCGACCATCGATTTTGGTGACGCTCCTGATAGCTATCAAACTACGCTTGCCAGTAATGGCCCGCGACACCAAATCGATGGCATGACTTGGTTAGGCAACACAGTACCAGACGGAGAACAGGATGGTTTTGTGTCCCCTTTAAGTGATAACACTTCTGGCAGTAATGATGAAGATGGAATCGGATTTGTTACCGCTCTAGAAACTGGTTTTGACTCCATTATTATTGCCAATGCTTCAATCTCTGGTTACTTGTCTGCATGGATAGACTGGAACCAAGATGGTGATTTCGACGATGAAAACGAGAAGGTATTTTCAGACAAGGAGCTCACTGCTGGCACGAATCAACTGCTGCTGAATGTCGATATCAATGCCCTAAACGGTAACACATGGGCTCGATTTCGTTTCAGTCAACAAACAGGACTTAATTACAACGGAGGCTCTACCTCTGGAGAAGTGGAAGACTATCAAATCAACGTTCTCAATGATGGGGCCACTGCTCGATACTTCCCAAGCGAATTTGGCTACGCGACCCTCGCTTATGAAGATAACTGGCCCTATACCGCAGATTACGATATGAACGACGTCGTCATGTTCTACCACATCACCGAAATTGTTAAAGAGAATAAGGTGGTTAAATCAACCATTAAAGGCCGATTTGCAGCTTATGGCGCAGACTATAAAAATGGATTTGCTGTTAGATTAGCTGGATTGTCTCGCTCTGAGATTGATACGGCTCGTACCTTCCAACAGCATAACGGTGCAATCAATGAAGATAGCGGATTGGAGCTGGATGCCAACGAAGCAATATTTATTATATCGAACGATTTAACGTCTAAATTTTCAACAAATTGCAGTTACTATCGAACCATTAATAGCTGTAAAGACTCCGAAGCTTTTGCTTTCAACTTAAGCATTACATTGAAAGAAGATGCTGATGTCTCTTCTCTTATGGGAATGCCATATGACCCATTCATCTTTGCCTCACCAGGAACCTATCATGGGCAGGGCTTACCCAATCACCCCGGTCGTAGCTATGAGATACATTTAGCTGACCAGGCCCCAACAGAGAAATTTGATACCGATAACCTTGCCGGCCTTGGTGTCGATGTCAGTGATGAAAGTTCAGGTGTTTACTTTAAGACAGCGACAAATTTACCTTGGGCGCTACTCATTACCGATGAATGGGAATGGCCGACAGAACGTACCGACCTTGTAACTGCCTATCCGAGTTTTGCCGAATATGCCCAATCTGGTGGCAGTAAAAACACTGATTGGTTTGAGTCATCAAATGCTATACAAAATAAATACTATCAACCATAAGGGTATCGATTATGAAAAACTTACTGACTGTAACGACGCTAACTCTTATTCTTATGGGGTGTGGGGGCGGAGGAGGTGGGGGTGGAAGCTCTGAAGGCGGTAATAGCACCGCCACTCCGGCAGAAAGTACCTTAACGACCTCTGAGCTAATTGTTCCTGATGGGTTTGACTACAACCCAATAGACGATTTTCAGCTCAAGCTTGATTTAAGCAGTGAGACCACACAACGTGCATACGTATCTGTCTACCATCAATTTAGCACCGATAATAGCGCAGCCATACAAGCGAATTATTCAAGTCGCATCGCATCAGCTTCATTGCAAGAAGGTAAAAGCACCATCAATTTTACAGTACCAAATGCAAAAAAAGAGTTGTTAGTCGAAATATGGTTTTATGATGGGTCTCCTGCTAAACAGCAGATTTTTTCTACCACGAACCGCCAATTAATTTGGTAATCAATTTCATGGGAAGTTGGACAATATTGCCGCTTCCCTAGTTTTTCTTCCCATTCCCCCCAGTAAATAAGTTATGTTTCTCACATCTAAGCAAAAAATGTCACTTACTACCAAATCAATACTTGCTTCACTATTTTGAATAGCTACCATGGTATCACAAACAGCGTACTGAAAAGCTTCATGAGGTTAAATGGCAGAATTAAAGAAAAACATCTGGACTATGTATACCGTTGTTTTAATTGCGACCATGTTGTTATTCGGAATATTTTGCCATTCTCGTTACCAAGCAATAGAACAGCAAGCGACAAATGATCAAATATTACAGTTAGAACTTTTTGTTAATTCAACAAACTCACTTCTAAAAAGCCAAGAATCTTTATTAGAGCTTATCGGTCAGCAAATCATCTCCCAAAACGATTATACTCGCACTGCTGCTATACAAATTCGACCTATTTTAGACAAGTTACTCACATTACATCCTGCTATAGAAGCATTTGGAATTACCAATACAGCGGGAACGTTCATTGCAGTTAGCTCAAACCTACAATTAGCTGCTATGCCTAATCTCATGGAACATGAGACAAACCATGAAGATTTTATCAATGCACTTAACAGTGAGGCTATTGTTGTTGGGAAAACTTATGTTGTTCCCTCATTAGAAAAGCCTGTCATCCCCATTCGCAAAGCATTACGAATGCCTTCTGGTGAGGTTAAAGCTGTGATGACCGCAGGGCTTAAGATCCAAAGTACAATGGTACTAAGTAACACAAGTCACCTGAATGCATCCAATTCACTACAATTAATACGTGAAGATTTGCACCCTCTTTTTGTCTCTGCTGATGGCTATGCTGAAAATTGGTACAAAACACCAATGTCTCTAGCTACCTATCAAACTGGTATTGCGAAAATCAATCAAAAATACGGTCTTTCAGAGGATGAAGTAAAAAAATCAGCGAAATCTTTCACCATAAGTAATGAACACTCTGGTAATAATTACCTTATATCTGTCCGGTTTATCCCTGAGTTTAATATTTGGGCAATGTCTCAAACGGATAGACAACTTTTAGACCAGCAGTTTTACTCTGAGTTTGTATTCTTATCTTCTGTATTTTTAATGATACAAATTTGTTTCTACACTCTCGTTCGATCTATCGCAAAAAATGACAGAAAAACACGTGAAAAGCTTCTGTATCAGGCAACTCACGATCATTTGACAGGATTGCCAAACCGTCCTTACCTTTCTGACTCTCTTAGTCAATGGCTAGATTTACCAAGCGAAACCTTCTATCTGCTCTACATCGATATCGATAATTTCAAAAGTGTTAACGAAGCTCACGGCCATACTTTTGGTGATAAGATTCTTATCGACATCTCTGAGCGTTTGAAAACATGTGTTACCCCTTCGGATATTTTAATCAGAAAAGTCAGTGATGAATTCATCGTCATGGTTAAAAAGCATAATGTTCAAGACCTACGAAAATTTGCCGACAATATACAAGACAAACTTTCTAAGCCTTACACCATAGATGGTAACCAATTTCTATTAGGCAGCAGTATTGGTATAGCAACTTACCCTGAACACGGTGGGAATTTAGATGAACTGCTAAGAGCCGCAGACATTTCTATGTTTCAGGCTAAAAAAGAACGTAACGCATCGATAATGTT
Organism: Vibrio cortegadensis; assembly: GCF_024347395.1. Taxonomy (NCBI): domain Bacteria; kingdom Pseudomonadati; phylum Pseudomonadota; class Gammaproteobacteria; order Vibrionales; family Vibrionaceae; genus Vibrio; species Vibrio cortegadensis. The sequence continues at coordinate 1,108,989 of NZ_AP025473.1, forward strand.
CAACTCGGAAATGCAAGCGCAACACCTTCAAACGATGGCAATTGAACAAAAACTAAGACTGGCCATTGAAAACCAAGAGCTATTCATGGTTTATCAGCCTCAATTTGATATGGAAGGCAACCTATACGGTGTTGAAGCTCTCGTTCGTTGGATTGACACAAAACTCGGATTCGTTCCACCGAACGTTTTCATTCCAATTGCTGAAAAATCTGGGTTAATGCCTAAATTAGGCAAGTTTATTATTGAACGAAGCCTGAGCGATATCAGCCAGTTACCACAAGCAATGTCCAATGATTTAAGGTTGTCACTCAACATTTCAGAGAGACAATTCATGCAAGTTGATTTTGTTCCTCATCTCATGAAATCTTTGAGCTACTCAAAGTTCAATGCGAATAATTTGACCATTGAAATTACAGAAAACCTATTTATTGAAGATCTCGATTATGTAAAACCGATTTGCGAGCAACTGCATCAATTAGGCATTAAGATTTCTCTCGATGATTTTGGTACTGGCTACTCTTCATTAAGTATGCTGAAAGCACTACCGATTGATGAATTGAAAGTCGATAAGAGTTTCATTGATAATATCCATAGTGATCACCAATCTTTGACGATGGTAAAAAACATCATCGCAATTGGGAAAATATTTGAAATGGTCGTTCTCGCTGAAGGCGTTGAAACAAATGACCAAAAGAACGTACTAAGAGAGTGTCAGTGCGATTTACTACAAGGTTATCTCTACTCTAAACCAATCTCACCTGAAGAGCTTAAAGCATTTACCCTAGAAAAAATGAAACAAACTGCACTATAAAATAATGGGAATGATATCGATATCATTCCCTTCTCTCTTAAATGGTGGTTTGATTCATTCTATTGAGCCGCTTTCCTAACGCTTAAAATGATCATGCTCTTGTATACTTCATAGTTTTGGGTTTAAGAAACATATCTAGGCTCCTGAGCATTTCAGCACGTTACGATTCAGATCTTTTGCTCTCTTTCATCTGCTCATCTAAATTCAATACGGTCAAAGCATTACTTACGCTAGTTGCAATCACATCAATAACGCCACTTCTCAACGCACCAAGTAGCGCTAATGGTTTACTATTTTCTGCCACAATCGCAATCACTTCCGAGATTGGTCGAAACTCTTCAATACTCAACCCAATAACACGATCACTCATGACCGTATTCGCGGCATTGCCATCAATATTGAAAAAATCGTGCCCTGCAAAATCACCTACAACTCCTTGTTGCAAGCGCGACTGCACCACTTCATCTGGTGTAAACCAGCCGAGATCAACCATGTAGCTATTTTCACTCATGTCACCAATACCAACTAATGCAACATCCGCTTTACGAGCTAAATCTAAAGTCTGCTTAACCGTTCCATTTTGCATGAAGGCCATTTTCTGATCTTTATTCTCCGCATAAGCAGGTGCATAAAGTGTTTCAGATGTACCCCCATATTTTTTCGCTAGTTGTCGGCAGATATGATCAGCGTTGAACATTCCGCCCCGCGGGTGAATACCTCCGATACCACATACGAATTTACAATCCCGCGGTGTTATTACCCCTATATGGTGAGCAACCGATGAAACATTTCTGCCTTGCCCTACCGTTACCACCATTCCGTTTTTTAACGTGCTAGTCAGGTAGTTTGACACCAAACCTGACACTTGGAGACGCTGCTGCTCTTCATTAGGTTGGTCTAATGCGATAAGCGCTCTTTTAACACCAAATCGCTCAACTAGCCTTTGCTCGATTTTGGCACTAAATACAGGGTGATATTTTACCGTAATTTCAACGATCCCTTCATCTCTAGCTTGTTTAAGCATACGCCCAACTTTAGCTCTTGAAATCGAGAATTTTTTTGAAATCTCTTCTTGAGTGGCACCGTCTTGATAGTAAGCTACGGAGATCTCAGTAAGGAGATCGGTATTATCTAAAGAAACATCTTGGCTATTATTACTCATATCCAATTCTCATAAATATTAAAAATGACATACCCAATCACTATCTTTTTAATGTGTAATTTATAAAAAATAGCATTTGGGTATGGCTTAAAGGTGTTCATATGCTCAGGGGGTAATCATATGTCAACACATTATGGGAATGCAACATTTGCCCATAGCCATTACAAATACTCAAACAAATTCTACAGGTTCTTGGTTGCCATGCAGCCCTTACAAATACTGGGCAAACGTTTATCTGAGTTGAGCCATGTGAGAGCGATTAAAAATACTTGATTTAAGTCATCATATGTTAGATTCAGTAATTGACTTTATCTCCAGATAAGATAAATATGGACACATCATTTACTCAGTGTTCGAACAAATGCTCAGCGCAATTGTTTAAACCGAAAAATTTTCAAGTTTATTGATGATTCTCTATTAAGCTTAACGAAACTTGAGCTTTATAAATCAACAATTAACTCGCTTTCAAATGCCCTGTTCACTTTACAGTAAAGTGACTAAGCCCAGAGAAATAGGATGATCAACATGAGCAATAAATTAGAGCAACTTCGTAAACTAACCACTGTTGTAGCTGACACTGGTGATATCGAAGCAATTAGCAAATACACTCCAGAAGATGCAACAACTAACCCTTCTCTAATTCTTAAAGCGGCTCAAATTGAAGAGTATGCACCTCTAATCGACGCTTCTATTGAATACGCTAAAGCTCAAAGCTCAGATAAAGCACAACAAGTTCAAGATACTTGTGACATGCTTGCTGTAAACATCGGTAAAGAAATTCTTAAAGTTGTTCCAGGTCGTATCTCTACAGAAGTTGACGCACGTCTTTCTTACGATATGGAAGGCAGTGTTGCTAAAGCTCGTCAGCTTATCAAAATGTACAACGACGCTGGTATCACTAACGATCGCATTCTTATCAAACTGGCTTCTACTTGGGAAGGCATCCGTGCTGCTGAAATCCTAGAGAAAGAAGGCATCAACTGTAACCTAACGCTACTTTTCTCTTTCGCTCAAGCTCGTGCTTGTGCAGAAGCTGGCGTATTCCTAATCTCTCCTTTCGTTGGCCGCATCATGGACTGGTACAAAGCGAAAGAAGGTCGTGACTTTGAAGCTCAAGAAGATCCAGGTGTTGTTTCTGTTGCTGGTATCTACAACTACTACAAAGAACATGGTTACAAAACTGTTGTTATGGGCGCAAGCTTCCGTAACATCGGCGAAATCCTTGAACTTGCTGGTTGTGACCGCCTAACAATCGCTCCTCAACTTCTTGCTGACCTAGAAGCTGCTGAAGGCGAAGTTGTAGAGAAACTAATTGACTCTAACGGTAATAAAGAGCGTCCAGCAGCAATGACTCACGCTGAATTCCTATGGGATCACAACCAAGACCCAATGGCAGTTGAGAAACTAGCTGAAGGTATCCGCAACTTCGCAGTAGACCAAGGTAAACTGGAAGTAATGATTGAAGCTAAGCTTTAATCTTAAAGAATTCAAATGAGAGGAGCAGTTTTGTTCCTCTTTCTTTTACAAACTTAAATTTTCGGATGTACTATGAACCGTAAACCTCTAGCTAACGCTATTCGTGCTCTAAGCATGGACGGTGTACAACAAGCAAACTCTGGCCACCCAGGCGCTCCTATGGGTATGGCTGATATCGCTGAAGTTCTTTGGCGCTCTCACCTAAACCACAACCCAGCAAACCCAGAGTGGGCAGATCGCGACCGTTTTATTCTTTCTAACGGCCACGGTTCAATGCTTATTTACTCTCTACTTCACCTTGCTGGTTACGAGTTATCGATTGAAGATCTTAAAAACTTCCGTCAACTACACTCTAAAACTCCAGGTCACCCAGAGTACGGTTACGCTCCAGGTATCGAAACAACAACGGGTCCTCTAGGCCAAGGCATTACTAATGCTGTTGGTATGGCAATGGCTGAAAAAGCACTTGCTGCACAGTTCAACAAAGAAGGTCACGACATCGTTGATCACTTCACTTATGCATTCATGGGTGATGGCTGTCTGATGGAAGGTATCTCACACGAAGCATGTTCTCTAGCAGGCACGCTTGGTCTTGGTAAGCTTGTTGCTTTCTGGGATGACAACGGTATCTCTATCGATGGTGAAGTTGAAGGTTGGTTCTCTGACGATACACCTAAACGTTTTGAAGCATACGGCTGGCATGTAATCCCAGCAGTAGATGGCCACGATTCAGACGCAATCAATGCCGCTATCGAAGCAGCAAAAGCAGAAACAGGTCGTCCTACTCTAATTTGTACTAAAACTATCATCGGTTTTGGTTCTCCAAATAAAGCAGGCACACACGACTGTCACGGCGCACCACTTGGCCACGACGAAATTAAAGCAGCAAAAACACAACTTGGTTGGGAGCACGATTCTTTTGAAATTCCGTCGGAAATTTACGCAGAGTGGGATGCGAAAGAAGCAGGCGCAACTAAGGAAGCAGCGTGGAACGAGAAATTTGCAGCTTATGAAGCAGCACACCCTGAGCTGGCAGCTGAATTCAAACGCCGCGTAAACGGTGACCTTCCTGCTGAATGGGAAGAGAAAGCATCTGCAATCATTGCTGATCTTCAAGCTAATCCAGCAAACATCGCTTCACGTAAAGCATCTCAAAATGCTCTAGAAGCGTTTGGTGCAATGCTACCTGAATTCATGGGCGGCTCTGCTGACCTTGCGCCTTCTAACTTGACTATGTGGTCTGGTTCTAAGTCGCTAACAACTGAAGATTTCGCAGGTAACTACATCCATTACGGTGTACGTGAATTCGGTATGACAGCAATCATGAACGGTATTGCTCTGCACGGTGGTTTCGTACCATACGGCGCAACATTCCTAATGTTCATGGAATACGCTCGTAACGCAATGCGTATGGCTGCTCTGATGAAAATTCAGAACATCCAAGTATACACACACGATTCAATCGGCCTAGGTGAAGATGGTCCAACTCACCAACCTGTTGAGCAAGTTGCTTCTCTACGTCTAACTCCAAACATGAGCACATGGCGCCCATGTGACCAAGTTGAGTCAGCGGTAGCTTGGAAACTAGCAATCGAACGTAAAGATGGTCCAACAGCACTTATCTTCTCTCGTCAAAACCTTGCACAACAAGATCGTGACGCAGAACAACTAGCAAACATCGCTAAGGGTGGTTACATCCTGAAAGATTGTGCAGGTAAACCAGAACTTATTCTTATCGCAACAGGTTCTGAAGTTGAACTTGCAACTGAAGCTTACGCTCAGTTAACTGCTGAAGGCAAAAATGTTCGCGTTGTTTCAATGCCAGCAACTGATGCATTTGACAAGCAAGATGAAGCTTACCGTGAATCAGTACTTCCTTCAGACGTAATTGCTCGTATCGCTATCGAAGCGGGCATTGCTGATTTCTGGTACAAATACGTTGGTTTCGGTGGCAAGATCATCGGCATGACAACGTTCGGCGAATCTGCACCTGCTGACCAGCTGTTCAAAATGTTTGGTTTCACTACTGAAAACGTAGTAAACACAGCAAAAGAGCTACTAGCTTAACTCTAATTGTGGCTTAATTAGCAAAGCTGAATAAGCATCATCAAATCCCTACATTGAAAAATGTGGGGATTTTTTATATCGAGAGCACAGCATTTTCTCCTTATTTCAGGGTCTATAGGCACATGATAAGCATGACATTAGATCTTATGATGTTATCATTTTATTAATAAATATAATTTAGGTGTAGGACACGGAATGCACACTCTTAAACGGTTTTTCTATGAGCTAGCGAAAGAAATACGTGATGTAATTTATACTCTTTCTAAAATAATGATCCCAATTATAATAATTATTAAGATCATCGAAGAGTGTGGTGGCATCATCATATTGAGCGACTTACTGGGTCCTCTGATGAATAACGTTGGGCTGCCAAGCGAGATGGGCCTCGTTTGGGCGACGACACTGCTTACGAATATTTATGCAGGTCTTATTATTCTAGTGAACCTTGATATTCCACTGACTGTGGCACAAAGTTCAATTCTTGGAAGCATGCTTCTTCTCTCCCACTCCCTTCCCATTGAGGGGGCTATTGCTAAAAAAGCAGGGGTCAATTTATGGGTAACGCTAACCATTCGAATTGGTGGTAGCTTATTTTTAGCTTGGCTACTTCACCTCACTTATGATGCAACTGGCGCGTTATCTCAACCCGCTCAAATATTATGGAAGCCTGACATTAACCCCGATACCAGTTATCTCGCATGGAGTATTGATCAAGCCAAGAACTTATTGATGGTTTATGTCGTAATAGCCGCACTTCTTTTCAGTTTGAAAATTCTCAAGTTGCTTGGCATTGAAAAAGTCATGGCACTTCTATTAAAACCATTTTTACGTATTTTAGGTATCAGCAAAGAAGCGACAAACTTAACCATTATTGGCATCACGTTAGGGCTTTCATTCGGTGGTGGCTTGTTGATTAATGAAGCTCAGAAAGGTCATATAAAAGCGAGAGATGTATTTACTTCAATCATGCTGTTGAACCTTTTACACAGCTTGATCGAAGATACGCTGGTCGTTCTATTGATCGGAGCCGATTTCAATACAATTTTCTGGGGACGAATCGTTTTCGCAATCAGTATTATCGCTGTAGTTGCCGCCATTGTGCGCAGACTCAATAGCGGTTTCTGTGAACGGTATTTTTACAAAAGTGTTGTACCTAACACTTAGCACTAAACGCTTACAGACCTTATCGTTTGATTTCTGATAATTCTCGAAACCAAAAGAGTCATGCCACGGCTCTTTTGGTTTATGTGTTTGAAACACTCTCTTTGTGCTATCCCGCAATCTCCTTTTTAATATGGTGCTTTGTATTAACAACAAAAATGGCAATCACGGCAAATACAAAGGGCAATACGTATAAGTTTAAGTTTTGCCAACCGACTGTCGATTCCAACCAACCACTTAATAGTGCCGTAACCGTTACGCAGCTGAATACAAAGAATTCATTGAACGCTTGAGCTTTTGCCTTATTTTGCTCTTTATAGGATTGGCTAAATAACCCTGTTGCGGAGATAAACATAAAATTCCAGCCAACACCAAGTAATACCAGCGCTAATCTAAAGTGCCAAATAGATTGTCCATGTAGATTGATCGCGATACAGCCTATAAAGAGCATACCGCCTATCAGGATCATTAGTCGTGGACCATATCGCTCAACTAACTTCCCTGTAAAAAAGGCAGGAACAAACATACCAAGCACATGCCATTCAATTACTCCTGCAGCCTTGGTGAAATTAAACCCACAACCGATCATCGCTAAAGGTGTTGCTGTCATCAAAATATTCATCACAGCATACGCGACCATTGCAGCAAAAACGGCCACCATAAAATTCGGCTGAGTGATGATATCTTTTAAGGGTTCTGACCGAATCGATTGGCTTCTCTCTGCTGGCTTGGGAAATTGAATGGTTTGGAGTAAGAGTAATGCTAAAAAATTCAAAACGATCAATGACGCAAATGCGCCAACATATAATCCATCAGACGACCATTGTTGGGAATAGATCGCGAGGTTAGGACCTAACACTGCTGCCAATACACCACCAGCCATAGAAATTGATATGGCCCGATGCCGAGCATGCGCATCACACACTTCTATCGCAGCAAAACGGTACAAAGTGCCAAAACCGATGCCAACGCCGAGCAAAAATGTTCCGACACAAAAAATCCAAAATAAATGGTGGTACAAAGAGAATGTCGCCAGAGACGCTCCTAAAATACCAACGAGATTACCGATACTAAAACCACGCTTTCTTCCCAACTTACCCATAATCATTGATGCTGGAATCGTTGCAGACATCAAGCCAAGAAATTGCAACGCAACAGGTAGAGTAATCATGCTTGGCGAGGGTGCGATTTGCTGCCCAATAAGACCAATCACCGAGATCAATAAAATATTGCCTGTCATTAATAGAGCTTGACAAAGTGACAATAGCCACACGTTTCGATTCATTTATGCCGTATCCTTACCTTCAATAATTCGCCTTTAAAAGCCATAAGCACCATGCTGACGGAGTTATCATTAGATGTCGACATAAATTGTTACTAATATGTTTCTTTATGGAAGGTTTTTAACAGGCAAAAAAAGCCCCGCCATTTCAGAAATCAAATTCACTGAAAATAAAACAGGGCCTGCGACGCATGTAGAATAATGTTAAACCGTATCTCCATGGGTCACTGCTTTACGGAGATCTTTGGCACTTGGCCACGTATAAACCAACTCATTGACTTTGTTACCACAAGGCGCATTCCACAGGCGGTCTACCGACTTCTGCCCACCGAGAGATTCATAAAATTCAACTGCTGGGTGGTTTTCAGCCATCACCTCTAAATAAACACCTGAATCTGAAAAGTACTGCTCGATCCACGCTGACATCTCATCCAACAGTTTTGAACCTAACCCACGCCCATGATAATTCTCATCGATATGCAGTGCATCAATGATGGTTCCGCGTTCAAAGTCATGATTACCGAAGGCACAGATGAAGCCACACAACAAACCGCCTTCTTCTATTAGCAAAACATGCTGGTTAAAAGGTGGGTTAATCAACCGCGTTTGCCAGATAACTAAACGGTCATCGAGTACATCATGCTCAAGATACTCATCACCAAGAATCCCTTTGTAATACTGCTTCCAACTCTGAGCGTGAAGCTGAGCAATGCGCTCATAATCCTTATATTCCGCTACTTTTAATTCCATTTAATAGTCCTTATTACCTCAGATACAGCGTTCTATTCACATTTAATACTATTCACCCATCAATTAAAAGCAAAACATTCTAATCACATTTATAACAATCCCATTTGACTTACACGTGTACGCTGATATTCTAGCGTACGCTCGTAAGCTCAAACCATATTGAATGGTAGTAAGCTGTAAAAGAGCACAACTCTATTTTTTGTCGTGACGACGATAATAGTTGTCTAACAAAATGATCATTACTGAATGACTTAACCACTAAGTTATTCTTACCTATATACTGTTACTCACGGAAACTGACACATGGAATCAAGTAAAAAGCCGCCAATTATGTGGCTTAATGTCTTCATTTTCTCTTTTAGTATGCTTCTTGCTGCTGTTGTCGCCCCTTGGTATGGCATGACTTTCGGCTATGGTGTGGAGCATTGGGTTTGGCTGCTCATCTGTTTTTGTTTCTGTAACTTATCCATCACCACAGGGTATCACCGTCTTTGGTCGCACAAAGCGTTTGAATCTCACGCAATCCTACGAGTACTGTTTGCTCTTGGCGGCGCATTTGCCTTGCAAAATAGTGCCTTACACTGGTCTTCTGATCATCGTGTCCATCACAAACACGTTGATAATAATGATAAAGATCCCTACTCTGCAAAACTTGGGTTCTGGTACTCACATATTGGTTGGATGATCCGTAACTACACTGAAGCAAGCTATTTTGACTATGAAAACTGTCGAGATTTGAAAAAAGATAAAGTACTCATGTGGCAACACAAACACTATATTCTTCTTGCTGTTATCATGAACTTTGGCATTCCCATTGCGCTTGGCCTTTTCTATGGCGACGTGTGGGGCATGTTATTAATGGTTGGCGCCGTACGCTTGGTGCTAAATCATCACACCACGTTCTTCATCAACTCTCTTGCTCATATATGGGGTAGTCAGCCTTACACAGACAAAAACACAGCCCGAGATAATGGCTTTCTGGCTTTTCTGACATTTGGTGAGGGTTACCATAATTACCATCATATCTTTGAGAATGATTATCGTAATGGCATTTACTGGTGGCAATATGATCCAACGAAGTGGCTTATCAAGTCATGTTCATGGCTTGGCCTTGCGGGAAAACTACGTAAAACACCGCAAGCGAGAATTGAAAAAGCCCGCGCTCAGATGTCATTAAAATTAGCACAAGACAAAATCGCTAACCTTCCAAACAGACAACAGATTTCTGAAAAATTGCAACATGAGTTTGACTTGCTGGTAGAGCAGATGAATGAGTATTACGCGGTAAAAAAACAGTTGATCGAGAATAGAAAAGACAGTGTGGTGAAGAAGTACGAACACTCTCTTCTAAAAGTTCGCTATGAATTGATCCAGAAAAAGTTCGAACAACAGAAACTAAATTGGTCACAAATGGTGGCACAATACGCTTAGTGTACTAGGCAGTTCATTGTTAACTAAAAAACTAAAACGATGCTTTATGTGGCATCGTTTTTTTGCACTATGTCTTAAAGCAAATGCCTTAAAGCAAATCTCTTAACGCCATCTATTTTAAAGCAAATACCTTAAAGTAGATGCCGTACTGGATTAGAGTACTTGCTTGCCCAATTTCAAGGTTGCTGCAATGTTTCGTGCCGTACGGACTAGATTTAATTCTGCTTCTTCAAGTACCTGTGGTAAAGGCTGGGGAGAACGAACGGTATCGAATACACAGTCAATGCTACTGTAAAGTGCTTTAACATCTTTACCTAATGAGCCAGCAATACCAATCACTGGAATCCCCTTATCTTGCGCTCGTTTAGCCACACCATAAGGCGCTTTGCCTTGTAGCGTCTGATCATCCATCTGACCTTCACCAGTAATCACCAAATCGGCATTATCCAATATCAGGTCAAAATCTAATGTGTCTAACACCATTTCAATCCCTGCCTTTATTTGAATATCAAACGCTAAGCTCAGCCCCATCGGAGTGCCTCCAGCAGCGCCGAAGCCGCTTACCGTGAGTGCATTTATCCCATTGACAGATTCTCCACACTTTGCAAATTGCTTTAATGCTAAATCAAGAGCTTGCAGATCATCTTTATTCGCTCCTTTTTGCGGGCCAAAAATGTAACTTGCGCCATTTTTACCACACAGCGGGTTATCAACATCGCAGGCAAGAATAAGCTCTACCTCTGAGCAGCGATGATGTAAGTTGGATAGATCAATGGCTTTGAGATCCTTAAGTGCAATCCCACCGACAGGTAAATCATTACCTGAATCATCAAGTAAACGACCTCCTAGAGCTTGTAAAATGCCAGCGCCGCCATCGTTCGTCGCACTGCCACCTAAGCCTAGAATGATCTTATCGACCCCTTGATCTAGAGCTTCTTTAATCACTATGCCAGTACCATATGTGCTCGCATCTCTGATATTGCGCTTTTCAGGAGCAATGATATCGATACCAGAAGCAGCAGCGACTTCAATTAATGCAGTCTTACCCATTTTATCTTTGAGTATTGCCCACATCACAGTGACTTCATTGCCAAGAGCATCCGTTGCTTTGCTGTACTGCTTATCTCCTGTTAATGCTTGAAGAAGTGCTTCTACCGTCCCTTCCCCCCCATCGGCAAGAGGAACTTTTACATATTCAGCATTAGGCAATTCCTGACAAAATCCGCGCTGAATCGCATCCGCAACCGACATAGCATCAAGTGATTCTTTAAATGAGTCAGGAGCAATTACTATTTTCATTTGGAGTCTCTATAATTCGGTGGTATTTGGGCTAAGGGATACTGTGATTAAAATGGTAAACGCAACAAGATAGCGCCCTAAAATTATTCTTACTTGCGAACTGAACAAAACATAATACAAAAACCATTATAGCTATACTTTTTCATACAGATCCTTTTGCATACAGATCTAAGCTGCTCATGTTGGGGGAATGTATCCGATGGTTTTTAAATAGAATATTGTTTTTGAGTACATCTGAAACTTATTCACCTCAAACGATTAAAAATTCACCTTATTTTCAAAACGAAACAAAATACACTCACCATATTTCCTGAAAAGTCTCACATTCCTACCAAAGCATAACCTTTATATCGTACTTATTTTAATGGTGCTGCCGTCGACACTTATAACCCTTTAGGGCTATAACATAGTTTATCTGCACATCAAAGCGATCTATGCACGATATTAGCCACTACAGAATCAACTTCAATCAACTAACAATTAACACGTTTGCTACATAAATAGCCTTTCTAATTAATATGTAAATTATTATTTGTTTTAGATCATACCAGCATCAAGTTGATGTCGTGCTACAGCTCTATTTTCTGTACATTCTCAGTCATAAACTGAAACACTTTCTTATACTTTTATTCATTTAACGGGGATTTCTATGTTAGAACTCTTAATCGGTTTGGTAATAACCATTGCCGTGGGATATTTCATTGTAAAAGGTTACAAAGCAGCAGGTGTCTTACTTACTGCTGGTATTTCTCTTTTACTTATCACTGGCCTGCTTGGTCATAATGTTTTACCTGCAAAAGTTGCATCAACAGGCAATGTGATCACTGACTCTCTAGAGTTCGTAAAATACATGCTTAAATACCGTGGCGGCGGCTTAGGTATGCAAATCATGCTTCTTTGTGGTTTTGCTTCATACATGACTCACATGGGCGCAAACAATGTTGTAGTTAAACAATTTTCTAAGCCTCTGTCTTTCATCAAGTCACCTTACGTATTACTAGTAGCAGCTTACATTGTGGCATGTCTAATGTCTCTTGCAGTAAGTTCAGCGACTGGTCTAGGTGTATTGTTAATGGCAACGCTATTCCCAATGATGGTTGCAATGGGTATCTCTCGCCCTGCAGCGGTTGCGGTTTGTGCTTCTCCAGCGGCAATCATTCTTTCACCAACTTCTGGTGATGTTGTTATTGCAGCAGAAAAATCAGGAATGGCACTAGACGTATTCGCAGTTCAAACGGTACTACCAGTTTCATTCGCAGCAATTGCTGTAATGGCTGCTGCCGCTTTCTTCTGGAATAAATACCTAGATAAGAAAGAAAATACACCAATGGAAAAAATTGATGTATCTGAAATTGAAGCGAATGCACCTGCTTTCTACGCAGCACTGCCTTTCCTTCCAATCTTCGGTGTTTTCTTGTTTAACGGTCGTACCATCCCTGGTCTATCTTTAGACATCTACACAATCGTTGTTGGTTCAATCTTTATTGGCGCACTAGTTGATTTCGTTGTTAACCGTTTCGATGGCAAGAAAACACTAGAAGATCTAGATTCTTGCTACGAAGGCATGGCTGACGCTTTCAAAGGCGTTGTAATGCTTTTAGTTGCGGCTGGTGTATTTGCGCAAGGTCTAATGTCTATCGGTGCAATTGATAACCTTATCGGCCTTGCTGAAGCAGCTGGTGCTGGTGGTTTCGCTCTAATGCTACTACTAACAGGTCTAACTGTTGCAGCCGCTATCGCTACAGGTTCTGGTAACGCGCCATTCTACGCATTCGTAGAACTTGCACCTTCACTTGCAGCTAAAATGGGACTGAACCCTGCGTTCTTAATCATCCCTATGCTACAAGCGTCTAACCTTGGTCGTACAATTTCACCTGTATCTGGTGTTATCGTTGCAACGTCTGGTATGGCTAAAATCAGCCCATTCGAAGTAGTTAAACGTACTTCTGTTCCTGTGATTGCAGGTCTTGTAACGGTTGTTATCGGCACTGTAGTCCTAGTACCTATGTTTGCTTAATCGTTAAAAATTAGAGACAAACAATCTATTAATAAAAATGCCATTCGCTTTTCAGTGAATGGCATTTTTTATACGTTTTAAAAAATGATTGTTTATGTTCCAAGTATTTGCATTGGCAGTTGCAATAAGGCATCACCAGTAGAAGCAAAGTACCAAATAATTCCAATTAACCCAGCAACTAAGCCCGTGTACCATACAAATGAAACGATTTGAGCGTATCGATCAAGTGGCAACAAATGGCTACGATGACGTTGTTTCCATTCAAATAATATCTCGACACTTCCCATAATCAGAAGAAAACCAAACAGAGTTAAACCAAGCTGGTAGCTTAAAATAATCCCGGCTACAGCCGCTAACGCACATAGCCCAATACCCAACTTGCTGTTCATTGAAAAACTGATGCTTTTGAGGATATGTCCTCCGTCTAATGGCAAGATCGGTAAGAGATTGAATAAGTTAAGCAACGCGTTAAATACTGCCAAACCTGCAAAAAACATCTCTCCGGTTACCCAGTAGATCACCACAAAAATAAACGAAAGGATCAGACCAAAAAATGGCCCCATTATTGAGATAACAACGTCTTGCCAGCGAGTATTGATTTTTTCGTCACTCAGAGCGAGACCACCTAAAAATGGGATCAAATAGATCCCTTTCGTTTTCATACCGAAGTATTTCATTGCTCGAATATGCCCATACTCATGAAACATCAAGCAAGCAATGAGTGATAAAGCAAACTGTATAGAAAACAACCATGAATACGCGGCTAAACTTGCAGATGCTAAAACAACCTTAATCAATTTCGCACTCTTTAGCCCTTTCATCGCCAAAGAAGCCAAGCCAATCAAACTAAAACGTTTTTCTGCTTTGGGTTTCACTTGAGGCACTTGTGATTCTATATCTTTCGCATTTCGGCTTCCTTGAGTGACGACTTGCTCATTCACAAGCGCCGTATATTCGATAACAAACGGCTGCCATACGAGATCAACATTAAGCTCGCACTGCAATAAATCTTCACCACGACTTAAGCTAAATTGATGAGTACGGTTCTCTTCTTGATCTGCTGTTGCATCCAGCTGTGAGACCAAATGATCATCCCAAAAAAGTTGTTGCCACCCAGCCATTGAGCCCTCTAAGCGCAATGGTTTTCCAAGAAATTCGATTGCAAGTAATTCCAAATTTATACCCAGCATGTTTTCAAACAGAAGTGGCGCGATTATGCCGACTTACCTTTAGCGGGTAAAGGTTTAGCCATGACTTTGGTCATTGGGGCTTCTCATTTTGTGCCTTTTGGATGTGTGCAATGAATTCAAAATGCAACATTCATCACTAATTATAACGAAGATGAATGAAACACGGCTGGTCTAACCTTTAGCTCCCCCTCTATACAATTGAATTAAAAAGATTAATCTATCGAAAATCACAAATATCGATAATGAATTTCATAAAATTAGACTTAAAACTTTGACAAAACAGCAAACAAAGAATTAACATTTGATTTACATAAGTGCAGTATTTGCACTAAATGGATGAAATTATAAAAACTATAAACTTACTAATTCATACCCTAGGAGGGTCAAGGATGAACATGAAGCACTGCTCTCTGCTGACAGTTTCAATATTGTTAGCGTGTAATGCGAATGCCGCTGGTTTCCAAGTTGCCGAACATTCAGCTTCTGGTCTAGGTCGTGCATTTTCTGGTGAAGGCGCGGTTGCAGACAACGCAAGCGTACTCGCTCGTAACCCGGCAGCCATGACACTTTTTGAAACAGCACAATTTTCTGGCGCTCTTTCCATCGTTGACCCTGAGGTTGATGTATACGACGTAACGAATGATCAACATTCAAAAGACGTTGCTCCTATGCAAATCGTCCCTGCCACTTACTATATCAGCCCGATAAATGAATCTTGGGCATGGGGCTTTGCCATGTTTACCACTTATGGTGTTGCCACGGATTATCCTGATGATATCTACGCAGGTGATATGGCAGGTGATACATCGCTACTTTCTGTGAACCTTAACCCTAATATTGCCTATCGATTAAATGACCAATGGAGCTTTGGTGCCGGAGTAAATGTTGTTTATGCAGAGGCGGAATTAACTCGTCATGAAGGCGTTTTATCTGGTGTTATAGGTGGTTCACCTACCGATAAGCTTATTGGAATGACAGGGGAAACCTTTGCATTTGGATGGAATGTTGGTGCCTTGTATGAACTTGATGAAGACAATCGTTTTGGTATCGGATATCGCTCGGCTGTTGATCTCGATTTTGATGATGGCAAATTCAAAAGTTATGACTCTGGAAAGGCATCAGAACCGCAAGTAACGGGCAGACTTCAGATTAGCTTACCTTCCATTCTAGAGCTTTCAGCATTTCATCAACTCAATGAGCAGTGGGCGATCCACTACAGCTGGCAACGTACTGATTGGAGTACCTTCACTGAACTGAAAGCCACTAGTGATAAATGTAATGACAACGGTGTCGCTGGGCAATGTTTCTACAAGCCTGAGAAATATGATGACAATAACCGTTACTCCTTTGGCGCAACTTATCAGTTAAATACTGAATGGACTCTTAGAGCGGGCATCGCGTTTGATGAGCAAGCAGGTGAAGCAACTCTAAGTATCCCAGACAGTGATCGTTACTGGTACAGTGCTGGCTTCACATATGCTATCAACCCAGAAATGAGTGTCGATGCTGGTTTGGCTATTGTACAGAGTAAAGGTGGCACATTTTATGAGAAGAATGCTTTGGGCGAAAATATAGAGTTTGATGCAGATGCTATCGCTTATTTATCTGCTATCCAATTTAATTACAGCTTTAAGTAGTCTAGGAGTTTCTAAAATGAACAATATATTTAAATTATCACTTGTATGCTCTGCAGTACTACTTTCAGGTTGTGGCGACAATACTGAAAGCTCAGGGGCCGCAACCCTTCCTGTATATGAGCAATATATTCAAGATTCACTTGCACAGCCTACTTCCATTAAGTTTACATTAAGCGGCAAGAATGCTTCAGTTCCTCTACCAAGCTTTGCTCTAATGGATACGACCGATGGATCTCTAGCTATCCCGACAAGTGGAAATGATTCGCTAACAAACCCTCTTGCGGCGATGAATACTGCCGACGGCTTCTCAACTACTATGCCAGCAGTTTTAAGCTTTGAAGGCGCAAGCTTCACTACTGGTTTTTTAACATCCGGCGTTTATGTTTTAGAATTGACCGATGGCCTAACAGGAAACCCTGGAGTTAAGGCACCTTTAACATTAGGGGTTGACTATAATGTATTAGCTAAAGACAACTCACTAACTATCATTTTCACAAAAGATCTTAATGAAGATAGTGACTATATCTTCTCTGTCACGAATGAAGTCTTAGATTCTGATGGTGAAGCCGTTGGTATGTCAGACAGTTACGCTGCCTTAAAATCGACGAAGAAAATTTATACCGCAGGTTCCATTGCTCAAGCTCAGAAAGTAACCCAAGGCGTAGAAGGTATATTTGCTCAGTCTGGCGTAGTTGCTGATCCTACAACCATCATTTACTCAAGTTGGTTTACTACTCAATCTGTTGGTGATTCACTTTTTGCAACAAAAGCAGCAACAGCAACAGGGTTTAGTGACCCTGCTGGTTTGAACAGTGTCTGGAAAGGCAGTGCCAATCCAAATGGCATTGATTTAACGACAGCTTATGGAATGGTATTTAACCCTGTAACCGCTTCATTTACTGATGCTCTCGATGCTGATACGGACTTTGATAAATATATTGGTGAAGATGATGCAGATAAAATTACAGAACAGAAAAATGCAATCAAAGCGATGTATGCTGCATCTGTAACTAACACCACGATAAATGTCGATGTGTCGCAAGGTTATGTTCAACTACCGCACTATTTAGAGAAAAGTACAACACAATGGAATTCCCAACCATTTGAATCTGGCATGCCAAGTTTGGCAAAAGTATCGAATGCATTAAACGATTCGGCCGAAAGTACAAATATGGCCACTCAGTTAGCGGCGGCTGGTATTGATTATACGATGCTTGCAACAAGCCAAACTGAACAGCTAAAATTAGTTGGATTAAATCTAAAATTGGTTGATGGCACGCCTCTTGATCGCGAAAGGCTCATAACTAAATACTCTCCAGTGCCACAAGTAAAATCATTAGAAGCTGTTGAATTCTTGTTGTTTACACCTAATGGTTCAGATCCTAGCAATGTCGTTATCTATCAGCATGGTATTACTTCTGCGAAAGAAAATGCTTACGCGTTTGCTTACAATCTTGCTCAAGCTGGATTGGCAGTTCTAGCCATTGATTTGCCCATTCACGGTACACGTAGTCTGGACGACCAACGTTCAGCAAACAAAGATACTCTTGCTTACTTAAACTTAAGCAATTTGCCTGTTGCACGAGATAATGTTCGTCAGAGTGCATTAGACGTTATGGGTCTTCGCGCTTCACTATTAGCATCATATAAAGCAAGCATGCTAGGGGCATCTCCACTAAAAGGTTTTTCTCCAACATCAGAAGTGAAATTCCTTGGGCACTCACTCGGTGGGATTGTTGGTACGACAGCGGTTGCTGCATCCAATCGTACGTTAGGAAGCACAACGGCAGATGCTCTTTACACCTTCAGTGCTGCGGCTATTGAAAACTCGGGAGGGCAAATATCGAATCTACTTCTTGGTTCTACGGAATTTGGACCTCAAATCAAACATAATGTTGCTTTAGGGGCATCTGATGCTTATTCAGGTTTTGCAGCGGCTACATGTGGTAGCTTAACGGATAAAGCATGTTACGAAGCATTTGAGTCAAACGCGACACCAGAACAACTTGCAGCGATGTCCTCTGCGTTCCAACAGTTCGCGTACGCAGCTCAAACTGTTTTAGATACGGTTGATCCATATACTAACGCCAGCCACCTTCTTTCATCTGGTGACCCGGTGTTACCTATCTATATGGGGCAGGTTAAAGATGATGATACCGTTCCAAATGCCGTTCCAAATGCGCCATTTGCAGGTACAACACCTTTAGCAATGAAGTTGAATCTAATTGACTTTGATTCATCGGCTACAACACCGAATGGAGGCAAAGACTTTGTTAAGTTCGGAGATGTTGCCGCTCACAGTACATTTGTTAGCCCTAAAGATGATACGACACCAATGCCTTTAGATTTAGCTCATCATGCTGGTATGCAAGCACAGTTAGTTGATTTCATGTTAGATAATAATCTTGATGCGGTAGACAACTCAAATTCGATTTTAGAATAATCTAAATTGAGCCCATAGACTAAAATGCCAGCTTAACCGCTGGCATTATTATTCATCACTCTTCATATTTCTATCTTTTTACTTGCCACGTAACGACTTATTTACCAATCAGAATACAAATGGTTTACTTCCTCAAAATTAATCCAGATAGAATACCGTACGGACCCTATCTTTATTTCCTATAACGTGGATAATAGCGCGGTTATTAATTCATACTAATTGTGAGTCTACTATGTCTTCTGAAGCAACCATGCTTGAACGCTGCCAATCTAAATGTGAACTATGTTCTGCTGATACTCAACTTACCGCATATGCTGTGCCACCACACAGCTACGTAACAGTTGATCACGGCATCATGGTTTGTGAAAAGTGTCTTAGCGAGATCGACGACCCACAAGATATCAACCACTGGCGTTGTCTAAACGACAGTATGTGGAGCCAAGAAGCACCGGTTCAAGTAACCGCTTGGCGTCAACTTACTCGTCTAAATGCTGAAGGTTGGGCTCAAGATCTACTAGACATGATGTATCTTGAAGAAGAGACTTCAGTTTGGGCACAGATCGGCATGTCAGCTGATGACAAACCATTCGATATTAACGGCGTTGAGCTTAAAAAAGGTGACGACGTAACAGTAACCAAAGATCTTCCAGTGAAAGGTACCAACCAAGTAATCAAGCAAGGTACGGTTATCCGTGGCATCAGCATTGGTGACGATCCTAAGCTTGTTTCTGGTAAAGCGAACGGCGGTCAATCTATGTATGTTATCGCTGAGTTCTGTCGTAAGAAGTAATTCTTAACGCTTCTCGATAAAAAAGGCGCTGATTAGCGCCTTTTTTATTATTTACGGTTAAATTCCCCGGCGACAGTTTGTACTGGAAGGTATGAGCCCTCTTTGGTTAACCATACTGCAACCGCATCTGCATTTTCTGGTATTACAGGTACGTCAAATTGCCAAGCCTTTTGGCCCTGACGCTGCATTTTATCCAGAACAACAAAGTAATGCTCAAGTAACTTTCCGCTGTTCTCGCCCGCTTTAACTTGCGTTACTTCATCAAGCGCAAGAACCACCAAATTAGCTGTGTAGGCATCAGTGCCGCTATAAACCAATTTAAAACGATTCCCTTCCCTATTCAAAGTCAATAGACCTCTGTTGTTTGTCGAGGGAGAAGGCAAGGTTTTCTTTCCCCAATGAAAGAAACCGCGCCACTCGTTGCCATCGACAACAAAACCTGGGGTATAGACACTGTCAACGACGCCATAAGCTTTATACAACCGTTGTTTTTGACTAAAGGCAGGATTAGCAAATTTATCTTTCCACCCCAGGTAGTCCCAGTAATCAACGTGATAGGCGACTGGGATCACTGAGTTCCATAATTTAGAAGAATGACGAAATTCACCAATGTAACGATCGGCAGGAGGACAACTTGAACACCCTTCCGATGTAAATAGCTCAATCAATTGAGCCGGAGGCCCAGAATGTTGCCATGTTTGAGCTGCGCTAGGAAAAGTAACAAGAGAGGTAAGAGTTAATAACAGAAATCTCTTCATCTAAACGATACCTTAAGTGAAAACCTATCTACACAGACCTGAGTTGATTCTTTTTTATTTCACTCAATACAAAAACGCCGACTACTAAGTAGTCGGCGTTTCTTTTTAATTCGTTTATCTATGAAACGGTAAAACTAGAAGCTTTAAAGCAATTAACGGTAGATACCGATATCTTTTTGCATGTGACCAGATAGGTTACTTGCATAGTAAGTGCTTTCTACTTGTTCTTTACCAAACATAATATCGACAATGTGCGCAATCAATCCTTTGAAGTTAACCGAGTAGGTTTTCTTATCCATAGAGATAGGTGTCGCGATTGTTTCGATGTTCATTGCGTGTGCCATGATTGCCTCTCTATTTAAATTTTGTTGAAATGGTTTCGTTTCGTTGAGAAGAATATTAAGCCATTTTTTGATGTGTAAAAAATGACAAAATTTGACTTTTCAGATTAGTTTTACTAATCAAACATTATTTTAACATGTTCAATTATTAACCATGACTAAACCGTGCATAGTTAATCGGAAATTGTATTATTAGCTGCATATTTCGTTCAGTTAGCAACCAAAGCACAATTCAAGTTAACATTTAGATCACATATTGTTTTTTCTCGACTCACTCTTTTTTAATTTAATATTAGAGTTTTTGATTAGTTATTCTGTCCGATAACTCACAGCAATCTTCGTGGTGTGATTCCCGTCGAAACATTGAAGCTATAACTGCCGTTGTCATGACCAGTAAGAGTACCAACAACGAGATGTAGGTCGGTATTTCCCACGCCGATCCTACCAACATCATTTTAATACCGATGAAAACCATGATGATCGACAGCGCTGGCTTTAGATAAACAAATTTATCCATCATCCCCTGCAGTACGAAATACAGAGATCGTAATCCTAATAGAGCAAAAACATTCGCAGCAAGCACCAAGAAAGGTTCTCTTGTGACAGCAAAGATTGCTGGTATAGAGTCCAGAGCGAACATCACATCCATTACCGCAATAACGCCAATAACAATCAGCATTGGGGTAACAAACCACTGCCCTTGCTGTGTCATGAACAGCGCATTTCCTTTAAAGTCATCCGTCACTTTGGCAAACTTTCTGATCAATTTTTCTGGATATGGGTTTACTTCACTTTCACCTTTATCTCGCGCAAGTTGTATCCCAGTGCCAATCAGAAACACTGCGAAGACATAAAGTAACCAATGGTACTGAGCTAACAACTGAGCCCCAACCGCAATCATTACCGCTCTTAGTATCAAAGCCCCTACCACACCCCACAGCAGCGCTCTAGGGCGCAAATGCTGAGGCACTTTGTATTGTGCAAAAATAATCGCGAATACAAATAGGTTATCGACACTCAACGACTTCTCTAACAAATACCCTGTTAGAAATGAGATGGTCGCTTTCTCTGATGAGTAGCTACTGTTGGGTGCATAAAAGTCCCAGAAAAAATAGATACTTCCGGCAAAGACGATCGCCAGAGCGAACCATACAACACTCCATAATGCCGCTTTTTTAATGGTGATCTTGCCGCCCTTGGTTTGCCATATATCGAGCGAGATCAAAATAAGCGTCATTACAGCGAAGCCGCAATAGATCATAAAGCTAGGATGTTGAGATAGTGAACCAGACGTAGTGCTGATTGATGATGTGAGTTCTACTGGATTCATGAATCCTCCAAAAACGGAAGATCATAAGAATAGGTGACCTTCCGCATACAAAAACCACCGAATCATAGTGATCGGCATTGAATGCGTTGGTCTCGTTGGAATGAAGCAACTTATTTGAAACTTAGTTGATGGTCTTCACTCTTATTTACCGGATAAGCTTTCACTTAACGAGATGACGATAAATAAGCTTGCGCTAACTACTCCCCAAACACGGCGAATGATAAGCCTCTTCTTGTTAAGTGTCTATTCAATATTTTCATAGTATGGATAAAAATATTTATCGTGGCGACAAATCCTCGTTCTGCTAGAAGCTCTTCTACATCCCTAAGCCTTAGGCTAAAGCGTTAATGCAACCAGATGGTATATTGGATAATATCTGGGGGAAAACGATGTCGTTTATATATGCTCATAAGGAAATACTCCATAGATAGACTTTACGAACTTGAGTTTATACGTTTTTCTTTCAACTGTTCAATAACATAGTCCGGAGCGACTTTTCCTAGCTCTTCTAAACAGTCATCCGTCTTCTCATTACCGTAGCGTACGTAGATATCACAGACCGCGTATAACTGCTCCGGAGAACCAGAGATCAAATACGCCTTCTCGAACGATTTAGTCGATTTGTCGATATCCAGCTCTTCTTGTAGTACCCCATTCAAGTACCAGTAGTAGCTGTTATCTTTTACAAGTTCTGCTGCTACTTCAATCTCTTTGGCTGCTGCTGCCTTGTCTTCAAGGCGAACCAAAGTTAATGATTTAGAATAGTGCATCGCTGCATTGTCCGGCACGTTCTTCAAACCACGATCCAACACCTCGACCGCTTGTTGATCTTTATTCTGAGCTCGGAAGTTATCCGCGTAGCTCAGCCAAACTTGAGGGTCTTTCTGGTGAGTATTAATCAACTCAAGATAAATCGTTTCCGCTTTATCCCATTCATTGTGCCAACGGAGCACGTCAGCGAACAACAATTGAAACTTTTCAGATTCTTGTGATTCCAAGAATGTGATTAACTCAGCGACGGGTTGTTCAATTTGTGCTTTCTGTTCCTTATCTAACGTATTGTAATCACGTACTAAGTTCGATGTTGCCGAGTGACGAACCATAGAATCTGTATCGCTCAGCAAAGGTGAAACTAACGCCCAACGATGCTCAAGTTGATATGGCGAAGAACCGATAATCGAAGCCTCACGAACTTCAGGGTTTTGATCTTTTAAGCCTCTAGCAACCGCCACCAGCGCATTTTGGCTTGGATAAGTAGCCAGTTCTTGCAGCGCACCTGTACGGTTCTCGATAGATTGATTCTGATCTTGCGCCATGTAAGACAATTGTTGAATACGGGTTTGAGTGTCCGTCATTTCAAGTACTTGATTGATATTTTGCGCTGGCGCATCAACGGTTTCTTGAACGCCATTGGCTGCCATAGCAGGGGTTGAAATCAACAAAGCAACAACCGTTGCTAAACTCTTCTTCATCATAGTATTACCTTAAACTGGAAAACTTAGCCTGTCCTTAGACACGTATTTAGTTAAAATTCGTTAGGGTCTGTAGACCTCGGTTCTGAGTTAGAACTTGGTCTCGAACGTAGCTTGTTGCGCCTGTTGTGCTCGACGTGCCATCATGACCGAGTCACTGAATTTACCATGAGCAACTGGGTGCCCCATCGCTCGAGCGATATAAGCCATCGACTTATCGACATGAGAAAAGAACTTGTGCCAACCTGCACATAAGTAGTTCAAGCCCGGTTCGCCTGCTCCAGTTTTGATAAAGCGGTTTTTAGGACATTCACCATGACAAGCAAACTTATAGTCACATTGCTGACATTGGCTGGTCAGTGTACGTGACTTAGCAAAGCCAAACTTTTGCTGTGGCGCGCTGTACGCCAAATCATCAAGTTTCTCGTGGTGGATATTGCCAATTTTATATTCAGGGTACACATAGTGGTCGCACGAGAACACGTCACCGTTAGGTTCCATCGCTAAGCCTTTACCACATATCTCGTTCAAAGTGCAAAGCGGGTTCGGACGACCAATCCACGTTTCTAAACTCGCTTCAAAATACTGAACGAACACTTTACCGATGTCGTTCTTCGCCCACTCATCAAATACAGAAATAAGGAAGTTACCCCAAGCCAAGTCCGACACACACCACGATTCCATGATCGAGTCTTTATGGCCTGGGATCAGACGTTTGTCGCCTTGCTTAAGTTGCTCACTCACTTGAGACGTTTGTGGCGCAACCGTTCTAAAGGTTTTTTGCTCAACGATAGGAATAAACTGCATTTGTGGAGACTTCACCACATCACGTAGGAAGCGATACACGTCTAATGCATTTTGACTGGTAAGGTTATTCACGCAGGTTAGCGTTGCGAATTTTACTTGGTGTTTATGTAGCAGCTCGACGGCTGCCATCACTTGTTTAAATGTGCCCCGGCCTGCTCTGTTGACACGATAGGCGTTGTGTAGCATTTCAGGACCATCAATACTCAAACCGATCAGGAAGTTATTCTTTGCTAAGAATCGACCCCAATCATCATTCAGTAGTGTGCCATTAGTTTGTAGGTCATTTGAAATCAAAACACCTTCAGGCTGGTACTTTTTCTGTAGCTCAACCACACGTTCGAAATACGCTAAACCCAGCATGGTAGGTTCACCACCCTGCCATGAGAATATGATTTCAGGGGTATTTTGACCTTCGATGTATTGTCGGATGTAAGTCTCTAACGTCTCATCATCCATTCTTGGAGAACTGTCTTTCTTGTACTCCAACAAATCTTGCTTACTTAGGTAATAACAATATTTACAGTCAATGTTGCACGCCGCGCCAATCGGCTTAGCCATCACATGTAAGCGCTTAGAGGCTTTACCGTTGTATTGTGGACCTTGAGTAATGTGCATGATTTACCTACCTATCTTAGTGTCTGTTCCCATCATAATTCCTATTTCAGCTTGTGGCATGTTATACCCTTTATAACCAATAGGAATGACCTTAAACGTTAAAATTGCCTCCTATTTCGAACATTCGAGGCACGTGATGAAATTTTTCAATTACAAACAATTAGCGGCGATCAGCAGCGTCACCATGACTATTTTCCTGAGCGGTTGTGCGAGCGTGCCTACACACCCTATCGCCCAACAAATTGACCAAGAGATGGTGTTAGTTGAAGGCGGTACATTCACCATGGGATCAAACACCCCTGAAGCGACCAAAGCAGAGCAACCAGCACGAGATATAACTGTAGATAGTTTCTATATTGCGAAGTTTGAGGTGACTCAAGAATTGTTCGAGTCAGTGATGGGATCATCTCTCAGTTATTTCCAAGATCCACAAGTTCCGGTCAATAACCTAAGTTGGCAGCAAGCGAACTATTTCGTTGAGCAGTTGAATGAATTAACGGGCGAAGAGTACCGCCTTCCGACAGAAGCTGAATGGGAATTTGCCGCGAAAGGTGGCAATAAAAGCAAAGGTTATACTTACAGTGGTTCCAACAACTTAGATGATGTTGCGTGGTACTCAGCAAATTCCAAAAATAGCGCACATCCTGTCGGGCTAAAGAAACCAAATGAGCTAGGCTTATATGATATGACAGGCAACGTTGGTGAGTTTGTTATTGATGCCTTCGATGACACTTTCTACCGATACGGTCCAACAGACAATCCTAACAACGCGAAACACAGTGATGTCGGTTTATCACACAAATCGGTACGCGGTGGCAGTTTTGCATACGACGAAGATGAATCAGAAAGTTACCGTCGTGACTTTGCCAGTCAATCGATCACCATGTCTGATATGGGCCTACGCCTAGTAAAGGACGCAAACTAGCAGAACACCCCATGGTTGCTGAACAAAGGACATCCTCTGTTCAGTGACCAATCCATGTCATTTTGAATAGCGAAATCACATCGAATAAGGACACTCTATGCAATACACCAAGCTTTCAGGTCTTACACTCGCGTTACTCTGTGCCTTCCCAGCATCAGCTGCGGACAAACCCAATCTAGTCCTCCAAATCACGGTAGATGGACTGCGTGCAGACCTTATCGAACGCTATAAGCACAACTTCGGTGAGGGTGGATTTCGTTACCTAATGGATGATGGTACTTACTACACCAATGCGAACTACCAACACGGCAACACAGAAACCATTGTCGGTCATGTGTCGCTAGCAACCGGTGCTCCACCGAGTGTTCATGGCATGGTAGGAAATGTTTGGTATGACCGTAGTGAAGAACGTTTGGTGTATAACGTAGAAGACGGCAATTACAAGATGCTGACTTCAGGCGCGGGTGTCGACAAAGCAACTGAGATCGACCCAACACAAAAAACAGCACAAGGTGATGGCCGCTCTCCAGAGCCAATACTGGCCACCACCTTTGGTGACGAGCTGACGATTTCCAATAGTGGCAAATCGAAAGTGTTCGGTGTGTCTGTTAAAGACCGCGGCGCAATCTCATTAGCGGGACACAGTGGCAAAGCCTTCTGGTTCTCGAAGGCACAGTCTGAATTTGTCACTAGTAACTATTACTACGACGAGTATCCAGCTTGGGTATCTCGTTGGAATGAAAAAGAAATTGCAGCCCAATACTCTAAGCAAAAATGGGAACTTTCGTTACCACGTGAAGAGTACACACTGCAAGAGCACAACACGGACCACAAGGTGAAGCTCGGTGATTTCCAACGCACCTTCCCTCACCCATACGGCCCTGCAAGCTACAAATACTACAGCACAACGCTAACCGTTAGCCCGGCTGGCGATGAAATCACCGAGAACTTCGCAAGCACACTGTTGATGCAAGAGAAGCTAGGTCAAGGCGACGTGACCGATTACCTGTCTGTGAGTTTCTCATCAAACGACTATGTGGTGCACTTATACGGTCCTGAAAGCCTAGAGACAGAAGACAATCTCATTCGACTTGATAAGACGATCGCCAAACTCCTTAAAACCGTCGATAACCAAGTCGGTCTAAAGAACACATTAATTGTATTGTCTGCCGATCATGGTGTACCTGAATCTTCGCCTGCGGCAAATGCGCTTGGTTTCAATCAAGCTCAGTATTTCAACAAAGACACACTACTATCGAGCGGCGTTGAGAAACGATTAAAGGATGAGTTTGGTTTATCCAAAGATGCGATTCGACTGTATGCTCAACCTTATATCTATCTTAATCACGACTTAATCGCAGAGAAAAAGCTGAACCTCGCAAAGGTGCAAGAAGCGATTGCTGACGAGATTGCTAAAGTGAAAGGTGTAGCGTTTGCCGTATCGAGCAGTGATATTTCGGCGAACCGAGTGCCGGATACTCATGTGATGCAGCTAATCAAGAACAACTATCACCCTGCTCGTTCTGGCGATGTGTATGTTGTCTTTGCACCGCGCAGCTACATTAACGACATGGAAGGCCTACAAATTGCCTCAACTCATGGTTCACCTTGGAAATACGACACTCAAGTACCTGTAATTTTTGCAGGCTACGACGTTGAAGCTCAAAAAATCTCTCGTGCAGTTACCCCATACGATATTGCACCTACACTTTCGAACAAACTGGGCATAACTCAACCAAGTGGTTCGATTGGAGAAGTGCTGAAAGAAATTACCGAGTGAGATAAATCTCTGAGGTTTGATCATCTAGGCTTCGAATCCATCACTAACAAAATAGAAGAGCCGTTTGTCATATTCAGACTGATGCAGTCAAAATAGATAAACGGCTCTTTCTTATCTCAGTTTCTGATCTTAAATCTTATCTGCTTAATCAATACCGTTACTAAAACGAGCATTCTTTTCCGTGCTTTGTTTGCTTAAACAAGGGCTATCTTCGGGCAGCACCAAACTGATACTTGAAGGTATAACTTCAAAACGAATTTGATTAGAATGATAAGGTTCGCCATCTAAGTTAATCGGCAGCGATTGAGGAAAATCGATCTCCAACCAACGAGCTTGAGTATGAACAACATACTTCCCGTCGTCTGCTGGATGCTTAAGCTCTTCGATGACTTTTGGCAAATCAGAAGCCACGAATGCTTTAACCAAAGTAAGATCCATCAAACCATCATCAATGAACGCGTTGGGTGCTAGCTCTTGTCCACCCCCGGCTAGACGACCATTACAAAAAGCGCCAACTAGGATTTCGCCAGTAAAAGTGCCTTTATCTATAGTCAAAGTACCGCTATAAGGCTTAAAGCCTAGCGCTTTGACCACACCAGTTAGCGTGTATGCGCCGCCGCCAAGAAAATCTTTGAGTTCAACGGGGGTTTCAGCCGTCACTTCTGCGCCAAAACCTGCCGCAGCGACATTCATAAAATAGCGGTCATTGGCACAAACACTGTCCACCGCAAACGCATTCCCTTCTAACGCCAGTTTGAAAGCATCCGTAATATCGCTAGGTATACCCGTTGCGGTCGCAAAATCGTTCGCAGTTCCCATAGGAATAATGGCTAGTTGAGGTCGTTCACTGGAGTGAAACTGATTGAGTGCGTTAACGGCTTCATTCACCGTTCCATCGCCACCAGCAACAACCAATCTTTTTACGCCGTCGCATATCGCTTCGCTGACCAAACGAAACATATCTGCAGACTCCCAAGTTACCCTCACTTGTAGGTCTATATTCCTGGCTCTTGCAGCAAAGACCTCTTGTCTCAGTTCTGGGATATTGGCTTTCTTTCCATTTAAAATTGCGCGAATGCTTTCCATAGCGATGTCCTTTAGGGCTAACTTGATATGTCTTTTGCTGCCGCTTTGATCTTTGCGCGCAGCCACTTATGGCTTGATTCGTTAGTGCGACTTGGGTGCCAAATCATACACATATCAAGATCTTCCAATTCGAATGGTAAAGGTAGTGTTCTTACATTATATTTCTCAGAAAAACATCGCACCGATGACATAGGAAGCATACCGATAGCGTCGGAGCCCTCGATCACGGGAAGCATCTCGACGACGCCAGCTGCTCGATACACAATTTTTCGCTTTTCCAAGTCACTAAAGTGTTCAGAACTTAATAAGCTTTTACGTGCATGCCAACGTGATACCACGACGTGATCAAGAGTAAGGAATTGATCCATATCGATAGTATCGCCAATCACAGGGTGATCTGAACGGCATACCACCACCAGTTCCTCTCTAGAAACCACCTCGTGCTTGAGCGTGCTTCTTCGTCTGGGCGTCATATCAATGATCACATCGTGTCTTTGAAGCCTCAAATCCGATTCATAATCTTCGGTAAACAGGGGGTGAACTTCTAACGCGATATTAGGCGCTGCTTGGCTAATCAACTGCATAACTCTTGGCACCATTTCATAACTTGCTGCGGAAACGCAAGCGATAGAGAAGATACGATTTGATGTTTTAGGCTCAAAGTCTCTTGATGCAGACAGTGTTGACGTGAAATTTTTCAATGCCGCAGACATAGCTGGGTAAATATCAATAGCAAAGGTAGTCGGCTCTACGCCGGATGTGGTTCTGTGGAACAGTGGCTCGTTATATATATCACGAAGCCTAGCAAGAGCTTTACTCACGGCTGGTTGGCTAATATCCATACGATTCGCAGCCCTAGATAAGTTCTGCTCTTCATAAATAGCAACAAAGATAGGAATTAAATTTAGCTCGGTACTTTTCATACAGTTCCATATTAAAGAAGCAGATTCCCTATAGTAGAGAACCTGCCGATTATGTTCGATGCAAATGACTTAAGTTTGCTACTTAGTTCTATCTTTTAAGTCTGGCAGGGCTTTAGGTATTTTCAAGCGGTCGAAAATTGAACGATAATTGCTTGAGTTTGATTTGCCACTCGGTAAGTTACGTAACCCTCTCCACAAACGAGTAAATACGCTTTTATCTTCACGCCCTTGTTGGAGGGATTTACTGTCTTCTATCCAACGTTTCTCTCCATTCAATTTACCAAGTTGCGCTTTACCCAGTTCTAGCTGAGTCGTCTGAGTTCGCAACTCACGATAGATAAAGGTTCTCAATGCTGACCAATTACCTTGCTTAAGCAAACGACGTAATACCAGCCAACTTGGTGTCGGTCGGTTTTTATAATAACGCTTCAAGGAAACAACGAATGTAATACATAGCACCAGTGCCAGTGCAACGCTGATAAAGGCAGACATGTAAGCTTTGATAAAGGATTGGAGTGTGTGTTTTGCTTCAAACACTTCGCCTTTTATCACCACACTTTCAAGACGCTGATTTTTGCTGTCCCACCATTGGAACGTAAACTCCGGCAAGGTGAATTCGCCACCTTGCTGAATCACATAAACCGTCTCTTCAACGCGACTCGAACGGTAGTCACCACGTTCTTGTGTGTCATCCAAACGATTAGGCTGAGGGTAAGCTTGATATTGCAGAGTCGATTCATTGGTCAACACATTAGGCAGTAACACAGACAAGCTGTCTTTCGCTTTGATCTTCACTGTTCGTGTAACCGCATCACCCACTTTTAAGTCTTCGCTTGAACGCTGCCATTGCTGCTCAACATCCACGTCTGTCGCAGAAAACCAAGGCGACTCATCGCTTAATAAACCAGAAGGTAGTGAGGCTTCAAACTTAATCGGCTGCGTGTAAAGCGTGCCGCCAACGTTTGATCCATCAGGAGCGGACACTTGAACACGAACAGGTACCGTCGGAATCACAAATTTGCCCGAAGTCATCGGATAAAGCGTCACTTCCCAACGTTGACGTGACCATGTCGTGCCGCCCACTCGTTCAGTGTAGTTCGTCGCCAGTTGGTTACGCTGCTTAGCAATCACATTAGGGATTTCGATGCTGCCAATTCGCGTCCCACCCGTTAGCCACCGAGGAGTCGCCACCTCAATAGTGAGAATCACTTGTTCATTAACGCTAACTTTCGTAGGCGTAATCTTGTCGCCAGACTTCGGTTTTTCTCCGACCCAAGCAATCAGTTCGACATCGCCACTCCTCTGCAGGTCATAAATATCAGCCGCAGAAGCAAGTGTAGAAAAAGCAGTGCTAAACAGCAGAACTAGCGACACAAACAAGGTCTTGGTTAGTTTAACGGACTCTAAGCGCCCTACCTTTACTTGAAGCGCTGCAAGAGTTAAATCATATCGACTCATTGTGCTTGCTCCTGTTTTAGCGACCGTTCCTGTTTTGAATACTGTTCGATGGAAGGTGCAGGATCTCTTAACTGAATTTGGAACTTGGACTTCAAGAAGAACTTAGGATCAGCTTCTACGCGTTTTAACCACTTGTCGGCAAGCTCTTGACTGCCTAAGATTTCATTGGCATTAAGTGTTTCCTTAAGCATCAATTCCGCTACCGTTTCTTCTTCAGCTCCATCTCCCGTTCGAGGCTGATCGTCTTCGAGTTCTAAAGACTCCTCAGGGCCATCTGTGGTTCCAGACTGGCTTTCACTGGTGCGATTAACCTCTTCGACAATTCCACTAAGCACAGCAAGATTGTTCTCCACATCCGTTCTTAGTTCTGGTGACAGATCCTCTTCCTCGCTTAATGATTTCAAAAGGTCTCGTGCCGCAAGGTACTCTCGCTGTCGAGCTAAAGCACTGGCGGCGTTATACAAACCATAATCGGTCTTGGTTTGTAAAAAGGCGCTATGAGCTAACTTAAAATCACGAGCATAGTAATAAGCCGCGCCCTTTCGCATTGGATCCTTAAAATGCTTGGCGGCTTCAAGGTATTCCTTTTGATTCAATAAACGTTGGCCTTGTTGATCAGGCGTTAGCCATAAATCCCACCACCATTGGGCTGTTGTATCCCAAACCGTCACGGACTCTTCAACTACCGGCTTGTCAGCAGTCAAATTGACTGTTTTCGCTAAAGTGTCTGGTGAATACATGCTGCTTGTGATCATCAAACCAACGACACACCATTGAACCAACCACCCTTTTCTAAACCACAACAACATGATGATCGCCATTGGGATAAGCAGGCCATATCCCATGTCTTTCCAAGGCATTGAAGATTCACCGTTAAGTTGCATGTTTCTTTCAACCGCTTTGTTGAGTTGTTGGATATCGGAATTATCAACGGTCACTTCGATCAGTCGTCCACCCGTCTTGCTCGCTAAGCTACGCAATGAATCTAGGTCGACTGGATTATCGCTCACCACATTGCTATTTCCTGCCGCTAGAATAAGCAACTGATATGGGTTGTCTTTAAAGAAGCTTTCGAACGCTCTGATAGTACCTGGGTTAACACCATCTGATACCAACAACACTGACGAGCCTAACTCACCAGACAATTGCTGATTGATAAGTGGCAACGCTTCTTCTGCTGACTTACCTGATACCGGCATGATGTCAGGTGTGATAGCCGCTAGAAACGGTTCGAATACCTTGCTGTCTTGAGTCACAGGCATCGCAACGTGGGCACTGCCTGCATACACAACCAAACCCGTATTACCGCCCTTACGCGCTGCGAGTAAGTCTCGAATTTTCTGTTTAGAGCGTTCCAAGCGACTTGGTGGTAAGTCTTTCGCCAGCATGGATTCACTGTTATCGAGCACCACTAACATCGATGCTTTGTCTTCACCAAAAGGCGATGCTTCACGTTGCCATGTTGGGCCCGAACAAATAATGATGGCGATGGTCACAATAACCATCAATAACTTCAGTGGTAGTTGCTTGCGCCAACCGGTTTCCCCAATGGTCAATGCATCGCGTAAATGTGCAGGAAGAATGTCTTTCCACGTTGGCTTAGTCTCTTCTCTCCAACGAACCCATAACAGGAAGAACATCGGAATAAAGGCCAACAACCACAAAGGTCGGATAAAGTGAAACTGAGTAAAAAACTGTTGCAACATGAGAGAATCAGGCATTGTTCTCTCCTTTCAAATTTTTCTTTGATGAAACCAAAAGCGATCTTCTACGGATTGTCGCCAAGCTAAACGCAGTCAAATACATCACAACGACAATCGCCATTAAGTAATGGTGTAACCCCTGCTTAGGACGATAAGTGGTGCTTTCATACAACTGCGGCTCTAGCTCACCAATTTGAGCATAAGCTTTAGTCAGTTCATCGCGATTAAGTGCTTCAAATGCTTCACCACCAGACTCTTGAGCCACACGCTTGATGGTTTCCATATCCAGAGCCACTTCTCCCACGGTTTGCGGGTCACCCATGGCGATAACGTGAATACGAACGCCTTTCGCCTTGGCTACCTTGGCGGCATCGATAGGTTCTACAAAGCTTCCCGTGTCATTGCCATCAGTTAGTACAATCACAACTTTCTCTTTCGCGTTCGCATCAATACTTGAATCTTGAACTGCTGCACTCTGCTTCTCACTCTGTTCAAACACCTTGATCGCAAGGCCAATAGCATCGCCTAAATGCGTGCTTTGCCCTGCCATCGCCACATCGGTTTGGTTGAGCAGCTCAAGCCAAACCTCTTGATCGGCAGTAAATGGTGTTTGGACAAATGCAGCGTCACCAAACAGGATCAACCCAAGTCGGTCACCTTTTCGGGTTGTTGCGAAGTCGGCTAACACCTCTTTGGTTGCATCTAAACGAGAGATCTTATCGCCTTGTTTAGAAGTAAAATCTTGTTCAGCCATTGAACCAGACAAATCAACCACTACCATCACATCACGACCTAATTGTTCGCGAACTTGTGGCTCACCTAAGATAGTTGGTTTAGCTAACGCGCAAACCACGAGCACCCAAGTGATAATCAACGTGGTGCGTTGCCACCAGCTCGGTGTTAATTGGCTTGCACCTTCTGATGGTGCCTCACCAATCGCTTCAACCAGCTCACTGAAAAATGGCACCTTGATCGCCATTTGTTTGGTTCGATAAGCAGGCACTGCAAAGTAGACCAACAAAGGCAGAGGTAACGCGATAAACCACAGTGGGTGCGCGAATTCAAAGCTGGCAGATAAACTATCAAACATTATCTTGCCCCTCTGGTTTCGCTTGTACCTCTGGTTTTGTTTGTACATCGGGTTTATGAAGTTTTAGCCACATCATCGCGGTTTGAATCACCTCTAAACGCTGTTCAAAGGTTAAACGTACCTTGGAGTCAATTAGGCTCTGCATCCATAGCCCCGAGACTTCATCGGTAAAGAAAGCATTGCTGTTTGCACTCGTACCAGCAATAACAGGCAAATAAGCATTCAAGCGGTTTACATAAGATTGACCAAACAACTTTGCATTGCTGCTGTCTAAGTAACGAAGCACTACTTTGAGTATCTTGAAGGTTCGCTCGGTTGAATTTTTGTCTCGTGCATCCAATACCATAAGCTCTTTGAGCGCTTCTTTGCGATAACGATTATTCCACCACTTTAGCGCCAAGCGATAAGCCAGATAGAACGCGGCCAATAACAAGGCAACGCCGAGGATCTTCCAACCGATCGTTTGGGGAACCCAACTCACGCTGTCTGGAATCGTGACATCATGCAGTTCGCGAAGGATATAAGTACTAGGAGGCGTATGTTCAACAGTCATTTAGCGCCCTCCTACTAGTTTTTGAAGCTGTGAAATATGATGACCAGACGTGTCTAATTCGATATAAGGGAGGTTTTTCATCGCCATCAATTTAGCAAGCGATTGTTTTTGGAGTGCCGCTTTTTGAGCAAGGCTCTCGCTCGCAAGGTTGACCTTAGATTGGCTATCAAGATTGATCTGAAAACGACCATCACCCACCACCCAATTTGCACTCGCAAGGTCTTGAGGCAGTGATTGTTCTAATGGGTCAGTCACCATAATGGCTAGGATGTCATTGTGTTGTTGCAGTTGCTTAAGTCGGTCAAGATGTTGCTCTTGGCAATCTCGCCAATCACTAATAAATATGAGAGTCGACTGCTTGAGTCTAATTCGCTTTATCAGTTCAATCCACTGACTAAACCCAACTCCCTCGCTGTCACTCACACTCACGTCTAAGCTTTGATTAGCCTTGGTAAGATGCTTTAACTGAGCCAACAAATCAGATTGAGAACGCTGCGCTTTGGTATGAAAGAGCTTTTGGTGTGAGGCTAAAACGAAGCCGACACGATCACCATCTTTCAGCACTCGCCATCCACACAATGCTGCGACTTCGGCGGCCACAACGGATTTCATGGTATTTTGAGAAGCAAAGAACATCGAGCTGCGCTGATCGACACAGATCATCACATTTCGATCTTTCTCTTCGGTATAGCTGCGAACATGAGGCTTACCCGTTCGCATCGTAACTTTCCAATCGAGATTACGAATATCATCACCCAATTGGTAATGACGTAATTCCTCAAAGTTCAAACCACGGCCACGGAACAGAGAATTATGTCGCCCCGAAAGTACACTGCCCGCCTTAAGATGAGGCAACAGAGAAAACGACTCAGCTTGAGCCTGTATTCGCACTAACCTTGAGTAATCACAGTATAATCGTGGATCAAGGCCTTGCGGTTTGGGAGCTTGTGTTGGCTTCGCCATGACGCCCCCTAGTTATCCGATCTCAACATTATCAAGCAGTTCTTCAACCACTCTTTGATGGTCAACACCATCGGCCAATGCGTCATAAGACAATGAGAATCGATGACCTAATACGGTGGGTAGCATTGCACGCACATCATCTAACGTGACGTGGTCACGCCCTTGTAGCCAAGCATAAGCGCGAGCACATTTATCCAATGAGATTGACGCTCGTGGGCTTGAACCAATCTCAATCCATTTAGACAAGTTTGATTCTGGGTAACGCTCTGGCTTACGAGTCGCCATCACCAAGGCCACAATGTAGTTTTCGACTAAATCAGAAACCGCAATATCAGGAAGTTGGCGACGAGCTTCAAGTACCAATTCAGGTTCAATATGCTGTGGGGTGACTAATTCTGAACTCGTCTCGCTGCCTAGCTCTTCGCTGCGCACCAATCGAATGATGTCACGCTCTGCTTCGTCTTCTGGGTAGTCGACCGTTACTTTCATGATGAAACGGTCCATTTGCGCCTCAGGTAGCGGATACGTGCCCTCTTGTTCAACCGGGTTTTGAGTCGCTAACACCATGAACAGGTCTGGAAGGATATGAGTTTGACCACCTACGGTTATCGTCCCTTCCGCCATCGCTTCAAGTAGAGCCGCTTGCACCTTCGCAGGGGCACGGTTCACTTCATCGGCCAGAACAATGCTATTGAAAATAGGACCCGGTTGGAAATGCAGTTGAGGCTTACCATCTAGCTCTTGATACACCTCAGTACCCGTCACATCTGATGGCAATAAGTCAGGCGTGAACTGAATTCGCCCAAAGCTTGTGTTCAATAAATTCGCTAGTGACTTGACCGAGCGTGTTTTCGCAGTGCCGGGAAGCCCTTCTAGAAGCACATGGCCATTGGTCAATAATCCGATTACCAGAGCCCGAACGACGTGACTCTGACCGATAACACTTTTCTCTGTCTGTTCAATCAGTTGGTTTATTGCTTGTTGCGCATGGTTCATAGGTCTTCCCTTTATTCAATCTGGCTGCGTACATCCTACCCACAAGCCCCATAACTATTGGTTATAAACACCATAGCCACGTCAATGTTGGTGCTTTATTTCAGCATAGCTTTCAATTGGTTAATCGCCTCCGGTGGCGCCACTTTGCTCAATGATGAAACACATTGTTCAAACGCTTTTGCTGCGCCCGGTTTCTGGTAATTTCGAGCCAAAATCTCACACTGTGCGTACAAGTGTTGTGGATTGCGGCTGAATTGGTAAGCCTTGTGCAACGACTTACTTGCCGCAAGCACATCTGACTTCTCTAAAGCCAAGCCGTACACATACCAATATTGTGGGTCAGTTTTTGCGGTTTCCGCGGCTTGTTTTAAGTAGTTGGTTGCTTGTTTGTAATCTTTCACTCGCAGCATGGATAACCCTGCGCTGTATGGCAACACACTCGATTTAGGTTGAGCTTGAATGCCTTGTTTCAGTGTCGCTAATGCTTTTGGTTCATCGCCAAGGGCGCGATACAAGTCCGCAAGGTTGGCATAACTGTTCTCGAAATAAGGCTCAATCTCAATAGCGCCTAGATAAAACTCAATCGCTTTGTCGTGCTGACCTAAATCTCGATAAACGTTACCTAAGTTAGTGCGGCCAAACCCTCTATCGGCATTGAATTGCTGTATCTCAATGTATTCTTCCAATGCAGGCTTGATTTGATCTTTCTGCAGAGGGTTCATCTCTCCCCAATAACGCACAAGAGCACCTGCGGTTTCTGAACGAATCGACAATACAGAGTCTTTCAATAATGGCTCTAGAATCTGCCAACGATCAGTAAACGGAAAACCAGACGAACCTTGCACGACGCCTAACCGAATCATCTCATCGTCATGTTTTACCGCTCTTGCTAGTGAGATAAGTGTGTTCTTACCCGTGTTGCCACCTAAGCGTTCTAAGCTCGAAGCGCGAATGATATTGCTTAAGCTTGAATCCTGAGCCGAATACGCCAATGCATCTTCTGCTCCTCTGTGCCCTATTGAATCCGCATAAAAGGCAACGGCAAAGTGTTGTTGGTTACGATACTTAGAATCTGGGAACCATTCACCTATCTGTTTATCGGCCCACTGATCAGTTTGGTCTTCATGACAACTAGTACACACATTCGGCGTTTGAATATGCTGGCTGATATCAGGGCGTGGAATATGCCAACTGTGGTCACGTCTTGGGTCAACTTCCATGTACGTCGTTTCAGGCATATGGCAGGTGGTACATTGTGAAGCCTCGGTATTCGCTTCATGGAATGTGTGCTTTTCAGGCGTGTATTCAGAAGCAATGTGACATTGGCTACACACAGCTTCTTCGGCAATTTTCAGTTCTGCAGTATGGGGATCGTGACAGTTAGTACAAGTGACGCCTTTCTCTGCCATCACTGATTGCAAGAAAGATCCGTAAACGTAATCTTCGTCGTAGATCTGGCCATCGTTATGGTAAAGCTCAGGGGTGATCAGACTCAGGCGGTATTTATCAAAGAATGAACCGTTAACGTGGTCACCCGTTTCATTCAACTGAGTGCGTCGACTGTGGCATTGAGCACAGGTTTGAACTTGATTGGTATGGATGATGTCTTTTGGTTGAAGGGTTGAGTTGCCCTCTTGATAGATCCACTCTTTCACCGACTTCGACAAGTCGCGATCGAAACCATAATGCGCTGAGACTGGGGCCCCCTTCCCACCATTAGCCCTTGCTGACTGGGCCTGATCAACATGCTCACTCGCAGGGCCATGACACGCTTCGCAACCAACATTAATTTCAGACCAAGTAGTATTGTAAGTATTGCTTGCGCTGTCGTAGTTTTTTTCTAGGTTTGTTGAATGGCAGTCGGCACACATGAAGTTCCAGTTTTGACCGCTGTTGGTCCAGTAGAATTCATCGGTGTTGGTGGTATCAGGATAAAGGTGAAACCAGCGTTGGCCACCTTCGTCTTTAGTTCGAGAATCCCAAGCGAAAGGAATCAACTGTACGCGTCCGTCTTCAAACTCAACCATGTACTGCTGTAGAGGTTCAAAGGCAAAGGTATAGCTGATTTTGTAATTTTTAAATTGACCGTCTGGCCCTTCGATGTTGACCCAAAACTCATCACCCTTGCGAAAAAATCGGTTGGGCTTTTTGTCATGAGTAACGGTTTGGTCGTTGAAATCTCCCAATACCGTTTCATCAGTCGCGTGCTTCATCGCCATATCATGATGAGAGCCTTGCCACGCTTCCACTTCTTCGCTGTGACAATCAATACACGCTTCAGATCCGACATATGTCGCTAGCGAAGCTTGTTCATTGGCATAGCCGTTGAAACTAAGCATCGACAGCATAGGTAAAGACAACATTGCGGATAATACTGCAACTCGCTGGTGTTTCAATCCGTTCACTAGTGAGCACAACCATGCAGACATAACATTCCTTGTTTTTATACATCCTTATGCTTAATAAGGTAGACGTAAAAACAATGAAATTACAATTATTTAGTGGCAGTTAACTCGATAGTTGTGATTCATATTCACGAGTGGTATTTACTCACCGAAATACGCATAAAAAAAGAGCTCCTAGGAGCTCTTTGTGTTTTCAGTTTCATCAAGCTATCAGTTTCAATAAACCAAAGCTTACTTGTTATGGTTCTCTTGAAGTTTCTCCATTACCTGATCCAAGCTAAAGCTTGCTGCTTTTTGGCGTGGTGGATATTCAGCAAATGTTTCTAAGAACTGACCAACATACGCTTGCGCAGGAACGAACATATAAGCATGGTCTAACAACCAGTCATAATAGGTATTCGACGTAATATCTGCATTTTCGTATGGGTCCATACGCAGGTTAAACAACTTAGGAAGACGTAACGTCACGAAAGGTTCTGACCAAATCTGCATGGTACCCGTTGCACGTTGCTCCATGAACACCGCTTTCCATTGGTTGTAACGAAGCGCTGCTAAATCGCCATCATCGGTAAAGTAGAAGATCTCTGAACGACGGCCTTTTTCTTCTTCACCCGTTAGGTAAGGAAGGAAGTTATAACCATCTAAGTGAACCTTAAACGTTTTATCACCCGCAGTATGACCTTTAAGCAGTTTCTCTTTGATTTGATCATCACCAGCAGCGGCAACGAAGGTTGGCATCCAGTCCATATGGTGCATGATTTCGTTAGATACAGTTCCCGGGGCTATCTTACCAGGCCAACGAACCATTGCTGGTACACGGTATGCGCCTTCCCAGTTGGTGTTTTTCTCACCACGGAACGGTGTTGTACCCGCATCGGGCCAAGAGTTCATATGAGGGCCGTTATCCGTTGAGTAGAAAACGATGGTGTTGTCTTTGATACCCAGATCATCCACTTGTTTCAACAATTGGCCAACGTGTCGATCGTGCTCAACCATACCATCAGCATAGTTACCCACGCCTGTCACACCTTTACTGTCTGCCTTCACGTGCGTTCTAAAGTGCATACGTGTTGCGTTCCACCAAACAAAAAATGGCTTGTCGGCTTTCACCGCACGATCCATGAAATCGAGTGCCGCATCGAGTGTTTCTTCATCAACGGTTTCCATACGCTTACGCGTTAGTGGGCCAGTATCTTCAATCTTGCCATCAGCAAATGATTTGATTACACCACGCGGGCCAAATTTCTTACGAAACTCTGGGTCGGTTGGGTAATCTTCATTTTCTGGTTCTTCCTCAGCATTCAGGTGGTAAAGGTTGCCAAAAAATTCGTCAAACCCGTGCGCTGTTGGAAGGAATTCATCTTTATCGCCAAGGTGGTTTTTACCAAATTGACCAGTCATATACCCCATTGGTTTAAGCATTTCAGCAATCGTTGCATCTTCTGCTTGAAGACCAATATCTGCCCCCGGTAAGCCAACTTTACTCAAACCTGTTCTAAGTACACTTTGGCCCGTGATGAACGTAGAGCGGCCTGCGGTACAAGACTGCTCAGCGTAATAATCGGTAAACATCATGCCTTCTTTGGCGATGCTATCAATATTCGGAGTTTGATACCCCATTAAGCCAAAGGTGTATGCACTGACATTAGATTGACCAATGTCATCCCCCCAAATGACGAGAATATTCGGTTTTTCTGCTGCGAATGTGGCGGTGGAAGCCGCCATCATCGCAGTACCTAAAATCGCTAATCGGCGTTTGACGCCATATTTCACTGTCATAGAAACCTCTTCGTTAGTTATTTGCATCCTGCACTACAACGTATAGTTCATTTTTTAAACTATCGCGACATTCGCTAACCTATTAATCTTTTTGTCATTTTTATCGTCAACAAGATGCGGCAGTAGACGATAGAGATTACGTATACAAACATGATTCGGATCACACATAACAGTTAATAGGCACTTCCAAGAAATACATATAACGAAATATAATCAACAACTTAACCAACCTCCATAACAATTAGTTATAACCACTATAAAAAGACACAACCGGTTTTTGAGATTAATGTTTGCTCATCGATGTGTTGTTTTAACACATTAATCTTAAAAGCAAATTGGAGTCCTTTATGGGTACTAAAATTAATAAACTAGCATTAGGAGTTGGCTTATTAGCAGCTTCTTCAGCGGCAACAGCAGCAGAAAAGCCAAACATTCTTGCTATCTGGGGTGATGACATTGGTGTATTCAACATCAGTGCATACAACAACGGTATGATGGGTTACGAAACACCTAACATCGACCGTATTGCTAATGAAGGTGCACTATTTACTGACCACTATGGCCAACAGTCGTGTACAGCTGGTCGTGCTGCATTCCTAACAGGTCAAGAACCTTTCCGTACTGGTCTGCTAACGATCGGTATGCCAGGTTCAGACCACGGCATCCCTGACTGGGCTCCAACGATTGCTGACCTTTTAAAAGAACAGGGCTACATGACAGCTCAGTTCGGTAAAAACCACATGGGTGACCAAGACAAACACCTTCCAACGAACCACGGTTTTGACCAGTTCTTCGGTAACCTATACCACTTGAACGCAGAAGAAGAGCCGGAGACTTACTACTACCCTAAAGATCCTGAATTCCATAAGAACTTTGGTCCTCGTGGTGTAATCAAGTCTACTGCTGACGGTAAGATTGAAGATACAGGACCTATGACGCGTAAGCGTATGGAACATGCGGATGAAGAGTTCCTAGAAGAATCTCTAGCATTCATGGAAAAAGCAGTAAAAGAGGACAAACCTTTCTTCATCTGGCACAACACTACTCGTATGCACGTGTGGACTCGTTTGCAAGAGAAATACCAAGGCAAATCAGGTATCAGCATCTACGCAGATGGCATGCTGGAGCACGATGACCAGGTAGGTATCCTTCTAGACAAGCTTGATGAGTTGAAAATCGCAGACAACACAATCGTAATCTACTCTACCGATAACGGTGCAGAAACAGTATCTTGGCCTGATGGCGGCGCAACTTACTTCCACGGTGAGAAAGGTACAACTTACGAAGGTGGTATGCGTGTTCCTCAGCTAGTTCGCTGGCCTGGTACAATTAAACCGGGAACTAAGATCAACGACATTATGGGTCACCAAGACTGGATCCCAACACTACTAGCTGCTGCTGGTGATGATAACGTTGTTGAGAAACTGGCTTCAGATAAAGGTGCAACTTACAACGGCAAGAACTGGCGTGTACACTTAGATGGTTACAACTTCCTACCTTATTTCGAAGGTAAAGAAGAGAAAGGCCCTCGTGATAGCATGCTTTACTTCTCTGCAAACGCTGAGTTAAACGCTGTACGTTGGAATGACTTCAAGATTTCATTCGCTGTAATGGAAGGTAACATTGTTGATGCTGTTCGTTTCCAACCGAACTGGCCTCAAGTTGTTCACCTACGTGCTGACCCATTCGAAAAAGCACCTCACGAATCTGGCATGTACCTACGTTGGATGGCAGACAACATGTGGCTATTCGTACCAGTAGGCGGCAAAGTACAAGAGTTCATGAACACGCTACCTGACTATCCAATGCAGAGCAGCCAAGTATTGAACCCTGGTAACTTCAACCAAAACACTTACAATCTTCAAGGCAAGCTTAAGCAACTAGAAGCAGCTGCAGCGCAAGTTAAATAAGCCTATCTAAACCATAAGCTTGTTCCATTTTAATATTTATGCATTCCCCTACATCTAAAGGTGTGAGGGGAATGTCATTACGTATTAATTAGTTTGCGGGTGCGGTACTTGTTATCTGTGTATCGCGACTCTTAATGACATGTTGCAGCCTAAATAACATAAGAATGGCTGCGATGGTTAATCCTGTAAGGATCCCAACCCAAAAACCCGCTTCACCCATCGCAGGAATAATGTAATCCGTTAACCCTAATATAACACCAAGTGGTAGAGCTAACCCCCAGTAAGATGCAATGGCAAGAAGCATCGGAATCTTAGTATCTTTATAGCCACGCAGTGCACCATTTGCAGAGGTTTGTATCGCATCACTGAATTGATACATTGCAGTAAAGACGATCAATGTTGCGGCTTTGGCGCTGATCTCTGGATCTGCGGTGTAAAGACGAATGATCCATTCAGGGAACAGTAGAAAAATCACGACAGAAATGAGAGACACTAAGCCTGCCACAATAATCCCAATTTTGCTTCGCACGATAGCGCCCAACTCATCTTTCTCACCTAATGCATGACCAACTCGAATAGTAATGCCAAATGAGATGCTCATTGGGATCACGTAAGTCATGCTCGAAATGTTTAACGC
This sequence comes from Vibrio cortegadensis, assembly GCF_024347395.1. NCBI lineage: Bacteria > Pseudomonadati > Pseudomonadota > Gammaproteobacteria > Vibrionales > Vibrionaceae > Vibrio > Vibrio cortegadensis. Next base: position 1,152,036 of record NZ_AP025473.1, read on the forward strand.
GATTTGCGCTGCTGCGACGTTTTCAGCACCGATACGAGCGATCATCAGCGCGATTACTGCAAAAATGCTGCCACACACCGCGATATTCATGCCGATGGGAAAACCCAACCTCAACAGGTGCAACATCTCTTTTGCTTTTGGCTTTGCATCTGAAAAACGAATAATGGTTTTATAGTGGTGGTGACTTTTGATATAAGAATACAAGATTATAGACATAATCCAATAAACTAAGCTTGTTGCCCAACCACAGCCAACTGCGCCCATTTCAGGAAATCCAAATTTACCGTAAATAAGGATGTAGTTAACCGGGATATTCACAAGCAAGCCAATAACGGAAATGATCATTGGTGCTTTGGTGTTGTTCATCCCTTCACAAAAACCATTCAATGTGTAAAACAGCGCAATACCCGGCACACCAAACGCCAGCGCAAATGTATAATCGCTCGCAATTGGGATAATTTCTGAGGCGACACCAATCCATTCCAAAATTGGCTTTGCATTGATCAAGTAGGCGATCAATAGCACGCTCGCCAATAATGCCAACCATATCATTTGGAAAAATTCTACAGAGGCACGTTCAAAATTTCGTGAACCACGATGATATGCCACGACAGGTGTTAAAGCCATGATAATACCGCGAAGCAACAGCAATACTGGAAGCCAAAGACTGGTACCTAGAGCAATGGCCGCAAGATCGGCAGGGCTAACTTGACCTGCCATGGTTGTATCAACAAACCCCATAGCTTGGGTTGCAATTTGAGTAAAAATGATAGGGATCGAGAGATGCATTAAAGCACCCGATTCTCGAGTAAATGAGGGAAGTTTAGTTTGCATGGAAGTATTAAACACCAATATAAATACACGAATGATGGCAGGATAGCGAATGTGTATTTTAGGATGTGCCCGTTGGGCGGCGATAATATAAACAGAATACTCAGTAGGGTCAAGCATTGGAATTGTTAAGGAGGACAGCTAACGAGAGTACTGATCCGTACCAATAGCTTTGGACGCTGAGTTAAGTATGGAGAATCATTAAAACTTAACTTTGGTTAAAGACTAAAAGTACAAAAGGCCTCTCATCGATTCAGTGATGAGAGGCATCTTAGTAAAAAAAAGGAGGAAGGAAAGGTATTGTCAACTTATCTGCTTCACTGAAAGCGAAATCACTTACGCTTCGCTTTCTTCGCCAACTTACGTTTCTGCTTGCTCTTCTTCTTCTCCGCTGAGTTTTTTTGCATCTTACCTTGGCTTGTAAAGCCCACTTTCTTAAGTACTGCCTTACCTTCGGCACTGTTTACAAAAGTTCGGGCTTCAGGATGTCCCGCATCGGCTGCTTCTTGAAGTAATGCAGGGATAGGTTTCGGTGTTTTAACACCATCACGCATTTTAAATTTCGTTGCCGCCTTCGCAAGGGCTTGCGTGACGATAGAATATTTAATATCCGCTTCTTCCAATTCATTGCTCGATTGTTTTAAAGCCTCGTGATAAATATCAATCATTAAGTCATAGTGCTCTGCATCATCTGCAATCTGCTTAAATAAGCGAAACTCTACCGCTAAATATTCAGGTAAACATTTATAGCTATCGACCATCGTAGCCACAGTTTGTTTAACTTGATCGGTTTCATACACTGTGGCATCAACATAAGATTTAAAGAAAGCAATACCAGGCGCTCGGCGAGCCTGCCCCGACACCAAAGCTGAGCGGAGTGTTTTTAGTGACTCATCGGTTTGCTCAGTTTCATGCTTTTCAAGTTTGTTATAAGCATCGACTGTGAACGCTTCAGGCAAGCGATGCTCAATAGCACACTGTAACCAATGCTCTGTATCCGAGCCTGCTTTATAAGCGATATTAAGTTGGAATGAAAGCGCATCATGGTTGCCCTTCTCTGCCGCTTGGCGAATATAATTTTTACCAAGTTTGTGTTCTCCACAACGGAGAAGATGAGAACCAAATTCAAAGGCAGCATCACCTTCCTCATCTATTGTTAATGCCTGCTTAAAGCACAGTTTCGCATCACGAGCAACGCTCTCTTGCAGTAGCTTGTTTGAGTAGCATTTAGCATATAACAACCAACTTTGAGGGTGACCTTGACGGTGAGTTTTCTCAAGCCAATAACTCAGGTCTGCCTGCTTATCTAGGTATTGCTCCTTCTCCCACCAACGAGATTTACCCGTTTGTTCACTCATTTCAAGCAACTCATTGTAAAACTTGTTCGCAAGGTAATAAGTCGCGTCTTTAGAACCTTTCAGGGCATCAGTCACAAATAACGACAGTTCACATGAGGTAGGCTCCTGCCATAAGTTAGTGCACAGGTTTTCGATACCAAGAATGGTTTTACCCGCATATTGAGCGATTTCATAAAGGCTGTTCATGTGCTTTTGCATACGAGCGCGAGACACTTTCATTTCAGCGACATAGGCACCATTGACTTCTGTCATATGAACGGAGCGATTACCGTCATGACGCAAGGCATTCATCTCGTCAATAACCCATTCTTCAATACAGCCTGATGTTTGCAGCATCTTAATCTTATTAGATAATTCACCATGAACGGGAGGGCGAAGTTTAAAATGCTTACCTAATTCATGACAAGTGAGCTCAACAAATAGACGTACCTTCGCCATGCTCGATTGGGGGTCGGTGAAATAGTAGCGCTCAGCTAGAGTGGCCTGTTTATATAGCTCCCCCAAGCCCTCTTTCAGAAAAGCAAAATTATCGTGGTTGTTATTCTCAAAGTCTGCCTGAAGTTGCATTTTAACGCTCCTAATTCATGTCTATGAACGCTATACTACCCTCACTGGCGACATTTAATGTCGCTTTAAAGTTTTATTTATCGGTAGAATTCAATGAGCAAGCAAATACAGCGATATCAGAAAGTGTTGGAGTCCATCCCCTGCCATCCAGATTCAATCTCTACATTAGAGTTACGAGACAAATTACTCTCGGCTGAACTACTGAGCACCAATGCGGATGAGAAAAGCCAACTACGCACTGTTCAACGCTGCATTAATAATGTGATTGAAGATAACAACAGCATTGAGATTGATGATGAACGACGACCGTATCGCTATCGCATTGCTCAAGGACACCGTCACCCTATCAAGCCAGATGGCATGTCTTCTGTGGTTTCATTGCAAGTCATTGAGAAAGAAATTAAGTCTATGTTGCCACCGACATTGCGCTCTGGTGTGGACAATATTTTTTCTTCACTCAAACAAGAAGACACTAAACAGACAAAATTATGGAGTGAACGCTTTTGTTATTTTCAAAGAGAATTGCCATTGGAAGCACCTGAGGTAGGCAACGCATTTTTTAAACAGATTGAACAAGCATTACTCGAGAAAAAAGACATTGAATTTACCTACCAGAAGCGTGGTGCAACTCAGCCAAAGTGCTATGTGTTAACCCCTCTTGGTCTTTTCCTTCACGGCAATAGTTTTTACCTAGTAGGCATGGTGCCGAATGACACCGATAGCATCCGTACATACGCTCTTCACCGAGTACATACATTAAAGATTGGTTTTACTAGCATCCAAACCTTAAACAAATTCAACGTCAAAGAGTATGTAGAGCAGAATGCACGTCATTTTTCTGGAGGTGAGATGCAGAAAGTAATATTGAAGATTGAAAATCTCAGCGGATTACATCTGATTGAAGAAACGCGTTTGTCACCAAACCAGAAAATACTCACTCAAGATAAACAATACACCACGATTGAGGCTGAAGTGCGGGATAGTTTGACCTTTGAATGGTGGTTGATGAAAAATGCCAATATCGTGGCGGTGGTCTCCCCAATATCATTGCGTGACAAAATAGTTGAAACGTTACATGCTAGCTTGAAGCTTTATAGCTAGAGACAAAGCTCTCGTAGCATTCTATGGAAGCACTTACGCTAATACTCACAACAATAAACTTCTATGTCACATGTGACATAGAAGTTATGTAATAAAATTGCACGCAAATTAAACATACCTACGTAAAGAGTTTGGTTAAAAATGACCATGGCTGGTACCGAAGTGCTCACGATGAATAGCAAAAGCATTATCTTATTTTCATGGCGTTGGAAAAAGCTCTACTAACTATTTCTTTTTCTATCGTTTTCGGTTGAACCATTTTTCCCTTTTGGAAGGTGCCAATCGCGATGAAAGTCGCACCATAGTGTACGGTCATTTAGCTGCGCGTTTGATCTGCGATCCTTTGAAAAACATTCTTATTAGTTTCAAAAAATACGTCTGTTAGTCATCTATTTCCTAGCCAAATTTGAACGCCAGAAACCATAACAACGAGCAAAATAATGACCGTGGCAATATGGACATGAATAGAGAATGTTCTGTGTGCATTATTCATCTACGTTAAGGCCTATTTTTTAGAGTTACAATGAGAATAGTGGCATTTGATTAAATCGGTATGTCAGTTCGTTCACCGTTTACTTTCCAAGCCTTAGTAAACAACTATGTGCATAATGTGGGTTCACTAACAGATTTCCTGAATTTTTCTTTATAAATTATAAAATTAGCTAGCAAAACATCGTTCTATGTATTTTACTTAAAAGAGTGCAACCAAGACTCACGGATGAGAAAAATGGCTAACAAAAAAAACGTCGAAACAAACAAAAAAAATACAGAAACCAAAAATAAGAAAAATAACGAGTTAGAACAAAAGAAAACGACACAAAAAAAGAAGCTTAGACTACATTCGCACCTAAAGGTTAATATCCCACTTTTTCAATCACTCATGATGATCTTGCCATCATTGGCTAAACACGCTGCTGCCGAGAGTATAGACAATTCCAGCGGTGCTGCAGATCAAGTAACCGCAAATAGCGTTACAAAAAAAGACGTCACCGATGACCATACACAAACGGACTCATCAGCGGTTACTCATCAAGAGGCTCAAACTAGTAAAAGTGACGTAAACTCGAACTATGCAAATCATGCCCCCCATGGTTCGAGTTCTCACTTGGTTCCTTCTCATCATTTGTCGACGCTTTCTCACCCGCAAGTCCATTACATTCCTTCGGTATCGATGCCGACTATCTCCTCAGGAAGTATCGGCCAGCCGACTCATTCAAATGCGCCTACGGCACCCGCTTTACCCGTAACCTTCATACCAGAAGTCATAAAAGGTACGTACGGAGAGCTTCATGTTGATGCAAATGGTCAATACACATTCGTATTGAATCCAAATTCTCCTCAATACATCCTGTTAAATCAGCACCAACCAGGTACTGACCATTTTGCGTTACATCTATCTAATGGCTCGAGCATCATTGTCCAGATACCGGTAACAGGTAAGCAAGACACGCCAAGTATTTCTGGAGACTTAACAGGTGTCGTAACAGAAGATCACAATATTGATTCACAAGGCTTGTTGCATGCGAACGGCAAAATCGATGTCATAGACCCTGACCAAAATGAAAGTTCGGTGAAGCCGGAAGTTATCTCAGGTAAATATGGTTCATTAACCATCGACGCAGATGGGCATTGGCAGTATCAAGTTGATAACTCGCTCTCTAATGTTCAAGCTTTAACCGCAGCCACTTCATTGCACGAAAGCTTCACTATTCACACCAAAGACGGCACACCGCAAACCATCGATATGACGATTGGTGGGAACGACGACAACGCCGTTATCACAGGTGTGGATGCTGGCACGTTAACTGAAGATTTAACGACACAAGTTCAAGGGCAGCTTTCGGTAACAGATTCAGATCTTGGAGAAGATCATTTTCAGGCATCACAAGTAACTAGCAATTTCGGTACGCTAAGCATCACCAAAGACGGTGCGTGGACATACAGTTTAGACAACAATAACCCAGTAGTTCAAAGACTTGGCCAAGGTTCAACTGCGACAGACATCGTCACTGTTCACTCAGCTGATGGTACAGCGCATCAAGTTATGGTTACGATCAATGGCACCAACGACCATGCAGTAATCACGAGTAGTACAGCAAATTCACCAAGTTCGTTTTTCGCTATCGGGACAAGTAATGGCTCAAGCCAAGTTACTGAAGATAAAGACCTAACGGTTTCAGGCCAACTCAACATCACCGATATCGACTCAAAAGAGGCGCATTTTTCTAATTCCGACCTCAAGGGGACACTGGGTACTTTACACCTTAAAGACAATGGCGATTGGACCTACGATCTAGATAATAAAAATCCACAAGTTCAGGCTCTTGGTCAAGGCTCTGCGACAACAGACATCATAACCATCCACTCCGCCGACGGCACTCCTCATCAAATTGCAATTACCGTTAACGGCACCAATGATAAAGCCGTGATAAGCGGAACCAGTGCAGGCGTGGTAACCGAAGAGTCCCAACTTCAGACCTCGGGCATACTGACTGTTACGGATGTGGATACCGGTGAAGCGCACTTCGCTACTTCATCCACAGGAAGTACCGATATTGCAGGCTCGTTTGGTACGCTTCATCTGACCGATACTGGTTCTTGGACGTACGATCTTGATAACACTAACCCGACCGTTCAAGCATTAGGTAAAGGCTCGACAGCTACTGATACCATCACCGTTCATTCTGCTGATGGCACGCCGCATCAAGTGACTATCACAGTAAATGGCACTAATGATGCCGCTATTATTGGTGGCACAAACTCAGGCACGGTGACTGAAGAATCTCAATTAAAAGTCTCGGGAACTCTGACCGTTACGGATGTCGACACAGGCGAAGCGCATTTCTCAAATACGGATATTGCGGGTAACTTAGGCACCCTACATCTAACTGAATCGGGCTCTTGGACTTACGACCTAGATAATACCAATCCAAAAGTACAAGCACTTTCAGCGGGACAACAAACAACCGAAGTCATCAACGTTACATCAGCAGACGGCACACAAAAACAAGTGACCGTGACCATTAATGGAGCAGATGACCAGTCGACGATAACCGGAACGTCTACCGGCACCGTCACTGAAGACCAATATTTACAGGCCAATGGTAAACTCGTTGCCCATGATGTGGATGCACAAGACCACACCCACTTTGTTGCACAACAAAGTGCTCAGGGGCAATACGGCACCTTTAATTTATCACCCGATGGATCATGGGATTACCTGCTTACCTCGCAAAAGCTGGCCAGTGCAGACACCGTTACCGAGCATTTCATGGTGCACACCTCTGACGGTACACAGCAAGAGATTGTGGTCACAGTTAAAGGGCATGATGATCAAGCACACATTACGGGATTCACCACCGGTGTTGTCACTGAAGATGGTCAATCAACGGTGTCTGATCAACTGTATGTCGCCGATCAGGATACACAGCAAGATCACTTCACCTCACAAACTGACACGCCCACTCAGTATGGGCACTTCTCTATCACAGAAGCTGGCTTGTGGACTTTCACCTTAGATAATACCAATCCAAAAGTACAAGCACTTTCAGCGGGACAACAAACAACCGAAGTCATCACCGTTACATCAGCAGACGGCACACAAAAACAAGTGACCGTGACCATTAATGGCACCGATGACCAGTCGACGATAACCGGAACGTCTACCGGCACCGTCACTGAAGACCAATATGTACAGGCCAATGGTAAACTCGTTGCCCATGATGTGGATGCACAGGACCACACCCACTTTGTTGCACAACAAAGTGCTCAGGGGCAATACGGCACCTTTAATTTATCACCCGATGGATCATGGGATTACCTGCTTACCTCGCAAAAGCTGACCAGTGCAGACACCGTGACCGAGCATTTCATGGTGCACACCTCCGACGGTACACAGCAAGAGGTAGTGGTCACGGTTAAAGGGCATGATGATCAAGCACACATTACGGGATTCACTACAGGCGCTGTCACTGAAGATGGTCAATCAACGGTGTCTGATCAACTGTATGTCGCCGATCAGGATGCACTGCAAGATCACTTCACCTCACAAACTGACACGCCCACTCAGTACGGTCACTTCTCTATCACAGAAGCGGGCGTGTGGACCTTCACCCTAGATAATACCAATCCAAAAGTACAAGCACTTTCAGCGGGACAACAAACAACTGAAGTCATTACCGTGACATCCGTCGACGGCACGCAAAAACAAGTGACCGTGACCATTAACGGCACCGATGACCAATCAACGATAACCGGAACCTCTACCGGCACCGTCACTGAAGACCAAAATTTACAGGCCAATGGTAGGCTCGTGGCCCATGATGTGGATGCACAGGACCACACCCATTTTGTTGCACAGCAAAATGCTCAGGGGCAATACGGTACCTTTAATTTATTACCCGATGGTTCATGGGATTATCTGCTTACCTCGCAAAAACTGACCAGTGCAGACACTGTGACCGAGCATTTCATGGTGCACACCTCCGACGGTACACAGCAAGAGATTGTGGTCACAGTTAAAGGGCATGATGATCAAGCACACATTACGGGATTCACCACCGGTGTTGTCACTGAAGATGGTCAATCAACGGTGTCTGATCAACTGTATGTCGCCGATAAGGATGCACTGCAAGATCACTTCACCTCGCAAACGGATACACCCACTCAGTATGGGCACTTCTCTATCACTGAAGCTGGCTTGTGGACTTTCACCTTAGATAATACCAATCCAAAAGTACAAGCACTTTCAGCGGGACAACAAACAACCGAAGTCATCAACGTTACATCAGCAGACGGCACACAAAAACAAGTGACCGTGACCATTAATGGAGCAGATGACCAGTCGACGATAACCGGAACGTCTACCGGCACCGTCACTGAAGACCAATATGTACAGGCCAATGGTAAACTCGTTGCCCATGATGTGGATGCACAAGACCACACCAACTTTGTTGCACAACAAAATGCTCAGGGGCAATACGGCACCTTTAATTTATCACCCGATGGATCATGGGATTACCTGCTTACCTCGCAAAAGCTGACCAGTGCAGACACCGTTACCGAGCATTTCATGGTGCACACCTCCGACGGTACACAGCAAGAGATTGTGGTCACAGTTAAAGGGCATGATGATCAAGCACACATTACGGGATTCACCACCGGTGTTGTCACTGAAGATGGTCAATCAACGGTGTCTGATCAACTGTATGTCGCCGATCAGGATGCACAGCAAGATCACTTCACCGCACAAATGGATACGCCCACACAGTATGGGCACTTCTCTATCACTGAAGCTGGCTTGTGGACCTTCACCCTTGATAATACAAACCCTACCGTTCAAGCATTAGGTAAAGGAGTAACAGCTACTGATACCATTACCGTTCATTCTGCCGATGGTACGCCTCATCAAGTGACCATTACGGTGAATGGTACTAATGATGTCGCTATTATTGGTGGCACAAACTCAGGCGCAGTGACCGAAGAGTCAAAATTGCAAACCTCTGGAACGCTAACCGTAACTGATGTCGATACTGGCGAAGCCCATTTCTCCAACACAGATATTGTAGGTTCATTGGGCACCCTACATTTAACTGACTCGGGCTCTTGGACTTACGACCTAGACAATACAAACCCTACCGTTCAAGCTTTAGGTAAAGGAGCAACAGCTACTGATACCATTACCGTTCATTCTGCTGATGGAACGCCACATCAAGTGATCATTACGGTGAATGGTACTAATGATGCTGCCGTCATCTCCGGTGACACGGTAAAATCCATCCATGAAAATGCTTTATTTGACGCCGATAAACATGATGTCACCACTCGACAGAACGCCCACTCATTATCCGGAGCCTTAACTTCACAAGATGTAGATAGTGGACAATCGAACCTCTTCCAACCTATTCATAGTCAAATGGGCCATTACGGCTCAATATCCCTAGATGCAAACGGTCACTGGCACTATCAATTGGCACCAAGTGAAGGGAAAACGATTGATGAATTAGCACAAGGTGAACACGTAACAGAAGTCTTTACCGTGAAAGCTATTGATGGCACAAGCCAAACCATTTCTATAGAGATCATTGGAGACAACGACAGTGCAAGTATCACATTGCAACCTAGTCGCTCTCACACCACTGTTTTCGAAGACAAAATCAGCGACATTGATACCAGCGGCGCATTACGAGCTTATGGAAATGTTGATGTTACTGACGTCGATAACCAAGGCAGTACGACTCATAGTGAAGAACTGCTGAAATCAGAAACAGCGCACACAGCCATTGGCGGAGTGTTTACAGTTCATGGAACGAGTTGGGACTATCAGGTCGATCCAAATAATTCGAAGGTACAAGCACTCGCTGCTGGAGAGAAACTGGTGGAAACCCACACCATAACGTCCATCGACGGAACTGCATCAAAGCAAGTTTCGGTCACCATTGTTGGCACTAACGATGCCGCAGTGATAACGGGGACCGACACAGGAGATGTTACTGAAGGCAATGCAGGGCAACACATGTCCCCAGATTATGCTCAACCTGGCATGGCATTCCTTGGCCGAAGTACCATACATACCACTGGCAAGCTCAATATTACCGATGTCGATACAGGCGAAGCGGAATTTGACACGCACGGCATTGGGTTTACTTATTCGGGTCAATACGGCGACCTCCTTCTAAACAAAGATGGTAGTTGGTCATATCATGCTGATACAGGTCAAATTCGTAGTACAGGCGGGTTAACGAGTACTCGAGGCACAACAATTGACCAACTAGGGGAAAATCAAACTCTCACAGATACGGTTACCGTATTTACCAAAGATGGAACCTCTCATGACATTGTTATTACCATCCATGGTAGCAACGACCGCCCTTATTGCTCTTCAGAAGTACAGTTAAACTCAGGGAAAGAAGACTTAGCTCAGACCATTACTTCCACTGAACTGTTAGCAAATACCGTAGATGTGGACGCTAATGACACCGGTAAACTCTCCATTACAAATCTGCATTCCGATTACGGATCAATTCGCGATAACAATGATGGGACCTTTACTTTCACGCCAGATAAAGATTACAACGGGCAAGTACATTTTACTTATGACGTAGCTGATGCCCATGGAGGTGTTACTCATACAGCTGCTAGTACGACATTAACAGCGACAACAGACAAAGCGGTTATTACCGATGCACAAACGAATGCAGATCTGCGTGGTGTTACAGAAGATCGCGGCTACATCGATACCCACTATAAACTACATTACGACGGTAAATTAAATATCCAAGATCCTGATGTGGGTGAAGCGCAATTTGATCCCAATATTGGTCCACAAACTTACCAAGGTATGGGCTATGACACTAAGTTGGGGGGGCATGTATGGCTTATGCAAGATGGTAGTTACACGTATACCCTCGATAACCGTAATATACAGAACTTAGCTCAAGGTGAAGTGAAACACGATTCAGCCGTTATTCGCTCTGCCGATGGCACCACTCACACCATTGAGTTGACGGTTCATGGTACTAACGATACTCCCGTCATCAATGCTCAATCTCACTCCGTTATTGAAGGGGGCAGCCTCTTAAATGGACAAATGATTGGGCATGACATAGATACAGGCGCAACATTGACTTACAGCGCACCGCAAGTCGATGGTCTAGTTGTTAACCCAGATGGAACCTATAGCTTCAATCCTAACCATTCTAGTTACCAGTCTTTAGCTTCGGGCATCACAAAAACACTCACTGTCCCTGTAACAGTCACCGATGAGCATAACGCGAGCAGCACACAAAACCTTTCAATCATAATCACCGGGGTAAACAACTCTGCAACGGTAAGCGGTGTCGACTCAGGAGATGTCACTGAAGGCAATGCAGGGCAAGACATGTCCCCAGATTATACTCAACCTGGCATGGCATTCCTTGGCCGAAGTACCATACATACCACTGGCAAGCTCAATATTACCGATGTCGATACAGGCGAAGCGGAATTTGACACTCACGGCATTGGGTTTACTTATTCAGGTCAATACGGCGACCTTCTTCTGAACAAAGATGGTAGTTGGTCATATCATGCTGATACCGGTCAAATTCGCAGTACAGGAGGGCTAACCAGCACCCGTGGCACAACGATTGACCAACTGGGGGAAAATCAAACTCTCACAGATACGGTTACCGTATTTACCAAAGATGGAACCTCTCATGACATTGTTATTACCATCCATGGTAGCAACGACCGCCCTTATTGCGCTTCAGAAGTACAGCTAAACTCAGGGAAAGAAGACTTAGCTCAGACCATTACTTCCACTGAACTGTTAGCAAATACCGTAGATGTGGACGCTAATGACGCAGGTCAACTCTCCATTACAAATCTACACGCTGACCATGGTTCAATTCGCGATAACAATGATGGGACATTTACCTTCACTCCAAATTCGGATTACAACGGTAAAATTCAATTCAGTTATGACGTTAAAGATGCACATGGCGGTGTGACATCAACTTCAGCCTCTCTTGATCTTGCACCAGTTGACGATGCCGCTGTCATTACCGGACAACATGCCGGTGATATTACTGAAGACAATTTGCAATCGTACCAGAGCGCACTAACTGTAAAAGGTCATTTGCATGTTGTTGATCCCGATGGTGGTGAGGCTCAGTTTACCAGTGTTACCAAAATAGATGACCCTTACAATACAACTCAGAATGGCTTATCTATCTCGCCAAATGGAGCTTGGTCCTATGACGTGAACAACAACTTAAGCTCGGTCCAGAATATGGCTGAGGGCGAAACAAAAGATATTGTGTATGAAGTACAAACGGTTGACGGTACCAAACAACGTATCACTATTACGCTTCACGGCACAAACGATAGCCCAATCTTGCAGTTTACTAGCTATGGCAATGCAAGTGCAGGTTCTAATCCGATAAGTACCGATGAAGACAAGGCCATTACCATTTCTATCGATCGATTTGTAGGAGCAGGAAAAGATATTGACCATGGAGATACCCTCCATATTGAGCAATTACAAGTTGATCATGGAAAAGCTGTTTTATCGGCCGATGGTCAAAGTGTCATCTATACACCAGAAAAAGATTTTAATGGTCATGCAACATTTACCTATCAAATTGCCGATAGTCATGGCGCTTTGGCAATAAACCCTGCAACAGGACACCCAGAGCTTTTAGGGATGATGATTGATGTGAATGCAATGCCAGACAATGCCGTTATTGGCGGTGATATCACTGGTGGCGTTACCGAAGACAAAATGATGGGAATGGCGCTTCTCCAGGCTCATGGAACCCTAACTATTACCGATCCCGATGCGGGAGAGGCACAATTCTTACCCAATGATGGCGTACACAATAATGGCTACGAAACAGCTATGGGTGGTCTTGTAACGATTAATTCTAAAACAGGTGATTGGTCCTATGTGGTTGATAATTTTAAAACCGAAGTGCAGTCTCTTGGAGCAACAGAAACAGCTGTGGACACGGTAACGATTCACTCAAAAGACGGTACTGCTCAACAAATTCAAATTACTATCCATGGCGTAAATGATAATCCTACAGTCTCATCAGTGGTTACACTCGCTTCTGGAACTGAAGATACTGATCAAACAATACAAGCATCAGACCTTCTTGCTCTTGCGACAGACGTCGACAAAAATGATGCGGGGAAATTAACGCTTGGAGCAATTGCTGTTGACCATGGAAGCATAACCGATAATCATGATGGTACCTACACGCTTCATCAAGAAGCTAATTACAATGGTCAAGTGTCGTTAACCTATGATATCAGAGATGCACACCAAGGTTCGGTGACCACTTCAGCTTCTCTTCAGCTAGCTGCTGTAAACGATAATCCCGATGTACAACCTTTAACAGACAGTGTTATTGAGGGGGCGACACCACCGCACCGCCTAGATCTGCTAGCAGGCGCGACAGATAAGGAAGGAGACGCTTTAAATATAGAGCAATTGTCTTTTTCAGTTGATGGCGGTAAAAGCTCTCAGTCACTTCCATCTGGACTATCAATCGCTAAAGATGGTCATACTTTAGTGGTCGATGCAACCGACCCTGCATTTAACTACCTTAGTGCAGGTCAACCATTGAACATAGTGGCGTCTTACCTTGTGAGTGATGGTCATGGTGGCCAAACTCAGCAAACCGCTGTTCTTACAATTGAAGGGACAGATGACAAAGCGGTACTAGTCTCGAATGTCATACAAATGAGTGAAACAGAGGCATTACAGAGTGAGTTTACTCGCTATCAAGGTAAGCTGCAGCTAATCGACCCTGATACTGGCGACAACACTCAATTTCAATTTGGCGGTGTTTATATAGGGCAAGGGTTTCCCCCTGGTGAACTTGATATATGGCCTGATGGGTCATACTCATTCCATTTAGAGACAGCTCTTAATCGCCATGCTGATGACTTGGTCAGTAGCTTACACCAAGGGGAGTCAATGGAATTCCCTTATACTGTTAAAACCACTGATGGGCAAACAGTGACTATCATGGTGAAAGTCATTGGTGAAGACAGCCAAGCAAGAATCGAAGTCGGTCGTTATTCAAGCGTTGACAACCACGTAACTGAAGACCACTTTACTCCCGGAAGTACCCATAACCTAATAAGTAGCAGTGGTCATTTACATGTTATCGACCCCGATCATGATCAAGCTGGTTTTATAGCACAAAACATCAATACCCCGGAAGGTGGTCATTTTCATATAAATGCTCGTGGAAGTTGGGCTTACAATATAGATAACAGCAAGTTACAACACTTAGGTGCTGGTGAAAGCTACCAGAAAACATTCACCGTAGAATCCATTGATGGTAGTGCCCATCGAGATATTACTGTCACAGTGCATGGTACCAATGATAATCCCGTTATCTCCTCCGCAATATCTTTACCTGCTGGAGTAGAAGATACAAAGATCATTCTTACTTCACCTCAACTGCTTGCAAATACTACGGATATTGATGACAACGATGCAGGCCAGCTTTCAATAGCCAATTTGCAAACCGACCACGGATCCATTTTAGCCAATACCAATGGCACTTTCACCTTTACCCCAGAAGCTAACTACCACGGACAGGTAAAATTCACTTATGACGTTAAAGATGCACATGGTGGCATTACACACACAAGTGCGAGCACAACATTGGCAGCGGTTAATGACGCAGGTGTAATCACAGGAGATAAGTCAGGAACTATCATCGAAGATAGCCACGTACAAGGTGATGCTCAACATACGATTTATACCGTTGGAGTTCTTGATGTCACCGATCCCGATGCTGGGGAAAATCATTTTCATGAAAGCCATAATGTGCATGCTCTCCATGACCCATTTGGAGGATCTTTCACCATAGGAAAAGCTGGAGATTGGAGTTATTCCGTTCCTAATGCCAACGTCCAGCACCTTGCTAAGGGTCAGGTAGAGACAGTGCAATACGAAGTGATCACACAAGGTGGCGATAAACAAATCGTTACAGTGAGTATCCACGGCACCAACGATGATCCAATACTTTCAGTCACGCAGACTACGCCAGTTACAGGTACCTTGACTGAAACAGATGTCGATGTAAAAGACACGCATTCTTTCTCAGTGGTTAGCCCTACCGGACAGTTTGGTGACCTTTCGGTTGATCCTACCTCTGGAGCTTATGTTTACACTCCAAACTCTTCTGTTTCAGGCATGAGCTATAATTCAGCCACGCACACCTACCATGGCGCTGATGTGTTTGAAGTTAAAGTTGCAGATAATCATGGCG
This sequence comes from Vibrio cortegadensis, assembly GCF_024347395.1. Lineage (NCBI taxonomy): Bacteria > Pseudomonadati > Pseudomonadota > Gammaproteobacteria > Vibrionales > Vibrionaceae > Vibrio > Vibrio cortegadensis. Next base: position 1,167,664 of record NZ_AP025473.1, read on the forward strand.
GCGAATCATCAAGATTCCTAACCTTTGATACTAATGGACAAGTCAATCTGATTACAGGGCAACAACCAACTATCACCACAACAGTTCCGCAAAACCCCGTAGTTACTACGACGCAACCAAGTCTTCCAACTAGCAGTAACACGCCACCAAGTAATACCGTTACTGTAGACTTGGCGGCTTCAAGTGATAGCGGAAAATCGGATACTGACAACCTTACAAACAACAATACGCCAACAATAACCGGCCATACCGATATTCCTTATTCACAAGTGACTGTTTACGATGGTTCAACCCCGATTGGACATGCAGTATCTGATGGTTCAGGTCAATACAGTGCTGTGGTCACCAACTTAACGGATGGCGATCACAATCTATCCGCTACAGCACTGGCTCCTTCTTCATCGTTGCCTGCAACGTCGCCACTACTTTCAGTACATGTTGATACCACTATTGCTCCACTGACTATCGAGTTAACTCATGACACCGGCAGTAGCGCTTCTGACTTAATTACCAACGATGGTGCACTAACAATTGGTGGGCAAGATGCAGGCGCAACCGTTGAGTATTCAACGGACAATGGGCAAACATGGACTTCAAGCTTTACGCCACAACCAGGTTCAAACACCGTTAGTGTGAGGCAGACAGATACAGCGGGGAATGTGTCAGCCAACACGTCATTGAATTTCACCCTTGATAATTCAATTGCAGCACCAACAGTGTCATTGACCCACGACACTGGGAGACATTCAATCAGTACACCTGACTTTATCACTCAAGACTCTCAGCTTTCAATTCAAACGGAAGCGGGCGCGAAAGTAGAATACTCAAATGACGGTGGACACAGTTGGACTGCTGTATTTAACCCAGTAGAAGGTGTAAACAACCTACAGGTAAGACAAACTGATATCGCTGGTAACTTATCTCCAGCGACTCACTTTAGTTTTACCTTAGATACAACCCCCGGCACAGTGACCGTGAATCCGATATCGCAAGATAATGCATTAAATGCGGCTGAGAATAACCAACCACTAGTGATTACGGGAACAACTTCGAATGTCGATCCTGGTGATGTTGTGTATGTTATCGTCGGCAATAATCATTTTTATGACGCAACCGTAAAATCAGATGGTTCATGGTCATTGACCCTAAGTGCATCTGCTCACCAAAGTATTTTGGCGGCTGACCACAATTACCCAATACAAGTGGGAGCCGTGGATGCAGCTGGCAATTCAACCCCTCGTATTTCGACTCATTTGTTAGTCGACACACAAAATCCAATTCCACATATCGCTGTTGATTCAGTTACGCAAGATAACGTACTTAATGCCCTTGAGTCGGGGCAAAGTATTCCGATAACAGGCACGGTGACGGGTGATTATCACACAGGTGATACTGTAAGCTTGAAGATAAACGGAGCGAATATTCCGTCTCTCAGGGGCACCGTTGATGCGGCTGGGCATTTCTCAATTCCTGTTGCAGGTAACGTATTGGAACGTGCCAATATCCATACTAGCTATGCAAGTGGGCAGGCGGCACCCATACACTCTATTGAAGCCACAATACAAACGACCGATGCGGTAGGAAATACAGGAAGTGCTACCACTGGTTCGCAAGTGTTCACCGTTGATACACAAATACACATCGGTATTCATACCGACCCTGTCACTGTTGATAACGTGATTAACGATCAAGAATCCCATTCATCCGTTGATATCACCGGTTCCGTTTCTGGTGATTTTAATACTGGAGATCTTGTCATTTTAAATGTAAATGGCACAAAACATACTGGCGCTGTCGATTCACTTGGGCACTATTCAATTGCTGTTCCTGGTCGTGAGTTAATTGCAGATGCTGACCAGAAAATTGAAGCCTCAATAGCCGTTACAGATAGCGCAGGTAATAACGCGCACGCTACCACCGATGTGGTTTACCAAGTTGACACTCAGGTAAGTCTCCCTACGGTTACATTTGAAAGCGCAGGCGCAGACAACTTATACAGTAAAGCTGAAATTGCTCGTGGTGATGCAAACACGATCACAGCAACCATTACGCCTCCGGGTGATGCTAAAATTGGCGAGCATCTTGTCGTTAATGGACAAGACCATGTGCTCGATGCAAATACTCTCGCTAACGGAGTTCAAATTGAAGTTCGACCGGGAGCTCAAGTGCAAGTGACCATGACTGACGAACACGGTAATACCGCGGGTAGCCAAGGCTTTGCTGCCAGTGCCATACCTGATCCGATCATAGTCAAAGCGCCACCGGGAAGTCACCAAGTGTCCGGTTCACTGGGTACACCGCCACTACTCCCATCTTTAACGCCAGTGCCAACTGCACAACATGGTTGGCGGATTCATCTTCCAGATGGGAGTTATGTAACAAGCCATCACGGCCAATATGGAACATTAACAATTGACCCTAAGACTGGTGATTTACACTATCAAGAACAGGCAAATGTACACACAGGGCCACATGGCAGCGCTTCTGGTATTGGCCAACATGAAGACAAGTTCGAAGTTGCATTACAAGGAACAAATCAAGATGAAGTGGTTGCCCATGTGAACGTTCAAATACTCAGCCACGGCCCGGGAAATAGCGGTAAACTGAATATAGGTACCGAGGTGGTTGATATGACAATAACCCCTATTACCCATACCTCACACCCTGCTCCACCACCGCCTCCTCCGGTGTTACATGACGAGCCTGACATGTCTTCGCAAGCAGACTTTACCGTTACGCAAAGTGATGACAGCTATCTAGATTTGACTCAGCACGCTCACCAAGCACCAGACCAGAAAACCAGCCACCATGGTGCGGCCGCTTATTTAGATGCATTGGGCATAAAACCAGATACGACATCTACAGTAGATCACGATCAACCTGCGGACATGGATATCGTACTTGCACAAGTCGACCAACCAGATCCAGCAACACATGACCAAGCGCACGTGGATATGTCGGATGCGCTTGAACACCATGATGCGAGCGTCAACCACAACCAAGATGATGAGCATCACCATCACAACGACATAGACGGGCTGCCAGACATAGACCCTAATCCATAACATCAACATCAAGTAAGTAAGATCGGGAGTGTTGTCTGCTCCTGTAATCTCTTCTAAAGAACATACAAAACAAAGAAAATGAAAACCAAAAAGGGAGCACATGATGTGCTCCCTTTTGCTTTCTATTTTCTTATGTGTTTACTATTCTGCGAATCTCTATAGCGATTACCTTTCACCAAACGCGACACTCACGTTCGTGTAAATTGGCTTCCACAGGTATTGAAAAACGGACTTCTCACCGGTTGTAATATCCACCTCGCCCGTCATACCTGGCAAGATAGAAAAACTCTCCGGATTATCACGGAAATAAGGAACATCCACCGAGACGACGACTTCATAATAGATTTCACCGCGTTCACTTTGACTTGTGGTTGGAGAGATACTCTCAACCATACCTTTCAATGCGCCAAAGCGACTGTAGTCAAACGCATCAATCTTGATTCGAGTCGGCTGGCCTACGCTCACAAAACCAATATCTCTTGGCGATAATCGAGCCTTAAAGTCAGCCTTCCCACCCACAGGAACAATTTCAACCACGGTACCGCCCGGTTGAATTACCCCACCATTCTTGGTACTTGGAAGACTTTGGACTAACCCTTGTAATGGTGAAACTAACGTCGTGTTGGTTACTTTAGCTTGGCTTGAACGAACTCTCGCGTTAAGTGCGGACAAATCGGACACCGCTTTAGAACGGTCGTCACTGACTTTCACTTTTGCTTCCGCGAGTAGTTGCCCAATTTTTTGTTCGACCCCATCCGCTTGTTTAATCAACACCGCTTTTTTACCACGCGCCTCTTCGATCTTCTGCTCAATGCTTGCCAACTTTTGGCGCATTTCCAACACTCTTAATCGTGAAATATTGCCAGACTTGTAACCCTTCTCTAGGATATTCAATTCTTGTTTTGTCGCCGAAAGTTCTTTCTCATAACTCGGCAACGACTTCTCCAAACTACGAAGCTGTTCTGCAATCTGTTCGCTGTCTTTTTCAAGAACAATACGTTTCTGATAATAGAGACCCTTTTGAGCATTAAGTTGTGCTTTTTGCTGGCTTACTATCTCTGGGAAATCAATTTCAAACTCTCCGAAATTCGGTTCACGATCATCGAGCAAAGCATTCATACGTTCGATACTGGCGAGTAGCGTCACTTGTTGAGATCGTAACTCTTCCAATGCGGTTTGCTGAAAAGTGGCATCAAACTCTACCAACGGCTGACCCTTTTCAACCAGTTGGCCTTCCTTCACTAGGATTCGTTTTAACTTCCCGCCGATATCACTTTGCAGAACTTGTTTTTCTCCTTCAGGAATTACAGCTCCTTTGGCTTTGGCAATTTCATCAACTTGGGTGACTACAGACCAAGTGGCAAAAGCAATGACACATAAAGCAACTGACCATGTCGCCAATGCCAATGTACGAGCCGTATGTTGTGATTCAACAAGTTCGCCGTAGCGCTTGCCCTTCTCGATAGGTTGTTTAGCCATTAGCGACTCCTTGCTTAGACTTTGATTGTTCTTGTTGGGCTGCATTTTGTTCAGCAGACGGTTCTAGAGAAGCTTGAGGCTCTGAAGGCTGTTCCTGCTTCAAAGACTGCTCCGGCTCTAATGGACCGGCATAAACCACAGCACCTTCATTGAGTACCACCACTTTATCGGCAAGCTTGATTAAATCCGGATCGTGAGAGGTATAGATCACCGTTGCATTTCCTTTTTTCGAAGCCAAAAACTCGCCAAATACACGCTTAGCATTTGGATGAGCATCAGGCACGGGGTTATCCATTAAGAACATTGGGTAGTCATAAACCAGCGCTTTCGCGTCAATGAGGATCTGCGCAACACTGCCCGACAACATGTCAAAAAGGCTATCCGGTTGAATACTGCTGATTGAAGTATCCAACCCATCAGGCAACGTGGCGAACCAACGCTTGCCCCCCACAAGTTCAATCGAAGACATCATTTTCTGATCTTCAACTTGATGTCCGTCGTTGAGCCATTCACGAATACTCAACGTGAGCAAATCAGGATAAGCCGCCCGAATAAAGCACCAATGACGATAGAGCTGTGGATCGTATTGAACGAGGTTAACCCCTTCAAGCTCAACCATCCCGTTTTGTATTGGCTGTAGACCAGACAGCACTTCGATCAACGTTGATTTTCCGCTTCCCGAAGGCCCCGTAATTGCAACAATTTCGCCAGCTTCAATATCAAAACTCACACCACTCAATGCAGGGCGACTTTGCTTCGGATAACGTAGAGTCACCTGCTCCAACTTCAAGTTAGGTGCTAACGTTGGCAGCGGGTGGTGTTGGTAGCTAAATTCACGCTCAGACGGTTGAGACAGAATACGGTTCACCTGCAACTTGGACTGATTAAAGCTATTAAAACGCATCGCACTGTTCGCCAACACCTGAGCAGGGCCTGTCACTTTAGATATCAACATCATTGAAGCAATCAAACCACCAGGCGTCATTACTTGTTCAAAAATAAGCCCTATTCCTAACCCCATAACCGCTAACGTCGAACCCACACCAATGAAGTAATAAATCGAGGTGTATCGACTCTGGAGAACCGATTGATTGAACGTCACTGTAGACGCAAGAAGGTTGGCCTTTTGGAAGCGTTGAATCCAGTGCTCTGATAATCCAGCACTGCGAATAAAGGCGAGCTTAGATGACAGCTCATTGGTCATATTTTGACGATTAGTTCCCGCCACCGTCGATTGTATTGAGCGCTTGCTGCTTGAGTGTATCGAACGCTTTGCTAGCAAGTAATAAAGAATCAAAGAGACAATAGGAACCAGCACCAACCATCCGCCTAACACACCAATCGCAAGTACAAAGATAAGAATGAATGGCAGATCAAACAGCGCATTTCCCAAAGGCCCAGACAACACACCTGAAATACGCTCAGACAACATCACTTGGTTTTGTTGACTAGAAGACGCCGTTTGCTGGTTTTGAGCATAACTATTTCTAAGCAAACGTTGAACAAGAGATTGAGAGATCTCGCGACTAACTCGATTTGCCACCGAAGCAAACACTCGGCTGCGCAATGTCCTTAACCAACCCATCATCACAAACAACAAAGCCGCGCCAATGGCGATACCTTGCAACTCATGCCCCGCGTCACCACCAATCACATGGTCATAGATCGACATCGTGATGAATGGAACGGCAAGCGCAAACAAGTTGGTGATAAAACTGACCAGCAGCAATTTAGGAATGATGGGGCGAAATGCATGTAATCTTTCGCCAACCCAATCAGGAGAAGCCTTCTCTAGTGGTGGACCATCTATAACAATACAAAACTGTGGAACATCGGTAATGGCTTCATTCGTGCTAAAAGCAACAAATTGCTTCGATTCTAAATGACCGGAGATCAACTCATGCTCACTAAGAACCAGTAAGACTAATTGATGTTCACCTACCGCATCGAGATTAGCAACCAAGCGATAGGGTAATGCGAGCCTATCGAACATGGCGAACATGTCGTCGATTGATTCAATGCCATTCTCATCGACCCATTGATGTGCGAACAACTGGATATTTGCGTTAACTTCCAATTGCTTAAGAACAGAAAGGCTCTCGGTTTCTAAATGGTTCAGTACCTCTTGTCGATCACTCGTGTCTGGACGGTTGATCGTATCTGAACGGTCACTAGCATCTAAACGATTCATACGACGGCCTCCTGATTGATCTCACTTTCGACCGTAATGGTTCGGCTTTCCACTGTAATAATTCGATTAGCTAATTCGCGAAGTTTCGAATGGTAACTCACCATCAATAACGTGCGTCCTGCCGCCACTTCTTCTTCCAACACCTTAGCTAGATTCCCAAGGGCATCTAAATCGAGTGAAGAGTCCGGTCTCTCTAACATGATTACGGGCTTGTCGCTGGCCAGCTGGGTCGCGATATTGAGCATTTTCACGTTACCCATACTCAATAAAGACGCGCTCGTGTGGCCAATTTGTGTCTCTAGTCCATCGGGCAACCGAGTAATTTCTTTGGTTAATCCCAAGCGTTTAGCATAGTCATTGGCGCTTTGTGTTCTCTCGGGATCAAAGCCACATAAGTTATCGAGAATAGTCCCCGACACCAACTGCCCTTTCACGCCACAGTAGGCAGAAATGTTGGTTACGGATGCGATTGAAACAGCAGTTCCATTAATGAAGCACTCACCCGATTTCAGATCATCAATACCTGCAATCGACGACAATAAATGACTGTTGGTGTGGCGGTCTTCACCCTCTAACAAAACCAACTCCCCTTTATTTAGTATCAGATCCGCATGAGCGAGTTCGCCATATCTTTCAACGGTCGCTTGTTTGATTTCCAAAGTCTCAAAGTCAGATAAATGGGGCTCAGATTGCTCAGAATCTAAAGACTCAGATAGTGACAAGTCACTCAGCTTTTCTATTGCCTGATTGGCACTGTGTATTGAATTGAGCTTGATTCGAACCCCAATCAGAGCGCTCAGCGGCGCGACAGCTCTGCCCGATAAGATAGAACATGCCGCCAACCCACCAGTGGTTAACTGGCCATCCAATACCCACAAGCTACCCGTAATCACGAGTAAGACTGACGTCGCTAACGCTGCAAGCTGAATACACTCTTGTGCGAAAGCATTCTGTTCCTCTTCTCTTGCTTTCGACTGAGAGCGAACGTTATTTAGGGATTTAAACTGATTGAAGATTCGAGACTCAACAGCCTGACGTTTGATTCCCTGAATGGTTTGGCTCAGCAAAATCAAGAACGCTTTTCGCTCCTGCTCATCTTGGGAAGCTTCTTCACTTAGACTTTTAACGCGAATAGAAGATAACCAAACAATTCCGAGAGTAACCAGCCAAACCGCCAAAGGTATCGCCACTAGCTCACCGCCAATGTAAGCCACCAAACCAAGAAAGATCAGTGCAAAAGGAAGATCGATAAAGCCAGCTATTACCCCACCAGAATACCAGTCTTTGACTTTTGATACGGAGCTCAACCCCTCTTCCACGCCCCCAACACCTAGATGGCGAATATGACCCGATGAAGCATTAGTCACTCTTTCAACTAAGGTTTGGTAGGTCGCTTTCTCGGTATTACTGGCGGCTGCAGACAAAAGCCAAGTACGCACGAATCGAATCAATGCTTCCATCGCGACGGCCAATGTCGCACCAGCCAATAGCAGAGTGGCGGTACCGTAACTTTGGTTAGGTAAAATACGATCGTAAATTTGTAAAACCGTTAATGGAACGGCGAGAGAGAGAATATTGATGAGTAAAGAAGGCAGTAAGACTTTTCCTACCACCCCTTTGTTTTTCATTGAACTTGCGGGCATACATAATCCTTATCCATGCTTATGAAATAAGATTGGTACACCATGCTTGGTATTGCAAGATAACAAACTGATTTAACGTGTTTTTTGGGATCTTCACCATCTAGTTTAGATTTGGCAAAACAAGAGTACCCTAAATACGGCAAAAATAAGAAAACGGACACTTTGAAATTGTTTTTAATGGCCTATTGAGAGTCTATAGTACCGGTAAGACCTGACATCATTTACAAACGATTGATCGATAACATTTCTTCGTCAGAGAACCTACCATCTCCAGGTCAAGTTTTACCTCATTTTTATCCTTACGATACGAAGCAACACGATAATATTCGTATTTTGATATTTAAAAATTCGTCACTAAAGGGATATTGCCGCATTCGCGGGACACGAAGTTCCTAATGTCACTGTAACCTATAGATTAACCAAAATAAACGGCATCTGAATAGTCCAGATGCCGCTTAACATTAATGATTATCTTGCCAAGGCTAAATTATTAGACAGTTGTAAACACATGATGCTGGAACAACTGGTCAACAATTTCATGAGAGCTCGCTGATGCGCCCAATTCTAGGCCAGACATATCGAAGCCTTCCAACGCTACCGATGTAAACTGACCTGTCTCGTTAGTAATGGTTAGATTAAGGATATCCTGTTCACCATCAAAACTAGCGCTAACATGTTCCAGTAAGGCATCCATACCAACCATATCATCTGCTGGCGAAATGATATCACTCAAATCTAACTTATCTTCAGCTAGATTGAAGTCTTTGATCACATCCATAGATAGCTCAGAACTTAAAGACTCGTTGGTGAAAGTAAACGTATCGCTCCCCTCACCTCCTGTTAGGATATCATTCCCCAAACCGCCTATAAGTATATCGTTGCCTAGGCCACCAACTAAGATGTCGTCGCCTGCAGCGCCACTTAAGGTGTCTGCCCCTTCTTGTCCCAACATGATGTCAATAGTTTCACTACCATCAAGTAGGTTAGATAACTCATTCCCTATGATAGCGTGACGTTCAGTTGAAGCAATATCAGCGCCAGACTCGCTTAGCGTTAAGGTAAAAACGTTGTCACTGAACCCGCTTCTTCCATCTGACACTTTAAAGAGAAAGTTAAGATCAACTTGTTGATTACCTTCTAAGGTAAAGCTATCACTTTGTGTAAAACTGTAGCTCCCATTTGACTCAACTTGCAACAAACCAAATGCCGTTTCGACATGCAAACTCCCATCAACTTGATAAGTCGAAGAAACCAGTTCTTGGTCGACAGCGACACCATGCGTATCAGCACTTAAAAGAGTAAAATCCCCATCAACCAAAGATACTGTCATGATGTCGCCATCCGCATCTTGGCTTCCTGAAAGCAACTCACCAGCAATTGGTTCAGGTGAAAAATGGTTCAGGAACTGACCTAACTCTTCGCCAGAGTCGATAAATACAACTTTGTCGCTCAGCTCTTCTAGCGCTTGTGCTGCATTTTCACTATCTGACGTTGCAATACCAATACCATATACTTTGGCATCATGTGTTTGCTTGTAGTCTTCCCATCGTTCATTCAAATCCGGAGCTGCTACTTCACCTTCTTTAGGATTTGGTGCGCCGTCAGAGATAAAGAATATGGTCTCTTTGCTTTCGATTGGCTGTTCTTTCAAGTACAGATCCCAATCAAAATTGCCGTTTTCATCTAAGCCATCTTGCCAAGGGAAGTGAGTCCCTATTTCATTAGAGCCCATGACAGCTTCTAGTGCCTTGCTATAGTCAGTGTTCGTCCCGTGATCAATATCACACCATCGACTCACGTAAGAGGCAACTTCACTCAGATATTCAGGATCATTAGAATCGCGTCCATTCTGCAAAGGCGGACGACTCATTTCCTCTACTTGATCTAAAGTCAACCAGCTCTGTGTAGACGTATCGCCATCAAAACGAACCAAACGAATGAAAGTATTAGATTGACCACCATCCTCTATCATATTTACAACCATAGAGTGCAGAGCATCTGCTGCTTTATAAGCTCTTGATTCACTCTTTTCTGCGGTTGCTTCACTACCAACGGTGTTTTGCCCATCAAAGGTGAGAGTCATACTGTTAGACTCATCAAACACAACCGTCACTTTGTTAATCGGCAAGTCTTCCATTTCAGCAAAGCTGTGTACTGGCGATGACGTTGGCGCATGGTTTTCAGTTACGTTTAGAGTGACCTGAGTTGTGTCTTTATCCGTACCGTCCGTCGCCGTGACTTCCAACTGATAACTATTCTGAACAGAGTGGTCTAACTTAACCCCGTCTTTAAGCCAAATCTCACCGCTATTTGAATCTACGCTGAATAAATTGGCATCACCGCCACTTAGCTCGTATTCAATAGTATCTACGCCATCAGGATCGAAAGCTTCAACTTTACCCACCAACAATCCGGATTCCAGCTCTGCAACGTTAAAAGTTGCATTATCCGCTGTTGGCATACCGCTGACATCGGTTCCATGAGTCTGATCTGCATCAGTATTGCTAATAAACTCAGGAGCGCGATCTCGAATATCGATAGTCACTTCACCAGTGGCAGTATCGCCATCCGCGTCGATAACGGTTACATCAAATCTTTCTTGTTGATGACCAGCAACATTCGTCGCTTTATAATCATAGCGACCATTCTCAAAGTTAATGGTTAACGTGCCGTGCTCGGTGTCAATCTCTGCCAACGAGTGCGAAGAAATAACCGTTCCATCACTCTTACTAACAGTACCTTCCACTTTATTATATTGGTAGGTTTCACCATCCACCTCTATTTGATCGACCCATTGGCTGTCGCCACTAATATCATCTAAAAGGTTACTTTGAAGCTGACCTGATACTGTTTTATTCAGGAGCCCCTCTATTTGAGAATCATCTGTCACCACTAGTGCTGAGCCTTTATCGGTTGCCACTGGTTCTAGATATTTCATATCCGCACCAGCACCAATACCAATTGACCAAATGTTCTCTAAAGATGCACCACTCGAACCGATACTGTGCTCCATCGCATTTTCAAGAATGATATTTTGCTCAGCTTCTGTCGGTTTATCCCAACCATTAACTAAGTACTCGTAACGCTGCTCACTTTCAAAATCGTCGGCTGTAGACCACTTCATTAAGCTATCGCGTAACCCACTATATGCAGGGTCTGAAGTATTTGTCCATGAATTGAAATCGCTTGGTGCACCATCTGAAATAAAGTAAAGCTGATGACTGCTAGTATCGCCCGTTTCATGGCTAAGTTCGGTTAATGCTTCGTTTACCTGATCGATCGCTTGGCTGTATGGCGTCCAACCGCCGCGGCCAATTGAATCCAGATAAGTATCAATATCCTCCACAGACTCCAACCATTCAGACGTTTTACCCTCAGGGTATCCTGAGTGTGTCGCAATCTTAAATCGAACATCACCAAGATCATCATATTTTTCAAACATGGTTTTAATTGCACTACGTGCAAGGTCCCAGCGGGTAACTTCAACACCTTGTTCGTTTTTAACCATATCTGACCACATTGAACCTGACGCATCTAACGCAATGACGACACTGTTGTTTTGTGGGTCAACGTCCATGATTTCATGGTGCCCTGAATTAACTGAAGGTAAAGAATCAACGACGCCAAGGTGCATGGTCGCATTTTCAACTCGACCACCTGCATCCACTTGAATGTTGACAGGGATATCTAACGTATCAGCACCTTGTTCCGGGTGATCTACTGGTTCATATTGTTCGACGGTATAATGCCCAGTTTTACCATCAATACTAGCTTCAATCACTTTGACCTTATCATCACCTGAGCTAACATATCCTGTCAAAGTCCCGCGATCGTCACTCACTTCAAACACGACAGGCTTGCCTTCACTGGTAACGTTCTGCAGATTCTGTTCAGAATCAAATCGGAACTCTGCATCGGATGCTAAACCAAGGTCTGCAACTAAATCACCTTCTGCATGTACGCCAGCATCCGAACCAACGGCAGACTCATCAAGCATGATATGCGAATCATCCAATGAGATAGGTTCACCTACCACATGAACTGTCACTTCTGCTTCATCAGTTAGACCATCCGCATCTTCAATGACGTATTTAAATGAGTATTCCTTTATCTCCCCTGTTTTGATCGTACGCTGATCTTCTGGCAACGACTCAAGATACTTAGCTGCATCAAAAACCAATTTGCCATCTACTAAATTTAAATATTCTGTTTGTGGGTAATCGATAATGGTTAGTTCGTCACCGTCTGGATCGCTATCATTCGCCAACACATCCAACTCTAGAATACCTGCTCCTGTTGTTTGATAGTCGTCATCAAAGCTCGTCAAATCGGCGGAAACTTGCGTTACAAAGTACTCCGACCCTTTAGGATCAACCACACCATCTTTGTAACCCACAGCTGACATTTCAATGCTATCGAAATATCGACCGTCAGCGTCAATACTCACAACTTGCTTGCCATTGCTAGTGCCTTCAAATACACCCGAAGCGACAACCTCACCTTTGTAGTAAGCTTTCCAAACACCGCGCTCAACTCCTGGCTCCCAAGAGCTCCAAAGATTATTAACTTGAACTTCAGCATGATCTGCGACTTGACTATCAGCGAAAGTGAAACGCATAGCCTCACTGTGTGAAGTGGCATCATCGAATCCAATTTGGCCATCTTTTACCTGATCCGTACCGCCATCTAAAGAAGAGCTAACCCCGAACTTATGCGCACCACCGTCACCGGTGTAATCCGCCTTGTTAGCATCACCGATTCTGTTACCTGTGTTGGTATCAACTATGTAGTAATCCACACTAATATCGGTGCTCTCGTCCCAGTTCGTGTGATCTAAAACCTTCGTCTCTTTCTCAATACCCTTGTCATCTTCAGCTATTGGAGCTTCGTTAATGTCATTTATCACGACATTGACGTTGGCCGTATCCTTCGCACCAGACTGATCTTCAACTTCTACCAATAATTGGTAGCTATCCAACGTTTCATGATCAAAGACTACGCCGCTTTTAACGCTGATCTCACCTGTGAGGCTGTTGATTTCAAACAGGTCGGTGTGGTTAGTTAACTGATAAGTTACGCTACTCCCTTTATCAACATCAAATGCCTCGACCTGCCCAATTACCCCAGCAACAGTATTCTCATTGATACTAAACTGGTAGCTATCGGTATCAGCTTTACCGTCTTCATCTAGGCCGTGGCTATCATTCGTTCCACTAATAAATTCCGGAGCATCGTTGTTACCAGTAATAGTCACCACCACGTCATGAGGGGTGCCGTCCGCCGACGTCACTGTCAGAGTACGGATCACCGGATCGCTATCGGCGTCTAACGCTTGCACGTCTGGGTGGCGGTTGTTCAGCTCATACGTCCAGTGGCCATCGGCATCAATGGAGAACGTGCCCCAGTGGCCGTCTTGAACGTTGGTTTGTGGTTGGAAGACCGCTTCGCCTGCATCAGGATCCGCCACGGTTAAGTTGCCACCCGTGGTCAGCGTGACGTCTTCTTGCACTGCGCCCGCGCCATCACCCGGTTGCTCTGGTGTGATGACCGCTTGGTCGTCTGAGCCCACGATGGTCACGACCACGTTATGAGGAGTGCCGTCCGCCGACGTCACTGTCAGGGTGCGAGTCACCGGATCGCTATCAGCATCGAGAGCTTGCACGTCTGGGTGGCGGTTGTTCAACTCATACGTCCATTTACCAGTCTCATCGATAGAGAAGGTGCCCCAGTTACCATCTTGAACGTCGGTTTGAGGTTGGAAGACCGCTTCTCCGGCATCAGGATCCGCCACGGTTAAGTTGCCACCAGTGGTCAGCGTGACGTCTTCTTGCACCGCGCCCGCATCGTCACCCGGTTGCTCTGGCGTGATGATCGCTTGGTCGTCTGAGCCCGCGATGGTCACGACTACGTCATGAGGGGTGCCGTCCGCCGACGTCACTGTCAGGGTACGGATCACAGGATCGCTATCGGCGTCGAGAGCTTGCACGTCTGGGTGGCGGTTGTTCAGCTCATACGTCCAGTTGCCATCCGCATCGATCGAGAACGTGCCCCAGTGGCCGTCTTGAACGTCGGTTTGTGGTTGGAAGACCGCTTCGCCTGCATCAGGATCCGCCACGGTTAAGTTGCCACCCGTGGTCAGCGTGACGTCTTCTTGCACCGCGCCCGCATCATCACCCGGCTGCTCTGGCGTGATGATCGCTTGGTCGTCTGAGCCCGCGATGGTCACGACTACGTCATGAGGGGTGCCGTCCGCCGACGTCACTGTCAGGGTACGGATCACAGGATCGCTATCGGCATCGAGAGCTTGCACGTCTGGGTGGCGGTTGTTCAGCTCATACGTCCATTTACCAGTCTCATCAATCGAGAAGGTGCCCCAGTGGCCGTCTTGAACGTCGGTTTGTGGTTGGAAGACCGCTTCTCCGGCATCAGGATCAGACACGGTTAAGTTGCCACTCGTGGTCAGCGTGACGTCTTCTTGCACCGCGCCCGCGTCGTCACCCGGTTGCTCTGGTGTGATGATCGCTTGGTCGTCTGAGCCCGCGATGGTCACCACCACGTCATGAGGGGTGCCGTCCGCCGACGTCACTGTCAGGGTACGGATCACCGGATCGCTATCGGCGTCTAACGCTTGCACGTCAGGGTGGCGGTTGTTCAGCTCATACGTCCAGTGGCCATCGGCATCAATCGAGAAGGTGCCCCAGTTACCATCTTGAACGTCGGTTTGTGGCTGGAAGACCGCGTCACCCGTATCAGGATCCGCCACGTTTAAGTTGCCACCTGTGGTCAGCGTGACGTCTTCTTGCACCGCGCCCGCGTCATCACCCGGTTGCTCTGGTGTGATGACCGCTTGGTCGTCTGAGCCCGCGATGGTCACCACCACGTCATGAGGGGTGCCGTCCGCCGACGTGACTGTCAGAGTACGGATCACCGGATCGCTATCAGCATCTAACGCTTGCACGTCTGGGTGGCGATTGTTCAGCTCATACGTCCAGTTGCCATCGGCATCGATAGAGAACGTGCCCCAGTTACCATCTTGAACGTTGGTTTGTGGGTGGAAGACCGCTTCGCCGGCATCAGGATCAGACACGGTTAAGTTGCCGATCGTGGTCAGCGTGACGTCTTCTTGCACCGCGCCTTTATCATCACCCGGTTGCTCTGGTGTGATGATCGCTTGGTCGTCTGAGCCCGCGATGGTCACCACCACGTCATGAGGGGTGCCGTCCGCCGACGTCACTGTCAGGGTACGGATCACCGGATCGCTATCGGCGTCTAACGCTTGCACGTCTGGGTGGCGGTTGTTCAGCTCATACGTCCAGTTGCCCTCGGCATCGATAGAGAAGGTGCCCCAGTGGCCGTCTTGAACGTCGGTTTGTGGCTGGAAGACCGCTTCGCCGGCATCAGGATCAGACACGGTTAAGTTGCCACCCGTGGTCAGCGTGACGTCTTCTCTTACTGCACCCGCATCGTCACCCGGTTGCTCTGGTGTGATGATCGCTTGGTCGTCTGAGCCCGCGATGGCCACCACCACATCATGAGGGGTGCCGTCCGCCGACGTCACTGTCAGGGTACGGATCACCGGATCGCTATCGGCGTCTAACGCTTGCACGTCTGGGTGGCGGTTGTTCAGCTCATACGTCCAGTTGCCCTCGGCATCGATAGAGAACGTGCCCCAGTTACCATCTTGAACGTCGGTTTGTGGTTGGAAGACCGCGTCACCGGCATCAGGATCCGCCATGGTTAAGTTGCCACCCGTGGTCAGCGTGACGTCTTCTTGCACTGCGCCTGCGTCGTCACCCGGTTGCTCTGGTGTGATGACCGCTTGGTCGTCTGAGCCCGCGATGGTCACCACCACGTCATGAGGGGTGCCGTCCGCCGACGTCACTGTCAGAGTACGGATCACCGGATCGCTATCGGCGTCTAACGCTTGCACGTCTGGGTGGCGGTTGTTCAGCTCATACGTCCAGTTGCCCTCGGCATCGATAGAGAAGGTGCCCCAGTGGCCGTCTTGAACGTCGGTTTGTGGCTGGAAGACCGCTTCGCCGGCATCAGGATCAGACACGGTTAAGTTGCCACCCGTGGTCAGCGTGACGTCTTCTCTTACTGCACCCGCATCGTCACCCGGTTGCTCTGGTGTGATGATCGCTTGGTCGTCTGAGCCCGCGATGGCCACCACCACATCATGAGGGGTGCCGTCCGCCGACGTCACTGTCAGGGTACGGATCACCGGATCGCTATCGGCGTCTAACGCTTGCACGTCTGGGTGGCGGTTGTTCAGCTCATACGTCCAGTTGCCCTCGGCATCGATAGAGAACGTGCCCCAGTTACCATCTTGAACGTCGGTTTGTGGTTGGAAGACCGCGTCACCGGCATCAGGATCCGCCATGGTTAAGTTGCCACCCGTGGTCAGCGTGACGTCTTCTTGCACTGCGCCTGCGTCGTCACCCGGTTGCTCTGGTGTGATGACCGCTTGGTCGTCTGAGCCCGCGATGGTCACCACCACGTCATGAGGGGTGCCGTCCGCCGACGTCACTGTCAGAGTACGGATCACCGGATCGCTATCGGCGTCTAACGCTTGCACGTCTGGGTGGCGGTTGTTCAGCTCATACGTCCAGTTGCCATCCGCATCGATAGAGAACGTGCCCCAGTGGCCGTCTTGAACGTCGGTTTGAGGCTGGAAGACCGCGTCACCAGCATCAGGATCCGCCACGGTTAAGTTGCCGCTCGTGGTCAGCGTGACGTCTTCTTGCACCGCGCCCGCATCGTCACCCGGTTGCTCTGGTGTGATGATCGCTTGGTCGTCTGAGCCCGCGATGGTCACCACCACGTCATGAGGGGTGCCGTCCGTCGACGTCACTGTTAAAGTACGGATCACCGGATCGCTATCGGCGTCTAACGCTTGCACGTCTGGGTGGCGGTTGTTCAGCTCATACGTCCAGTTGCCCTCGGCATCGATAGAGAAGGTACCCCAGTGGCCGTCTTGAACGTTGGTTTGAGGTTGGAAGACCGCTTCGCCTGCATCAGGATCCGCCACGGTTAAGTTGCCACTCGTGGTCAGCGTGACGTCTTCTCTTACTGCGCCTGCATCGTCACCATCAATTAACGCCGTGGAGTTACTACTATCTATTTCAGAAGAACGGTGTACCTCAGGTAAATCTTTGGTATCACTCTGCTCACTGTCTAAACCTGCTGTTTCAAAAAACGTACTTGCCAGAAGTTCAGCTCCAGAACGTTCAATCGTTCCGGAAGACGTTAAACTAGAACCTAATTGCTCACCTGCAGCTGTGGCATATTCCTCTCCTAACTCTGTTGGGTCATCGCCTTGCGCGACGGCTTTAACAATGTCCTCCACTACAAGAGGTATATCTGAGTTCGTATCACCACTTTCTACGGAAGTGTTTAAAGCTAGAGAGCCACTTTTTAACGTCTCTACGACAATCTCACCCGGAAGCAAGTTATCCTTAGATTCAACTACTTTAATGTGACCATCTTTACCGATTACAACATACTTATCTGTAGCTGAGCTTGACTTTCCAACCAAAATTATTACCCCATTGAGCAGATGAAATAATCCCTTCCCTCGATTAATTCAGGGAATGGGCATTACTTCAGGCAGTGATACATATAAGTGATAATTTATCATTAATTGCCCAACGTAAAACATGCACTTTTTCACCAATAAATTTCATGTTTTAAAGTTGTTTTATTTTGCTCCATAAAGACATATGTTATGCGGCTTATTTTTAGGACTTTGTTCCGACAATTACATTTTTTGAGAGATGATGGTTTAAATTTACAAAGCCAGATCTTATACAAACATTTCTTTAATATATTCAGTTCTTACAGTTTCAATATTGAGACATAAATTAAAAATAATTAGCGTTGCGAATTATTTGGGGAGATTTCTTTTGAAGCTTAGTAGTATTAGTCTTGTGTGTTTTGGTTTGTTAATACCCCTTCACTCAAGCGCACAGACATTAGAGCAGGCTGTAGCAGTTACATTTGCAACCAACCCAGAGATTAAGAGTGCGTTCAATGAATATATGAGCAAACGCTACATCATTGATCAATCAAGTGGCGCGTATAAACCAACTATCGATTTAGACGCTAGTATCGGTTATGAAGGTATAGACTCTGCGAACTCTGCAGATAGAACAGACATGACCCGTAAAGACGCCTCAATTACATTTAACCAACTAATTTGGGATGGTTCAAAAACTCTATACGATATAGATCGTACATCAGCAGACGCAGAATCGGTGCGTTATCAATTGCTGGCTGATGCTCAAAATGCTGCTCTACAAGTTGCTAAAGCGTATCTGGACGTAATTGAGGCGCAGGAATTCATTACACTTTCTGAAAACAACCTAAATACGCACGAACGTATTTATACTGATATCAAAAAACGTACACAATCGGGAATTGGCTCAATTGCAGACCTGACTCAAGTTGAAGGGCGTCTAGCAAAGGCTCACAGCAATTTACTAGCGGCACAAAACAACTACAAAGATGCACAAACCGCATTTATTCGATTAGTGGGCGAAAAACCTCAGGATCTGATCTTTCCACGCGCGGACCAAAACTTTATCTCAAGCAGCTTAGATGAGGCTAAAAATCAAGCTTTTGAAAACCATCCAGTTATCAAAATAGCATTAGCTGATGTTGATTCTGCAAGATTCCAATACCAGCAAACAGACGCTAACTACTTCCCAGTGGTTTCTGTTGAAGCAGCACAAAGTTGGCGTGATGATGCAGGAGGTATTGAAGGTAGCAGCTCTGAAACTACGGCGATGCTTCGTCTCCGTTACAACCTCTACAATGGTGGCAGAGATTCTGCAAACGCTGACAGTATGGCCTACCAACTCAACAAAGCGAAAGATCTACGTGAGCGTGCCTACCGAAGTGTTGAACAAGAACTAGGCCTATCGTGGAGTGCTCTAGAACTGACTGGTAAGCAAAAAACCTTCCTAAGTCAGCATGTTGACTTTATGTCGGACACTGTTATTGCTTACCAAAAACAATACCGCATCGGTAAACGTACCTTGCTTGATTTGCTCAATACTGAAAATGAGTTATTTGAATCACGAAAAAGTTATCTCGAAACTCAGTTCGCTCAACAATACGCTAAATACCGAACTCTAACTTCTACAGGAAAATTACTTGATGCATTGCGCGTCGATATCCCTCAAGAATGGACTCAGCCAGTAGAGTACTAAACACGATGAAAACCAATACCTTAAAATTTCTAGCTTTAACTACAATGAGCCTAAATAGCGCATTTGCAACGGATCAGTTCGATTACATTCCTACTCCAGAAGCCGTTCAGGTCGCTGACCTGCAAGACTTGGACAATGATGGCGTTATCAATGCTCGCGATCTGTGTTCAAATACCCCGCTTGGTGCCGAAGTAGATAATGATGGCTGCGAAACCTACCTAAACAAAGAAGAACAGTATCAACTTAAGATCTTGTTTGCTAATGATTCAGATAGCATTAACTCAGCATTCCAACAAAAGATTACTGAATTGGCCACATTTCTTAAGAAGTACCCTACGGCTTCTATCGAGATACAAGGTTATGCAAGTAAGGTTGGAAGCACTACCTATAACCTTGATTTATCACGTCGCCGAGCAAGCAACGTACGTAATCTATTAATTAAACAGAACATTTCAGAGAAAAGGCTAACTATTGTAGGCTTTGGTGATACTCATTTAGTCAAATTAGGCACGGATGATGTAAGCCACGCTTTAAACCGTCGAGTAACAGCTACCGTTATTGGGCATAAAGGTATGGTCAAAGATGAATGGACTATATTTACTACTTTTCCAAAAGTAGACTAACACCCCAGCCCCTAGTTAATTTTCACTAGTTACTAGGGGCATTTCTCTCCTTCGTATTCAGCGATAAAAATCAAATCTGAATAAACTTTACTCACCAATAAGTTTTTAGATAAAAAATCAGAAACTAATAACTAATATATTTATAACTAAGAGAACATAATTATCTTAATAAATTAAGTAAAAACATAAGCCGTTTTAAGAAAATAGTAGTAATATATTTATCTAAAACAGAAATGATACTTTTTAAGTGAATATAGCATGGCTATTCTAAGCCAACTTTAAGGCTATTCCTTATATTAGGTTTTAAATCTAAGTATCCCCTCTTTATCTTTTAAACAAACCGTGGCATAGCAAAATGACCGAAACATGTCTTCGTAGATTGAGTCAGCTACTAAATCATTACAATCACTCTCAGTTGCATCAAGTTAGCTTAGATGATTTGGAAGCCGTCTTTGCCACCTCTAGACGTAATACTTCCAACATCCTCAAGATGCTAGATAACTGTGGTTGGATAAAATGGATACCAGGCCGAGGTCGCGGTAAAGCCAGTACTCTCAAAGTAATGATCTCTATGCATCAAGCCCTGTATCGAACTATCCACCATGAAATTAGTAGCGGTAACTTCGATGCTATTCCCAAATACCTAGAGACGTATAAAGCGGTTGCAGCGAGTGCACTTAGCCAAGCAATGACGGAAGCCGCACAAGAAAATCAAGACGCAAATTCTCTTATCATAAGCCAATATCCTTGGGTTAATGAACTTAACCCATCTGTGACGTATCGCTTTTCAGAGCTCCAAGTCATACGAAGTATTTATGATACCCTGTTCACTATTGATTCTAATGGTCAATTAAGCCCCCACTTAGCCTGTGACTACCAAACTGACGGGAAATTTATCTATATTTGGCTTCGCCCGGATATCCGAAGCCATGATGGCCTTATGCTAGAAGCTCAAGACGTCATCATTGCGCTAGAGCAGTTGGTAGCAACAGACGGCCCTGTAAAAAGATTGTTTCAACAAGTCGTAAAAGTCAGCTTTGATGACACAAGACAAGCTATCTGTATCGAGCTTATTCAGGAGAATCCATTATTCATATTCTGCCTCGCTACTGCTAACGCATCTATCGTATCAAGACGTCACAAAGCTTTTAGTAATCAGAGAAGTGTGGCAATCGGGACAGGCCCATTTAAGCTAGAATACTGGGAAGAAGATAAGATAGTGATGAAAAAACACCATCATTACTTCGCTAAAAAAGCACTGTTGGACCAAATCACCCTCTCCCACCAAGGAGAGGAGCTCGATAAGCATCTCTGTTATAACCAAGACACCGATGATAATGAAAGCTACACGATCCAAGCTTTTTCTTATTTGGCACATAACCGCCGCCCCAGCTGTTCAATTAGCGATCAAACGTGGCAAAGCTTGTTTAAGTTTCTGGAGAGTCGTCGATTTGAATTCGCAGCGCATAGTGACTTGGATGTAATGGATCTAATTGGAGCATCAGAATCAGTGAGCGATATACCAAAGCTTACAGGCACTATTGTCTTGACACATCCAAAATGGACTATCAAATACCTAGAGAGAATGAGTGAGTGGCTTATCGCTTTGATTGGTCAAACTGGCCTAAGAGTAGAGCTAGTAGAATTATCTGATGCTAGTAAACCCCAACTCGTAAAAGAACAAGCGGATTTGCTACTTGTTGAAGACCTTATTGAGCCACCATTACAATACGGTGCATACGAGTGGTTGCTTACAGGGACAGGTATTCGTTTCATCTTTGACACAGATGAGTTTGATCACCACGTCGACGCGGTACACGACGCGATTGCTCAAGGCAGACCTAAGGAACGCTTAATAGAAGTACTCGCCACATTAAGGCATAACGCGAGCATCTTGCCGCTATTTTGGGGCCAAGAACAAGTTACCTGTCAAAAAGGAGTATCTGGTATACAAATACGTAAGTCTGGATACAGTGATTTCTATAAGCTAAGGATAACCCCCTGAGAGGCAAACCACTGATGAAAAGTCATATTTCTGTTTTCTTGAGATATCACCACACTCTAAAAAACAGACAAAACGACGAGCGTTATAACTAAAATTGGGCCACAACTCCCTAAGAATGACTCTTAATTTAGTTTGCCATTTGGCAAAGGCATCAGAACGACGAAGTTTATCTGTCACCATTTTGAACGACTGCTCGCTATAAACGGAAAAAGCAATTTTCCGAATATGGTCAATAATCTTGCATCGACTAACGAATCGTTGGTTTAACCATTTGCCATTGAGATAACGCTTTGTTAGCAGCATCAATACAATAGCCGTCTTGCCTGTCTAACAGGTCAACCAACTTTAAGTGTGAACCCGTTTCCTTCCAATCTGCGCTTACTGGGCCAGCAAACAACAGCGATAGCAACGATATCAGCCCCAGCGACAATGCAGGGTTCGGTGTTTGATACATTTTAGTGTCCTTCTAATATCGACTTTATAGAGCTGTGATAGATTTGGCATAATCCAACATTTCGTCAAAATATGGATTGTAGGTCAGCCTCGCATGAACCTTCCCTTCTTCCTTGTATCCCCAAGCGGAATACCACGGTTCATCACTATTTAAACAAGCTTCATAATCAAGAGGTTCGGTACTGTTACGGCACATTTGGAATTCACCATTAGCGCCATAATAGAAATTGTCTTCACGGTACAACAAGCTCATGTGAGAGAAATTACTGATACGTTTTGACGGCACGCGACTGTCGAAATGAACAACGCGTTTATCTAGCGTATCTGGCTTATCCCCAAACCAAATAAATCGGCTGTTTGCGTTGGTAAACTGTGTTTCAAACAGTTTAAGGACTTCAGCAACATTAACGACACTGTCATCTTGAGTGACCGCTAAAAAAGCAGGTCTGTCGAATGCCTTTCTTTCGAGGGATTTTTGAACCTCGTAGCTAGTCCAGTAATACTGTGCAAAGCCATTCAAAGGTACGCTATTGTATTTCATTTGATTGTTGTGATTTTTCGGGTCGCCTTGGAACACCCAATCAACAAATAGAGCGCCAGCAGGCGCAAGGAAATCTATATCACTGTCAGATTTAAAGGCCGGTGAAAACAGATACAGAGCCTCTATGCTTGAATTGCTATTTGCATAATCCGTCACTAAATTCGCACCAGTAGAGAACCCGGCTAAAGACACCTCAAATCCCTCTTCTTGCATAATCTCGACTTGATTTTTAACTGTATTTTCCCAATCAGATATACTAATCGGCACCAAATCGGCGGGACGACTACCATGCCCCGGAAGCAACACACTGCGCACTAAGTAACCTTCATCGGCGAACTCTTGGGCAACATCGACAAAAGACCAAGGAGAGTCGCCTAGACCATGCACAAAAATGATGCCTTTTTTCAGTGTTTTCGCTTGGTTTGGTGAGATTTCAAAAGGGGTATTATAAGAAAGCTCCGCTGTATGATCGTCTTGCAAAAACACACGATTCTCTTCAAGCCAAGTTTGAACGGTTTGTTGATACTCTAGAAACGAGTCAAACTGTTGCACTGGAAATGCGCTAGTGGACATGTCATAGAGTGGGTGATCATATTCCTGCTCGCTGCTAATGCATCCAACAAGCAATAAACCACACACAATTAAAATAAGAGGCTTAAACCTAAATTTCATAAAATAGCGACCTTTTGTACTTAGTTTGAAATGGAAGATGTTGATGAGTTGTTCTGCTTATTACTGGGGATCCGAGACCATGCCAGCCACAATAAGCCGCTGGTCACACCTATCGACAATTGGATCACACCAAGGCTTTTAATTAAAGAACCAGACTCGACAGAAACCAACATCATGCCCATTGCTCCACAAATCATTGACGTAAATTGAATAATTGCAACGGCAGAACCTGTGTCCTTGTCTTGTTGTTCAAGCATGAAATTAGTACCAGGTACTCGCGTTGTAATGGTAGCTAGCGTGGCTAATCCGATCAATGGGGCGAACAAAAAAGCCGAAGTTTCTCCAAGACTAAAAGTAAGTACGCCACACAAAATCAGAAGCATAAAGCAGAAAGAAATAATACGACTTGCAGACCAGTATTGAGTGATTTTGATGTAAGCCCGAGGTCCAAATGAGGCAAATAGAGCATTTATCGCGAAGATATAACTAAACTCTTGCTCGCTAAAATTAAAGTGCTCCACATAGATGTAAGGACCAGCAGCGACAAACGCCATCATCGACATTGGAGTAAGAGAAAACACTGCCAATAACAACAGAAACCGTGGATTCTTGAGTACGACACCCAGGCGTCCCCAAGATCTCACTACAGATCCGCTATAACGAGATGCCAACGTTTCTGTTAGGCAGAGTGAAAGCACAATCGATAGAAGACCAAAGATACCAAGCACAACAAAAATCATCTGCCAAGTGGCAACCTTAAGCAATAACGCCCCTATGACTGGCGCAACCATAGGCGCAATAACCACCAGCGACATAATGGTTGCCATTACCTTCTCTCGTTCTCTACCATCGTAAAGATCTTTGATAATAGCCACAGCGACAACCGTAACAGCACTACCACCAAACGCTTGAACAATTCGGAAACCAATCAATTGTTCTATGCTACCTGAGTTGGCACATAAGAAACTGGCAACAACGTAAATACTAGCCCCGATCAACAAAATTGGCTTACGACCAAACTTCTCACTGAGAGGTCCCCAAAATAACAACCCGAATGCATAGACAACGAAGTAGCTGCTCAGCGTAAAATTAACCATTGACTGAGTCGTGTCTAACGCTGCCACCATATTAGGAAGAGCGGGTAAATAAAGGTCGGTTGTTAAAGGAGGAAACGCGCTGATCATCACCAAAAAGATCAAAGTACCCGTATTGCCGAGTATGGGTTGTTTGTTTTTCATTACATCACCAAGTAACCGACCTGACACAGCAGGTCAGCATTATGAAATATCAAAACATCCATGTCTTTGAGGACTCAAACACTGCATTTAGCACTTAAAGCTGTCTGAGATAAAAATTGATTTGAAATTAAAAAGAGCTGAGAATCTAAAAACTAGTCGGTTGACCCACTTCAAGCGTAATAAACTCAGAATCTGGTACTTGAGCTTCCTTCTTTGCAACGTCAAGTAACTCAACAGGTTCCAGACGAGACTCCGCCGTCATTTGAAACGTCCCATAGTGCATACCAATCGACTGTTTTGAGTTAAGATCTTGATGAGCTTGCACTGCCTCAAAAGGATCAAGGTGCACCGGCTTGAAAATTTCTCTTGGTGCATACGCGCCAATAGGAATGAAGGCAATATCGACAGGTCCAAACTTCTCATAAGCGTATTTGTAGTGATTGGCATAACCGCTATCGCCTCCAAAATAGATTTTTTGGTCGCCGATATGCATTAAAAAACCGCCCCATAGCGTTGAATTTCTATCGAAGGGAGTTCGACCCGAGTTATGTTGAACTTCTAAAAACCAAAGCTTAAAGATGTCATTAACCTGAACACTCTCTCCCCAATCTAGTTCGGTGGTGTTAACGCTAGAAGGGAGCCAAAACTCAGTGGAATCACTCTAATAAGCTATGAGGCTTGGTAAGTCTCACCTTTTAAAGTCAGATGACCAGACTTAACTTGCTCAGCAAGAACGTTCTCCGTTCTAACTTTCATCGCTTTGCTTGTACTAGAAAAGCCTAATACTTCTGTAATCGATTTAACCAAATCATCACTCGATATAGAGAAAGTATCATTCACCGTATCCACAGCGGTTTTTGCTATTTCACCGTCATAAATCAAGTCATACTTGCGCTCATTCGATGGCAGTTCAGCTCGGTTACGAATGGTGATTGCACTTTGACTCGTAATAATGAACTCACCATCAAGGTCCACTTTACCTTGTCTATTAAGTAGACCAATCGCATCAAGGATTGCTCGGTTGATACGAGCACCACTTCGAGAGCTGCCTACTGCCGATAACAAACGAATACTAAGCTGCTTAACGTGAATTGGAGATTCAAGCTCAACCACTTTAAATATATCTTCCGCTAATGTTGCTGTACTTACATCAGGTATCGTATCACCTAGCCCAAGGTATAACTGTTCTGTTGGGTAGACCTGATAGTTCGCAGCAGACGATTGATGTTCGACCTCTACCCTTTTAATCGCAGCTTTGACTTTTGGCTTTGATTGTACAACTTCTTCAACTAATGACTCTGAATCATAAGCTTCGTAATATGCAATCGCAGATTTAATAGCGTCATCAAGTCTTCCTGTTTCTTTGTGGCGATTGCGGAACCAATCAGTACTCCAGATACGGTGGAAACGCCAACCTAACCCTTCAAGCACACTCTGACGGATGCGATCTCTATCTCGCGCGCTCTTAGAGCTGTGATAAGTTGCCCCATCACACTCAACTGCAAGCATATAGCGACCAGGTTTATGTGGATCTCTCACTGCAATATCAATATAGAAACCTGCACAACCGACTTGTGGTTGAACTTGATAGCCTAACGAACGAATTGATGTGATGACTTCTTCTTCAAATGGCGAATCAGGCCCTTTACCTGTTTCTTCTCTCTTAACCAAGTCACCTGTTTCAGCGTAATGTAAGAAGTTTTTCAGCGCTCGTACACCAAATGGAGATGCATCAGTGGTTGGCATCTCCTCGCCCTTAAAGTTACTGAAAACTTCCATGCACATACGAGCACGTGAAATAAGAACGTTCAGTCTACGCTCTCCACCTTCACCATTCAGCGGACCAAAACTCATAGGTAGACGACCTTCATTCGTCTTGCCATAACCGATGCTTATGTAGATAGTGTCACGTTCGTCACCTTGTACGTTTTCAAGGTTCTTAACGAAGAAGTCCTCTCCTTCTTCATGCTCTCCAAAGAAGTGTTCGAGATCTGGGTTCGCCTTTCTCAATCGTTCAACTTCTAGCAAGATTGCATCACGTTGAGCTGTACTGAATGCAACTACGCCCAGTGTTTGGTTTGGTGTTGTTTTAGCGTGTTTAATTACCGCCTCTGCAACGGCTGCGGCTTCACCTATGTTGCTTCTTGAACCACCTCGGTCATAAGTGGTACTCGGCAAGTAATTGAGGCTCAAGCCTTTTGCATTAGGGTTAATTCCAGATGACGGGAAAATCATCAGTTTGTTGTCATAAAATTCTTGGTTTGACACCGCGATTAACGATTCATGGCGACTACGGTAGTGCCATTTAAGCATTTTTTCTGGCGTACCTGACGCTAAGAACATCCCCAAAATACTTTCTATATCAGCCGTTAAGCTCTCTTCAGCCTCATCATCGTCAAGGACTAACTGCTTACCAAAGAAGCTAGTTGGTGGCATCTGTTTCGTATCACCAACAACGATGACCTGTTTACCGCGCAGAATGGCTCCAAGTGCATCGGCAACTTTAACCTGTGACGCTTCATCGAAGATAACTAAATCGAAGTCAACAACACCTGGCTCTAGGTAGGTTGAAATCGACATTGGACTCATCATAAAGACAGGTTTGATTTGTTGTATCACTCGACCCGATTTATTGAGCAGACGTCTAATAGGCATTTGACGGCGCTTTTTATTAAACTCACGCCTTAACGTTTCTACTTCACCTCTCGCTGATGGGTTCGGTAGATTATCGTAAAGCTGTTTTACCAAAGATTCTTGCGAAAAGTGGAACAATTGACCGTCAATATCACTGAACTGTTCAATTTGTTTTTCATGCTCAACACGATCAAAGTAGCGGATTTCATCTCGTGAATCATATTGGTGATCCACAAGCGAACTGTAGTACGTGAATTTAAAGCAATCTTGAATAAGTGGGGACTTTTTCGTCCAAGTGAATGCCTGTTGTCTCCAATCAGAAAGTCCAATGGCATCAAGATTAGAGCCTAAACGATTAAAACGTGTTAATAGGTAGAACTTCTGAATATCACTCTCAATCGTTTCAACTTCCTCACATTGCAGAGCATCACATCGTTCGGCAAAAGAACTGAGATCCAATTGCAGCAGTGATGCGATTTCATTCATCACGTTCGTGCGCTTTTCGATAAGTACCTTAACCTTATCAAGTTCTGCAGCAGTAAAGGCAATTTCCTTTGATGGATCTAGGTATTGCGCTGCACTGTGATCCAACGTTCCAGACTTAATACCTGAGTGGCATTGCTGCACCCATTGAAGCGGCTTTAGTATCGCTTTCCAATCGGTACTCTCATTTTTAAAATGACTACCGATAGTATCAATTGCCAGTTGTGCAGATTCCATAAAGCTTTTTTGAGTCGAACGATACTCCAGTACCGCATCCATCTTCTCAATCCATTCACTTGCGCCACCAGCAAGCCCATTTTTACACATGCCTGCATAGGTGCTTTTTGCTTTACGGTAATCACCAGATAGAAATCTCCACCACTTTTGACCTGTTGTAAGTAACGAGCCACGAATTGGCATCCAATCATAATCTAATGCACTATCAACAAAGTGCTCTGAAAGTTCGGATTTTTGATCTTGTAGCGTTGCACCTTGAAGCGCAAAATTGAGTATCGCATCGCCTTTCGATTCCCAAGCAGGAGCGTTTACATCAACACTCTCAAGCTCGGGTCTATCTGCAATAAGGGATAGGCCATCAAGCACTGAAGTGCAATCTGTATAGGTAGCGATCGGTGAGACGTAACCAGCGCAGGCATGAAGAGCTTTAACTTTGTCAATGATCTCTTGCTGTGTTTGCACGACTTCAGCAACAAGCTTTTGTGCCGACTTGTTATCTGATGGCGAATAATCTTTAAGATTAGTAGATGAAAACAGATTCAGGCTTGGTGCAGCGTGCTCAGTTAAGTAATCAACGACCTCCGTGATCTTAACAAGAGCTGACAGGTAGTAACTCTTATCCCAAACGTTTAAATCAAAGTCGATACGAGGCAGTTCATCTAACTCGATTGAAGCATCGATAATGATTCGCTCTAGCTGTGAGCTATAACCTAAAGCATCATGATAGCTGACATCTGTATTTGCAATGCTCTCATTGACCGACTGGCAGTAATCATCCAATTTATTACGTAGAGAAACCAAGCGATCAATATCTTCACTCCTCTCAGGGGTAACAGGAGCATGCTGCATCAGTGTATGTTCTAATGAAGAAAGAACAGACTTCTTATTCGCCTTATGTGAGTGAAGTTCTAATACTGAATCACTAATATGACAGTTATCTAATCGGCGCTTAACAACGTCAAGTGCTGCCATTTTTTCAGCAACAAACAGTACCTTTTTGTTATCTGCTAGAGCCTGAGAGATAATATTGGTGATGGTTTGAGACTTACCAGTACCTGGAGGTCCCTGAATGACAAGGTTTGCTCCAGACTTCGCAGCAAGAACCGCCTCTGTTTGGCTTGAATCAGAATCTAAAACCAGTTGAACTTCTTCAACACGGTTTACGTCCATTGGTGTTGAATCAAGCAAGGTAGCATCACGCTCAAAACCTTCAGTGAACAACTTCTGGATCAAGCTGTTTTCCGATGGTTTCTTGCCTTCAGGCCATACATCATCAGATAAGTCTTGATACATCTGAAACTTACCAAACGAGAAGAAGCTTAAGACGATCTTATTACTTTCAACTGACCAACGCTTTTCTCCTGCAATGGCTGTAGCAACCTGATCTAAGTACCCTTGGAAATCATAGTCATTCTCACCCTCTTCAAATTCAGGTAGAGCGATACCAAATTCCATCTTCAACTTAGCTGCAAGCGTAAGGTTTGTTCCTAGCTCTGACTCTGTGTAGCGTATTTTGTATGCATCACCTGCGTCAGCTCGGAATATTTCAACAGGAATGAGTACTAAGGGAGCATATCTCGGTAGGTCAGAATTATCATCTTCAAACCATTTCACGAAGCCAAGAGCAAGGTAGAGAAGGTCAACGCCCTGCTCTTGCACAAAAGTCGTCGCCTCTGTGCTAAGTTTCAGTAAGCGAGTATCAAGAGACTTGCGGAATAACTGTGTTTGCAAGACGTTATCGGCATGTCTTTTATCACCATTGGTTTCTTCAAGATGAGTCGTCAAATCAGCTAAAGATATTGATTTGCTGTCGTCTGTATCGAGAGAGTCTGGCATTGGTAGGAATGACATCATTTTCGAGTCTTCGACCAAGTGCTCAAACACTTGCTCAGATTTTTCATCAACGATGTCTAAGGTTTTGGCTCCCTTGCCAACATTAAGTAGCGTGTTCCCTCTAAGCCCCATATCAAGGAGTTCTTGACGGCTTTTATCGAAAATATCTTTAAGATTTGAGTTCATCTTGCAGTTAAACCTCATATTGCAGTAACCGCATTCTATACCCAACCATCATTTATACTACCTAATGTGGATCAATATCTGACTCATTTATTTCATAAATCTGTTCAATAGTCATTTCGCTTAAACTTGATGTTGAGCAGTCCGCTAACCAGTGTTTGTACTGTCTTGCCAACGCTGACATCGAAACTCTGGCTTTCTGATTATTTCCGCCATACCTACCAAGCTCAAATCCGCAACTACGTAATATGGCTTTTATATAGCTTGTAGCATTGTACGTTTGCCCTGCTCCTCCATTCTTTGAGTATCTGATGTGAGGCGGAAAGTAGGTATCAAAAGTATCGTCATGCATACCCTCCAGCATTTCTACAACCGAGGATTTGTAAAGGAAGCATTTAGACTTATCCTCTTCAAAATCATAGCCATCAAACAAATGGTGATAGAGCAGTTTTGCTATGTGCTCTTTCTGTCTTGAATGTATACCGATCTTAGCAAGAGCATCTTTATTGAGCACAAAAGGAAAGTGAGCGAACAGTTCTCGATCGAAGTTATCATCAAACCGCACATGCCCTTCATTTACCTTATCCAGCTTATAAACCGTTTTGATATCGAACTTTTTCATTTGTGCTATGTCGATTGACGATAGTGTGTTATTTCTCTGCTTTACTGCGAACTCATTTGATGAAATATCAACTGCATTGACTATCGCAGCCTGCTGCCTTGCTTTAAATTCAGCGTCAAAGTTGGCTTTCTCACTGCTGTTACCTCTGTGCGGTAAGTGTGGTCTTTTACAAAAGACCTCAAAGCCAAGCTTCTCCAATGTAAACCGTAGAGATAGAGCTAAATGCTCATTCAATGTTTGTTGCTGACGTTTAAACTTCATGCTCTCATCGTATCGCTTACCTAGTTCTGAGTTGTAGCTGTAATTAATCTTGCAAGAATTTTGCCCGTCATCACACCAGAAATTATAAGTTTTGGCACATCGAAAACGTCTTGAGAAGTTAACTATACCCGTGATCATTGAAGGTGCTTGATTTTAGCCAAAATGAGGATCATGCTAGGTGACATGAAAATAACACTATCCAATGAACAAAAAATCACGCTGATTAACCAACACGATACGACTCGTGATGGGCGAGTGCGCGATCGCATCAAAGCCGTTATTCATGCCAGTAACGGGTGGAGTCCTGAAGAAATTGCCGATGCACTGCTTATCCATGAAACAACGGTTAGACAGCATCTCAAAGATTACTCACTGTCGAACAAGCTCAAGCCTGAAAATGGTGGTTCAAAAAGCTACCTATCTCAACAGCAAACCCAAAGCTTGATTTCACACCTAACCTCGCGCACCTATCATCATACGCGTGAGATTGTTGCTTATGTTTTTGCTGCTTACCGTGTGCAATATAGTGTTGCAGGAATGAACAAGTGGCTTCACCAAAATGGTTTCAGCTACAAGATGCCCAAAGGCGTACCTCATAAGTTTGATGAAACCAAACAGAAAGCTTTTATTGAAGCTTATGAAGCGCTTAAAGCCAGCTGTAGTAAGGATGAGTCGATCCTATTTATTGATGCAGTCCATCCGACTCAAGCAACCAAAATATCGCATGGTTGGATACGAACAGGGCATGACAAGTCTGTTGAAACAACAGGAAGTCGAAGTCGCCTCAATCTCATTGGTGCTTTAAATCTTAACGACATTGGCGGGACTATTATTCATGATTACGAGACCATAAACAGTGAAAGCATTGTTCGCTTTTTCTGCCAAATTAGAGAGCGTTATCCATTAGAACACAAGCACCATATCATCTTAGATGGTGCGGGGTACCATCGTAGTGAACTAGTCAGAGATGCTGCTTTTGTCTTGAATATTGAGCTTCATTATCTTCCACCTTATAGTCCGAATCTAAATCCAATCGAGCGGCTTTGGAAGGTGATGAACGAATATTCAAGGAACAACGTTTATTTTAAAACTAAACGGGAATTCAGAGAAGCCATCGAGAATTTTTGCATTGTGACTCTACCTGAGATCGCAGACTCTTTGACGTCTCGAATAAATGATAATTTTCAAGTGCTCAAGCCCGCATCTTCAAGTTGATTGGGTATAGATACCGCTCAAATATAGAGGCCAACGACAGATTGTCGGCTGGGATAAAAAAGAGCGTCAGATCTAACTGGCAAAGGTATTCAATAAGCTCAGCTTGATGGTCAAAATCTCTTATTCGGTAACCATGCTTCGGAGAGCCGCCTTCAACAACATCAGTCCTAAGGTATAACGTGTCATCATTTGTAAATGTAAACTCGATAAAGTCTGGCTCTAAAGTGTTGCTATGAGAGAAACTTTGCGAAAGATACTTATTAACTTCCTGCCTTTTGCTCAAATTGTGCGCTGGATAATAGAGCGTCACCTGCTGCTGTAAATCATCGCGAGAAACAACCTGATATCCACTTGTGTGGCTTAGCGTTCTTTGCTCATAGAGCAGTTCTGCTAATGCTTTAAACACGGCAATTCTGTTTAGTTGATGTACATCAACAGGAAACTGTTCTAGTACCGCTTTTACATGCTCTTTATAATTCTTAAATGCTTGAGTTAAATCCATGTTTTACCCATTACTTCTGCTTAAATCCACTAAAAATCGCACCACAATTGAAAAGATCTGGTGCCTCTAATTTGCGAATGATTGCTTTAATAGCCTAATTACTGCGCTAGAACAAACCATCAAAATCATCTTTGACAGTCGGTCGCTGACATAGCCAAGCATTGACCAGTTTATGGGCGACTTGAGCACAAAGGTATTCACCTTTATCTCGCTCCATTCCTATAATATGACGCTCTACAAGGAGTAAATAAGCAGCAAGATTACTCATATCTCCTGCTTGTGCTAATTGCACGACTGCCGCTTCATAATTAACGTATTCATCCGCTAACTCCTCGTCGACAAAACCCTCATAGACTCCAATAGGATCCCACTCTGTTAAAAGCACTTCACTGACCGTTTGAGAAAAAACCTCGTCAGCTTTTGGAGCCGATAGAGTAGAAAGCATGGCATTTAGTAGCTGCGTAATTCCATGAGCAACAACCTTACCGCTGTTCAGTTCTTCGGCACAAGCAAAGCCATGCACATCGATGAGTTCATTCGGTGA
The DNA here is from genome assembly GCF_024347395.1 of Vibrio cortegadensis. Lineage (NCBI taxonomy): Bacteria > Pseudomonadati > Pseudomonadota > Gammaproteobacteria > Vibrionales > Vibrionaceae > Vibrio > Vibrio cortegadensis. The sequence continues at coordinate 1,201,301 of NZ_AP025473.1, forward strand.
CTCATCCCAACCAGGCAAATAAGCGTGATAGCCTACTAATGGGTGATTGCCTTTCGCCGCATTAAAATCAACACACACCACCTGTTCACTTAAACACTCTGGAAACGGTGTCGGTGCTAAAGTGTAATTGCCCACAACTACAGGAAATAATAGCGACTGGCGATTAAATAGCTTGGCAGAACGTTCTAACTTAGCATTTGGGATAACATCACCTTGCCCTGTTGGTACCACAGCTAAATCGCGATAACTCTCTACGCAATCTTCATCTTTCCACCAAGCCGCACGAATATGGTGTCGCTCTATGCCGTTTTTATCATAAAAGCTACAACCATTCGGAAGACTCACTTCAGGGCCTTTCAACAAGGTTTCGATCAAGCCATACAGTTCGTGATCTGGGTTGAACGCATTCGGCCAATGTTCTAATTTTAGGGAACGATCGGCATTGAGGTACACATTCAAACGCGCAATGCTCTCTTCATGCCAACAGGCGTGAATGGCGCGAATGTCGCCGCAATTGAGATAGAAAGGCAAGGCCATAAACCACTCAACCCATTCTTTATGTAATGCCGAATCTTCGCCTATCTGAGCTAGAAAGTGAGCATGTTGTTTTTGATTTCCGGCTTTGCTGCGATCGCGAAGATACTTACCGTTAGCATCTTTTAAATACCACCCCACTGCATTAAATTCGTGATTGCCTAATAGGCAAAGCGCTTGTTTGTTGTCGACTAGGCTTTTAACCAAGTTCAATGCAGCGATATGATCCGTTGCTGAGTCTGGGCTGTTATCAATGAGGTCGCCAATAAATACAAGAGTTGTATCAGAATCATTGCCATCTTCTGGTAACCCTTGGCTATCGAGTAGCGCATGTAGTTTGTCTTGTTGGGCATGGAGATCGCCAATAAACAACAAGTTTTCTAATTGATTTTCATGTTTAAACTGCAAACCCTGCTCTAACTGCAGGCAGCGCTGCTCAAGCGTTGGACGCATGACCTCTTGCCAGTAACGTATATGAAGCAGCCCACCCGACATTCCGCCTTGATTAAGTGACTCTATATAGACTTCATCTATAGAGGATTGATCAGATGCACCTTGCTCAATGAGCTCTGCCACATGGTCATCTACCCATTTGAGCAAACCTGCGGCCGTGTAGCTATTGCCAGTAGCGCTTAACTGAGTTGGTAAGGTGTGCCATAACGCGCTGTTACCACGCAGGCCATATTGTGTGAGTTCACTGAACAGAGTTGCGATGTATTTGGTTTCAATCAAAGCCAAGGAATGCTCCTACTACTGACGTTGTTTTTTAAAGACACTATTTTTAAAAACATTGTTTCTTAATGACGTTACGCATTGTTGAATTTATTATTGTATAACGAGATAAAATCACTGTGTACTCATTCTTTGATGAGTGAGCTTTTTGTTATTGAGCGATTTTGTTCTGGCAATATTGCCAACTGCTGATAAGCCCATCAACATTGTCGATGCCGACATTACCGCCGTATGGTTCAACCCCCATGTCAAAACGACGTAAGTTCACTTTTTCCTGGTATTCTTCGCTCATTGGGTTTCCACCGCGATTTCTGGCTCTCACTTCTACGTTACTATCGTAGAGATGGTCGTACTCTTCTGGGAATAGTTCACTGTGCAGGTCTTGCAGTGGGCGGTCTTTGTCCATAATGGATTTTAATAGGGCTTTATTGGCTCTTTTTTTATTGCTCATCACAACTCCTTGTATTACTTCGGTAAACAGATTTTGTTTTTATGAGATGTTCAGTTTACTCAAACCTGATGCTTTTTAATGTTAATAAGCTTACAAACTAAAAAGCACGCCTCTCAGCGTGCTTATAGATTTATCAATCAGCCTTTATCAGCGGCCTCTTTGCGAGCCTCGGCAATGCGCTCTAGCAGTTTGTCGGCGGGTTCATCGTTTGTGTCTTGCGCCACCAGCTCACCTCGGAAGGCTTTTGCCAAAATGCTTTGGGTTAGGTTGTCTACCCTCGCCTGCGCTTTCTTCACTTGTGCTTCGATGGTGTCAGCGAAAGCGAAGTATTGATCGACTAGGCGGACGATTTCTTTTTGTTCTCCTAAAGGAGAGATTGGCACAGATGTCTGCCTTATTTGAGTCATCGATAATGAAGGCTGCGCGGCGCCTTTCGATTGACTAAGTAAGTTTTTAAATCCTCCATTAGACTTAAATAGAAACTCTATATATCGTTCATCAACATTCGTATATAAACAAACTCACCAGCTTCTAATCAAAAACCGAATAGAAACGTCGGATCTTCCTCAAGCTTATCCCAACTCTGCACGCCCTCTCCTGCAATTTGAACTCCAGAAAACGGGGCGAACAGCGGTGTCCCATCACCTTGAATTTTTACCTATTGTATTGTCATATGCGCTAAACCCTTGTTTGTTCAGACGCTATAATAAAAGTTAGATAATTCAGATTGGTATTTTTAAGCTTATGAACTCGCTCATAAACTGTAATTAATGCACTTCAAAACCTTCTGCCGCTGGCTCACCTTGATATAAGCTCTCAGATATCATTCTATCGAACTCATCGGCATCAACATCGAACAAGCTCCAAAATGTGTTGAACGACTCTCTAGAATAAGAAAATAGATACAGAGCACTCATTGTGACGAGATCACCGTCGTCCGTATGAGACAAGATTGACTTACAGACAGATAACTCTGAATTCAATAAGTTAATTTTCGTGTCATTTAGATCTGATTCATTAACACCTAACGAATAGTACATAGAGACTCGAGCAGTATAGTTAGTCGATGACACACTAATTCGGCGCTCCGTCATTGGGTTATCGAGTACCAGACTATCGTCATCACTTAATTCAGAGTTCAGAATGAAATGATTAAACTCTAAATGTTCAACTATAGATTGTACTTGTGGAATCATTTCGTACCTCAATAACTGATATGTAGCATTGCTAACTTATCCTTTTCCAACAGGCTAAGTTCGCTTTTTAAGTATTGGCCGAGTTCTTTTTGTTTAAACTCTGTGTGGCCTTGAGCGTATTTTGTTACGTCTAGATTGAGCGTGTGGCAGTGAAGATCCATCACAGGACTTAACCCTGCGGGCTCATGGTCCCATAAGGTCCCTAATTTGTAGGAACTTTTTAAGACATAGTCCTTTTGGGACGTGCAATTGATTAGCTTTAAGTTGTCATTCCTATCAAGAATAGCTTGCCACTGTTCATCTTCACTTGAGACAGCGCCAGCGAAAATATAAGCAACCGAAACTAGATTACGTGCCGTTAACTCATTTAAAGTATGCCTGACTATACGCCCACCCAACGAGTGACCCATTAAAATGCAGTTTTCATACGCTGACTGCTGCTCTAGATAGCTCGCAAACCCTCTTCCGACATGACGAGTTTCGTGAAAGCACGTTTTCCAATGTCCCGCGACTTTATCGACAACAACTGCGCCCACGCTACTTGCTATACCTAGAATGCTACTACGTGCAGCAACCATTGCAGCAAAACCAAGCTTTCCGTTACTTGATGCTGGTATATTTGGTACCGCACCTTTATCAAAAACCATATCGGTTAAATTGCCTGCTTTCCAATCAACACGAATAACTTTATTGGTTGGATAAAGCTCATCAACCACTTCTAACCAATCTTTTGAGCATTTACTGTTTTCAGATAGAAATCCGTTGATGATAAACACAACAGGAAGCTTGCCTTCACGTACTTGAACAAGTTCACAAGATTCTTCATCTCGTGGTTCTAAGTCCTGTGCACTTGGCTCGGTTAATGAATCCTTGAGGCTTTTGAGCAGAGGGTTAATGTCAAAACTAGGCAATGACGCTTTGAATTTGTTAAACATAACTATTTACCCTTGATTACTTTACGAGCTTTGAACGCAGTGGAAATGACACCCACAAGGAACATAATGAATACAAATAGGATAAGGAAGTTGATCATATTTATTGGTCACTTAAGCAAATGAATTGTAGTAAACTGTCAATACAGCTTTACTCTATTTCGAGCCTTCAAATCGATAACCTGAGCGACTAAACTTTTTAGCCGCTCATCGTTTGAATCAAGCCTCTAATGAAGAGAGACCCTGTAATTCTTTATTTAAGTTTTCAGCTTGAACCTTCCATGAATGAAAGCTCTGTTGTTGCAGTTTGTTTCGAGTTAGGTTTTCACCTAGTTCATCTACTCGTAGCTTTAACGAAACATATTCACTAAAGAAGTTATCTTTAAACTCTTCCGCATTGATGATATTCAGCAAATCTTTGCGCTGAAGTTCAAAGTTACTAACCATCTGCTTAATTGTTTCTTTGAATTTCTCTTCACGTTTGTACTGCTCGTAAGAATCCCAAACTTCAATCGCAACACCAATAACAACTAATGCTCCATTGACTCCTTTAGCCATATTGACTGCTCCCCAGGGCTTGAACTTCATATGCTTTGCAATATCGAACCCAAATGTCTTAGCTACGGAGACTACTCCATCACGAGCTGACAATACTGTATTTCCATTTATCAGATTACCACTCAACGTGTGCTTCAGTCCTTGTGATCCCAGCGACTTCAGAGTTGTATTAAAATGGTTCACCTCGTTGTCAAAACCAATTTGCATACGTTCAATATCTAAACTAATCGAGCTCATTTGGCGACTGAACTCATTTTGTAGGTTGCTTGCCAAAATAACGCCTTCAGAACCAATTTCTCTTTCATAGAATTCGCCAAACGTATCCAAACTACAGCCCTTAACTTGAAGGATAAGATCTGAGAAATATTGAGTAACAAACTGTCGCAATCTTACTTGAGTTTCACCAATTTCCTGGTTCGTTTGTGCAAGTTGATCTCTCAAACGACTATCAAGCATTTCTAACTTAGTAACTTCTTCAGATACCTTTCTATCTGCCTCAACTGCAATGGGCAATTGTTTGTTCATCACATCACGGATGACACTTGTCTGCATCTCAATCGCAAGACTCTCAAATCCACCCTGACTTTGGATTTTTCGCTCTGTAGCATCCTGCAACTTAGATATATGTGACAATGCTTTAAACTCTTCACGATTGTTTAGCCAATACTCCATGCCTTGTTCAAATGGATTAGCAGCTACAGCAACTATCGATAAGTCACCCAGCTCGCGTTTGCTCAAGCTAAGCATATCACTCAATCGACCCTGTACGTTTTCTCGCTTAATCTCCAAATTTTCGTTGTAGTCTTCTTCATCCTCAACATCAGCCACTTCATCAAAACGACTAAGGACGAACACAGTTCGAGGTAATAAATCCAATGTTCTGAATAGCCATTGTAAGTCTTCCTGATGGCTTTCCTTGATCGGATTTGTAGAATTCATTACATAAAGCACTAAGTGCGCCTCACTCACATGCTTTTTAGTTATGTCTTTGTATTTCTCTACTAAATTTGTATCAGCATTAATTTGCTCTTTAAAACCGAATAGTCCAGGTGTGTCGACAAGAACGAAGTCGTTTTCAATATCATATACTTTCACCTCATTAGACGATTCTTGATGGCTGATGTTCATGCTCGATTTATCTAGCTTCTCCATCCAAGCTGATGCAATAGAAGTTTTTCCTTCAGAAAATCCGCCAATCAATGCAACCTTTAACTTGTTATTCGTTACATGGGCTTTAGCCTTCGCTAATTTAGTTGCTAATGATGGTTCAATGTCGACACCAACCTCATATCCTTGTGACAAAAAGGCTGAAAGTTTGTCTAAAAGGGCAATCAGTTGAGACTGTTGCTCCTTGAAACTATTTAATGTGGAATTCACTTCATTGCTCCTATTGAACGAATTTGATCAGATATAGCTCTCATTTTGGTGCTAGACTCTTTTATCAGCATCTGTGTAAGTTGAATACTTTGTAGCGGTGCTGCAATTGCATGATCAAGTTGAGTAATGACCTTTTTCATCTCAGGCACCCCTTGTTTAAGGCTACTTTCTAAACTAGCTCTTAGCTCAGACTGAACCTCTCTTAGGTTTTCATCCGTCGATTGACGTTGTTGGGATTTTTTGTAACTGGAACTAAATGCACTCGCTAATGCTTTGGCCACCGCAATCAGTGCTGTGACACCTGCTCCAATAGCGACCCAAAGACTCGCTCCACCAGTAAACGGAGCAACTGCAACACCCAACAGTGAAGTGAATAACGCGAGTTTATTCACACCGCTGTTTAGGTTAATTTTGGGATTAAATGAAACGTTAAATGCTGACTGCCCCATGTTCTGTGACATGTCCGATAGTTCATGAGTTTGTTCTTCAAAACGCTTTAAAATATCACGAGTGTCATGCTCAAACCGTTTAATCTGATCTGATATCATATTAGGTAACTTAGTCGTTAGTTGATCTAACTCACGGTCAATAGCGCGTTCAAGTACACGTTTAAACTGCTCATTTTTAATGTCATTTTCAATCTCATCGTAGACATGATCTCGGGCCTGGCTGACAAAAGCACGGATTAGCTGCTCACCGTTTGAGTCTAAACGTGATTGCAACGATTTAAAACTTCGATGTAATTGTCCTTGCGAGCTTTCTTGCGTAATTTCAATCTTCTTAGAGAGTTGATCAAAACTTTGCTCTCGCTCGTTAAGTGCTTCAATCACATCGCCTAATGCAGCATTGGCTTTATTCAAGTTTGCTTGATTGATTTTACTTTGTGGGTCGTTTAGCACTTTTTCATTCAAAACATCTAAAAAGGTATTCAGTTGGGATTTTTCAAGCAACTCATGTTCTGAAAAGTCTTTTAGAAACTTCTCTCGCAATTTGGCATTGCGACCACTGGGCACAAAATGGTCCGTGCTCACAATAAACGCAGGTAATGCACTTAGAGCTAAAACCTCTTTGTAATTACTACCAAGATGTTCTCTCATCTTTTGATCTAACCCAACAAGGCTTTCCGCTTCGTCTTCGCCCACAAGAGAACGTGTCTTTAAGGTAAACTTTGGGTTAGTGATCTTTTTATTAAAGATTGACCAAACTTCTGTTTGGGACCCCAAATGTAGTTTGATTTTTTCAAGGGTTCCAATCGTTTGATCATCACCCGTTTGTGGGGGGGCTGCTTTATTTGTTACATATAGGACCGCGTGAGCCGTTTGAAGTGAACGTTCTATCTCACTAAGTACAAGCCCCTCTTTCCCTTCTATGCCTGGTACATCTAAAAGTGCAAAGGACTTATCGTTCAAAGTGAAGTCGTAGCGTTGTGTTTCACGAGTAAAATCTGCGCGTCCATCACCAATGATCTCACCATCTGCATTCAGCAATAGCTCTTCTGAGAATGCCTTTTTTTGAACCCCTAAATCATGTTTTTCTTGCAGGCTTTCAGAAGTATTCTGTGCTGACTTAACTTTTTTTTCGTCTAATTCAGATACGGAAGAGTTGTATGCTTCATTAAGAGCATGTATCTGAAAATGGTGCTTTTCTATTTCACTCCGACTTTGTCGTTCTTTCTCTTGAAGGACATTCTCTAAGCGTTCCGTATCCTTTACCAAGCTAGATAACGGAGCATCCAGTGCTGACAAAGCCTTCTCTTCTGGCAACTTTTTAAAAAGTAGAATCAACTTTTTAAATAGACTCGCTTCTGCTTTAAGTTCATTAATACGAGAGCTTAAAGCTTCTCGTTGAGTTTCTATTTGAGACCGTGCTTCTACGCTTTTATCAATCTGTTTGTTTAACTCAGCCCGCTCACCAAGCACACGTTCTTCTATTGCCTTAATTTCCGCTTTCACATTATCCTCTGATGCTTGATACTCTTCAGATAATCTGCAGTATTGCGAATCTAAAGTTAGTACTTCACATTCAATATCCTTGATCTGCTTTTCGAGATTAGCTAACTGGACCTCACAATTGTCATATCGCTTTTTCACTTGCTTAAACATTTGTTGAGTCTCACCTTTTGTTGGCTCATCAAGGAGTATTCGCAATGTCTCAATTAACGTAGATTTACCCGCGCCTGTTTCACCGTAAAAAGCAATAGTGAAAGTATCCCACTCTGAGTTTTTTTCTAATTCAGAGAGCTGAACCTTCACTTCTGATTGGATCCTAGACAGTTCTTCGCGGGTACTCTCCGCAATTTTCTGAGTTTCCGTATCCGTATGGTCAATATCAATTGAACCTACAATATTGGCTAGCTGATCATTAATGAAGCTATAAACTACTGTTGGGGAAAAATTTTCGATAGTCATTCGGGAACTCTGTTAAAAGTTGTTAAACGTGTAGACTCTGCTCAGTAAATTAGACGAGTGATGCCTAAGCGGTTGTTCAAAATTCGCAGCAAGGCGTGTGTTATACATAGAGGGTAAGTCGTGAATTGCAAACTAACTAAAGACATTAATTAAAACCACATCAATACATTTATCAGTTCCATTGGACAAGTTGATATCCATATTCAATTTTATGAATTGTACAGGATTAATCACCGCTTGTGAAATAGAGTACGGTATAAAACATAGATTAACGAATGTTCTCGCTAAGTGGTTTTCATAAGCTTATAAATAAGATCAATGAAAAACTCCCTGTTTCTACAGTTCAGAGAGTTTGAAGTGATTGGGATATATACGACTAGTTAACATACCCCAACTGAATCATCAATAAATTGCCTTGGTTTTGGCGTTCGCACTAACCTCTCAAGGCCTGCTGACTTCTGCTAAATACGCGTATATTCGATTTAACGCCATTGTCTGCTGTGATAGGAGCTCTAAATTCTCTTCGATAAGTTCATTAAGCCCCTCTAAAGTTCATCCACCAACTTATTGGCACTTGACGTTGTGCTTATTTTTGACCATTTAAATAGCTTGACGCACCCTTAGTATAGAATGCGACACTATCATAAAAGCCATGCATAAATACGCCAGCCTACACATTTTCTGCTCGTATCTTCAATCAACTAAATGACACAAATACATCTGTTGGGAATGTACCGGACGAGATCTGAGCTTGTCCCTCAACAATAATATTTGCGTGTTCTTCATCGTCAAGATTGTAAGGTAGGTGGTTTTCAGATAGACGTTTATCAGCAAACCAGTAGCCAAACCCTTGATCAAACCACAATGTCACTTGCTTGCCATTATCAAACGATAAAACGAGCGTTCTTGAATGTGGCAGAGTGTACTTCGAAGCCGTTTTAAAGCGAATGTTCGCTACCGAGGTTTTAAGAGCTAAGCCAACTATCTTACCTCTCGAGTAGTCGTCTAAAAAGTTATCTTGTACCGTCGCTGGCTTGTAGCCTCGACTTAACTCTCCAGTGTGAATATCTATCTGACAGCTTTTGTAATGCTCCCCTAAAAACTTCAAGGTATTAAAGCATAGAGAAACAGGTAAAGTTGCGGCCAGATAACGATCAGAATAAGTAGCAGATTCGATAACTTGGTCTTGCATCAACGCCATTAATGCTGGTGAGCGTTTAAACACAAGAGTCCAAAACTTCAACCCAAACTCAGAAGCCTTCCCATCCAATTCACTATCAATCACTATTTTTTCCACATCAGAACTCTGACGCAAACGCGTAGGGTCAAAGTCCACCAAGTCACCCAAAGACCCAATACCAACCACTAAAGTTTCATGGTCGTCTTCACGAAGTCCCCATTGGTAACAATATGACTCACTAGCCACCGATGCTAATACCTGATGATTGACATGATCATTTAGTAGTTTGCTCATTAGCTTCACATTTGGGTGGTTCTGATACCAAGACAACGTCACTTTTTGCTCAAGTGACAACTCTTGCACTTGAACCTCTGTCAATATCAAGTTTACCTTTCGCTCGGCAACCCAGCGACTAAATGCTTGATACAGTTGCCAATCGCCTAAATCGCTTAATTGACTTATAGGGAGCTCAACATACAGGTCTGAGTCCTCATGTTTAGCCAACGTTTTTTCTATTGCGATCATTAGCGGACGTAGTTCACGCCTATTGTGATGGTCGAACAATTCATATTCCACTGGTAAGCTAAGGTTGTTAAAAAAACCGTTGCTCAAATAGGTCGCTACTTTCCTTCTATCAAGTAAATCAAGGACATGTTGAGTCGAATAATCCACTAAGCAACGATGGCATGCCTTGTCACAGTGACAGCTAGATGCAACCTGCTTTGCTCCTTTCAGTAACTCAACAACATACTCAGAAGCTTGAATTGAAAAACCTGCACCACCAGCTGCATTGTCAAACAGCACGATAGCTTGTACTTCTCGTCCCTCATAATTCACTGGCTTGGTTGTACAGCCAATTTCATCATTATTTATACCTAGCTTCTCAGCTAACTGGTTTCGCATCAGCACCGCGACCGAACGAGCAATACTTCTCTCTACTAGCGGTTTACCCAGCTCATCAAATAACAATAACTCGAACACGTCCGTATAGGTGCTATGCCCCAACTTTAGCGGACCTTTTACAGTGAACTCCCTGTCGTTACCGCCACACAAAACTTCGCTTGAGCTGGTTAAGTGGCCCTTACCACCTCGTAAACGAGTGTGCCCCATCAACACTTCTTTTGGTGACTTATCTCCACCTTCGGGCATAGCTTCCATACGACCACATTCTAAGCAAAGCGCATACCCTTGGTTGACGGGGCCTGCACTGTAATAATAAACATGGCCATTATGGCTTGAACGGTATGATGATCCAGGGTTTACACTCACTTCATGCCACTCGGAACCATCTACCGTCACCCAAGGGTCATTGAAAGGTACATGATTCAGACGCGAGATATCGTTATGAGGTTCGTCTCTAATATCGACCGCAAAACTCGCTGGCTGAATGTAAGGGTGAATACGATCTTTTGTTTTCTCGTCACTAAAATTGAACTCATTACCACAACATTCACACTGTTCTGGTCTTAACAACGAAGTATTACTTGCACCACACTTGTCACAACGCCATGCCCACCTTAACGCTTGTATCTCTTTTACTTGATCAACAGTTGCAGGACTGTGCCAGTTCAACAAAACGCCTTTCGACTGATAAACACGTCCATCAATCACAACATCATTACCCGGTGCATAATCACGAATAGCGACTGAAAGATCTCGAGACGGAAAGCCAGCAGCGCTATATAGGTTATCTTTACGAGATGTTTTATCGTTGATTTGGTCTTGTTTCATCTTGATGTAGCGTTTTCGCCTTTCGATCACTTTGACATGATCTGTATTTAAAGACACCACATCAGTAGGGAACCCATATCCGGGTAAGAAGCCTTTACGTGCTAACTCGGAAAGTAAGAACTCCCCCTCTAAGCGTTGAATTTGGCTTTCTACTGCAGCTTGCGCTGTTGATAACGAGTTAGGGTTCTCTTCTAAGCTTTTAGATTGTTCTTTTAGCAATTGATGCTCGACGGACCAACGCTCGACAATACGCTTCATATGCTTAGCGGACGTATCTAGAATTTCGATACGTGATGTTGCATCAAGAGAGGTTCGACGTAACAACGTATCCAACCCGTTTTGTACAAAATCTAATGCTCCATTTACACACCAGTCAACAAATTGGTCAGCTTGAGAAGCCGCCGATTCGTGATCAGATTTGAAGAAGTTGCCGCAATTCAATTTCAACGAGTTCTCTGACTTCACTACATTATTTAAAAACGTTGAAAGTAGTAACGAATTCACATGGCGACGAACAATGTAGTCACTTGATAACGATACGTTCGGTACTTTAATTTCCGTATCAAACGCCCAGCGAGTATTCGAGAAAATATGCTCTCCATGCGGAGTAAATTTACATAACGTAAGCGCAATCGATTTGGTTTCTCCACGACGACCTGCACGACCTGCACGTTGCAAGTAGTTCGCAGGGTTAGGTGGAGCATTATTCATCGCCACTACCGATATACCACCAATATCTACACCCATTTCCATCGTCGTAGAACAGCTTAAAACGTTTATTTTCCCTTCTTTGAATTCTTTTTCATACTCACGTAGCTGGCTTGCCTTTAACTGTGCAGAGTGCTCTGCGACTCTAAAATAAGGCGTACGCTCTACAACACGGTCAGCAATATCTGACCACGCATTTTCTTTGCGTACATCAATTAACTCTGGTTGCTCTTGCCAATCCCTAACTTTGTTTAGATCAACGGTTTCTCCGCTTTTAGGATCGCGGCCAAATGGGTACGGATAACTTGGGGTAGAGATCTGTTTACATAAATGCTCGGTACGGTCCCCAGATAAATTCAGATATGGAGTCACTCCTAGCAATGGTTTATCTATGATTTTTTGGGTATGAGGACATTGATGCTTATCTGCAACTAATGAGAAACTCACTTGTTGCTCAAGCTCTAAGCGATAGCCATCACCACTAGGTGTCAACACAGAAGACTGTAGAGCCATCCACGCTTGGCGTAAAATTTCGTTAATATCTGCACGTGAGTCCGCATCCTCTAACTCTAGATTCAGAGCCGTAGCAAGCAACCTAGCTAACCTTGGTTGTCGTGGCCCATTACGCCTGATTTTCGGCCATGCATCCACATTCCAAATATGGCTAGGTTCATCTTGTCCTACTAAGAAAGCTGGCGAATATTTAGCCCCAATCCAGTTAATTTGCTCATCCGTCAATCTCACGGCTTTCATGCTTCGTACATGAAAATTCACACAAACAGTTAGGAAATTAACCCACTCTTCACGCGCTTTTTCAGCACTATCAAAATGCCTCAACCATTCACTAGGAGCTGAACTCTCCTTTTTGGCTAAAACTGGATATTCCATGCAGACTAAGCCCATGGTTTCGAGTGTGTTCTGTCTTTTGGGGCGGCTATTAAACTCTCGTAACAACAGTAAACGAGCAAGTAATTTTGGATTAGAAACCATATCCATACGGTCATCGAAGTGCTCGTAGAACTTTTTAATCCACAGTTTTACTTCTTTCTGTTCTGCTAAGAATTCTTCGACTTCTTGCCAAGTCACCATGACAGGATTATTACCTGTTGTTAATTCGGCAATTTCACACTCGATAGCCTCAATATCCTCTGGCTCATCCATACTTATTGCGATCTTAAGCATTCGTTGGAGTCGGTTGAGCTTCTTTTCATCCTCAGGAGTCATTTCGCTCGTTCTCAGCGCTTTATCCAAGATCAAATGATAGATAGTTGAACGCAAAAACTGCCTTTCAGAGTCTTGCTGTGACTTGGCAGAAAAACGAGCTGTACCTTGGCGACTATCAGTGAAAGTAATCATACGGCGGCCGTTCCAAGGACCTTTCAACTGCTCTTTCTTACCATCTTGGCAATACTCGAGTAATGTAGGAATAACCGTCGACAGCATAAATGGTGCGCCATTTCTGAAGTGACGGTAGAACTCGAAATTCTTGATTTTAGTATGCTGGCAACATGGACAGCGCACAGACAAAGCACCGTCACTTTTATGATACCCTTCGACTCGATGTATTAAATGCGCGCCCGGTACTTTAGCATTTTTTACATCTCTCTGGTTATTAATCCAATATTCACCGGTTTCTTCAAAACTTAACGGCGAGATGAGAGCAAAGCGGTCATACTCTTCAGAAGTTTCTTCATCATCTTCGATGATTAGATCTTCTTCTCCAACAAGGTCCAAGGCAAAGTCATCAATCGATGAATCTGGTTTCGTTAAGTGGAGCTGAGTATGACTCGTTTCTGAATCCGTTTTTGCAGTCGCAGCCAATAAGCTAGTACCACACCCATTACAACTAACCATTTCAAATATCGGTGAACCACACGAGCACTTTTCACGACGTGACATATGAACCATACCAAATCGCCAATCAATCGACTCTAAAGGCGTACCTACCTTTGCCGAACAATCTGAATTGGAGCAAGCCCAAAGCCCACCAGCAACCCTGTGAAACAAATGTAGTCTAAACGGAATAAATGCATCTCCATCTGCGTTCTTTGTCGAAGCACAGATATCAAGCCATTGAAGTGAGTCCTGTTCTAATAACGGTTCCTCAGTTGCAGATAATAGCTTCCCTATTTCGCTCAACGTCATTCTGTTATCGGTTGAACTCAGGTGCTGCCTTAACGTTCTTAACGGCGGTAAGCTTTGTAATACATCGTAACGTTCTATTTCGTTCGTTATGCTTAAAACACTATCAAGGTTCATCGCCTTGATTTGCTCCAGTTCCATCAGCGGTTTGATTTCACGCTCGCCTTTTACTAAATGAACTTGAGTGATATCGACACCAGCGACGTCAGCCAAAAAGGCTTTTAGATCAGCGTCAGAGTCCTTTCCGCCAATCGTGGCAGATGTAGCGACAAATCTCACTTGATCTGGCGTGACACCGAACCCGTGCATTACTCGTCGAAGCAGCAACGACAATTCAGCAGCTTGAGAACCGATATAGGTGTGAGCTTCATCTAAAACGATCCAACGCAGTTTGCCTTTAGAACGGTTCAAAATATTCGCGTCTTTTTGGCGAACCAACATGTACTCCAACATCGTAGAGTTGGTCACAAGTATTTGAGCTGGGTTTTCTCTCAGCTCCTTACGAGAAAGCTGTTCATTTGGGTGCTTTTTTCGTTCTGCCACACTTACTGATTCGGGCGTATCGCCATTAAACAGGCTGAATTTAACTTGATCTCCTAATTGGTGAGTCCATGCCGTTAAACGCTCTCTCTGGCTGTTAATTAATGCATTGAGTGGATATAAGAACAAAGCCTCAACGCCATCTGGCTTACTGTTACGTTCAACAATGTCATTCAGAATTGGCACTAAGAAACACTCTGTCTTACCAGAACCTGTACCACTACTGACAATTACCGACTTAGGAGATGGCTCCAATAGATGAGACCATGCTTCATGTTGATGGGAATACGGGTACCAACTGCTATCAAAAAGGTAGTCTTCTTTCAGCTCATTCGGTGGGTTTGCCATTGCATTGACAATCGAGCTGTTTAACAACCCACCCGATAGGTCTCGCATGCTTTGAGTATGCGGTTTCCAGCCAAAGGTGGCTTCAAATACAGGATCAGCAAGAAACGCCCCCTCTTTACCTGGGGATTGAGAAAACGACTGCCACAAGAACTCACGTAACGGCTTAGATCGCAAACCAAATTGCCCTAAAGTAGCGCGCGCTGCACGTTTAGTCAGTTGGTCAACTAAAGACTCAAAATATTGCATGGTTGGTTTACCTTTTTTAGCTATTCACTAGGCCGAAAATCATTTTATGTGTAAGAGCGAACACTTGCTCAAAGTACTCAGGGTCAAAGCTGTTGTATTCTCTCATCGCATGTACTACCTCTGGTGACATTCTCAGAGGTGCAGAACCACAAGTAGACAAAGCAAGCAGTACTGGCGCATTCATCACGTTATTGCGGTACAGGTCCTTAGTCGTGAAACACACTCCAGCTAACTGCTGGTCGACAGCCCTAATTGAACTCTTGAATATGTGATCTGAAAATTCGCAAGGCCACTGAGATTCGTTGTATTGGTTATTCAATGCATTTCGCAGGTCAAACAATTGCTGAATGTAAGCGGCAGGATTAAGCGAAGGTTTCTCTCGATTGGCATCAATTTTGTGCATAAGCAGATTCTTGAGGCTTTGTAAGCCGTGGTATCTCGTCACTAATTCGTTTAATTTCGATTCTATCTGTTCACAAATAATGTCAGAAAAATCGTTGCCATACACTTCGATACGCGAAGCATAGAAAGCACTCACTACCGCGATCGCATCTCGAGCTTTAATGGAGTGCCATGAAAAAGGGAACTGTTGACTGAACTGCCAAATACGCTCGGCTTCTTTCTTATTTGCGCTTAACAGCATCGCAAGCATAAATTCAGGCTTATTAATTGCACCTCGCCACAGATCAAACGTAGTTAGTGGAACACTATCAAAGGCCAACAAGGCTTTAATGTACTTCCATTCAGGCGCACTAAATTCTGTCGCCAACTGACCGCAAACCACCGAGAACTTATCTAGACGATCTTTACGAGCCCCAATAGATGCCGCTTCTTCTAGTCGATTACTCGGCGACGACAACAACTCAAGGTCTTTACTCCACATCAAAGGTCTTACACCCTGTTCGGCTTCGTCAGCATAGATAAGCCAAGCACCAGGCGAAGCGTCTTCTTCAGGGAAATACCACTGTTCGTCATTCTTGATTAAAGTAATCGGTGCATAAGTTGGGTTATCCAAAGGCACCATCGAAAGTGTGCCCATAACGCTATCGCCCTCGATTTCAATCGTGCCTTGTGCTCTGTTTGGAATAAGCGCATTGCTGTATGCATTAACACTGAAATTGAAAATGGTATGTGCACTGTCCAACACCGATATCTTAACGGCTGCATCTAATGAAGATGATAGAGCTAGCAGAGACTCAATATCCTCTTTAAACGTAGCTAAGGAAAATCCGGTAGATAAAACATCGCCTTTTGGCAAAGTTCGCCTCACGTAAGCCGACTTCGAAAAAGCGCCGTAAATATCTCTAGCGAGAAGCTTGAATTCCACCTCTAGCGAATCACTGACGCCATAGCCGAATAACTCATAACGATTAAGCGTATCGACTAAAATCGCTTCAGCATTACGAACCGCTTCTCCACCTGAGCTAATCAGACAAATACCTTTAGCGGGGAATGGCAATGTTATCGACAACGACTTCGCTTGATCTTGCCACCATATCGCTACGTTAACTTGTGCTGGTGGGTGAGCTTGATGACTGAGTATATCCAAAGTGCGTTTAGGTTCATTCAGATCTTGCTGAAAATGAGATAGAACCGAGCTCGGCAGAACATCGAGTTGTTCTGCGCCCTTTAACGCAATAGATGGTAGTGGTTTATTAGAATAAAAGCCGATCTGACCAATTTGTACCGTGTGGCTCGGTTGCAGTTCAATAGAAAAATCGTCCGGTAACAAACCTACAGTAAAACGCTTAACAGGTTTGTTATTCTCAAACAAAGCGATATCGACCTTACCAAAAGGTACCGTATTCATTGACTGCCATTGTTCAAGCATTGTATTGCGCCAACGAAGCTGAGTATTTGGAATTTCTGATTGCTGACCATTTTCATCAATGGCGACTAAGCTAGGAACACCAATAAAGCACTTACTTGGATTGGTTTGATAAGGAACTGGCTGACCAACCAAATTGAATTCAAGAGGTTGCACACCTTCTCGGTCAAGTGACACACAATAGGCGTCAAAATAAAATTCCGTCTCTATTTGAGTATTAACATCATAAAGAACGCGCCCATTGATGTGACCTACCGTAGCAAGTGTGGGATGTGACAAGTGCTCTGGCACTGAAACTAAAGCGTTCGCTTCTGCACATTCGACACTTCCACCACCTTTAAGTAGCCACTCATCATTATATTGAGTGAATACCCAAGGTTCATTGGCACCAACTCCCGCACCACCAAGCACCGGAGCGTGCCACTCATTACCAGCGTCATCCGTTGCTTTCAATTGTATATCGCAGTCGAACCACTCTGCAGGAAGAGACTTAGTATAAACATCTAGTAAATAGTGCTCAGAGTCCGCACCACGTTTAAATGCCTTTGCCAATAAAAGGCTCTTACCGCCAACCGCAAACAGGTTTATGTTGTCTGGCAAATTCACGCTACTAAACAGTTGCTGTAAGAACTTGGCATTAAGACGAGACTTTAGTGTGATATCAATTTGGTTCTGCCATTGATAATCGTCATCCGATGCCGACATATCCATCATTGAGGCATAATGAGAATATGATTTACGTAGAGAACGAAGAATCTTAATAGAGTTTGGTAAACGGCGTTGAACTTCAACAGCAAGACCAAGCGCATTACCTAATAAAGTTCGCGCAGCTTCAGGTTCCATATTCAATGGTAAACCTTGCGACCAATTTGCATCGACCGTATTCAAGTAATGAAGCGGGTCGCTTTGCTCATCTAGCCCGTGTTTATCGACCAGATAATAAATGGATTCAGCAACTTGGGCGACAATGCTATAAACCGTTTCATCACGATATGATGCAGCAATATAGTGCGCGTGTGCTTTAGCAACAGATACCGCGCTTAACCGTGAGTTAGCAAATTGCCCATAATCTTGAATCACTTGTTCGAAGTAATGGGCAAGCCTGCTATTTGGGTCTTGGATAAGTGTTTGTGGTAAACCACCTTCAACCGCCACAGTGCCAAGTAACATGCGTCCCTTAGTGTTACTTAGCACCTTTCGTCCCCAAAAGCTTAACCCCTTAACAACAATCTCACTTCTTTGAGTTGATGAAATTGCGTTGGCCTGTAAGCCGAGAGACTCTAATACAGGTTCCCAAGCCCAAACGCCGCCTTGAAAAGACGTGCGCCACCACTCCGCCGCATACAATACAAAACACCCTGCCCATTCCCTTGTTGGCTTATTCGAATAGGTGTGAATGCCATTACTTTCGACGCTGGAAATCAACGACTGCTTAAGTGACTCAAACTCCAAAGCTGTCACTTTGTAGCTATAAACAGGTTGGGCATTTGGTTTGGTCAACTCTCTCGTATTAAGAATTGAAGAGAGGACATTTCTGTATGTTTGCATGGTGAACCTTGAGGTGTAATTGAGCCTTTAGCTTCGCTCGCTTCAAGCTTATTTTTATAATAAGTAATGTACGTTATTCAATCGATAGGTGAGGTGCGTATGCTTATGAAATTAATGCATTGAACGAAAATCCCTCAGGCCAGATGAGATAACTATCACCTTGCAAGTCAGACACAAACGGTACAACCCAAAGCCTTAACGATTCACTATAATCAAAACTAAATTCTATAGGCTTTTCAAAACCGCTATGGGCGGGATAGATCAATAAAAGGTCACCCGTACCATTTAAATATTTATGGCCATAAGCGAACATTTGATAGAGATCAGATTGAGAAAGCCCATAATTATGATCTTCTAAGTCGAGTAGCTTCCATTTAGTATCGAGAACTAATTTGGAGTTATCCGTTAGGGTTAGCAATAGATCAGGCTTGAGCTGAAACTGGCGTCGTCCGTTATGAGTCACAAGGTATTTTGAAGACGCTTGCGTGGTGAGTTCTGCATCGTCCGCTAGCTGACTTCTCAGTACCGAAGCAACATAACTCTCGAATACAGCTTCCATTGGGAACAATAAAGATAGCGCGCTGTTGTCACCTTTCATACTCAGTGGAGAGAAGCCATCAAGTATCAATTTTGCCCACGCAATCGGCGAATGATAGTCCACCATCCCCCTATCTAACTTAAGGGCGCTGATATCTTGTTTAACCGACTTACAACTTGGGACATCTGCAAAAGCAAACTGTAGCTCACGCAACAACTTCTGGTTGGTCGCTAGCCTTGTGTAATTGCTTAACTTCAACAGAGCCGTTTTAATCAGTCGGTTTGCAGGGCGGTTTATCAGATACTCGTCGTATTCCACATAAAATTTGTGTTTGTTAACCACGTTGTATCTAATTTGCTGAGAGACTTTAAGTTTGCCCTTTTGAAAATGAAGGCTATCCTCTTGCGTGACATAGTCACTTTTTAACCCTCGTTTCACCAAGGCATTCACCGACTGTAAAAACTGGCTTATAAACACCTCAAGCAACGGCATCTGCTTTGTAGCAATACTAGCCTGATTAGAAGCTACGTAGCGAAACGAGCCTAAATGCTGCAACATCATAAGAAGCATTTGACGAGATTCTACAATCGCCTGTTGAGAGTTTTCAGCTTTCCGTCCTGTTTTTGGCAAAACTTCAATGTGTTCACCAGTCGGTGTAAACAGTACACCAACATAGTTTTTCACTTGAATAAGCTCATAACCATAACGTTTCGTTAAGCCTAAACACTTGTTCGTTTCAGACTCGTCGGCACTTAAACTCACTTCTTTTAAATAGTTAAAGTCGTTTTTAGAAATGAGCTTGGCACTAAACTCATCGCATGCTGCTTGGTCACACGTTAAATAACCATATTCAAAAACCGTAGTATGCATGGCAATTACTCTGCGCCCGATTCAGCTTGAACCTCAGAGGATTGAGTTGATTGCTTTACATTCGTTTGGTAAACACCGATATAAGCTTTTACGTTATTCCAAACGGCAGCATTATCCGCAGCAAGCGTGTATTTCACCACTGATTGTCCGTATTGATCTAGGTTGTGTCCCTTTCCAAAAAGACTTCTCAAAGCCTCAGCCTTTTGTTCTTTCTCCTCAACAAACTGCAAGTGTTCTGGCTTTTGATTGTCAGCTAAAACCAGACGAATCTTGCTCCAATCCTCAAAGAAGTATTCTTCAAGAAGTGGAATGATCTTATTTTTGAAAACAGAAACTAAAGATCTAAATGCTTTATCTTGCTCACCTGCGTCCACCAAAGCTTTTACGGGCATAAAGAACGCATGACCTAGGGTGTGTTCACGATCATAGAGAATTTCAATCCGCTCATTTAACTTAATTAAAAGTTCTGACAGGTTGATTTCAACGTCACCATTTTTTACAACACAATCTTTGAGTAACGAAGGCTTAGGCATCATTTCCACAAAGTCGAAACGACGACGAAGTGCGGTGTCCATCATGGCGAGCGAGCGGTCAGCGGTATTCATGGTGCCAATCAAGTACAGATTATTCGGCACAGAGAAAGGTTTCTTAGATTGAGGAAGTGTCAGTTCAATAAACTCATCTGAACCCTTACGTTTTGAAGGTTCGATAAGGGTTATTAACTCACCAAAAATCTTAGATATATTGCCTCGGTTGATTTCATCAATCACCAAAACGTAGTTGTGCTTTTCCAATCGTTGGGAAGGAGGCAATTCATTAGATACAAATGTTTCTATCTGCTTCAGTGCTTTAAAAAAATACGTAGCATGCTGTTTAGCTAAACCAGAGACAGACTCAACACGTTTAACATCTTGCCTCGTTTCGACTTCTGCAAGATACAAAGACTTCAAGTCAACAAACTTCATTATCTGAGAGGATTTCCACTCCCCACAATAACGAAAACCCTCTTCTTCAATGCTGATAATCGAAACTGCGTCAGTCAGTGAAAAGCTATCAGACTCTTCAAATATCGACAGTTTGAACGCCTCCAATGCAAGATCAAATTTTTGTTCGCGATCGAGAGACTGTTGATCCCTTTGACTATCTTCTAGATTTTTTCTGGCATCATCTGCTATCTCTTTGAATACACCATCTTTAACGGCGTATTTGACTTGATCATTGTCTGTGGTAGATGCACTCAACCCTTCAACAAACTCTTCATAGCCATAGCTTTGGTGAAAAGTTACGAATCTAATGCGTTTAGAATCTGACAGTTCTTTAAACTTGGTTTGCAACGCTTGGCGTTGTTCCAGTGTTGCACCAGATGCAGAATCAATGCCTAAATTATGATAAAACTCAGGTTCAGCGGCTTTTACTGCAGCCTCAATCGTATGATAGGTTTTACCTGTGCCTGGAGGTCCATAAAGGATTTGATTAAGGCTCGGTGAGTTCATTACACTTTCCTTATTGGTTTTCTTAAAAGGCTGTTCACTATCATGGA
This sequence comes from Vibrio cortegadensis, assembly GCF_024347395.1. Taxonomy (NCBI): domain Bacteria; kingdom Pseudomonadati; phylum Pseudomonadota; class Gammaproteobacteria; order Vibrionales; family Vibrionaceae; genus Vibrio; species Vibrio cortegadensis. The sequence goes on from NZ_AP025473.1 coordinate 1,222,708, forward strand.
AGCTAGCATAAAGAGTTTGTAACTCTTCCAAACTCATTTGGTAGTACTCAGTCAAGATTTGAGCTTCAAACAAGTTCAGATCATGCTTTGGCACGGCTGCACAGGTGTTAGGTCTACGAGGAGACCATATTTTATCGATACCTTCATAAGGCTTAGTTTCTGAAAGAGATACAATTTCAGCATACTTTCTAAGCTGCCACCCTGACTCAAATGGATTATTTGAGTCTTTAATAATATCAGAGGTAACAATGACCAACTTTGCTACGGAGTTTCCATAACCGAGTGACACAATGTCTCCGACTTGGATTTTTTCTAAAAAGTTTTCACCACCACCATTGCCCGTATTCTCATGTACGGCTAGATAATGGTTATCTAGCAACCAATTTTTATTTGAACCATATACAAATTTAGGACCATGAGATACTTTCCAAATGGTAGGCAGTTCTGCAGTTGGTCGAGTACTAATAATTTCATACCCTGCTTTACGCAACTCTCTTTCAGCTTTATGAGTATTTATGTCTTGATATAGCACATCAAATAGAGCTGAGTAAAAGCGTTTCGCTGGTAACCGATGACCTTCAACTTCTACAAACTGATAGAACTGAGAGTCATCGTATGTTTGAGACTTAACAATTTCGATTGCTCGTTGAACAGTAATTTTTGTCATTTTATAAACCTAAAAAATAAGGCAGCGTAATAGCTGCCTTAAATACAGGGAAAATTATGTAGATTTCTTCGCGGCTCTTTTCTTAGTCGCTTCAGCTTTTTTGGCTGCCTTGGCTAAGGCTTCGGCCTCTTTGCGAGCCTCGGCGATGCGCTCTAGCAGTTTATCGGCTGGCTCATCCTTTGGATCTTGTGCCACCAGCTCACCACGGAAGGCTTTTGCCAAGATGCTTTGGGTTAGGTTATCTACCCTCGCCTGTGCTTTTTTCACTTGCGCTTCTATGGTGTCAGCGAAAGCGAAGTATTGATCGACTAGGCGAACGATTTCTTTTTGCTCTGTGTACGACGGAACCGGAATGGGCAACTTCACCATCGCTACTTTGTTGAGTTTTACTTGGTCTTGTCCAGTAAGGAATTCGTCAATAACCAAGTGAGGTGAATTCAAAAAATAACACAAGTATTTAATGTCAATTTGTGGCTTCACTTCTAGAACATGAGCATGATTATTTACCCAGTACTTTCCATTAGCAACAAGAGCGATAGGTCGTGAACGTTGCTCTAAGTTCTTACCATCTTCAGCTAATAGGATATATTCTCCATCAAACACGTAGTCGTCAATATGATCTATGATGCCAAAAGCGCCATAATACGGGTATTCGCCTTGGCGCTTATTTCTATCTGCCTGCTTAATAGGCTTACGTTTACTATTCAATACCGCTACTAAATTACCCAGATTATCCCAACTCCAACTTTCTGGTAAAACATATGGTTCTACATGTTCAGTTAGCAGTTTTACATCAAAGTTTGCATCCCAAACGTCTTGTTCACCGTTTCCTTCTCGCCACTCTTCCGTCAGCTTACCCGACACCGCAGAAGCGAGTACCGATTGGCGGAAGCGTTTTAGCAAATCTGGGATTCCATCTAGGCGGGCTTTGATGGTGTCGACCTGTACCAATACCTCATCGAGTTTTTCAACGATGCGTTTTTGTTCGGCTAGTGGGGCTAGTGGCATCGAATAGTTAAGCAAATAATCTTTAGGTACTCGTCTATGACCAACCGATCCACTCATATTTGTTTCACAGTTAATCAGAAAGTCTCTAGTCTTCACAAACGCATGAAGATATTTGGGCTCAACTAGGTTACTAACGCTTCTTAAAACAAAGTATTCTGTGCTCCCTGCACCAATACCATTTGGAAGACCTGAAACAAGAGCGCCCTTACCGTTTTCAAAGCAAGGAGTAATTTTAGCTAGTAAAATATCGTCATTCTGAAACTGAGTATATCCCTTCTTGCACTTACCCCATGTTCTCATCTCGAATTCAATTGGCGCACCATACTTAGTTGGCACCATAGCCATAGGCACGAAACCGCATTCGCTATCGTCGTCTATGTTTGTGAATTTTTGATTAAGATAAATAGACTCTTCTAACCTTGAATCTACCCAACCTTTCGGCAACTCACTCATTACTCTGCCTCCGGCTTTTCTGCCAAGCCAAAGGCTTCTGCCACAAGTTGTTTTTGCCCTTCAGCTACATCGTCAGCACCTAATGCTTGCATCAGTTGGTAAATTTCAGACATGGCTTCGGTTAGCTCTGCCATTGCTTCACCTGCTAGTACTTCTGGCTCTGGTAGGTTTTCTGCGCTAGTGGCTTCTAGGTCTTTAAGCCATGAAATATCTAAGCTATCGCCTTTTTGATCGCGAATGTAGTCACGGCTGAATTTGCGGAAACGAGCGTTCTCGATTAGGTTTTCTACCGAATCATCACCCTCAGCAAAGATGTTGCCCAACGTCTCATAAACGCCCTCTTCACGAGGTGACTGACCATTTTTGTCTGTGCCATAAGCATTGATGAAAGCTTCAAAGTGCTTTTCAGTCAGTGGACGACGTTTACCAAAAGTGTTCATGTTGGTACGCATATCGAACACCCATGTCTCTTTAGTACAGCCTTTGTCTTGGTTCTTGTTCTCTGGCGTGCCTTTTTGGAAGAAGAGTACGTTAGTCTTTACCCCTGCGGCGTAGAAAATACCAGTAGGCAAACGCAAGATGGTGTGCAAGTTACATTTGTCCATTAAGTCACGACGAATATCAGTACCCTTGCCTCCTTCGAATAACACATTATCTGGAATCACCACCGCTGCACGGCCGCCTGGTTCTAGCGCATCATAAATATGCTGCATAAAACAGAGCTGTTTGTTGCCTGTTGGGTGAACAAAGGTACGAGTGATGTTGGTGCTTGATGCGCTGCCAAACGGAGGGTTGGTCAAAATCACGTTTGCTTGAGGAAGCGTTTCACCTGCACTGCCTAATGTGTTGCCAAGCCGAATAGCGCCCTCTTCTGCATCGCCTTCAATATCGTGCAGTAGGCAGTTCATCAGAGCTAAACGGCGTGTTTCTGGTACCAACTCCAAACCAACAAAGGCTTTGGTCATTTGGAACTCTTGATCATCATCGTCTAGGTCATCTAAATCGTTAGTTTGTGATTTGATGTACTTATCCGCCTCGATTAAGAAACCTGCGGTACCCGCTGCTGGATCTTGGATCACTTCACGTGGCTGAGGCTGCATTACTTTAATGATAGTGTTGATAAGTGAACGTGGCGTAAAGTACTGGCCCGCGCCCGATTTCGTCTCGTTCGCGTTCTTTTGCAATAGACCTTCGTACATGTCACCAAAGTCATCACGGCTTTTGCCCGTGTCACCATCGAACCATTCTAGCTTGTCCATGTTATCCACCAGCTCGGTCAGTTGGGCAGGTTGAGTAATAGTGGTATTTACGTTTTGGAAGATGGCACGAACAATGGCATGGTCGTCAGCACCAAGCTGAACTAGCATGTTACGGTAGAACTGGTGCTGCTCTTGCCCTAGCTTGGCTTTTAGATCCGCCCAGCGAAACCCTTGTGGTAACGAGTCATCTTCTTGGCCTGTCTCTTCACACATTTTAAGAAACAGTAGCGACGCCAATTCATTTACGTAGTTTTGGTAAGACACACCGCCGTCACGTAGGTTGTCACACAGCTTCCACAGTTTGGCGACCAGATCATTATTGTTCATGCTTGCTCTCTTGTTTGTTCTTACAGCTAAGTCTATTCGTTGACTGCAAAAATATGTTTAGTAGTGGCTGATTAAAGCCCTGTTGTATTGATGTCGATATTTGAAATACCAGAATCAATAGAATCTAATTTGCTTTCAATGGTGTTTAAGCTGTCATACACCACCTTGGCGTAAGAGTGCTCTTCAACCCAGTTCAGCTCTTTGTTTATATCTTGAACTTCTGTTTTGATATCCGAGACAGTTTCGAGTATTTGCTCATTAACTGCTATCAATTTCTCGAGCAGATATTCAAGGTTTTCTGTGGTCATATTTCGTCATCTCATTTGGTTTGAATACTACAATCTTAAGCGGGCTCGTCCCACATAAACTCGTTGAATTGGGTGAGTATGCTGTCTAATTCATCATTAAAGATGTTCATAAGCTTACGTTTGCCACCTTTACGCTTGTAGTTGCCCGTTTTAAAGGTGTCATCGTCAAGTACTACTTTGTCTTTAATGGATGACGCTAGGCGATCGAGCCAGTTGAACTGCTCGTCACTCCACTCTTTTTGCGCTTTGATTTTTTCTAATGCTTGATCCACTCGATCTTCGAATGGTAGTAATGCATCACCAATCGCCGCTTGTCGAATATGACCAATTAAGCGCGCTGCTACATCTTGGTTTTTGGTCTCTTTCCACGCTTTTTTCAGCGTTGGCTCATTAAAGTTTTGTGCATCGAACCACTCTTGCAGTTCTAGCAGTCCTTTACGGGTTAAGCCTCTTGGGCGGTTGATGACCACATCTAACGCTTCTTGTTGGTTGGATGATTTGTCCACCAGCGCATCAAAGGCTTCTAAGAAATCTTGTGCGGTTTCATGCTCGCCATACACGGTTTCTACTCGCAGCAGTGAATCATCCACATCGGTAAAGATTGGCATGTCACGTAAGTCGTTAATCTCTTGCTTTAGCTGCTCTAAACGACCAACCATATTGGTCACCTTGTTGAACACTTCTGCCGACCATTTCGGGCCTTTCTGCTTGAGTGTTTTAGCAAGGCTCGCAAAGTTACAACCTGCTGAGTCTTGGCAAAGTTCATCAAAGCGTTTGATTTGGCTGTCTATCTCACGTGATTTAAGGCGGCTAAACTCCGCATGACTTGAGATGCGTTGTAGCTTGGCAACCAATTGTTCATGGCTGTGCTCCGCAAAGCTTCGACCATCCGCCTCAATTGCTTTATAGGTTTCTGAATCGGTAATTTCGTTGACTAAGGTTTGCAACTCTACTTTTGGACGAACCACTACTGGACGCATGGTATCGACGCTTTGCAGTGTGGAGTACAGGTCAACGGCATCGAAGATTTTAAATGAGGTTTTACCTGCTGCCGGGCATAAGCGTGTCGCCCGGCCTTTCATTTGCTCGTATAAGATACGGCTGCGTACCTTACGCATGAACACCAAGTTACAGATGCTTGGTATGTCGATACCGGTTGTAAGTAGGTCTACCGTAACCACGATGTTAGGTAAGCGCTCTTTTTTAAAGCGAGTGATCATCGATTGTACTTTGGTGGAGTCTTTATCTGAGTCACCAGTAATTTTAATGATCGCATCATGCTCAAGCTGCGGGTATTTGGCTTTAAACGCAGTACGCAACTCTTCGACCACAGAGTCGGCATGAGTGTTGTTCACGCAGAATACGAGCGTTTTTTGTGGGCTGGTTGGATCAATATGATTAACCAGTTCTTCACACACCACTTTGTTGAAGTTTGAAGCAATGAGCGCACGGTTGAAATCCGCAACTTCAAAGCCTTGTTCGTCATCTAAGGTGTCGTTGATTAACTCACCTTGGTTAGATAGCCTCTGAACCTCGCTACCTTGAGATAAATACAACCCAGACTCACTGAGCTTAGTAATGATTCGGATTGGCGGTTCTTGATCGGTTAAGTAACCGTCGATAACTGCTTTTCGGTAGCTATAGCGGTAAACAGGTTTCTTCTGCTCACCACCAAAGATATCAATGGTGTGTAGCGCAGGTGTTGCCGTTAACGCGATTTTTACCGCATCGAAGTGATCGATGATACGGCGATAAGAAGAAATAAAGTCTTGTTCGCTTCTGAACTTCTCTTCCCCTTCTGTTTGCTCTTTATCGAGAATGTAACCACGATGGGCTTCATCGACAATAATGCAGTCGTAACGCCCTACTGGCATGACTTCATCACTTTGTAGCGTGCGCTTAACGAGAGACTGAACAGTGGCAACGTGGATCTTGGTGCTATCTTCAGGGAAGCGGTCAGTTAACCCTTTTACATTGAATATAGAGTTAAAGGTATCCCCGTTGATATTGGTGTCTTCAAATGAATCAAGTGCCTGCTTGCCAAGTGAGGTACGATCGACCAAGAACAGAACGCGCTTAAATCGCTGAGACTGAATAAGGCGATACATTAAAGCAATCGCAGTACGTGTTTTACCAGTACCTGTCGCCATGGCTAACAAGATATCTTGCTGACCATTAACAATGGCTTGCTCGGACGCTTGCACCGCTTCTTCTTGATAGTAACGTAAACCGAGGTCACTCATGTCTGCATTTCGGCTAAACCAGTTGTTGGTTAACTGGTCATCGCTTTCTAGCTTGGCAACTAACTCTTCAGGTCGGTGCCATTCAGGCAATGCTTTGGGCATATTGGTGGCATGGCGAACGTCACGATACCAGATACCACTTTTAGTTTTCGCTGCCGCTTTATAGCCACGACCATTGGCAGAAAAACAGAATGGGATTTTGAACTCTTGCATTTTAAGAGTTGAGGAGCCGTGCGAATCCGCCCACGAAGGCAAATAAGTAGGTAAAGCTTCAGCTACTTGATCGAGTTCATCTTGGCCGTTCGCGGCTTGCTGTAATTCTGAACGTAGAAAATCATTATCAAAATACTTACTGTAACGGTAAGCCTCTGTCAGCTTCGCTGAAACATCTTTGTTGTTCTTCTTCGCTTCAATGACGCCCATCGGCTTTAAGCCGACAAATAATACGTAATCAGCGAAGCCTGTTTTACCGGTTTCATCTTTGCCTGTTGGCCACTCTGCGATGGCAATATTGCGACCGACTTGTGGCCTCGTGCCGTTGGCAAAATTTAGCTTTTTGGTGTCTGCATCCCAGCCGGCCTTGCGCAGCTGGTTATCAATTAGATAGCGGGTTTCATCTTCGCTTAGATTTAGAGGGCGCGACTTGGCCTCTTCGATAATTTGTTTCTTATAAGCTTTACGCTCTACTTCAGTCTTCTTAGAAAGCTCTGTTTCTTGCTCTTTAAGTTTTGCTTCTAGTGCGCTAATTCGAGCTTGAGACTGCTCGTGTGTTTCTTCCTGCTTACTCTCTAAAACGGAGATGTAGCCATTCAGCGCGGTGAGTTTCGCCTGTTGCGCATCTAGTTCTGCTTTCGACTGTTCTTTCGCTTGGCTTTCACTTTGGCGAGCTAATGCCAATTCATGTTTCAGCGACAACACTTCTTGTTCAAACTGTTCACCGCTATCTGAGCTTGGTAAAACAAACTGAGGGACAGGAAAGTCATAGTTTTTGGTAACAAGTCGGTAGTACCAAACCGCTAAGCGGAAAGCAAAGCGCAGACACATTTCTGCATCTTGAAGATCATCATGATATTCATGTACGGCTTGGTTGCCTATTTTACGTAGCTTATGGAAGACGTTGAGAATGCTGTCATCAACAAAAGGAATTTTGCCGAGTTCACGTAGGAGTTCATGTTGGTTTTCAGGAACTTCGATATCTAACAGCTTCGCTAAGTGTTTGGCTGTCGCTTCACCAAAGATACGCAGTTTAACCAGTGTGGTATTTGGATCATCTGGGTAATTTCTCTCTGCTGCTCGAGCAATGGCGAACAAGAAATCGTTGACGCCTTTGAGGAATTCGAAGTTTGATTTTTGCATTAAATACCAACCGACTCGTCGTAATTTAGAATGTAATTTTTATTGAATAAACCGTATCTTACAATAAAAACCTTATATAAAACGGTGAAATAGGCCGCACACGACCTATTAGTTTTTACAAGATGTGACCATTGCTCACATAACATCCATTTATTCACGCAATTGCACAGTTAGCGCTCAGGCTAGCGTGCAATAACGTCCACATCTCCAAACATCTCAAAGCCTAGAAAAATGGGTCGAATAAGAAGCTCAACAGCTCATTAAGTTCTTGTTCTGTTTTTATCTTGGCACGGATAGCCGCATCACCACGCTTTAAACCCGGGGAAGCGTACGTGTTACTGTGTCTGCCTTTTTCTTCTGGGTAGACAACTTTTTCACAAGAAAGCTCTTCCAATGCATCCGCGTTGTGAGGCAGCCAAACCAATGCATGTTCACTGGTGCTAGGCTGATCGATTTGCACAACAACACCAAAGCCTGAGGTAATATCCCATGCCAATGCTTTTTTCGTTTCTCGCGTTGGCACGCCCAACTTTTCTGAAAGTGCTGTTATCGTTTTGTTCTTCACTGCTTTATCTCATTGGATTTTATCATGTTTTCATTCACGCTCTACGCTAACCGCATTGAATTTCTAAGCTTTTGAGAGCTAGTTAAATAGCTTACAAATATCCTCAAGCCGACCGATTACCACCTTTTTAAGTTCAGTTGCGTCCTTACTATTACGTGATTCAAGTTCTTTCAAAATTATAATTAGATCACCAGCATTATGCTGGGCGAAACTATATCTGGCTGTTAAATTATTAATACTTAGATCTTTCAGAGAATTACTCATCATCGTTGCATCAAATTTATAATCGCTATGTTGTATCCGATCTTTATGAGCACTCAAACGCTGAGTAAAATAGCCTGCACGGTCAACTTGAATTTTGAACTTTTCAACAAAGGTTTGAGCATTCTCATGTCCAGTTACTGCAGCCTTCGCTAACCAACGTTCACCATGGCGACGTAAGCTTGCATCACTGTTTCGCAGTAATATTTGACCCAGCTGGTTCATAGCCTCAGAGTTACCCTGATTCGCAGATTTTTTAATGTAAAGCTCATGATCTTCATCTTTGCCCAGTTGCTTAGCAACATATGCTTTAGACAAATAGACATTACTCTTCTGCTGCAGTCCAGACTGTTCTCCATATTTAGAAGTCTTAAATTCAGTTTCCCAAAAATGTTCCACCCAACGCTCTAGTTTCCTTTCCCTTTCATCCAGATAGCTTTGTTCAGGCCTTGGCAAGCCACGAGTTTCACTGTAACTATTGATAGCAGGAGGTAAACCTTTGAAATGAGGAATATTGGAATTTGGTAACAGCTTAAATTTGGTTCGCAAAAGTTTTTCACAGAAGTACTGCCACGATGTCAGGTGGTCATGGACATCAAGCTGTGACATCTCACGGATAGCTTCGATAGTAAGGTTTTTTGATTCAAACAGGCGCTTAGCATTCCATTCCGTATTTTTGAAAAAGCGTGTTTCGCTCAGATCCCCTCTCAAAAACTCGACGGCAATAACTTTGTCTAACTCAAAAATCAGCACTTCACATTGATAGATCGACTTTTCAGACAAAACCTCTACTTGCCTTGAAGATGAGTATCCTTGGCTAGTGAGGTATTGAAAAGTTAACTTAGGTAACAAAGCTCTAATGCGATTAAAGCGGGAGCTATAGTTAGACCAAAACATGGTTCGGCTGTGAATTTGCCTCGCTTCATGCTCCTCAAGCTCTAAGTATTCTCTCCCGTGATCTGATGTTAATAATCTAGATATACTCTTAAGTTCGTAATAACTTGAAATGTTAAATTTCTTTTTGAGTATGCTTTTACTTTGCTCAGACAAGGAGTACCAAAAGGAGTCATCGCTCGTTGGTAAGCATTTTTCTTCGAGAATGTCTTTTACGTGATAGCCATAATCAAAGTTTTTAAAGTGAGTGATTACGGTATCGCAAAAAGCTAGCTTATTATTGGTCGTTTTTAGGCTACGAAAACATTCTTGTAGCCATAAGTCCGCTACGCTAGTAAGTGGTTTAGGAGCGACTTTAACTAATTCAGTTGATAAATTACGTTCGTAAGAATTGGCTTTTGGCAGGCGTAAGTATTTTACGTAACTCTTCGGCGTTCTATTGTTGTCAAAGCAATATTGACTCATTGATTGATAACTTTGGCTTCTTATCGCTTGAAGCCAGTCGATCTTTTTCCGTTCTAAGTCTGCAAGTTCAGATACGCCTTGAACAATGTCCATACTTTGAATCAAATCGGGGATAATAGACGTTGGCTTACCGTCAAGCGCTAATGCTACTTTAAAGAACGCAATGTCTCCCAATGCGACATTGGTACACATTGCATACCAAATAGCACGGCAAGCATCGTTAACCTCACTTGCTTCGAGATCATTCCACTGACTATGATTTTCTACAGCATCTAGCCATTCCAAGATTGAAATTTGATCACTCTTTCCTTGGTCAACAAGTTGGATGATCTGTTTTATCGTTTTGGGAGGGAAGCTCGGTAAGTTACCCTCTAGATCACCCATGTTGTAGAAATCGTCAAATGACATTCTGTCGAGACTGTTTACTCCAGGGACGACAGGCTGATTAAAAGTAAAACCTTTATTACTCAACTGATGTCACCTCAGAAAAATAACCTAAAAACTCATCGTCTTTAAACTGGAATCTGAATTTCACTTTGCGGTCTGCTGGTTCTGTCGCTTCTTGGTTCGCCTCTATTGGCCCACGGCCTGAGATCATCGCTTTGTCAAAAAACGGTAGCTTGTGCGCAAAATCCATGCTGTTTATGTACTTCGCCACACTATTCGCTCTTAAGACACTAAGTTCCATATTACGGTCAAATGAGCCTTCTGAACTTGAATGCCCCTCAATCACGATACGGCTTACTTCGTCAGACGTTTGCTTAGATTGGAATATCACGTCGGAATAAATAGGAACAAACTGATCGAGAAACTCTTTACCAGACGGCTTCAAGCGGTACTCGTTTCTATCAAATAGAATTGAATCTAAAATTGAGATGTCACCAGTTTCAGAGTTAGCTTGAACTTCAATACCCGCCCCCTTTAAAGCGTCATTAATGCCTTTGATGATCACAACTCGAGTCGTTTGGCTATTTTCATGAACTTCCGAGATCTGAACTAACGCACTAATCAATAACAATGCAAAGATCATCAAGAGTACGGACATCAAGTCGCCAATCGACAACCAAACCCCAGATTCTTCAGCGTCGGCTGTTCTCGGGCTTGTTCTCAACCCGCGCATTACGCTTCCGCCTTAGCAACAGCTCGCTCGTCTGCTTCAAACTCTCGACGCTGTACTTGAGAGTTAATCAAGTAACCTGCAGCTTGCGATAACTTGTTATGAATAGAACTTGCAGCTGTATCAAAATCACCAAAGAAGCTTTCAAAGCTTTGGTTCGCCCTTGTGAAATATTCATCCATCGCTTTAGGTAGGTTTTCGGTAACGTCGTTAAACGTAGCAGCAGCTTTTGAATATTCTAATTTAAGCTGTCCAATCTCTCGGCCCATGGTACGCGCTGCATCTTGCAGCTCAGCCATTTTCGAAGCTTCATTTAAGCCAATGGCCTTAGCTACTTGCTCGATCGTTTTCGCTGACTTTTGTAGTTCAGTGTGTTGGGCAGTTAGTTCTTGCAGTAGGTTGTGACGAGTCTGATACTCACTTTCAAAGACTTTACGGAAATTATCAACTACACCATTTAAACCATCACGTTGCTTGCCAAGACTATCTTCAAGTAATGTGTTTTGCTGGGTAAAGTAACCGGTTAAGTTTTGCTGATACTGCTCACGGAATGCTTCTAGTTCAGTTTGTACTGTTTGTGACATTGAGATAACTTTCTTATCAATATCACCAAGCCCTGAAATCAACTCATCTTTTGCAGATGACATCAGACCGCTCGCCTCTTCACCTACCGTTTCCAGTACTTTGGTTTGGTTATCAAAAATGTCTTGCGATTCTTTCAGCAAAGAAGCAATTCGACTTTCAACATTATTGAATAGAGCTTGCTCTGCACTTTGTCGTTCAGAGAGCGCTTTATCCATTGAATCTTTAATGCCTTCAAAAGCAGATGCAGCAGTTTCTGAGCTATGTTCAAAAGCAACACGCTGTTTATCCATTCCTTCTGCTGCGCTATTCAACATTAGCTGAACTTCGTTAGCAATTGCACCCATGGCACCTTGGGTGTCGTCTTTAAAGCTACTTAAGATCTCTTTAAGCGACTCAGCAAAACCTTGAAGTTTAACCATGGTTTCTTGTTGGAATTTATCGATTGTTTCTACTGTTTCAGCTGTGCGCGTCATTACTTGTTCAACGTTACGGTTTAGCAGTTCAGATACTTCATTGTTTTTCTCTACTGCACTCGACGTTTTCTCTAGTTCAGCTACAACAGGTTCAATTAGCTGAGTCTTCATTTCACCGATCATAAGATCCATCAACTCTTTCTGATTTTGCTCTTTGATTTCTTTAAGCAATGAAAGCTCATTTTTGATTCCTTCTAAAGCAGGTGACATCTGTTTTTCGATTGACTCTGTCACTGCTGCTGAAATCGTATTCGCTATGATTTCACCATTAAATGATTGCCCTAAAGCAGACAATTGAGTAACAACTGAGTCCATGCTCCCACCCAGTTTCTCCATTACAAGCGCAGAGTTTAGCTGAGCATCAATCACTTCTTGCTGGTTTTCATTGGAGATGTTTTTCAAATACATGATTGGGCTAGCTTCTAGATATTGGCTAGCAATAGAAGCGATGAAATCACTTTGTTTTTTAGCCATCCAACTTGACGACGCTTTCATGACAACCATGAACACTGCAGATAGCGACAAGCCAACTAAAGATGTGTAAAAGGCTGTTTTCATGCCTTCTAATAATAGCGCGGCTGATTTTAAAAGTGCTTGAGATTCACCAGTCATGGAGAACTCACTTAGGCCTAACGTGATACCTAAAAATGTACCTGTGATACCTAAACTCGTTAACAGAGCTGGTACCAATTTGTATCGACTTGCGTCAAAGCTTGGCAGCATCTGCGTTATCGGAGATTTTGATAACCATTTGCCTTGTTTAGATTCTACCGAAAGAGACTCACCTTCAGCGTCATACACCAAGTGGTCTGCGACCCAAACTAATTCATCCTTACTCAATTTAGCGATTGGTAGCTGACCATCACTGAATCTTTCTCTAAGTGACGCTATAGCAGATAGCCTGCTTTTCTCATCAGAGTTGACCTTCAATGCTCTGTATAGAAAACAAATAAAGCACACGATAGTTGAACCAATGATCACTGCAGTCACAGGTTCGCTGAATAAATTCAAAATAAATTGAAACATGGTAAGCCTTATTGATTTAGTAAGTTTTGTAATTCTTGGGGAGTGAACAGTTCTTCGGCGATTCTCACCGGAAGGTGTTCAGCATCTGTACGTAACGTGTCATTAATTCGTATAGGGGTCTTGATCCTGACGCTATACATACCCTCACCATGATCTTCGCTGTCGGTTGCTACCTTTAGATAGACATCTTCAGGAAACTCACGAAGCAAAGTAGCTTGCAGAGATGACTTTGTATCGCGAAACGATTTTGTAGCAACAAAATCGTTTCCAAACTCATCACGAGACAATTTCCATGCATGGTTGATGGTAATTATTCTTTCGAGAATCTCATCAAAACGTATTCTCACGTCGTCTCTCCTAATACATAACCTACCAACGTAAATTCCCCGCTTGAGATCGATAGTCTGCTAAAAAGTCATTGGCCGTGACCACATGCCAACCTTCACTATTAGCGTCTTCAATATCATTGGATGAAATAGCAATACCAAACTTATGTTTAGGCCAAGCAAGTTCAACCTTTGCAGTTATGTCACCGAATGAATCAGCAATATAAAAGGCAACTTCTGGAAGAGTCGTGCCAAATTGTTTGCAGGCATGCAAAACACCATGTATACCCGGATCTGAGTAATCGAATATCTCTTGCCAGCCGCTTAAATCACCTAACAAACCTTGCGCTTGGCGCAGTTGATTAATCAACTGTCTTTCCGAGTGACTCAGTGCCATATGTGAATGCATAGGCTGCTTGCTATGGCAATCTATACATAATGCTTTCAAGTTACTGGCTTTGTTATTAGATTTCACACCACTGATATGATGTACATGAAGTAAGCTTCTATTTGAACGCAGATTGACATTACACTGCTCGCATTCAAAATTTTTCTCGACTCTATAATGAGACGAAACTTTAGCCCAATCTTCCGTGTAACCTGTTTCGGCCGTTTCTGCTTTTCTGGATGGAAGGTGAGGAAAGAACGAACTATATGTTGCGAAGAATTCAGCCATGTCAAATTGTTGTACAACGGAACTAATTGGTGTTCCAGTATTGCAGCCTTTATAATTCAACTGCCTCAGACAATTCTGACAAACTTTAAGTTTTGCTTTAGTTTCACCATAACTTGATGATACAACAAATTCACCGGAGGTATCATTGGTCACAACATACCGCTCGAAGCGTCCATTCGCTCTCATGCTTTGCAGTGTCTTACAATCAGCAATATGGAAACGGGCACTAGTACCATTCGCTTTGATGTATAACGATACATTCCTACCTTTATAACTAAGAAGGCCTGAATCTACATCAACATCTTTTAACTCAACGTCTTTACCAATGGCTAATTCTAGATCGAGTTTTTCAATGCTTGTCTCTTGATAAGCAAGATTGAACAGCCCTTTCTCCTCTGGCCCCATCACACTGACAGCGGCTTTTAGGTTTTTAAAAGAGACACTCAGCTTCATGACGCACCCAGAATTTTACGGATCTGTTCTTCTGCATTCGTTATAACGCGAAATGATACTCGTCGAGACCTATTTTCATCTTCAAGGCCGTTATCTTTAAGTTCCAATTTCGACGATGAGTAGCCAACCGCCGCGACATTACCCTTCACCCAGCTATAATGCTGTTCCACGACATTAGGTAGCATCATCACATAGCCCAATACCGCCCGAGTTCTAGATTGTGACAAACGCATATTGTTAAAATATGCCTCATAGTCCGTTGAGTCATGATTCCATTTACTCGACGTATGTCCTTCAATCTTAATTTCTTGAATAATAGGTTTGTAGCTGTCTAACACTTTCAAATATCGAGGGAAAAAATCGTCTAAAATAATCTGAAATTTATCGGTTAAGTTCGCCTTTCCATTTGCGAACAACACATCTGGAGCAGTAAAATTGACACTTAGAGTATCGCGATCAATTTCGGCACCCCACTTTTCTAAATCCACTTCAAACTCTTTAAATAATGCTACATAAATAGCTTCTTGAGTTTGCTGATAGGTCTCTGCGACTTCTTTAATCTTGTCTCTTTCAACCATTGCGTCTCGCATGAGCGCTACGGAAATAAACAGAAATACCATCATTAAGCCAGCCATCAAATCTGACACTGACATCCAATGTTCACCGCTATCACTAGGGCGTTTTGAAGAACCAAATAGCTTTTCCATAATTACGCGACTCGACTGCTAACTACGTTATTCATTTCACGAACGAGTTTCTCGTAATCACGGGTAAACTGCTGTGTAACTGTTGCTAATGCTTCACCCATTTCATTCATTGTACGGTTAATTTCTTGCTGCATTTGGTGATCAAGCACTTCTACTTGCTTCTCCACTGCGCTTCCCGTTTTACCCACTGATTCTGTAATTTGATCTTCTAAGCTATCGAACGTACGTCTTACTGCTTGAGCCTGTACCTGGAATACATCTTCTAATGTCGTTTCTAGACGGTCATGTAGCTTCGAAATAGCAGAGGTAGTTTCAGTTTGAATTTCTCGCGTGCTAGAAAGAAGCTCTTGGTTTGCCTCTTTAAGTACTCGCCCTGTTTCTTTAGAGTCATCTTTGATATCGGCGACCAATCCACGTAACTGGCCATTCAATTCCGTAATTGAGTCTTCAAGGTGTACGCGAATTTGTTCAGTTGTATCACTAAGGTGGTTAGTCACATTACTTAAGCCACCCGTTGCTGTCCCTACTTGCTCTTGAATGTCAGATGAAGCTTCAGCAAGTTTACCGCCGATATCTTGAGCACTTTCTCTTAACTGAATAGAAATATCTTGAGCTCCCGACTCTAGGTTACTTCTCATCGTATTCATGCTTTCTTCTGTCGTCGTCGTAAATTGCTGAGAAGAAGCACTCAATGTCGTTGAGATTTCCTTTGTTGTTGTATCTAGGTCTTCAGTAATTTGCTTCACGCCTGCTTCAAAGCTCTCTTTAATATCTTCAACGCCTTCTTCAGTTACCTGAGTGAAGTCTTCGCTAGCATCTGCCAATTGGGTACTAATTTTCTCTGCACTTGTTGTGAGTTCCTGAGCTAGTTTAGTTGCGCCCTCTTCCAAGTTGGTGCGCATAACATCAACACTCTGGTTTGCGGTAGAACTAAAGTTGTCGATGATCGTCTGTGATTCATTGAGCATTGATTCATAATGTGTAGAAGCCGCTTTAACGGAATCACCGATAACATTCATTGTAGTATCCATTTGCTCACGGATTTGTGGCATCGCTTCAACCGCTTTATCACGCAAGTCTTTAAATGCTTCCAAGCGGTGTTCAAGCTCCGTCACTTGACCATGACCAACCTCCATTACTTGGTGCAGTTTTTCCATTGTCGTCGGGATAGCTTCAGCTCTCTCATTAATGCTCGCGACTGATTTTTCAGTTGAAGAAATGGCATCAACACCGAGCTGATACTTTATACCCATGTCTTCAAGTTGCTGACGGTAGTTCTCTTGCCAATCGACAAGTTTCTTTACCGATTCATCTAAACGTTTAAAGTTCTCACCAAACTGTTCAGTCAGCTTTTCGTTGAAATCAACAATTACTTCTTTTAATGCATTAATGACTTGTTCTGTTGCCGATTTAGACAGTAGTTCGCCAAACTCATCCATCTTCTGCCAAAGTGTTTTCTGAAACTCACTATTACGTTCAGTCGTAAGGTTAAACTGCTCATTTAACTTTCGTTGACCATCATTGATATCTGTTCTTAAGTTTTTGATTTGAGAAGTAAGAGACGAATCCTCATCCCCTTTAATTGCAGATAAAAGCTCATTAGAAGCATGAAGTTGTTCTGTCGACGCTTTTAGCTGCTGAGACATCACTGAGAAAATTTCTTCCGGCCCTACCGATTTATCTTCATTAACCTTTCTTTGAGGAATGATACCCAAAGCCGCTTTATAGAATATCGAACCCGCCATGCCAGCCAAACTTGTCAAGAACGCCGTTTTTAGTCCCCCAAGTAAAGATTCGATGCTGCCATCAATATTTTGAGGATCAAAGTCCATTAGACCAACCACAATCCCGGCAAATGTACCTAGGATACCCAAAGAGGTAAGAATATTAGTTGTACTTGCCGTAAATCGTGCTGCTTTCCCCCAAATAGCTAAGGCAATTGAGACAATTAGCAAGGCTAGAATCAAATAGATAAATGCATTAGATATGGTTTCAGCTGAAAACGATGCGATAAAAGAAGCAAGGAAATTGGTCATAATCTCAAATCATATAGGTGGGTACGAAACGTGCATTCTACAACAAAATAAAGGATCACCATACAGTTAAAGTAAAAATAACACACCACCTAAAGTAGAAACTGCTCAGAACGAAACTGCGGAAACGCATAAAAGAAAAAAAACCAATAAAATTGCCACATAATAGCGGGTTAATGTTGGATTATCGCTCTATCCTTCACAAATCCAATAGTTCCTTTACAAAGTCATTCCCACCCAACAACATAAAGAACAACACCCTTTAAAATCAGGCCTAACATATGCAATTCAAAGCAATCAGTTCCTTCTTTTCAGAAATAAATAATGTAGCCACTGAGATGGAAAAAGCGGTTCGAGCTGCCAACCACATGCAAAAACAAACATCTTCAACTCGTGTTGAAGTTAAAGTAATTGAAGCTAAAATTGAATTACTTGAAAGTGAAATTGAGTTGACAGAATCGCTGCAAGAAATGTCAAAAGAACAGCTTAAGATATTCTATGGTTCACTTGATAAAAATGGTTCAGGAACGGTAAGAAGTGTATCTGAATTAAATAGTAAAAAATCCGAATTAGAACAACAACTATATTTAAAGCAACGTCTTCTTCAGCAACAAACCGAAATAGCAAAAAATGAAATTAAATAAGTACACCAAATAATAGTATTGATTAACTTAACAATCATGAAGTATCAGCCTCACTAGCGCCCTAGTCCATGTTTTACTATTTGGGCTCTCTCGCCCAAGTTCATTCAACTTTTCAGCAATTTGTTGATGGAATAAGCCCTTCTCATCCCAGAGTTTAATCAGTTCAAACGAACTCATCCTATCAATGGATTTTGAATTATTACTCGCTCGTGTGCGCACATCTAGCCGCGCATCGTTTTCAAGCTGTGCGCACACATCACCATCGATAGTCTCATTAGCTACTCTCTCGCGACATGCTTGTTTCACCCAACTTGAAAAACTGACATTTTTTGGCTTTACCCCTTCTATCTCATCTACAAGTTCGTGTTCAAACCGGATGTTTTTCTTGATCGACTTTCTATTGGTGTTTGTATTCAAAACAATGATGATTTTTTGCATGGGCGCACACTTAGAATGAATGGCGGGGAAAGTGTGCGCACAAAGCCATGGGTTGTACGCACCGTTTATTGGGGCATTAGTGGATGATGGTTTTAATCGACGTGTCGATACGAGATTCAAGTGCAGCGAGGATCCAAATTGAGTCGCGAGCCGACGGATTATTTAAACATTGATGGAGCACACTAATCACACCATCTGCAACGTGGGAAGCAAACTGGTGCTCTCTTTGCTGCTTAGTCGGCATGAGCTTGGCTCTCTCACATATCAGTGCATAGACATCCTCTTTGAACTCGTCAATATCGCGATGAGTTAAGGTTTTAAATGATGAACGCTGCATCACATCAAAACACAAACTGGTGCAGTGAATGGCTAATGGTGAATACTTCATAACTGTCCTCCATTATTCAAAAATGCGGCAAATGCACTTCCATCTTGCCTTGTCAGGTTCGGAACATAACGGGAGTACACTCGAAACAGCATGGTAGTTGTCGTATGCCCCATTTGATTCGCAATCCATTCTGGTGATTCTCCAGAGGCCAGCAAGAGTGTGGCGAACGTATGCCGTGTTTGATATGGGTTTCGGCTTCTCAATTTAGCTTTCTTAAGCGTCGGATACCAAACGGTCCGTGAAACGACGGCATAATTCAATGGTTTACGTTTCGCATTGGTAAACACATATTTGTCTTTTAAATAAGCCGTTTTTTTGTGTATCTTTAAAGCCTCAACCACACTATCAGTCAGGTTGATCACTCGGTATGAGCCCTCCGTTTTTAATCCCGACAATTCCCCCCTAACTAAGCTTTGACGAACAGTGATGGTTTTGTTGGTCAAATCAACGTCATCCCACATCAACCCATCAATTTCACCTGTACGAAGACCTGTAAAAAATCGGGTAATGTAATAGCTGCGAAAATTATCAGGGACTTCGCTCAAGAAATGATTCACTTCCGCAACCGAAAATGGGTCCACTTCTGTACGCCCTACTTTTAAGGCTTTGATATTCTTCCACGGTGAGGTAAAGTCATACCGATCGGCGGCTTCATTAAGCAATACCCTTAGGGGTGTCATGATGTGATTAATGCGTGATGGGCTAAGAAAGCTACCTTTTCGTCCCGGTACTTTGGCGAGGATGGAACGAAATTGCAGTATCTGCCCCTTATTGATGGCGCTGATCTTCTTATTCCCGAATGTAGGGAGCAAATACTTATTCAGAACACCTTCTACATCTTCATAATGCCCTTTACTCCATTCCACTTTCATTTCAGCTAACCAAGTTTGAGCAAATTCTTCAAACCTTGGAGAATCAGGGGCATCGAAGTAAGCTTTAGCACTACCCTCACGATGCTTTATCTCTTCAAATCGTTTCGCGGCCTTACTTTGTGGGAAGTATTTTTTATAGTCGAACGAATCAAGTACAATTTCTGCCTCAATGCGCTTAAGTAAGTTTTCTAAACGCTTAGTATTTACCGCATTATTAACCAATTGAGTATGTTCACGACAACGCTGACCTTTATATCTGAATTGCAAAACTAATTTCCCATTTCGCACATTGAGTACACCCATAACAAGCTCCTATTGCCCTAAGATCAATGACTGGCTAGAAATGCCAACTAGCATTTCTTCTTCGACTCGTTCCCATATAAAGAGAATTTTTCTTCCTCCAAATGGACGAATGTAATGAATCCCCTCAAATAAAACAGAATCTTTAAGTTGTTCCCTAATAACTCGCGCGTCATATTTTATTCGCACAGAAAGTTCTGCGGTTGTCAGATAGGTATTATCCATCGTACAATCTCCTATATACATTATTAACTTACCAATGAACTAAATGTTCTCCTGTAGATTACAATGTAGCATAAAAATGACCTTTTACAACCATTTTTTACCTACAGCAGAACATTTTAAGCAGGAGAAGAACATGTTGAAGTGCCACCTTTCTAAAATAATGGGAGAAAAGCGGCTTAAAATTGCGGATGTTGCTAGGGATACTGGTGTGAATAGAGGGACAATTACACGCTTATATAATGAAACTGCAACACGTGTAGAACTTGATGTAATAGATAGTCTTTGTGAGTACTTGAATATAGAAGTTGGAGAGTTACTGGAAAGGCAAAAAATTGAAACAGATTAGTTTTTCTCATATTGGGCTGAGAATTTTGGGTTTTCAGCTCCATTAAGCACAATATTAACCAAAAACAAAAGTAGCCACCGTTTTGGCCACAAGATGGCCACCGATGATTTTTACAAAAGAAAAAATTGGAAAAATAATACGCCAGACACACAAAAACACGCAGCTAAGCGTTTCTTTTGAAAGGTTTTTTGGATTGTAAAACAGAAGGGAGCAATTGGAGCGTGCAGCGGGAATCGAACCCGCATCATCAGCTTGGAAGGCTGAGGTAATAGCCATTATACGATGCACGCACATCGCGTTGGAACGAGATAGATAATGCCACATCTAACTGAAAAGAAAACCTTTTTTTTCACATTTATGTTTAAGTGCGCATTTGTTATTCGTAACGTCGTTTTTTTAGACAAAATAGTAACTATTTCTTTGATTACGTATTTCTAGAACGTAGCGATTCTTCCCTTCTTGCTTCGCTTGATACATCAACTTATCAGCAGCATCGATATTAATTACCTTCGGCGCACAAGAATAGAAAGCACAACCAACGCTGATACTAATGTTGAGGTTTTCATTCTCAACCTCGATCGGCATATGAAAAACGTTGTGACACAAAGCGTCAGCGACTATTTCAGCGTCACTGCACGCAATCCCCCTCAGGTATAAGGCAAACTCCTCTCCTCCGATTCTCGCAAATAACGTACCTTCAGGTAATCCGCTACCGCTCCGTCTTGCAACTTCTTTTATCACCTCATCACCGCACATATGGCCATAAGAATCATTAATCACTTTAAAGTTATCAATATCGAAAACCATCACCACAGCACTTTGACCCGTATTATCGATTTGCTCTAACTGTTGCATAAAATATCTGCGGTTACTGATTCCTGTTAGTGAATCTGTATATGTCATCCTTAACAAGTTCTCATTCGCGGATTCCAATTCGGCTGTCCTAGCCCTAACTGTTTTTCGAAGTTGAACAATATAAACACTCGACATCACGATGATAAACACCGCAATACCTGGAAAAAGATAAGGAGGATAAACGGTTTCTATATGCATCCAATGATTTAATATTTGCTCTTTTGTTTCAATGCCTAATAAGCCATATGAGTTGTTTATCGATTCGAGTAATTCAAGATTCCCTTCGGCAACCGCAGGACGAAGTTGAACTGAGTGTATGTGCATCACGGGTGCATATTTTGAAGGCATGCTGGCGGTATGTGTGTAGAAACTTGCCACCTGAAGATCAGTGATAAATGCATCGACCTCTTCGTCAAAAGCTGCGTACATCAAATCTCTGTTTGTATCAAATTCGACTAATTTAAGTTGTGGAAATTGTTGGGATACGTAATAGCCATAAAAGCCATCCCGTACAACGCCGACACCTCTACCGCCTCCGTTTTCAAGAAAAGCATCAACGCCTTGCTTCAATAAGCTTTGCTTAAGAAAGATTTGACTGTTAACCGTTAAAAACTCATCGCCATAATCAAGGAATTTGTCTCTTGGTTCAGACCAAGCAAGGCCGCCATGAATATCCACCTCTCCATTTTTGACCAGCTCGATAGATCGACTCCAATCAGTCAAAACGAACTCTACTCGACGTCCTGTTTTATTTGAATAGGCTTTCCAAAAATCAATAAGAATACCTTTTGGGTCTCCGTTAGAGTCTAAATATGAAAATGGTTTCCAAGCTTTAGAGTTACTGACAGTAAGGGGAGGTAAATCCGATTGTGAAGGATCATGCGCATAGATTGCGGATGAAAACGAAAAGAATATGCCTGAAATAGCCCAAAAGATGAATCGGCATGTCGTGTTATTCATAATATTATTGATGCCTTGTCATTTAACAGTACGGATTATTGTTTATTGTTTATTGTTTATTGTTTATTGTTTTGCACATCAGATGGTTATCTTCCATAACATCACTGAAAATATCCAAGTCGCCATTTATTTATCCGGCTAAATATACTCTCATTAGACAAATTCTGATATTGAAAGTCAAAAATTAGACATGGGCATCATTCTACTCCTCGTTTTAACGCTTTAGCTCTGTTACATTTGCGCCATTGTTATCCAGCTCATAAATGACCATGCCCTCCCAATATCGAATCAATAAAATCGTGGAGATTGGCGACACACTTCACCGCAGTGGTTGTGCCTCTTATAAGGTAGAAAAATACACTCAGCATTATGCGAAAAAACATGGTGTTGATGTAATGATACAGGCGACACCTACAACGATTAATTACCAGTTTCCAGATGACAATAATGCCGTGGTTCTCAAACGACTAAAGCCTGCATCTATCAATTTGAGTTTGTTAGCAAATACGATCATTCGGATCAATACACCAAGTAACGAGCCGCTTCCTGAACCCACAGGCTATCCTAAATGGATTATTGCACTTGCTAACATGGGGATCCCCCCTGCTTATTTACTTCTAATAGGTAGCACGATGGAAGCCGTAGCTTTTTCTATCGTACTGGGCTTCTTAGTATGGCTTTGCCAGCAAATATGCCACTCCAGAAGAGCTATTGCAGCTGAGTTTATTGCCGCGCTAGTGACGGGGATTTTTGTCGCCTTTTTGGCAAGTACAGGCTTACCCATTCCCATTTGGGCTTTATGTATTGCATCTGTTGTACTGTTTGTTCCCGGTCTTTCAATCGCCAATGCTTTAGAGTGTTTAGCTTTTAATGATTTAGTATCTGGCACCAGCTTGCTCGGACAGTGCGCGCTTTCCTTGATTAAATTGTTTGTTGGTATCGTCATGGGGCTAAACATTGGTGAAGCAATATGGGGACAAGCCGTATCAATCTCTTATACCAATGCGGTTCCAACTTGGTTGCACGTCTTAGGATTGCCGATTATTTCGATATGTATTGGCATTATTTTTAATGCGAGAACCAAAGATATTGTTCTTGGACTCCCAGTGGCCGTGCTAGGAATGTGGGGGCCATTCTATTTAGGGTTTGATAGCGGTTGGATTGTCGGAACTTGGGTTACAACAGTATTGATCACCCTATATGGCACTTGGATTGCTAAAAAAATGGACCTCACAGGTTCTATTTATATCGTTCAAGGCATTATTATACTTGTCCCTGGTAGCCGAGTTTTGGTGAGCGCAAGTCAATCTGTATTTGAGCAGTCTATCCTGCCAATTCCAAGTATCGGACTCTCTGCACTGTTTATGTTCTCTGCCATTGTTGCCGGACAAATCACAGCTTACTCTATATATTCACCAAAAATAGAACGGTAGCCGAAGCCAAAAACACCTTTTTATTTTATAGACACGATCAAATAAGTAATTACAGTCGATCAACTTCAATAAAAAAGCCCTATTCGAAAATAACATTACGCTACTTTTGAATAGGGCTCTTTGCCACTATGTTTAGCCTTCCTGACAAAACTGCCTTTCCCTTTTTTGGCTTTCACAACTCTTACAGTAAACAATTTACTCGTTACGATTGCTTTTAATGCATTGTCTTTCACAACACCTCGCTGATGTTCAACCTCAAGATTTGAAGGGTCTATCACCGCTTGCTGCCTGTTATATAATTCCGCTCTTTTTTTCTTTTTCAAAATGAACCTCCATCGGTCATATTTCGGTTCGAATTTTGCTTAAAAAAGACGCAAGTGTCAAACTCAAAATTTCAACTCGATATAATAAAAACTTTGGCTTGTCACAAAACAGTCATTCCATTGCAACATTGAGATAAGTAGATGAATCTAAACGAGACAAAGAGCAAGTAACGATAAAAAACTCGACTCAAAACCAGACTATTTCGTTGACTTAGAGGTAAATTGATTTAGACTTTGACTCGGCTAGAAAGAAAGTTTTTTGTTTATATACATTTCGTTGGATTACTTGTAACTCAACCTCCGTGTTATACGCAATAGCAGCTACTTTTCCACGCTATCGGCGCCATAATCGGCCAAACACATAAATATATTTAGGATTTAACTATGTCTAACACAGTTACTGGTACAGTAAAATGGTTCAACGAAACTAAAGGCTTCGGCTTCATTCAACAAGAAAACGGCCCAGACGTTTTCGCTCACTTCTCTGCAATCACTGGCGACGGTTTCAAAACGCTAATCGAAGGTCAGAAAGTTGAGTTCACTGTATCTCAAGGTCAAAAAGGCCCTCAAGCTGACAGCATTAAAGTACTTTAATTCGTACTCTAATTATTCTAAATAGCTGGCTATATGCTGGCTATTTTTTTGCCCGCTAAACACTGATTTCATGTACTATCCCCTTCTATTCTCTCATTAAGACAAACACATGGCGCTAAAACCGACGATTTACAAATTCCGCGTATCACTCACCGATATGAACCGTGACTACTACGACTCGCTCAACATGACCATAGCTCAGCATCCATCTGAAAATGATGAGCGAATGATGGCACGAGTTCTTGCGTTTTGCCTCAATGCATCTCCTGATCTACAGTTTACTAAAGGATTATCAAGCGTTGAGGAGCCTGATTTATGGGAGAAAACACTCGACGGCCAAACCGCCGTATGGATTGACGTAGGCGAACCCGATCCTGAACGCATCAAGAAATCAACTCGCCAAGCCAAAGCAGTAAAAATATATAGCTTTAATACAAAATCTAATGTTTGGTGGGAACAGAACAAAGGCAAGATTTCACAATATGATGCTAATGTTACTCGTTTTGACAATGCTGGTATCGTTGATATGGCAAAAATGATTGAACGCACATTAGACATTTCCGTCATGCTTTCTGGAAATTCAGCATTTATTAACAGTGATAAAGGCGCGGCCGAAGTAACATGGGAAGATCTTCAAGATAATGAGTAGCCTACTCTCTGAACTGGATAATGCTGGCGCACTAAACGTCAGCAACATATCTGCGCAAATAAAAGAGCTGCAGCTACTTTGTGAAGCCAATGAGTCTCTTTTTACAAAAGTTTGTGAGAGGAAACCTGAAACTTCACCCCTTCAGCATGCCCTTGGTGTCTTAACGAAAGCTCAAATTGAAGCGACTTCACGCCTTCAAACTCAATCTTCTGCCAGTTCTGCAATGCTTGAAGCAATTAGCAGTACTGTGGGCTCTGAGCATCTTCAAAAGTTTTCGTCAAAAGAAGGGCAAGAATTATTGCTCATCACTCACCTTTGGATCTATCTACTCGGAAGGCTAAATATGGATTTTAGCTATGCGAATGATCATGCATTGCAAACTTCAAATCTTCTTAGCCCACTCGTATATAAACCAATTGAAGGGCTAAGGTGCCAGTTTATGGAGACGTTCTATCAAGGTTTACAGCAACATAAGCATTACAACCCAAGTAGGAGCGTTTTTCATTCAATTAAGTCCTTCGTCAGTCGTATATATAATGGCAACAGAAGTGATTAAATATGCATTATAATATTATTTGCATATATAACGAACTATAGAAAAATTTAGCTCACATTCTTTTTTAATTAAAGCGCAAGTTCGACGATCTCCTTACTTATATCAGTAAGTGTTAATATTAAAAATAGAATTACATTGGTGTATCTTATTTAATTAGGCTGCAAGATTACTGTTAGCCTAATTTCATTCCAACATAGTCTGCCTCAGTGCGAACTCTGTGTATCATTTACTGATACAAACAGGCTTACAGATTCAAACACCAGCCAAAAGCCCTATAACAGTTATAAACCCCAACATTTAACACCAAACCAGCCGAAAGCTTCAACATTGACGAGAAACTGCCGCAGAAGTCAAACTATTGCACTATTTAATGGTTTCACTATATAAGCTCGATGATGCAGTCTGGTGATACTTTATAAATATGGTTTTGTTGCATGAATAAGCTCGACTATTATTCACAGTCATTAATAAAAGCAACAATAAATCAACTTCGCAACGCATGAAGCGTAAGCGAGTAGGAAGATCTACACAGGGAACGGGCAATCATGAGATTCAATATACTCTGTTGCGTTATTGCATCTGCTTTAACCTCAGCAGTCCTTCATGCCGAAGAATCACAAATACCAGAGCAGACAAAAGAACAAGAACAAACTTGGGAGCTGTCTGTGGGTCTTGATTACAGCAAGAATGGTTACAAAGATAGCCACCACCTTGCTGATCGTAACCTATCTGCAAATGCGTCCATCATCTATAACTATAATCCAGATATTTCTTTTACAGCTAATTTCTCTGGATACCACAGTTATGATGGTGCGCGCGGTGATTATTGGGATGATATTTGGTTAACTGTAAATAAGAATAACTTATGGAACCCAACCGATTATTTAGCAATGTCTGTTGGTTCTCGTATTCTTATTCCAGTTTCTGACTTATCAAAAAACACCGATCTACAAACAGCAATCCGGGGCAATATTAAATTTACATTTGCCTTAGATAATATTTTAGATGGACTTCAAATAAGCGATGCAGTTCGTTTACGAAAGAACTTTCATAAATATACAACTGTAGGAAGTTTACCATTAGAGGAATATCGATTGAGCAATGCTTTATCAATTGATTACTCGGTAAATGATTGGTTCTTCAATGTCAATTTTGTTAGCTCAACTTCTTGGAGTTACCGAGGCACATCCTATTCGCCAAAGTTAACTCATGCAGAAGAGATCGGCTATCAATTCACGGATAACTTTAGTTCCGCTCTTGGTATGACTAATAGCGCAACTTATTACGATCCGGATAGAGGACCAAGCCCACTCAACACGTTGTTTGATCTAAAAAACCCAACCTATTACGTCACATTAAATTATAACTATTAACCATATACAGGGAATTAATATGTTTAAGAAACTGGCCATCGCATCTATGGTGAGCATCGCTCTCTATGGTTGTGGCGCAGAAGAGCGTAGCTATGAAGCAGTGCCTCGCGCTCAAGAGCAAATCACAACACAATCACTCGATACTGAAGCCCTTTGGCTCTACATGCCTTCTACTGGCGCGACTCCGCGTTATGCGACCAGCCAAAGAGGATTTTTCCAAGGTACTCCTAAGCTTGTTAAACTTCGTTTTGACAAAACCAACGGTATCATTGCCGAAGAGGTTGATCGCGATACCATTCGCGAAGGTGTGGACTCTCGCTACACGAACGTTATCAACCAAGCACCTGTACTAAAAATTCCAGGTACATTTGAACAATATCGTTGTGCTGAAAATAATTTCGATGAGTGTACTAACAAAGAAGAGCTGAACGAAGATGCCGACACTGATTGGAAAAAGGCGTCTCACTTCACACCTGATTACGCCAATATCAAATCTCTCGCGGTAGACGTTGTGGATGCGGCGTACACCTCAACAGATGTCGAAGAGACTGCCGATCCACAGCTTACTCATTGGGAGTATGATCCTGAAACGGGCGTAATCAATGTTGAAGTTGAACGGACTTTCACTGCAAGTGCTGATGACATCTACGAATTTGGTAACCAGCTAGAAAACCTTTCATTCAAAACTCGCTTTTTCTATTCCCTTGTGAAGCTAGATACTCTTTCAAGTAAAGACTACAAAACCGTTCAATACCCTGGACGTGATTCACTACGCTATGGCTTTTTTAATGACGAAAAAGTTGAACGTTCAGCAACAGGTGAAAACAATTTACAAGGTCAAAAATTCCGCCTGTTAAACCGTTTTAACCCAAATAAGGAGATTGAGTACTATCTAAGTGATAGCTACTTTGAAAACGGCAGCGAAATGTTCCGTCAAACGACCATTGAAACGATCCATGAAATCAATACAGTACTTAAAGACACCGGCGTTCCAACAATTAAAATCGTGAACGAAAACGAACCCGCGGGTATCCATACAGGTGATCTTCGTTACAATGTTTTCAACCTGATTACAGACCCTGTTGATAGCGGCTTATTAGGTTATGGACCTTCTGCGACTAACCCATTAACCGGTGAAATTGTCCATGCTCATGTCAATCAGTATGCAGGCGTGATCCGTGCATCTTCTCGTAGAATGTGGAATCAGTTAACCATGCACTACAACCGTGGTGAAATTGACCGACCTGATGCTTTCATTCCAGTTCCACCTGCAACTGATGCTCCTGTCGACGCAAGTTCAACCATCAGCACTGGCTTTGCTGGTATTGAAGATAGCTTAGTCGCAAAACAAACGACGGCCCTAACGACTGCACTTCCTATTGCAGTAGAGAGCGAACCGAAATTTTCCAATGGCCGCACACAATGGCTAACACCCAACCAGCAGCCAGCGGCGAGTTTTAGCAAAAACATTGCAAAACATCAGTTTAATTTAGAAAAAATGGCTGAACAAAACATGTACTCAGAAGAGTTCATGTGGGTTAGTACTAAGTCTAAAGGCTTAATTAAAGGCATCGACTACCTTGAAGGCGGCTATTTCGATAACTCAGATTTAGAGCCTAGTGATGCTGATTATGCCAATAAAGTTAATACTAAACTGAAGAAGTGGAGCCAACTCTCTTCTGATCAACAAGAAATTGTGACAAATCAAATTTCAAAACACATGTACAAATCAACCCTTGTACATGAACTTGGTCATAACTTAGGTCTACGCCACAACTTCATGGGTTCAGTGGATAAAGAGAACTTCTATCAAGAGGATGAAGTGGCGGCCTTTGGTTATGACAAAGTTCCAGCACACAGCTCAGTGATGGATTATGGTGCATCCATTTTTGATGAACTCCCAACCTACGGAAAATACGATATTGCCGCTCTTAGGTTCGGCTATGGGCGTGAGCTCGCTTATTCAACCAAAGAGCAAGTCACCGATCCGGATACTGGTGCGGTCTCTGAGGTAAGAGTGACTAAATATGGCAGCCTAGATGCCATTGATACCGAGTTAGAAAAAGATGAGCATGCCTATCTGCTTGGTTCTGTTCACCAGTTTAAAGAGAACTTAACCACGGCAGACGCCAATGCCGTAATGAAAACATTTGATTTCTGTACTGATGAAAACGTGAGAAGCACAACCACTTGTAACCGCTTCGATGAAGGTTCAAACATTCTTGAGCAAACAGAATTCCGCATTCAGAAATACTGGGACAGCTATGATCTCGTCAACAAACGTGATGGTCGAGAGCAGTTTTATGAATACGAAATCCAACGCTACGCTTATTCTCGATGGTATGAGTTCAACCAAATCCGTTCTGTTGTAGATGAATTAGGTGATATCGATTACCAACTGTCGAAACTCAGCGGCTCAGAAGACAGTTATGGTAAGAGCGTTGCTAACTACTATACCGACAACTGTACTCGCAGCTACATTCGCCGAAACCTTCCGGAAGGTGCGAAAATGGTTTGTGACACATTTGATGCGTCACTGCTAGCAGCAGACTTTTTAGTTAAAGTAATGAGCACACCAGATAAAGTCTGTGAAATCAATGTATCAACGAACTCAGGTGTTATTAGCCGCTTCGTACCACTATCCGATTTATGGAGCTCTTATGGCCCAAGTATTCCGGATAAAACGACGTTACCTGAATCATGCTTCGATGAAGATCTCGTCAATATCATGAAATCTAGCCGCGATAATATAGATGTCTTATCTGAGACTCGAGATGGTCGCCCATACGCGAACATGCGAGCAAATAACCCATACAACAACTCTTCAACTGCTGTTGATCAGTTCGGTATTTGGGCAGACAAACTCGTCGCAGCACAGATGCTTGTTAAACGTAGTGATTATAGTCGTGCTCGTGATAAGTCGAATATCGCTCTACTCGATGTTTCAAGCATCCAAAGTGGCACTCAAGGCACACCACAAAAAATCAAAACATACTTAGGTTACTTAGGCTACGGTATGGATTCTTTCCCAGATCCAATCTTCGTGAACAAAGATGGTGAAAGAGCAACAACGGTAACGCCTTACCGACCTGACATTAAACGAGCTGTCGATGTAGCTCCGTATTTATACAATTTGAAATCGTTCTTCCAGCTTTCAGATAATACGGTTACTCCTCTATTCTCGGCACTCTTAAACAACTTCGTCGCATTTGGAGATGCAGAAGAGTACGGTCTAGCGGATAGTTCACAAGATCTTCTTGATGATATTTCCCTAACGGATCCAGGCTCTTCTGTTGATAGCGTCGGCAGTGTTGAGTTCAGCCTAAAAACTCGAAACTATGTCGTGACACGTCGTAACGGTTTAGCTAAGAACATGGCTGAAAAGGCCCTTCTAATTAATGGCAAACAGGATGATTTAATTAAACTTGATGACACTAATTACTCAACGAAAAGGAACCTTAAAGCCAATGGTGTGAGAACGCTTAACGATTTCACACTCGTTATGCTAAGAGATCCAGCGGCAGTGCAACTATTGAAAGATGCCTCTTACTTTGAATCTTTATTCAGAGCGTCAGGGTTCCCTGTTCGAGTTCCGGCGAAGTTCACGGAAGATAAAGATAATAAGTGTTTTACCGTGACAGAGACACCAACACGCTGTAACAGTAAAGACAACCTTCATGCCGCATGGAAATCTCTCCAAGCTAATGAAGATGATGACGCGTATTTACCAGCGCTGCTCGACTGGGCAACCCAATACACGACCATTGTTGAAAATGAAATACAGAGAGCACCAGAAACCTCAGAACTTTACGATATTGACCCTGAGACAATCTGGTTATGGCAATCAAGAGATTACATTCAGTACCGTTACGCACTAGAACAACTGCCTGTTCTATAAGTAGTTAACCAACTGTAATGTGACAAAGACTGGTTCGATTTGAGCCAGTCTTCTCTTCGTTCCGTACGATAAGAATTCAATAAAGGAGTTTGAATTGTTAGCCTATTTTAGCCGGCGATTGCTTTTAATTATTCCGACCTTCATCGGGGTTACCTTGCTCGTTTTTGCACTCACACGATTTGTTCCCGGTGGGCCTGTAGAGCGTATGATTTCCCAAATGCAGAGCCAATCGATTGATGGAGGCAGCTCTGGACAGCAAGGCTCGCAATCCTTATCAGAAGAACAAATAGCCGAACTGAATGCATTCTATGGTTTAGACAAACCCATTTTAGAAGCGTATCACGAGTGGTTACTCAAGCTCGTTCAATTTGATCTCGGAGAATCGACACGCTATTACGAGCCTGTATGGGATATGATCAAAGAGCGACTTCCTGTCTCCATGTTTTATGGATTCTGGACATTTGTGATCAGCTATCTTGTCTCTATTCCCCTTGGAATTCTTAAAGCCATCAAACACGGTTCTAAATTCGACAATGTCAGTTCTGTCATGGTGTTTCTTGGCTACGCGCTGCCTAATTATGTCGTTGGCGTGTTCTTAATATCCTTCTTCGCTTTCCATTTAGGTTGGTTCCCGATGGGAGGGTTTGTCAGTGATGAATTTGATGAATTAGAATCGATGCAACAAATCGCTGATGTTTTCTCACACGCTTTCCTCCCTCTGATTTGCTACATCATCGGTGACTTCGCAATTTTAACCATGACAATGAAGAACAACTTACTCGAAAATTTAGCCGCTGATTACGTAAAAACTGCAATCGCAAAAGGCTTACCTTTTAGCAAAGCCGTAAGAAGACATGCACTTCGCAACAGCTTGATCCCTATCGCGAGCCATCTTGGTAATGTTGTTTCTGTATTTGTCGCAGGCTCCTTTCTCATTGAGGTTGTTTTCAACATTGATGGTATCGGCTTACTTGGGTACGAATCGATCGTTGAACGAGACTACCCTGTTGTAATGGGCATTCTTACCATTTCATCTCTACTGCTTATGTTTGGCAATATTCTTTCAGACTTATGTGTGGCGGCAGTAGACCCAAGAGTGAAATTTGGACGTTAATGTATGCAAATTGATCCGCTAACAAAGAAAAAAATAAAACGATTTCGTTCAATAAAACGCAGTTATTACTCATTTATCATTTTAACTGCCTTGGTACTTTTATCTTCAATCGCTGAGATTTTTGTCAACAATAAAGCCTTAATGGTCTCTTATGATGGCGAGTGGTATTTCCCAACCTACAGCCGAGTCGTAAGCGGTAGAATCTTAGGTCAAGATTATGATTACGAAGCTAATTATCGGGAACTGCAGTCTATCTTTAAAACAGAAGATAAAGGGAATTGGGTGCTTTTACCCATTATCCCTTGGGATCCTTATGAGCAAGATTTTGATGGTGTCAACTACCCACCGACAGCACCATCATTAGCAGACAAGCACTATTTCGGCACAGACCAATCTGGCCGAGATGTATTAGCTCGCCTTATCTATGGTTTTAGAATCGCCATTTGGTTCGCAATGCTCACACTTACCATCTCTTACACGATAGGTGTCCTTGTTGGTTCTTTGATGGGGTATATGGGAGGGCGATTTGACTTGATCATGCAGCGCATTATCGAAGTCTGGTCTATGGTTCCATTCTTGTATGTCATCATGATTATGGTTTCAATCATTAAACCGAGCTTTTTCCTATTTGTTCTCATCAACGTTCTTTTCGGTTGGATAAGTATCACTTGGTATATGAGAACGATGACTTATAAAGAAAAGGCGAGAGAGTACGTCGCCGCAGCAAGAGCTCAGGGAGCGGGAATGCTACGGGTGATCGTTAAACACATTTTACCAAACACAATGGTGATGATTGTCACGCTGGCCCCTTTTGGCATCGTCGCCAATATCACAACATTAACAGCATTAGATTACTTAGGCTTAGGGCTCATGCCACCGACACCAAGTTGGGGCGATCTCCTTCAGCAAGGAAAATCAAACCTTGATGCGTATTGGATCATCAGTTCAGTGGTGTTTGCCATTGTTTCAGTTTTAACTATGGTGACATTTATCGGTGAAGGTGTTCGCGAGGCATTCGACCCAAAGAAATACACTCGGTACATTTAATCATGCTATGAGCGCAAGGCTGCGCTCCTATTCAAATAGCTTTGGAGCTAAAATGAACAAAATATCAATGACACTATTGCTGATTTTCAGCTTTTTATATCAAAGTTTTGCCATCGCCCAAGATCTGCCGACGGACCTCAACTGGATCACAAATAACGATCAACCTCTCTTTGCTGATGACAATGCGAAGCAAGGTGGAACTTATCGCCTTCATCTATCGAGTTTTCCACTCACTATGCGCACCGTTGGGCCAGACTCTAATGGTAGCTTTCGTGCTTTCATTATGGATGGAAACCCATCACTCCTTCAAAAGCACCCCAACACACGTCAATACATTCCAGCACTCGCGAAACAATGGGCATTTGGTCAAGATCAAAAAACCATCTACTTCAAACTCGATGAGTCCGCTCGGTGGACAGATGGAAAGCCAGTCACCAGCGAAGACTTCCGCTTCGTTTTCGATTATATGAAAAGTGATAACACAAGAGCGCCTTGGTACAAGGACTATTACACGAACAAAATCGCCAGTATTACCATTTTTGATAAGACCACATTCGCACTTCATTCTGCCGATGCTTTAGCCAATGATGAACTGCTGATGCGCTTAAATATTTTGCCTAAACCTGCTCATTTTTATCCAAAAGGGATCACTAAAGATTTTGTTAAGCGTTACAACTGGAAAGCAGAACCCGTTACAGGCCCGTACAAAGTATCCAAAATCAAAAAAGGGAAATTTGTTAAGTTGTCAAAAGTTGATAACTGGTGGGGATACGGCAACAAATATTATCAACACCGTTACAACGTCGACAATATTCTCCTAAAAGTGATTCGCGACTCAGATATTTCAATCAAATATTTTGAGAAAGGAGAACTTGATGCGTATTACATGGTTTTCCCATCAATTTGGCATGACAAAGCAAAAGGTGAACTCTACGAACGCGGCTTTATTGAAAAAGAGTGGTTCTTCAACGAATCACCACAAGGTGCAGCAGGCGTTTGGCTTAACCTTGCGGCTGATAAAATGAACAACAAAAACCTTCGTCGCGGTATTGCTCACTCACTCAACGTTC
This sequence comes from Vibrio cortegadensis, assembly GCF_024347395.1. Lineage (NCBI taxonomy): Bacteria > Pseudomonadati > Pseudomonadota > Gammaproteobacteria > Vibrionales > Vibrionaceae > Vibrio > Vibrio cortegadensis. The sequence continues at coordinate 1,256,995 of NZ_AP025473.1, forward strand.
CTAAAATGATTGAGATCGCGCTACGTGGGGATTATAGCCACCAGCAAGGGTTCGGCTCTGGTTTCGGTGAGTACGATAACAAACAAATTAAAGCAAAACCTTTCGACGTAGAACTTGCAGATAAGTACTTCGATATGGCGGGCTACTCATCTCTAGACAAAGATGGAATCCGTATGAATGACAAAGGTGAACGCTTAAGTATTACTCTGACTTATCTGTCAAAAATGCACTCTCCACGCGTTATTGTCCTAAAAGAAGAAGCTCGAAAAACGGGTTTAGAAATTGAACTCAAGTTAGTCGATGGCGCGACTGGTTTTAAATCTTTACTAGAGAAGAAACATCAAGCAGCATTCTTAGGAATGGGGGCACCCTCAACTCCTGTTTATTGGCAATACTTCCATTCAAGTAATGCAAAACCACAAACCAACAACTTCACCAATTATTCAAACCCTGAGATGGATAAATTAATTGAAGCATATGATTCTGAGTTCGATGTAAAAGAAAAAGCCGCTCTTTCGCGTCTTATCCAGCAGAAAATAGCGGATTGTGATTGTGTCATACCAACCTACTCTGTCCCATTCTCAAGAGCAGCACATTGGCGTTACGTCAAACTTCCAAAATCAATTGGTACGGCACTATCTCGCGATATTCTTGATGCCAAAAGCATGGAGTATGGACTCTTCTGGATTGATTTAGAAGAGAAAAAAGCGACGAAAAAAGCGCTTAAATCGGGACAGTCATTCCCACCAGTGACTCGCATCGAAAATCGTTTCGCCAACCAATAACGGACTGTATTAGCAATATGAATAACGATTGTATTTTATCGGTAAGAAATCTGGAAACGACGTTCACAACCGATGACGGAGAAGTAAAAGTACTCGATGGTATTTCCTTTGATATAACCAGAGGAAAAACCATTGGTATTGTCGGCGAATCGGGTTGCGGAAAGAGCGTGACGGCGGCATCGATCATGGGACTTCTGCCTCACCCTTACGGAAAAGTCACATCTGGTCAAATTGAGTACAAAGGTACTGACTTAGTCAAAATGTTACCAGAAGCTCTGTATAAAACCCGTGGCAATGAGATCTCAATGATCTTTCAAGACCCAATGACCGCATTAAATCCAGTACATACGATTGGCAAGCAACTGTGCGAAGCCTATGAACTTCACCGCCCTGACCTTTCAGCCTCTGAGCAAAAATCTGCCGCGATTGATATGCTGAAACGAGTTGGTATCCCAGCGGCTGAAGAGCGCATTAATGTTTATCCGCATGAACTATCTGGTGGGATGCGTCAACGAGTCATGATAGCTATGGCCCTTGCCTGCGAGCCTGAAATACTGATTGCCGATGAACCGACAACCGCTCTCGATGTCACAGTCCAAGCTCAAATTCTTGACCTTATGGCAAAAATGCAAGAGCAGAGCAACATGGCGATCATCCTTATTACCCACGATATGGGCGTCGTAGCCGAAAGCTGTGATGAAGTTGTCGTCATGTATGCTGGGCATGTGGTGGAGAAGGCTGACGTATTCACTCTATTTGAATCACCGAAGCACCCCTATACACAAGGTCTCTTACAGTCCATCCCAAGAATAGACGGTACCCCAAAATCCATTTTAGGCACTATTCCAGGTTCAGTTCCGAGTTTAAATGATATGCCTTCTGGCTGTCGATTTAGAAACCGCTGCCAATACCAAACATCACGTTGTGCTGAATCAGTGCCAACTCTCACACCAGTCAGTGACGAGCATGCTGTCAGCTGTTTTCTCATTTCGGAGGATAAATAGTGGCTAAAACTATTTTGGAAGTCTTGAATTTAAAGCAGCATTACGCGCTTCGAGGCGGGTTATTCACAAAAACTCAGTACGTATATGCGGTTGATGGTGTTTCTTTTGCTGTTAAAGCAGGAGAAACCCTTGGATTAGTTGGTGAATCTGGTTGTGGGAAAAGCTCTCTCGGCCGATCTTTACTTAAACTACACGAACCAACTTCTGGTCAAATAATCTATCGCGGTCAGGATATAACACACTTCACTCAGAAACAGATGGTGTCACTTCGTAAAGAAATGCAGATCATTTTCCAGGACCCAATGGAAAGCTTAAATAGCCGTCATACAGTGGGGAGTATTTTAGAGGAACCATTTGAAATACATAACATTGGTACCAAACAAGAACGGAAACAAAAAGTACGAGACCTATTGGTTAAAGTCGGGTTACCTGAATCCGCAGAGAGTCGCTACCCTCATGAGTTTTCAGGTGGTCAAAGGCAAAGGATCGGTATTGCAAGAGCCATCGCTCTCAATCCAAAATTAATTATTTGCGATGAAGCCGTATCTGCACTTGATGTTTCTGTTCAATCTCAAATTATTAACTTGTTATTAGAACTACAAAAAACCATGAATCTAGCGTTGGTATTCATCGCACATGATCTTTCTGTTGTTCGTCATATTTCAGATAATATTGCTGTGATGTACTTAGGAAAGGTGGTCGAAATGAGCGATACACAATCACTCTTTGCTAACCCACAACACCCTTATACACGCGCTTTGATTTCAGCGATTCCACTTCCAGACCCGAAATTAAGGGGAAAGAGAGAGCTTTTAAAAGGCGATGTCCCCTCTCCGATCTCACCACCAGAAGGTTGCCACTTTGCGTCAAGATGCCGATTTTCAACACCTGAATGTCTGGAGCACTACCCTGATCTCAAAGTGAGATCTTCTAATCATAGTGTTGCTTGTCATTTGGAAGTCGAAAGAATAGCGATATAACAGAAGAACAACGCGTATACAGGGGAAGCCGCATGTTTGTTTTCTCTGTGTACGATGCGCGAACTCTAAAAAAACGCAGTTAACCTTCTAATTTAGCTATCTCATCTTTGATCTGTTTTAGAAATGTATTTGGTAGTGGCTGAATGCCTTCTGAAAAGTTCAATGTTTCATGAGGGGCGACACACAACAATACATTGCGCATTTCACCATCTTGCTCTTCCTTCATATTCTCAGAATGATACTTTAGTACTTCTTGAGTAAGAAGCTTGTTCAACGCTTCAATCTGAGGCTCTTTCAAATTCATCCGAGAAAAACCAACACGAACACAGTTAGGGCTTTCCAACGCCTGAGATTTTAGAATGGTTTTATACTTCGCACTCAATTTGGAGTCGTTAGAAAAGCGATAGTAAAATGGGCCATTTAATTGAATCTTATTTTCATCGGTTAGCTTCACCAAACCCAGCATTTCAAGTGCACGAGAGTAAGCATAGGTTGAAGCGACATCTAGCCCATGTTTCTCTTTCATATAATCATGGCTATCGCGATGCCTTATGTGTCTCAGCTCTCGATAAAAGTCATATAAGTGTGGGAATTTATAGAAAACTTCATCTTGCGTATGATTAAAAAAACTTTCGTTATCATGCTGCAATTTAACGGCAATTTTCTGCAATTCATCAAGCGTAGTGTCCGTTTCACGACAGTAATCCAACAAGCGATCCAGAGTGATGTTTGGGCTGTATAAGTGACGTTTAAATGTTGAAAGTGGAACCCCAACGCGATCGGCAAGATCACGGTAAGTTCGCCCTTTCGCTTTAATCACACTTCTTAACGCCGCTAATAAATACTCTGAATTTGCCGTCCGCATCCTGCTGAACTCCTACGTCATTGTTCAATGAATCATAGTATTTGTATATAAGTTATAACTTTTAGCAACCTATTTCTTATAAAATGCTGCCACTCGGCTATTAATTACTCGTATTCAACAGAAAGGAAGGTGGTAATGAAAGTTTACTAATCAATAAGTTATTTAACAGTTAATATTACATAGTGTATGCAGTAACTCTTCAATCGGCCCCAAAGGTTTTAGTGTGGACCAGTCACATCCATTCACTTGCGGTATCTACAGCTGGATGCAAAGTAGAAATAAAGAGCCGCCAATGAAGGTGAGTCACACGGCTTAACTTTTCATGTGACTCAATTTATTCATTACTGGTTTATCAATAAGGCGTTAGACTCAACCCATATTTACAAGTTTGCATGAGGCCCAAACACTTCATAATGTACTCGCTCACGTGGCACGTTTAATTCATCAAGCTGCTTAACAACAAAATCCATAAATGGTACAGGGCCGCAGACATAGAAATCACCATTATCCAACGGCAATTCACTCGTAATCGAGTCAAGATTCATCTCACCAAAATGTTGGTGACTCGCGGCTATTTTCTCATGACTACAGCGGTACCATGTCTTTTGATTCCAACCATTGATTGAAATCAGATCATTCACTTCTTCGATAAAGGAATGCTGTTCTTGAGTCTCACAAGCATGTAAATATGTCACTTGTTTATCTTCAACGCCAGATAAGCTCTGTAGCATGGCCTGCATTGGCGTCACGCCTACACCAGCAGAAATCAAAACGACTGGTTTCTCACGTTCCACATAGTAAAAATCACCCGCTGGAGCATAAAGCTTTACACTATCTCCGACTTCAACGTTATCGTGTAAATGATTAGACACTAATCCAACATTGTCAGTGTTAACACCTTCACGCTTAACTGAAATACGGTAGGTCTTTCCGTTCGGTTTTTGTGATAGTGAATATTGGCGTATTTCCTTGTAATGACCGTTTTCTGGCTTCACTTCAATACCAATATATTGACCAGGGTGAAAATCCAACACTGTGTTGTTATCTTTGGGCTCAAATACAAAACTGGTCACGAGCTGTGATTCCATCGTTTTATCTTTCACAATAAACTCACGAGCAGCAGACCAACCGCCAATCGCTTGTTTGCGCTGAAGGTATAGCTCCCCTTCTCTATCAATAAAGATTTGTGCCAAAAATAGGTATGCAGCTGTCCATGCCTCTTCGACTTCTTGCGTGAATGCCTCAGTCGCTAGCTCTCGCAATGTTTCAATTAAGTGATGGCCTACTATTTGATAGTGCTCAGGCTGAATATTGAAACTCGTGTGCTTTTGCGCGATTCTTTCTACCGCAGACGTTAATGCCGCTAGGTTATCGATATTTTTTGCGTATGCCGCAATCGCTTCAAACAGAGCGACGCCTTGACGGCCTGTTTTTTGGTGAGTCATGTTAAAAATATCTTTCAACTCAGGGTTGTGAGAAAACATGCGCTGATAGAAATGTTGCGTTAATGCAGGTCCTGCGTTTTCAAGCAGTGGAATGGTACTCTTAATAATATTGATATGTTGTTCATTAAGCATGAAATGCTCCATCTTTGGGGTATATGGCTTCGCCACACCGAACTTCACCTGTTGAGCAAGTGAAAGTTAGAATTAAAACAAGCCCAAAACGGTTACATTGTTCAATGTGAACTCGATTTGAGGCGGACTTTAGATTTAGTGTTAGTGAACACTTAACGGTGAATTTTCTTCACTCTGTTATTAACGAAGAATCATTATCACTTCGTTATCCCCACATTGCATTTTCAGTGCCAATAACAAAAAACCTTTATCTACTTGTGTTTAGCCGCCAAATTAAAGAAAAACAAGTCAAGATGACCGCTTTCATTTGAGTCGAAATGACACTACTATAGCAAAATGTCTTTTTGAGAATGATTAACATGCAAGATATTACAGCATCCACGCTGATGGAAATGACCATAGGTTTAGCAAGCGGCTTAAATGATCAAGATAGGTTTAACAAGCTTATCGATGCTATACGTAAAACAATTCATTGTGACTGTGTTGCTCTCCTTTCATTACAAGGTGATTACCTCGTCCCATTGGCCATGCAGGGCCTCAGCAGAGACACATTGGGTCGCCACTTTGCCATCAGTGAACACCCTCGCTTTAATGAAATATGCGAATCAAAAACACCGATCATTTTTGATTCAGACAGCCCACTTCCCGATCCATTTGATGGTCTTCTTATTGATCATGACGGCGATCTTCCCATGCATGCGTGTATGGGACTGCCGCTTATCTTCAGTGATAAACTGCTGGGCGTTTTGACTCTCGATAGCCTCACTCCTGATGTTTTCAATGCTATCCCTGCGCGCAGTCTAGAAGTCCTTTCTGCCATTGCCGCTTCAACTGTAAAAATGGCCTTCACGTTCTCCCAGCTTGAAACACAAGCAAAGCAATCTCGCCAACTTCTAGAAGAGCTTAACGAAGAAGCGTGGGAAAGAGATGGCGGTGAAATGATTGGCCACAGTTCAAGTATGGTGGCGTTGAAAAATGATATCGAAGTCGTCGCGCCTTCCCATTTCAATATCTTGATCCATGGTGAAACGGGAGTCGGTAAAGAGCTTGTCGCAAGAACCCTTCATCACCAGTCACAAAGAAAACGCAAACCTCTGGTCTATGTAAACTGCGCAGCTTTGCCAGAAAATTTAGTAGAAAGTGAATTGTTCGGCCATGTCCGTGGCGCATTTACTGGGGCTGACAAAAATCGCCAAGGAAAGTTTGCATTAGCTGATGGCGGGACTCTTTTCCTCGATGAAATAGGTGAACTGCCCCTTGCTGCACAGAGCAAACTTCTGCGAGCATTGCAAAATAACGAGATCCAACCGGTTGGCCAAGATAACATCCAAACGATTGATGTCCGTGTGCTTGCCGCCACCAATCGAGATCTCAAGAAAGAGGTCGAACAAGGCCGATTTAGAGCGGACTTATACCATCGCTTAAGTGTCTACCCTATTGCCATCCCCCCGCTTCGTGAGCGCGATGGTGATATTACCCTTTTAGCTGGTTTCTTTTTAGAGCAAGCGAGACGAAAACTTGGAATTGCGCAGATCAAATTTGGCCCCGCAGTACTGCCTCATCTTATGAGTTATTCATGGCCCGGAAACGTGCGTGAACTTGAACACGTCATAAACCGAGCGGCTTTAAAAGCTAAAGCAAGGCACTATAACAAGAAAGTAACGGTCATTAATGCCGATGATTGTGGTCACTTTGATGAAGTCATGACCAAACCGACGCATGTTGATAGCTCACCCACTCAGCCGGAAGTAGACTTATCACAAGGATTGAGAGAGGTGACAGATGAGTTTCAGCGTCACATTATCATCGCTGCTTTAGAGCAAGCCAATTACAACTGGGCACAGGCAGCAAGACAATTACAAACCGATCGAGCCAACCTCACCCGACTCGCAAAACGTTTGGGGCTTAACCTATCTAAAACGCACAAGATAGAACGTTTATAGATCATGATGCTGAAACATATATAAATAGTTTTGTTGATAAAGTAAGACTGGTACAATGTTGCCAAATTGTATGCAATATGTATTTAAACTAGGTAAAGGTAATTATGAAGTTTATCCGTTGGTTTCTAGGCAGAATTATTCTGGTACTCAATTTAGTTTTCACACCAAAAGGAATGAAGCGAGATCCAGAAGCTCAAAAACAACTTGATGCCAAAGCTCAAGGGTTATCACTGTACCAATTTGAAGCTTGCCCTTTTTGTGTAAAAGTTCGTCGTGCAATGAAACGCCAATCTATCAATATTGACCTTCGTGATGCAAAGAATGATGATGCACATAAGCAAGCGTTGTTAGAGGGTGGTGGCCGCGTGAAAGTGCCTTGTCTTCGTATTGAAAGTAATGGTGAAACTCAATGGATGTATGAATCTTCAGACATCATTGCTTACCTTGAGAAAGAGTTTGCTTAAGTCGTAGAGTTCGTGCATCGGCAGACAGTAAAGCATTCAATCGAAACACTCATTAACCACTCAGTAAAAAGCCCCTAGACTGACGTTTAGGGGCTTTTTGAATTCTTTGGCTTTTTTGGATATTTTTTAGGAAGGAATAGTGGATCAGCATTACTAATTCGCAACGATCAGCATCAATTCAACTCTTCGATTACACGCTTTGCCCACTTTAGATTGGTTTGAGCACGCTGGTACATATTCACCATAGCCACGGGTGTAAATTGAATTCATGGCGACTTTTTGCTTCATCAAAGACAGCTTCACCTGCTTAGCTCGCGACTCTGAAAGCCCATCGTTTAATCTATTGCTCCCAGTATTGTCAGCATGTCCATCAATAACAATATCAATTCCTGGTTGACGTGCTAAATAGCTTCCCAACTCATTTAGCCACTGCTCTGAGTAACTTGAAACCGTTGCAGAGCCCGATTCAAACTGAATACGGTTTTTTAGTCGAACCATCACGTAGTTACCAGGAAGGACTTCGTAATCAATACCACGAGTCGCTAAGAAGCTCTCTAATGAACTGTAGGCAGATGGACGCTGTTGACCTTGTGGGCCACCTACTGTGTGTTTCTTTTTCGTAGGCGAAACCACTCCCCGATCAGGGTATAGCAACTCTCCATCGTGTTGAGGCGCAGCATCCAGTAATCCGCCATACATGGTTGGCATGCTACTGCATCCTGATAAGAGAATACCTAAAAAGACAGCTATGTATTTCATAATGCACCACATTCCAATTCAGCTCTATGAATGACTTATTTATATATCGACCACAGCGGTAAAACTTTAAGCATTTTTTTGCTACTTAGTTCGTTTTTATCACGTTTCTAAACCGATCGAATCAAACGTTCTTAGATGACAAAATAGGCCGTCATTTGCAACAAGTTACAAAAAAACCAGTATCGATCTAATGACTTAGTAGGTAAAATCCAAGCATCATATTTTTTAAAAAGAATCCTATGTTTAAATTAATCTCAAGATTGTCAGCACTTGTTCTTGCTAGCTTATTATTACTTGGCTGCTCAGAAAACAGTGTCCCTCAAGAAGGTTCTCAATTTCAAAGACTTCCAAATGATGTTAGCAGCTATGATGTCGCCCCTTTAACTGAAGTATTCTCCCTTTCCTGCGGACACTGCCGTAAAATGGAAAACTTTATACCTCAGATAGAATCTTTGACTTCTCAAAAAGTTGATAAGCTACATGTTACTTTTAATGAGAATGCTCAAATTGCAGCAATGATCTACTACACCGCCGTTATGCAGTTAGACACCACACCTGATCACGCATTTATGGATGAACTCTTTGCAGCCGTACAAATGGGTGAAGGTTCGACAAATACAGAGCGTCAAGCCGCTATTGAAAATGCCTTCAAAACTCGTGATCTTGTAAGCCCTTACCAACTAAATAAAGAGCAACAGGCCACGCTATTTACTTACTTAGAAAAAGCTCAACACGTATCGGTTGCTGGCGAAATCAATTCTGTACCAACTTTTATTGTTAAAGGAAAGTACCAAGTATTGACCGCTGGACATGACAACATTGAAGCTATCTCTCACACCATCTCTTACCTTCTGACTCAACCATAATAGTTAAGGACATCATTATGACTAAGTTTGTATTCCCAATTATCATTTTCCTACTTGCTGGATTCTTTATTTATCGCACATGGAATAATCACAAAGCTGCTGATATCAACTTTCAAATTGGCCAAGATTTCTTGGTAGAAAATGGAAAGAAAGAAGGGGTAATCACAACGGAAAGTGGCCTGCAATACCAAGTGTTACAAGAAGGTACTGGAACTGAGCACCCAACAGCTAAAAGCCGCGTGAAAGTGCATTATCATGGCACCCTAATGGATGGTACTGTCTTTGATAGCTCTGTAGAACGAAATGAGCCAATCGCATTTGGTCTTAATCAAGTCATTAAAGGCTGGACAGAGGGTGTGCAGTATATGGTTGAAGGTGAAAAGATTCGCCTGTTTGTACCAAGCACCTTAGGCTACGGAAAAAGTGGTTCTGGCCCAATTCCGCCAGCAACGGTACTTATCTTCGATATTGAACTGCTTGAGATTCAATAATCAGCACGAGCTTAGTTCCATAGCAAAATACAAATGGCCCTAATTCAGGGCCATTTGTATATTTAATAAGCTCTATTGTGCCTGACGTTGATCGAATCAAAACCCCCAATCTGATGACGAAATATCACCAGATGCCAAATCGATAATTAATTCACGTAGCCATTTGTGGCTAGGATCATTATCAAAATGTCGATGCCATAACAGCGAATAACCACCCGGCTCTAATTGAACCGGCAAAGGTTTTGCCACCAGACTATTATTTTTGATTAACATCTTCACAGCAGACGCCGGATAGCACATCAAAAGATCACTCTGTTCACACAAAGCAATGGCGCTTTGAAGATCAGACACATTCACCGCACTATCTAGCTTCTTGCGTTCAAGATCGAGCACCTCTTTAAGCAGCCATCCACTGACACCACCGATAGTCACTTCTAAATGCCTATATTTCAAAAACGTTTCTATATTCCACTCTTCATTTAGTGCAGGATGCCCCTTTCGCATCAAACAAACAGAATAGTCACGAGCAAGTTCAACATAGCGAAGTTCATCTGGAATCGTCATGTAGTGAGATTTTGCGCGCTCATCCCACTCGTAAATTCCAATGGCAAAATCAATTTCGCACCTCAATAAGCGATGTAAACTCTCGTCACTCCAAGTTCGGCTATTAATGCTGATCCCTGGGGCTTGCTTAAGAAGACTCGGCATAAAACGGGAATAGGTTGCGGCATAAGCACTTTCAACTAAATCAAAATTGAAAGTTCGCTGGCTTTTTTCAGGTTCAAACTCAGTTGGAATAGCAAGCTGATCAATACGACGTAAAATTTCATGAATACTGGGTTGCAGTGCTAATGCTTTCGGTGTGGGATGCAAACCTTTAGCAACCCGCTCAAACAGGGGATCATTAAAGGTTTCTCTTAGCTTTGCTAACTGCTTACTGACCGCAGACTGACTAAGGTACAGTCGTGCAGCGGCAGCGGTTACACTTCGCTCTTCTAGTAGTACCGCTAATACTCGTAATAAATTCACATCAAAGTTCTTCACTAGAAAGCACATCCTATTCGTAATTTCATTGTTGATTGTATAAAGAAATTTCTATTTTTCAATCTCTTATATCCATATAGAACAATTTTACATTCAACACTCGAACAAATTATTGAGCGTAATGGTCGAACTCGTTAACCATTCCATTTCACCGCATGCTTTTTTTGAGCGGCCTATGCTTCTTCATGCTAGAATGCCGCCAATTTCGGCGATAACTGTAGACAAGCAGTGCTTATTGTTAAACGATAATTTAACAATAAGCACTCACCGCAGTTAAACGTCTATTTATTGAATCACCATTTATTGAGACTCACAATGCCATTCTCCAAACTTGGATTAAGCGATCCGATTTTAAAAGCAGTAGCTGAACTAGGCTATAAAACCCCAACGCCAATTCAAGAAAAAGCGATACCAACGGTACTAACAGGAAAAAACCTGATTGCAGCAGCCCAAACGGGTACGGGTAAGACGGCGAGCTTTGTATTGCCATTACTTGAAATGCTAAGTAACCGTGGACCTGTAAGAGCAAAACGCATTCGAGCGCTTATTCTTACCCCAACTCGCGAATTAGCGATTCAGATTAGCAAAAATATCGAAGAGTACGGTAAATACTTAGATATTAAATCGATGGCGATGTATGGCGGAGTGGACTACGCACCTCAGAAACAGCGTCTTATCGAAGGTGTCGATATTCTGGTTTCAACACCAGGCCGTTTGATCGATCTTTATGGTCAGCGCGCGGTTCATTTTGATGAAGTAGAAACTCTGGTTCTTGATGAAGCAGATCGCATGTTGGATATGGGTTTTATTGAAGATATCAATAAAATCATCGCTCGTTTACCACAAGATATCCAAAATTTACTGTTCTCAGCTACCTTATCGAATCCTGTAAGAGATCTTGCTAAATCGGCTATTAATGATGCTGAAGAGATTTCTATTGCTAAGCATAGCGCTTCAAAATCCAACATCAGTCAATGGCTAGTCGCGGTAGACAAAGATAAGAAATCAGCACTTCTCAGCCATTTAATTACCGATGGTGAATGGGACCAAGCTCTTATCTTTATCGAGACTAAGCATGGAGCAGCCAAACTTGTCAGCCAACTTGAAAAGCGTGGGATTAAAGCAGAAGCGATTCATAGTGGCCGAAGCCAACAAGTGCGAGCACAAGTGTTAGAACAATTTAAAGCGGGCAAAGTGAAGTTCCTTGTTGCGACCGGCGTGGCTGCTCGTGGTATCGACATTGATAACCTCAGCCGAGTGGTAAACTATGATCTTCCTTATCCGGCTGATGACTACATCCACCGTATTGGCCGAACGGGTCGTGCAAGTGCTGTAGGTGAAGCGATCTCTTTAGTTTCCAGAGATAACTTCAAGAATCTTTGTATGATTGAAAGTCGTTTAGGGCATTTAATCACTCGTAAAGAAATTGAAGGGTTTGTCCCAAGCAAAGAGCTACCAATTTCAATATTAAATTATGTTCCCAAGCATAAGCGTAATACAGAGAATAACGATTCGGCACCTAGACCAAATAAGCGTCGACGTTAAACCTAGTTGGGCAGATAATACGTCTGCCCTTCTCTTTTTTGAAGCACATGAATTACCATCAATATCCTCCTAAAACTTCTAGCAACACACCTCTCACTCTTAATAATGCCTAGTTTTTTATAAATTATTTATTCCCTATAAAACAGGGGCTTATGTTTAAGCTAAATAAACTAACATAATAAAAAATATAACTAAAAGTATAACTAAAAGTATAACGGATTGTTTTATCTACTTAATTTATTAAACACCTAAATACACCTTCATTTTATTTCCAACTACTAATTTGACGAAACGACTTCGCAGTTCTAAATTTAGTAAATTACCAACCAAGGAGTAGAGTAAAATGAAAAGGATGAATCCATCTTATCGATTACAAATCATCAAAGAGGTTGCACTCAGAAACCAAGCAGCTTGTCCAAACGATCCGATGGCGAAACACATTTCACACATTCTCGAGTCTCGGCCCAATTCAAACCATATGGTTGAACATCGGCAAGAGTTTAGCGGCAATCACTATGACGAACATGTTGGCGGCTGGGTAAGTAATGTATGGGGGCAAAAATAATAGTAGGGACATGACCATAGTGTAGCAACGCGCTATTAGTCACGATGTTGATGCAAACTTTTACTCACCGTATCGGAATCAAACCAATTGAACATTGGCTTAAAGCAATAAAAGAGTGCATCAACTAATCTGTCTATCTCATCAATGTTTTAGGCTCATCAATGTTTTAGGTATTTGCTACTGATCATTGTGTCAGTGATTTTATCAATACCGACGTATCCATCCGACCAAGTCCCATCTTCTGCAACGCTTCATATTGAGCATCTACCGTTTTTGTCAGTGGTAAATCTAGCTCGTGACGCTTCGCCTCATCTAAGCAAATAGAAAGATCTTTTCTCATCCAGTCTATCGCAAAACCAAAGTCAAAGCTGTCTTGCGCCATTGTCACAGCACGATTTTCCATCTGCCAAGATCCAGCTGCACCATGTTTTAATACATCTGTAACTTGTTCAATATCTAAGTTAGCTTCCTTTGCTAACAGGATCGCTTCACTTAACCCTTGCAGCACACCAGCGATACAGATTTGGTTTACCATTTTACAACGCTGCCCTTGGCCGTTTTCGCCAAGTAATACTGACTGTTTTGCGTAAGCATCCATTACTGGTGAAACAGACTCATAGATAGTTGGCTCACCACCACACATAATTGTAAGTGCGCCATTTTCTGCACCAGCCTGTCCACCAGAGACCGGAGCGTCAACAAAACGAAGCCCTTGTTCTGCACATGCTTTTGCTAGCTCAATAGCAAGATCAGCCGAAGTAGTCGTGTGATCTACGATAACTGCACCAGGTTTCAAGCCTGCAATCACGCCATGTTCACCATACATAACACTTCTTACATCATCATCGTTGCCGACACAAACAAACGCAATATCACAACCTTCCGCTGCCAATTTCGGTGAACTCTGATAATCACCAGAATATTGCTCCACCCATGATTGTGCTTTTTCTGTTGAACGATTAAAGACGGTAACGTCATGCCCTGCGAGTTTCAAATGTCCCGCCATTGGATAGCCCATAACCCCTAAGCCAATAAAAGCGACCTTTTTGGTTCCCATGCACTTTCTCCTATCATTTTATTATTCTTACATAAGGTCTATCAGGTTAATGGCTTTGGCTGAACATATCAACGGGCTCTAAGACAAATATTACTTACATCTCTACTATGTTTAATTTATTAAAGAAGTTCACTAATTATATTTATCACACATAAATGAAATAACACTGGTATAAATCATTGCTATTAAAAGAGAAATAACATGATAAATATTGTAAAAAACCCTGCATAAATGAATAATTTAGACCCCAAGGAGTACAAACCGAACATAAGAATTTAAATACGCAATATTTAATTTTGCAATTAGTTTAATGAATTTAATTAATAAGACGTGATATGTAATAATCATTATTGCAATCTATATTGGTCAGCTGGCACTGCATTTAATTCAATAAAACATAGAGTATAGATTATGCAAAAGCCTAATAGTGTTAAGCCACTACCAACAAAAATAGAAAACAAATTAGACCGTTATTTGTCTGACAATATTAAACCACGGGTCAATGGAAAACATCTCGTTCTGGGTAATATACCTGATATCGACTCCATTTTTCTTCAAAGTAATGACTACTTATCTTTATCTGGTAATCAAAAGCTCAAAGATAAGCACATTACTGCAATACAAGAACATAACGAAAGTGTTGTTATGTCTGGTGTATTTCTTCAAAATGAAAGTGATATTCCTTCATTCCAATCTAACCTTGCAAAATATGTTGGGTTCGCAGATTGTAATATCTGCCAGTCAGGTTGGGATGCCAATATCGGCCTGCTGCAAACCATCTGTGAACAGGATACAAAGGTTTATATCGACTTTTTTGCTCATATGTCACTCTGGGAAGGGGCAAGAATTGCTGGCGCTGATATCTATCCATTTATTCATAACAGTGTCCGCCACTTAAAGAAGTTGGTGAAACGCCACGGCCCAGGGATCATCCTCGTAGATTCAATTTACAGCATTCGTGGAAGCGTAACGCCACTGCAAGAAATAGTAGAGATAGCGGAAGAGTTTGAGTGCGCGATTGTGGTCGATGAATCTCATTCACTTGGTGTTATCGGCCAAAGCGGTAGAGGTTTAGTCCATTCGCTTAACCTAAGCCATAAAGTTGATTTTATCACTGTCAGTTTAGCGAAAACTTTCGCTTATCGTGCTGGTGCGGTTCTATCTCACGGCAAACTGGCACAATGTCTGCCTTTTATTTCTAACCCTGCAATTTTCAGCTCTGCGCTTTTACCTCATGAACTTGATAGGTTAGACGCTACATTGGACATCATTATCGAAAGTGATGTTCAAAGAGCTAACTTGTTTTCAATGTCGGAGAAATTAAGAAACGCTCTCAGATCATTAGGATTTAATATTGGTAGTGAAACACAAATTATTAGCTTAGAAACAGGAGATGAAGTGAATACAGAAAAAGTTCGTGATTTTTTCTATAACAATGGTGTCATAGGGTCCGTATTTTGCTCACCTGCCACATTAAAAAGTAAAAATAACTTCCGTTTTTCTTTACATTCAAAGCTTAATGAACACGATATAAATAAAATCATACACGTCTGTGATATGGCTATAAATAATGATGAGCTGTATTTCTTAGATTAAGCCACACCAATTAAATAGGTCTTAAATTTGAATTTAAGACCTATATTTAAATCCAATCAATGAGTTTATTAATCAATATATCTTTTTTTACTGGCTTGCTCACATAGTCATTCATACCTGCATCGAGCATATTTCCAATCATTGTTGTACTCGCATCTGCACTGAAACCAATAATTGGTAAATCAGTATAGCCTAACAACCGCACTCTTTCTGTCGCTTCTATGCCATCCATCACAGGCATTTCCGCATCCATTAAGATTAATTGGATCTGGTTTTTACTCAATAGATCTAACGCTTGTTTTCCATTCTCAGCCTGAATTACACTAAAACCTTGTTGCTCAAGTATTAAGGTGGTGAGTGAACGCACAGAAGCGTTATCATCAACTAACATGATTTGAGCATCAATTTTCCTTTTCTCTTTAGCAACATCTGGTTGCCCTATCATTTTCTGTTCAAATAACAATTCAGACAAAACTTTTGTAGGATACTTTTGAAATTCAATCTGATTAACACATTCAATCCACAAGTTTTTATCACATTGCAGCCGCTTTGATACTCCAGGTGAAGCAAACATGGCCAGTTTAGCTTCTGTAAAGTGTAAGCGCGATTCAAGCGTAGACCAAGCGACAGATGAGTGCTCCACCATTCGCCCATCGATTAAGATCAAGTCGTACTCAAACTGATACTCCTCTTTAACCAAAGCCTGTTCTGCATTCAACATTTCTAAACTGAAACCATAATATAATGAACAATCATTAAGAACACTCATGACTTCACGTGACGGATGGAGTTCAACTCCCGTGATAAATAGAATTTTCTTCGTTGCCAGAACTTGGTTCCTAAAGCTAATACTTTGGCTAGACGAATAAGACGGAATCGTTAATCTAAATTCAGTCCAATGGCCAAGCTTTGATTTGCATTTGATGCTGCCAGAGAAGGCTTTCAGTACTTTTTTACAAAATGGCAAACCCAGCCCGTAATTCCCTTTCTTACCCGAGGTGTAAAAGTCATCAAAAATGAGCTTCAACTGCTCATCAGAAATCCCAATACCATTATCTCGAACTTTAATGATTGTCGTGTTATTTGACTGTATGATCTTAATTACAATGGCTGCATCCGTTTGGCGACGATGTGAAAAAGCATTTTTTAGCAGATTGTAAATGACATACTTAAACAGCACATCACTACCAAAGAAATCACAGTGTTTATCCCCTTCAATCTGTACAGATTCTCTATCCGGCTTCGCTTTATAGCTAAACTGACTAACCGCTTCTTCAGCGACGTCATACACATTGTATTTCTGGAAGGTATTATTAGAGATTTGATTCTCATCAATTGAAGTCAGGAGCAAATCGATTGTTTCATTCCCCGCGACGACGATCTGCTGGGCATCATCTAGCATTTCATTCAGGTGGCGTAACTGCTGAGGAGATATAGTGCGATCATCTTTTGAGCCTAAAGGTGATGCTGGCAAATGCCCACGAATTAACTCTATAGATGAAAGCATCGCACTGATTGGGTTGCGCATTTCATGTGCAATACCAGCGCCAAACGATTTTGCGAGCGATACTTTGCTTTCATGTTCATTCTGGTTTCGGAAGTAACACAAATTACCAAATACATAGGTAAACAATATGATAGGGGTATATGCCCAGTTCACCCATACTTCTAATGTGTATCCACTATTGAACCACGCTAGCGCATAGGCGAAGGCAACACTAAGAATCGATTGTCCGATGATGACTTTAGTATCAAACACAAGAAGAATGTGTAAGAAACTCGCCGCCATGAAAGACATCGCCCAGATCGTTGACCAGCCATTCATTAATAGCATATAGAAAAAGAAAAATGGTAAACCAAACCCCACGGAGAATAAGAAAAAGTAGGGTAATAAATGGCGAAACCTTTGCGGAAATGCGTGGCGAACTAATAGAATAGAATAAAAAACACTACACATAAGCCGCATAGGCAAACTTTCATAATCTTGAGGGAAAAGGAATTTCCATACGAAATAGTATGCTGGATATCCAATTGCGCCCATCCAACCAACGATCATCAAATTTGGTTCTGCGTACTGATATATTTTTTCTGCTCGATCCCTAAAGTTTTGCTTCACATGACGTCCGTTATCAACAAAATACCATTCAAAGGTTACGCAATAAAATATCATATTTATTATAGTTAATAATATCTCTGCTGTATCAGATTGTGAAACTTATGTGATATGAATTTTAGTTTAACCATTATCCTTATGGAAATAGAGGAAATAGAGGAAATAGATTATAAGGCTAAATATTTCCATATGGATCGCATAGATTCGAATTATTGATAATATTAAAAATACAAACCTAGGAAAGCATTAAACTTAGCAGTCCGCCTTAAGCGAATAACACGTATTAATCACATGTTCTTAAATGTATTAAGCAAAAACGAACGTATAACGAATGAATGTTGTTAGTGCATTTACTCATCAAGCACATTTAGGCATAAAAAAGCCGCTCAATTTAAGCGGCTTTCATCGTTTTCTTTATTACAGTGACCGTTTTGGTTATCAACAGATCAAACTAGAAGAAGTAGTTTGCATCCACTAGTGGGCCTGCAACCGCTTCTTTCACTTCTTCACGAGCTTCTAGCCATGCGATAACTTGCGCTTGCTCTTCTTCAGTTACTGATTTGTAACGCTCAGTTGAGCATAGGAAGCCTTCGAACAACTCCAAACCGCCGCCACCAAAGCAAAGGTTGATGCCATCAATGTAATCAATGAACTCATCTACAAATTTGTCATAGCTATCAAAATCAGTAATTGATGTCTTACAGCTGACGTCAAAACCAAGAATAGCAAATTCACCTAGGTAAAGTTTCTTTCTAATACGTCTGTTTTTGTTATCCAGCTTATCTAATTTCATCATTTCATCTTCACTATTAGTTGTTGTCTTTTCCCTTTATACACGGTTATGAAATCCATGAAAAGTAGAAGCTGAATGCATGCCCTTTTACGGTTAATTTAACGGCAGTTTCTCTATATTAGTCGTTATATGTCGCAAGGAACATTAGCAACATAATCAATACATCAATGACCTAAGTTTTATCTCTCATTCTTATACCTCTTTCACTTCAAAACGCATAAATATCCGCCCTACTCTTCATTAATTCCACATCGTTAACCACATACAACATTCAACCGTTAGAGCCCAACAATTACGAAACCTTAATGATTAATTTTTCTAATCCGAAGCATAGAATTATATAGTGCGCCATGTCACATTTTTTAATTGCCTATATCTCTAACTAGCCTTAATATCTCGCGCCTTCGCAGAGCAACCAATTCATGAAGTGTTAGATTATTTAAGTCAAACTCATTCATTTGCTCTACTTTCTTTTCATTATTTTGTTGGAGATTAACTTATGTCTGCGTCTTTCCCTTTAGTGCGACTTACATTTCTTATCGCGATTCTTACGGCAGTAGGACAAATGACGCAAACCATGTATGTACCGTCGATTGGTCACATGGCAAAAGATTTCTTAGTTACTCCGGCATCATTGCAAGCGGTAATGGCTTGCTACCTGATCCCTTATGGATTATCGCAGTTCATTTACGGCCCTCTTTCTGATCGTCTAGGGCGTAAACCGATTATCGTTTCAGGTTTAGCGATCTACATTATTGGCACGCTTATTACATTGTTTGCTCAAGACTACTCGCTATTTTTATTTGGTAGCTTTGTTCAAGGTGCAGGCATTGGCAGTGGCGGCGCAATGTCTCGCGTACTGACTCGTGATTGCTTTGAAGGTAAAGAACTACATAAAGCTAACAGCCTGATCAGCATGTGTGTGATGTTTTCTCCTCTGATGGCACCATTGCTTGGAGGCTTCTTAACTGAAATGTTTGGATGGAGAACGAGCTACTTATTCTTGGTTTTATTTGGCTTCGCAGTAGTGATCACCATGATGACGAGTATGAAAGAGACACTGCCAAAAACAAAACGCCACGCTGAGCCAGTAACAGAAAGCTATAAATTTGTGTTATCAGATCGTCGTTTCCAAGGTTTTCTACTGTGCCTAGTGGCTACATTTGCAGGTGTCGCTGTATTTGAAGCGGCAGCAGGTGTGTTATTGGCAGGTACTTTGGGCTTACCAGCAACGATTGTGAGTTTATTGTTCATCATGCCAATTCCGGGCTACCTTGCGGGTGCTGGTTTATCGAGCATGCTAACAATGAAGTGGTCGGAAAAAACATCGTTAGTTGTCGGACTGTATGCCATTATTATTGGCGCATTGATTGTTCTTATTCCTGGCCTATTTGGGTATACCAATGCGGTATCTCTTGTGGGTGGTGCGACGGTTTACTTTCTTGGTGCTGGCATTCTATTTCCAGCTGCGACGACAGGGGCGGTTTCTCCTTTCCCTCGTCACGCAGGCACAGCAGGTGCAACATTAGGTGGAATGCAGAATCTAGGCGCAGGTCTTGCAACAATGGTGGCTTCTATGTTGCCAACCACAGATCAACTTCCAGTAGGCGGAATAATGTTAGCGATGTCGCTGCTTGTTGTTGTTGGACTTAAACGTGTTTACCGTAACTCGCCACCAGCAGACAACCTTCCAATGGCGGTATAGTTTTAAACAGCCTTTGTCATAGAACAAAGGCTATTAGTGAATAGTTAGCAGTAAAAAGCCTTCTTAAGCTCTTTCTTGTAAGCACGACTTAAGAGTGGAAAGGCTTTTTATATCCTCTATCAATATGTTAGTTCAGCTTGCAATAAGTTAGTTCAGCTTGAATTTCGCCATCTCACTATTCAGTTCGATCACTCGCTCTTTCACCCTCTCACTTGTCGCATTTGAATCCAAGCTGATTTGTGAAACACCATCTACCGATTCTGTTACCCCTTGCACTAAATTAGTGATCGCTTGGGTAACGCTAGACTGCTGTTCGGCTGCGGCCGCAAGATCCATCATCTGAGCATTTAAATCTTCAATCTGATTCGTGGTGCTTTCTAAGCGTGAAACCGCATCCGATGTATGCTCTGCTCCTTCTCTTGCCAACCCTTGACTCTGTTCAATTTCTCGAACAACTGAGGTTGTCGACGATTGAATTGCATGCACTATGCTATTAATTTCGGTTGTCGATTCTGTGGTGCGAGTTGCAAGTAAACGAACTTCATCGGCCACCACCGCGAAACCTCGGCCTTGCTCTCCCGCTCGCGCCGCCTCTATCGCTGCATTTAGCGCCAATAAATTGGTCTGTTCCGCAAGCCCTTCAATCACTTCGGTCACTCGACCAATAGCTTCACTCTCTTTACTTAGTTCATGCACCAAGCCACTCGCGTTATCTATAGTATGATGCAACTGATTCATAGTATTTCTGTTCTGCTCAAGAGCGGAAGCCCCTTGGGACAGCTCTTGTTTAGATGCAGTCAAAGAGCTCACTGACTGCTGGGCAAGGTGAGCGGTATTATTTGCTGAAACTGACACTTCTTGAATTTCATGCCCCATCTGATCGATATTGGCTTTCTGCTGAGCCACTTGGTTTAAAGTCTTCTCATTGCAGTCAGAAAGATCAGCCATACTGCCTTCTACTTGCTCAGCTTTTTCCGTGACACCTTGGACGATATCCCTCAATGAATCATTCATTTGGTTTATGGCGACCGTTAAACTTGCCAACTCATCCTGTCCTGAAACCACCAGTGCAGGTTGCGAAACGTCACCTTCTGCAATTAATTGAGCTCGATGCGACACTTCTGCCACACGTAATCCAATGCTTTTCCCTAAATAACGGGCAATGACGACAGCAACAATACATACAAAGATCGCAGCAGCAATCAGTAATGTAATCACCTGCTGAACATTATTTTGAATGCCCCGACCGCTATGATCAGCTTGTTGCTGTTGAGCGCGAACCACTTGCTCTAAACTTTGATTCAGTTGGGATGCGTATGGAATAACTTTATTCGCCATTAACGCATTGGCTTTATTCCAATCAGAGCCTTTACGCAGCGTAATAACTTGATCGGCCAGAGGGAAATACAACTGCTGCATTTCGTTAAACAGCGACCACAAGCTCTGATCACTATCGGATAATAAGAACGCTTTGGATTCAATTTCGGCAACGGATTTGTTATGCGCTTTAATGAAATCGAAGTACTTGTCTAAATAGTCTTGATGGCCGTACAAAAGAAAATCTCTCATCGACGCCAAAGCATTCGCCAGCGATGTATAGCTATCAGCATACAGTTTGAATAATCGCTTACGATCGCCGCCCTCTTTATTCGACGATTCGTCATTAATTAGACCTTGCAATTGATCAAGCGCCACTTCCGCTATCGGTGCCGCTTCATAGATAAACAGGCTGTGGGCAGGGAGGTTCTCTTCACTATGACTGAGTTCGGTGATGTCGGTCATCGCCAGTTTTAGATCTTGCCACTGTTGTAAAATCTTTGAGTATTGATCGGAAGCGAGCAGTAGCTCTAGCGTAGGAAGCGCTTCGTCCGTTTGAAGTATGATGTTATCAAGCTGATTTAATTGATCTAATCCCGTCGCTTCATCGCTGCCTAATAGCATGTAAGCACGTACCGTTGATAAAGAGGCTTGTATCGATTGACCAATGGCGCGGCTGGTATCGACTGTCGGCAAATCAGATAGTAACAACGACTGTGTATTCTTTTCGACTACAGATACACTTCGATATGTAAAACTAGCGGATGCGATAAAAAGTACGACAAGTAGCAAAAAACTGAGTTGCAACTTACTGGATATCGAAAGCTTC
This sequence comes from Vibrio cortegadensis, assembly GCF_024347395.1. Classification (NCBI taxonomy): domain Bacteria; kingdom Pseudomonadati; phylum Pseudomonadota; class Gammaproteobacteria; order Vibrionales; family Vibrionaceae; genus Vibrio; species Vibrio cortegadensis. Next base: position 1,279,293 of record NZ_AP025473.1, read on the forward strand.
ATCCTTGAGCTCCTATTTTCAAATTTGAGACAATATAACATTAAACAACAATTTTTTAACTATCGATTGACAAGTTTAATTGTCTTGCTATTGATTTCTTCAAGACTGCTAGGTTAGCTCACATATTTTTTGTTTTAATGCGCCCTTTTTGCTGCAATTTTAAAACTAACGTGGAAAAACACGCCATAAAGCATAAAATACCCGCCCTCCTTTATTTAAAATTTGAGATAAAAATGGTCCGAGATTACGCGCTTCAATGTTTAATGACGATGCCACGCCACGAGTTAGAAGAATTTGGCGTGCGTATGATTAGTCGAATGGTTCCAGAAGACGTCATGACAGAGTTGTTCACATTTGAGCAAGAAGAAGTGAGCAGTGAAGAGCGAATGATGTCTGCTCAACTTGATGCAAGGCTAAGAATGACGGCAATTGCACTCAGTGAAATCCAACAGGCATTCGATGATTCGGACAATGCGAAGCAAAATAGCCAACGTATGACTCGCTTAGTGCTGTGGCATTTTTATGCCATCTCTTTTCACTTGGAAGAAGCGATATCGCTTGAGACACACTGTTCTAAAGTCGAAAGTATTCTAAAAACAGCACCAAGTGATGCTTTGGGCTGGGTTAAAGAGTTAACTGAACTGTTGCATTACTACGCAGAGCTTAATGAACCCCGTCCTTGCGATGACACCGATATTTAAGGTAAAGACCATATGTCAGATTACAAATTAGAAATTTATCGTAAACCGTTAGAAGCAATTGTTGCGGGAAGCAAAAAAGTCGAAATTCGTACGAATAACAGCTATGAATCGATTCAATACGATAAGTTAAAGGCGGGCGACCGTATTCAATTTCAAATTATTTCTGGCCCTCCATTTATAGGACTAGACGTTATTGAGCCGGATGCTCTTTCTGTCACAGTGAAAGCCGTTCGCTGTTACCCTGATGCAGGCGCATTGTTAGATGGCGAAGGCATGGAAGTGCTATCCACTCTATGTGATACCAAGGAAGAAGGTATCGTATTACTGAATAGTTTCCATGAATACAAAGAGATGATCCCTATCCACGGTATTTTTGCTATTGAGATTGAGCCAAGCTGCTAAATCGCTAAACTGCTAAACTGTTAAACCAGTTCGAGTGAGTTCAGATAGCCTTACCAACGATGCCAATGTTAATTCCTCTCAAATTGACATTGGCGATCATTCAAATCAATCAATTCCAGCCAACCCACCAAGCCTTTATTTTAAAAACAACGGCTTAATGCGTCTACTCAACTAAGTGGCTATATTCCACTATCACCTGATTGCCTTCAACATAAACATTTTGAATAGTGCCATCTACCGATATCGTATTACGCAAGTAAACAATTTGTTTTTCACCTAACCCACCTTTTATCAAGCTAGGTAAAATCTGTGTTGGCTCCACCCGCATTAAACGGCAAAATTGAGTCACGAACCCCATAGTTAACTGAGATCCACCACGAATTAACTGTGAAAACTCAATTTGAGAGAGTCCTAATTTTTTTGCCATCGCCATCTGCGTGATATGCATTTTAGCTTTTTGAGACATCCAAGTGTCATACAGTGCGACTCGATCTTCTTCTATGAATTCCATAATGATTTCCTACATGCGAGATGCAGAAATTCTCCCCAAGTGAGAGGTGTGTTATGTCAGATATAGGTAATTTTAATGTCGGTGTCTGTTAAATGATAAACGGGATCTATGGATCCCGTTTATTTAATCGCTTTATTTTTTCATCATCTTTGCTAAGTCAGCAAATGGATTGTGCGTTGCATTCTGATGATCATCCAATTTCGCCGTTGCTTCCGCTCCATAACGATCATGGTCGGTATATTTACTGTGCTCATGATCATGACAATACAGGCACAAGAGTTCCCAGTTACTGCCATCTTCTGGGTTGTTAGTATGATCGTGATCTTTATGATGCACAGTCAACTCTCGAAGATTTGAATAGACAAATTCACGCGCGCAATTACCACAAACCCAAGGATACAATTTTAGTGCTTTATCTCGATATGCACTCTCTTTACGTGCATAGGCCGCACTTGAGCCATTATGATCTGACGACATCTGATACCTTAATAATTAAGTTTTTAAGCTCACATCCATAATATTACCATAAGCTTAATCCGCGTTCAGAGCCTCTCAGATCACAAAAGGGCATCATCTCGACATTTATTCTATATTTCATCTTTCTAGCTGGGTAAAACGACCACGCCAAGAGGCTCTAGCAACTGTTCTTGTTGCCAATCGCAGATTTTAACACCACTTAAATCGACCCTTCTTATGTTCAACCCATAGAGTTCTGTGTGGGTCAAATCGCAATTCTGCATTGAAAATTGCCCCCAGCACTCTTCGGAAAACTCACTTCGGCTTAAATCTGATCCTTTAAAAGAGGCCCCTTGTAGATTTGCCCCTGTCCAACGATTCTCAAATAGGTCACATTTTTCAAGACACTGCTGTTCAAAATTAACATACGATAAATTACAACCCGTAATATAAGCAGAACAAAAATAGACTTGATGGCTCACTCGATTCGCAAAACTGGCTTTTAAGAAGTTTGCCCCTTTCAGATCGCACCCTCTTAGTTCAATTCCGAAGCAGTTTGCCCCAACAAAGTAGCCCATCGCTAACTGACACTGTTTAAAACTGGCATCACGCAGATCGGCATAATCAAAACGACAACCATCCACGGCACCTTGCTCGATAAACCTGCAATCAATAAATTGTGCGTCTCTTAAATCTGAACGGGAAAAATTACAGTCATAAAAATTACACCCTTCAAATTGAGCATCTCGTAAATCCTGATGTGAAAAGTCGTGTTTAACAAATGTTTTATTGGTTTCTAGCATTTCAGGTTCCCTTTAACGAATGCACAAAGACTACCATCCGGAAGCAGCAAAAAACCACCAATTAAATCATTGTAAAAACAACAAGTTAAAAAGCTCTAAATCTGGATTTTAAGGGGCCAAAACAGCGTTTTAAACCATGTATTTACAAGTAAGCGCACCCTCAACTCCAAAATTATTTTTTGTTTAGCTCTAAAAGCTTAATTTTTAGTGACATTTGAGTTCTATTTACGCTCAACCTTTCTCATGACAGGCTAAAATTTAACCGCAGATATAAAAAGAGCACTTCTCACCAAAGGGTAAGAAATGCTCTCAATTTATTATTTTAGATGAATGTTATGAGTACTTAATCTCAATTTCATCGGCTTTATTATAGGCAGGATGACTGGCAAGAAGATCTGCATACTTAGCAATGTTTGGATAAAGACCTAATGCATTGCGTCCTTGAAGCGCTTCCACAATAAATGACATCATCATATCCGCGCCTGTCAGTGAATCACCTACTAAGTATGTTTTACCCTCAAGACGTTGCTCGAAATAACCGATCACTTTCGCAATCTCTACATCAGCGTAACCAGCAAGGAAGTTTGTTTCACAACCATCTTTCTCTACAAACAACTTAAGTAGCAGAGGAAGGATCGCTGAACTTTCTGCAAAATGGAGCCACTGTGAGTAATCGATATACGCTTGAGTACCACGTTGTGGAGCAAACTTACCTTCGCCATAAGTCTCGATGAGATATTCAGTGATTGCACCTGACTCAGTGATCACCATACCGTTATCTTCAATGACAGGTGATTTTCCTAGTGGATGAACAACCTTCAACTCAGGTGGCGCAAGAAAAGTGACCGCATCTCGTTGATAAGGTACAACTTGGTAGTCCACACCTAGCTCTTCTAATAACCAAAGGATGCGTTTTGAGCGTGACTTGTTCAGGTGGTGTAATTTAATCATCTATCAATCCTTTTTATTAAAATGCTTCGTTTGTTTTTACAACAAGTTTGCCAAAGTTCTTACCTTCAAGTAGACCCATAAAAGCTTCTGGCGCGTTTTCTAAACCTTCAACTAAATGTTCACGGTACTGGATTTTTCCATCCATCAACCATTTCATCATATCCTGTGCGAATTCATCATAGCGATGTGCGTAATCATCAAAAATAATGAAACCTTGCATTCTGATACGCTTAACCAACAATGTTCCCATAAGCATAGACATACGATCTGGGCCCTCAGGCAATGAGGTGGCGTTGTATTGTGAAATCAGGCCACAAACCGGAACTCGCGCGCCAGTGTTAAGCAGTGGAAGTACGGCATCGAAAACTTTACCACCCACATTTTCAAAGTAGACATCAATGCCTTTATCACAAGCGGCAGCCAATTGCTCTGCAAAGTCGTCCGCTTTATGGTCGATACATTCATCAAAACCTAAGATTTCTTTTGCGTAGCTGCACTTCTCTTCACCACCCGCAATACCAACGACTTTGCAGCCTTTTAGTTTACCAATTTGTCCAACCGTTGCTCCTACAGCGCCAGTCGCAGCGGCAACCACAAGAGTGTCACCCTGTTTTGGTTGACCAATATCCAACAGCCCCATGTAAGCTGTGAATCCCGGCATCCCCATAATACCCAATGCATAAGACGGATTGGTCGGATTCAGACCTAACTTAATCAGACCTTCACCATTTGATACGCCATAATCTTGCCAGCCAGTGTATGCCAGAACCCATTCACCCACTTGAAAATTAGCGTTGTTTGACTCTTCTACCTGACAAACCGTCGCGCCAACCATGACGTCATCCAGTTCAACAGGATCAGCATAAGATTTTGCTGCACTCATTCTTCCACGCATGTATGGGTCTAGTGATAGGTAGACACTGCGTAGCAGCATTTCACCCTCTTGTGGGATTGGTTTAACCACAGTTTCAAGGCGGAAATCATTTTGTGTTGGAGCGCCTACAGGTCGAGAAGCTAAAACAATACGTGAGTTGTCATTATTTGGCGTAGTCATAAGGTAACGTCCTATTTTTATTTTTTGTTAGGTTCTTTGCCAAATTTGGCTTCCTGAACCTAAGTCCACTTAGAATTGATATCGACCGCTCAATTAGACCAGTCGTCTAGTTGTTATTCAAAAAAATCCCCGTCATCAAATCGACGGGGGTTCTATCATGTTACGCAGTTTGTATGTCTATTTCGGTTCAAACTATCTCTACAGCTTTATTTTTCCAGTGAGCACATTTTGCGTCATCGTCATCACTTGCTCAAATCCTGTCAGGGAATGAGAGAGTTTGCTCATCAGGCTAGTTCCGATCCACAAATTGTACAGTAACTCTGCACTCTTCTGGCTATCCTCAACGTTCATTGAGCCATCGGCATTACCTTGTTCAATGCAGTCTGCGATACGCTGAATGATACGATTAGCACCCGTCAACAATGCTACACGCATGGAATCAGAAAGATCGGAGACTTCTGCACTTAGCTTAACAACTAAGCATTTCTGAGCACCACACTTCCCTTCACTGATATCAATCCAGCGTTGCCAGTAACTGATCAACCGATCATACGCTTGCCCTTCATTGCTTTCAAAAAGCTCATCAAGTCGTGCTGCATAGAGTGAAAAATAGTCGGCGATCAACGCTTCACCAAATTGTTCTTTTGATTTGAAATAATGGTAAAACGAACCTTTTGGTACCTCAGCATGTTTCAAAAGCTGAGACAGCCCCACATTTGAAAAACCTTTTGCTACGATTAACTCGTAACCGGTATCAATAATGTGCTGACGTGTATCTTTAGTTTGTATGTTCATGGGATTATCTTATTTCAAAATAGACCAGTCGTCTAGTGATTTATTTTAATACGTTCAAACGCATAATTCACTTTGGCCAACAAAAAAGTCTTTCTATTAATTTATCAATAAATAGAAAGACTTAATTTCATTTACACACAAAAACTTCTCAATATCAGTATTGAAAGTTTAGGCTTCTATTTGTGCTTCGGTTTTTTGTTTCACTTGAAGATGATTACGGTTATCACGACTTTTACGGATTAACTCATCCCCTTTCTCTATGTTGACCGACTTTGCTAGGCGATCATAAAGAAGAACATTGACGGTTGCCGCGAGGTTCATGCAACCGACCGTTGGGACATAAACAACGTGATCTGCGCGATCCGCTACATCTTGCGTGATTGAACCATCTTCTGGGCCAAATATGTAGATAGCTTTCTCTGGATGCTGGAACTCAGGCAGAGAAACCGCACCTTCTGCCAGCTCTACGCACACCACTTTTACATCTTCAGCAAGATCATCAAGCAACGATTCCACACCGGTGAGTGGTATTTTACGCGCGACACTTTTGGTATCCGTTTGGAATTTTGCCGCTTTGGCATAGCGTTGGCCTGTATACAGCACATTATCAACTTGATAGCACCCAGCGGCACGCATTACTGCCCCAACATTGGATGGGCTTTTAGGGTTGCTCAACCCAATCGTTACTTGAGTCTCTTTCATTGAAGTTCTCATTCAGAATAATACGCTCGTCTTGGGTATTAGCACGCCATGACAGTATGAAGCGCGGCATTTTACCAAAGCAAAGATAAGAGAGAAAGGAAAACAAATGGGCTAACCACCAACAAAAATGGTAATAATATTTTTGTAAATAGAAATTAATCGTTTGCGTAATCGCTAACTATCTCCTAACCCAAAATTGGGGCTTTCATCACACATTTACCCTTGTTATAGTTCGTCATAGTTAAATATAACCAGTCCAATCGAGGCACGGAGCTTCCTCACTTATCTCAAGAAGAGATGAATTGGTACCGACACAACATCGGCAAACATTAAGAGAGAAAAACAATGGAATTTAATATGGTTGAAATCCTAGGTTACGCAGCATCGATCATGGTTGCTATTTCACTAACAATGAAAGACATCGTTCGTCTACGCGTACTTAACTTCGTTGGTTGTGGTCTATTCACAGCATACGGCCTAATGATTGACTCATTCCCTGTTGTACTAACAAATGGCTTCATCGCTTGCGTTAACGTATATTTCTTAATGAAAATGCAGCAAGAAAAAAAAACACTAGCAACTGATAACGCTTAAGTTTTTAAAGATCAAGCTTTTAAAGACCTAGTTTTTTAGACCCGAATTTTTAAAAAGCCCTAACAATCATGTTGTTAGGGCTTTTTTGTATTAAAAAAACGCGACATTAATTCAAAGTGGCTAACTATGATTTTTCATTTCAAACTGCTTTCGTTATCAAAGACTTTTAATAACTAAATTGCTAATGTGACTTTTTTCCTCAAGATCGACGTGTATGAAACTTTCTCAACTCAACGCTTTTCAAGCCATTGTCGAATGCAAAACGATCACAGCGGCAGCTGAACGCCTCAACTTAAGTCAACCTGCGGTAAGTCGACTACTCTCTTCTCTTGAATCTCGTCTTGGGTTTGTCCTATTTAGTCGGAAACGTAACAGCCTTACGCTCAGCGATGAAGGCGCCGCTTTCTACTTAGAAGTATCCAAAGTATTTGAAGCCATGAATGGTTTAGATAGTGCAGCACAATCCATCCGCAATCGACATTTTGGTTCGTTACACATCGCAGCGATGCCTTTGCTTTCCAATGCTTTTCTTCCTCGGATTTTAGCCACATTTCTAAAACAGAACCAACAGGTTAAAGTTGGATTCAAAACTTATCGTTCTGAAGATGTTCTGCGCCATGTTCAGAGCCAAACCACAGATATTGGTTTCGCTTTCATTGATAAACCATTAGCTGGTATCACTGCGCAGCGTGTCTCTTGTGAATGTGTCTGCTTGCTTCCTGCAGAGTCACCACTGGCAGAGAAGAGCTATATCGAAATTCGAGACATTGCTGATCAAGTGCTCATCCGTTACGAAAAAGATCACATTCAAAGACAAATAGACACGCTATTACGCCGCAATGACCTCACTATTATTGAGCAAGTCGAAGTCTCTTTAGCTTCTACTGCGGCAGCTTTAGTTCGAGAAGGTGTTGGCATAACCATCACCGATCCGCTCACCGCTCATATGGCAAGCGAGCATCCCGATGTCGTCATGCGCCCTCTCACATTTAGCCTACCCTTCGAATTCGACATCCTTTATCCCGCTTTAAAGCCGATTCATCGCCATGCGGAACGCTTCATCGAAGAATTCTTACTGCTTGCGGACTCAATGAATATCTACCTAAAAATAGGTCCCACCCGTGACTTAATAGATGGCTAACTAGATAAGTCACATAATGGCACTCAACGAATAATATCTAAACCTCTATTATTTGAAATATAAATCAACAACTTAAATTCAACCCTTCGGTCAGTATACTTTTTTTGCATACTGACCTCAGCCTTCGGCAATGTTCATTCCAGTCGTTCCTTTTTATGGTGTTTATCAACTTAATCACATAAAGGAATGAACATGACTTCTCATGTATCCATCATCGGTTCCGGTAACGCTGGCCTCACTGCTGCTTATCATTTTTCTCTTCATGGCGCCAAAGTGTGTCTATATGGCGCTCAAGGTTTTGATCAACCTTTAACCGATATTGAGCAGCGTGGCGGCATCGAAGCCCTCGCCGAATTTAATGCTGTGCCTCTCGATTTTTCAGGTTTCCAAGCGATCGATCAGATCACAAGAGAGCTGAAGGATGCCATCGACTATTCTGATTTGTTGATTCTACCGGTTCCATCGTTTGCTCAAGAGCCGCTGTTCATCGCTATGCTGCCTCATCTACGTGACGGACAAACCATCATGCTGATGCCTGGTAACTATGGCTCCCTGGTGCTTAATCAAATTAAAGAATCTCATGGTTATAAAGACCTCGATATTACCTTTGTCGATGCCATCTCTATCCCTTGGGCAACCCGTATTGTAGGCCCGGCTCAATTGGCTATTTTAGGCATGAAAGAGTTTCTTCCGGTGGCGGCATTTCCTGCGAATAAAACCGAGGCTGCCATTGAGCGAATGCAGAAAGTGATGCCGCTTCCTCTGACTCCACTTTCGAATGTGATTAGCGCAGGATTAGAAAACATCAACTTCGGCGGGCATCCACTGCTTACCACCCTCAATATGGGTCTGCTCGAAAACTTTGATGGCCAATTCAATTATTACAAAGATTGTTGCTCTGTCTCTACGGCAAAAGCGGCAGCAGTAATGGAAAAAGAGCGCCAAGCGGTGGGTAAAGCTCTGAATCTCAATCTTAAACCTGAGCTTGATGCAATGAACGAACTGTATGCGATGCAATGTGAAACGGTTTACGAAATTAATCGCACTTCCGAAACCCACGGCAAACTTAACAGTGCGCCAAATTCTGCGAGTAATCGCTACATCACCGAAGATGCCGCTTACTTACTCGTCCCCTGTTTCGAATTAGGAAAGTTAACGGGCATCCCAACCCCACTAGTGAATGCTTGCCTACACATCGATAACGCGTATAACGACACCAACTATTTTCAGGATGGACGAACTCTGGAAAAGATGGGGCTTGCTGGCATGTCTGTCACCGAGATCATGAACTTTGTCGCGTAATAATAAAAATACGAAGAGGATTTTCAAATGAAGACAATGAAGTTTCCATCGGCCTATACCATCTTGATGCTACTCACCGTAGTCATGGCCGCCCTTACTTGGTTGATCCCTGCGGGTCAATACCAAATGGAGACCAATGAAGCGCTAGGTAGAATGGTGCCCCTTGTGGGCTCCTACCATACTGTAGAAGCGAACCCACAAGGGATCGTCGACATACTCATGGCGCCCATTCAAGGGTTCTACGATCCGAATGATTACGTCGCTCGCGCTGTAGATGTGGCTCTATTTGTTCTGGTGATTGGCGGGTACTTAGCGGTTGTGACCAATACGGGGGCCATTGATGCTGGTATAGCAGGAACAATGAGCAAATTAGGTGGCAAAGAGAAGTGGATGATCCCAATTTTAATGGGTCTATTCGCTCTTGGTGGCACCGTTTATGGTATGGCAGAAGAGACAATTCCGTTCTACGCCCTGCTTATCCCCGTTATGATCGCCGCGGGTTATGACAGTATTGTTGGTGTCGCCATTATCATGGTCGGTGCAGGCATAGGTTGTTTAGGCTCAACCATCAACCCTTTCGCAACAGTGATCGCGTCTAACGCCGCTGAAGTCAACTTTATGGATGGTATTGGGCTAAGACTAGCGATTCTAGTGTTAGGCTGGCTTGTTTGCGTCATTTACGTGATGCGTTATGCCGAGAAAGTCAAACGCGACCCTTCACTCTCTATTGTAGCAAGCCAAAAAGAAGCGAATGAAAAGCACTTCTTGCACGGTAAAACTCAAGCTGTGCCTGAGCTGAACGCCACTAGAAAGATTGTTTTAGCCATTTTTGCATTAACCTTCGCCGTAATGATGTGGGGCGTCTCTATTGCAGGTTGGTGGATGGCAGAATTATCCGCTCTATTCATTGGTTCTAGTATTGTTGTCGGTTTAATTGCTCGAATGCCAGAAGCCGATATCACCAATAGCTTTGTGGATGGTGCCCGTGATTTGCTCGGTGTCGCATTAATTATCGCTATCGCTCGCGGGTTAGTGGTCGTCATGGATAACGGTAATATCACTCACACCATTCTTAATTATGCAGAAGGATTATTAGCTGGCCTACCGCAGATCACTTTCATCAATGCCATCTACTGGGTTGAAGCGGTGTTATGTTTAGTCGTACCTTCTTCATCAGGCTTAGCCGTACTATCTATGCCTGTACTGGCACCATTAGCCGATTTTGCTGGCGTTGGTCGTGAGCTTGTTGTAACGGCATTCCAATCAGCTTCAGGTTTACCAAATCTTGTTACGCCGACATCAGGTGTGGTAATGGGTGGTTTAGCCATTGGTCGAATTGGCTACTCTTCATGGCTTAAGTTCATCGGCCCACTGATTGGCGTGCTAACTATCATGATCATGGCCCTACTTAGCTTGGGTGTCGTGATAGGGGCATAATCGGATTATTGTCCAAACAGCCCAAATATTAGTAACGTCAAGATCACAAGGCTAGACATGCACCGTCATTTCTAGCCTTTTCTCTTTAGAACGAATATTAAGGCACTCTTTACTTTCGTGCTTCGGTTTTCGGGTTTCAGCGTTCAAATTCTCAAACAAAAAAACCGCATCATCTATCGGATCATAGACAATACGGTTTTAGCTTAGAGTGAGTTACTTTGCACTTAAATTAGCGCATCAACTTTTAATCTTCGTCGTGCATTTCAGCCCATGTTTGAGCACAACGCACCGCTCGTTTCCAACCTTTATAGCGACGAGCACGCTTCTCTTCGTCTTCATGAGGCGTAAAGCTGCGATCAAGAACGGCCTTATCACTCAGTTCATCCACACTATCCCAGAAACCTACCGCTAAGCCAGCAAGGTAAGCCGCACCAAGCGCTGTCACTTCGGTGACTTCAGGGCGATGAACTTCAGTATCCAGCACATCAGATTGGAACTGCATTAAGAAGTTATTTGCCACGGCACCGCCATCAACGCGAAGCGCTGAAAGTTTAATGCCGGAATCAGCTTGCATTGCATCCAACACATCGCGAGTTTGGTAAGCAATCCCTTCCAATGTTGCACGAATAATATGGTTAGAGTTCGCACCACGAGTTAAACCAACAATAGTGCCACGTGCATAAGCATCCCAATACGGTGCGCCTAGACCAGTAAATGCAGGCACCACATAAACACCATTTGATGAGTCTACTTTTGTTGCAAAATATTCAGAATCTTTTGCGTCCGCTAGTAACTTCATTTCATCTCGTAGCCACTGAATTGAAGCGCCACCCATGAACACGGCACCTTCAAGTGCGTATGCAGGCTCACCTTTAGGGCCACAAGCTAATGTGGTAAGCAGACCATTTTTAGACGTTACTTTTTCTTGCCCGGTATTCATCAACAAGAAACAGCCTGTGCCATAAGTGTTTTTCGCCTGTCCTGCTTCAACACACATTTGACCGTACAATGCCGCTTGTTGGTCACCCGCGATACCCGCAATTGGGATACGAGTCCCGCCTTTACCACCAATGTTCGTTTTGCCATACACTTCAGAAGAACGCTTCACTTCAGGCATCATAGAAAGAGGGATATTCATCTCTTTCAGAAGTTTTTCATCCCAGCAAAGGTCATTGATGTTGAACAGCATAGTACGAGAAGCATTGGTGTAATCAGTTACATGCACGCGTCCTTGTGTCATTTTCCAAACTAACCAAGTATCGACCGTACCAAATAACAACTTGCCCGCTTCTGCATCTTCACGCGCACCTTCAACATTATCTAGAATCCATTTTACTTTTGTACCAGAGAAGTACGGGTCTAAAACTAACCCCGTGTTTTCGCGGACATACTCTTCTAACCCGCGAGATTTCAACTCTTCACAAATAGACGCGGTACGACGACATTGCCAAACAATCGCGTTATAAACTGGCTTGCCTGTTTCTTTGTTCCAAACAATGGTGGTTTCACGTTGGTTCGTAATACCAATCGCGGCCACTTCATCACTGCGAATACCGGACTTGCCTAACACTTCAACTAGGGTCGAACTTTGCGTAGCATAGATTTCTAGAGGATCATGTTCTACCCAACCCGCTTGAGGATAAATTTGGGTGAATTCACGCTGAGAGACACTCACAATATTGGCATCGTGATCCAGAATAACAGCGCGAGAGCTAGTAGTGCCTTGGTCTAGGGCTACAATATACTTTTGCTCAGTCATGGTAATTTCCTTTTTGTTTCTTCTATTCATTATTATATGTAGGGAGACGATTTGTTTCACGAAAGACAAGTTTATGGACACTCACTTTACGTAAATCACAAAACAATCTTAAATTAAACTCGTGCTTCTTCTGCTTGTTCTTCCGTATCGCACTGATTTGGAATGGTACAACCTTGGCCAGTTACTGGTAGATACGCGCCAATCGCTTTTGGATATAGCCAACCACCAAAACATGCACCCGCAATCGGAGCAAGAATTGGAACAATAAAGTAAGGAATATCTTTCGCACCCGTTAGCGCATGATCCCATCCAGCAAAGAAAGCGAATAGTTTTGGACCAAAGTCACGAGCAGGGTTCATTGCAAAACCTGTCAGTGGACCTAAAGAGCCACCAATCACAGCAATCAACACACCAATTAATAGAGGATTCATTGCACCACGCGGTGCGCCATTATTTTCATCACCTAGAGCCAAAATTGCGAACATTAATACGGCGGTAATTACGAATTCAACTGCAAAAGCGCCAAAGAAAGAGAGGGAGGCATTTGGATAAGTAGAGAATATTCCGGCTGTTGCTAACGCTTCTTCGCTACTACGAGCAAAGTTGTGCGCAATTTCGTAATCAACAAATAAGTTGCTGTATAAGCTATAGACCAACGCAGCAGAACAAAATGCGCCTGCCATTTGTGCCATGATATATGGAACCACTTTAGACTTGTCGAAACCATGGAAGGCCGCCAGTGCAATGGTCACTGCCGGATTGATATGTGCACCTGATACACCTGCGGTACAGTAGATAGCAATTGCAACACCAAAACCCCAAACGATGCTGACTTCCCATTGACCGAATTCAGCCCCTGTCAGTACTAGCGCTGCCACGCAACCCACACCAAAAAAGATTAACAATCCGGTGCCGATAAACTCGGCTATGCACTCTCCTAAGAGAGTGTGTTGTTTGTTTTGTGTCATGATAAATGTCCTTGTCCGTTTTATAGTAAATGTGCGCCCAGTGCACGGAGAACATTGTGCACATAAAAACGAACACGAACATAAGCAACCAACAAAAATGAGCATTCGAGCACAAAATTTTAACAAATATGACTTATTTTTGTTAAATGACGCATTCTTTATATTAGAGTTTTAACTCCATAAAGAGCATTTTTCAAATTATAATTTATGCACTCAGTTTTCCATATTGAAATTTATAGAAACCAACAAAGCTAATGTTTTCATGGCCTGCAGACCTATTTACAGTTGTGTAAACAAAATGAATTAACAAGTAACCACATACAAAACAAGTGTTTATAGATCGAACTAAAACGCATCAGATCAAATTCACGATCAAAATTACCTGATTCATTCAATTATTTTACATTTACGCCAAGTTCAATCACTCCATAAAATGCTCAAACGAACATTTGTGAGCCAACTCTCGAACATTAACTTCCAAAAATGACACACTATTCGTAAGTTAATTATTTGATGCAGGGCTTTATATGACCACTACGACACGCTTTGAAACTGATGTCGTCATTATTGGCGGGGGTGCAACAGGAACCGGCATAATGCGAGATTGTGCTTTACGCGGTATTCCATGCATCCTCTTGGAAAAAGATGACATCGCCTCAGGAACCACAGGTCGAAATCACGGCCTACTCCATTCAGGTGCGCGTTATGCGGTTACTGATCCTGAATCAGCTAGAGAGTGTATCCAAGAAAATCAGAACCTTAAGCGAATTGCGAAACATTGCGTCGAAGACACAAGTGGTCTTTTTATTACACTCCCAGAAGATGAATTATCCTTTCAATCACAGTTCATCTCTTCTTGTAACCACGCAGGGATTGAAACCGAACAACTGACACGCAAACAGGCTCTCGCCCTTGAACCTAACGTTAACCCTGATCTAATTGGCGCAGTCAAAGTACCTGATGGAACGCTCGATCCTTTTCGTTTATGTGCGTCAAATGTTCTAGATGCCAAAGAACATGGTGCTCGATTGTTCACTCATACAACGGTTACTTCGCTGATTCGTGAGGGCGATACGGTACTAGGAGTGCGCTGCCTCAACCTGCGCAATAATCATCAATTTGAGATCATCGCACGTGAGGTGATCAATGCTGCTGGGATCTGGGGACAAAATATCTGCGAGTATGCGGAACTCAATATCAAAATGTTCCCTGCAAAAGGGTCACTCTTGATCTTGGATTACCGAATCAACAATCTTGTCATCAACCGCTGCCGTAAACCTTCTGATGCCGACATTTTAGTGCCTGGCGATACCATCTCACTTATCGGCACCACATCTGAACATATCGACTATGACCAAATCGACGATCTCCATGTCACCAATAAAGAGGTCGATATTCTATTAGAAGAAGGCGCAAAACTGGCTCCAATCATGGCAAACACTCGCGTGCTAAGAGCCTATGCTGGTGTTCGTCCACTTGTGGCCGTTGATGATGATGGAAGTGGTCGCAATATTAGTCGAGGTATCGTTCTCCTAGACCATGCCGAGCGCGATGGGTTGAATGGCCTAACAACAATCACCGGCGGTAAGTTGATGACTTATCGACTCATGGCAGAACACGCTACTGATCTGATTGCTCATAAACTGGATAACTCTGCGCCATGTACTACTCACCTGCGCCCTCTTCCAGGCTCAAATGAAACGCCAAAACAGAAGAAACACACGGCAAGTCTGGCTAAACCTGTATATGAATCGGCAATTTATCGTCACGGAGAGCGCGCAGAAGCTTTCTTGTCGGATGATAAAAAAAGCCAAGCCGTCATTTGTGAATGCGAAATGGTCACCGCTGGCGAAATTGAATACGCGATTAAAAACCTTGATGTTCACAATCTTGTAGATCTAAGGCGCAGAACCCGTCTAGGGATGGGCCCATGCCAAGGTGAACTATGTACCTATCGTGCCGCAAGCCTATTTGAAGAATACGGCAATGCATCGGGTACTGAGTCTAGCCAACTGCTGAAACACTTTTTAGAAGAGAGATGGAAAGGGATCAAACCGATTTTTTGGGGCGATGCCCTTAGAGAAGCGGAATTCAGCTACTGGATTTATGAAGGCTTGTTTGGCACTGGCGATATTCCACCAGCGGTTCAACCACAAACAGAAGAAAATAAGAACACCGAGGTTAATCAAGACGAGATCAGCCTAAATAAATTAGGAGAAATGTATGATTCAATTTGATGTGGCGATTATTGGCGGTGGCGTTGCAGGCTATACGGCTGGATTACGTTGTTTAGAAGCTGGCCTGAAAACAGTACTGGTTAGCCAAGGTCAAAGTGCCATGCATTTTTCATCAGGCTCCATTGATCTGCTTGGTCAAACCCCCGATCACCAAGCCGTTCAATTCCCATTAAATGCAATTAGGCAATTTCCACAGAACTTTCCGCTTCATCCTTACGCGAAGTTAGGTGCAGCGAAGGTTAAGAATGCACTCAATTGGTACCAACACAAGTTAACGCAACTTGGTTTACCTTTGCATCAACAAGCCAATGGTGAAAATCATTTTCGCATTACCCCTATGGGAACATTGAAAGCAACGTGGATGTCGCAACCTTTTGTACACCAAGTGACGACACAAGCGTCGAGCCTTGCATTCAAAAAGATAATGATGGTCTCCATTGAAGGCTTCCGCGATTTTCAACCACAGATTGCCGTCGACAATTTAGCAAAAGATCCGATGTTCAAAGGGATCGAAGTCTCTAGCTTGAATGTCTCTATCAACGCATTCAAAACCATGGAGCGTAACCCGCATGAACTTCGCTCTATCGACCTGTCTAGAGTGTTGAAAGATGAAAGTGAATTCAATGCGTTTGCCGATCAACTGATGACTCACGCAAGTCAAGATGACTTAGTTGTATTACCTGCCATTTTGGGTAACGGTGACGGTTTGGCCTTGATGACGAAACTCAAAGCCAGAACAGGACTCAATTTCCATGAAGTTCCCACCATGCCGCCATCACTACTAGGGATTCGCGTCGAAGAGACAATGAGCCAAGCTTTCATCCGTTTAGGCGGCACGCTTTTAAAAGGTGATTATGCGATTGGTGGAGAAATCAATGAGACCGAGAATGGTACTGAGTTGTCCATTTTAAACACCAAAAACCTGTCTGATTTACCTCTTAAAGCGGAACACTACATTCTTGCTTCTGGTAGTTTCTTCAGCAAAGGTTTAATCGCCGGGCATCAGGAGATAAGCGAGCCCGTATTTAACCTAGATGTTTGCCACGCAGGGCTTCGTGAAACTTGGCGTGAACACGATTTCTTCACCGATAAACGCCACTTATTCATGAGCTTTGGTGTTGAAACCGATCAACATTTCCGCCCTTCTATTGCAGGCAAAACGCTGAATAACGTTTACTGCGCAGGGGCCATTTTGGCTCACTACAATCCTGTCGTAGAAGGAAGTGGCAGTGGCGTTGCGATCAGTACCGCCCACTCCATCAGTGAAGCGATCATTCAGTCATTCGACCATAGTTCTATAACAGATAACAGCTCTGTAACAGATAATAGATCTAAAACAGATAACAGCTTTAAAACTGATGAGCCTGCACAGTACAAATCAGAACAGCCATCACCACAAAACGAACAAACAACAGATGAGGTGTGTTTATGAGCCAAGCCTTCATAGAAAACGCGTCTAAAGACACCAGCTTCGATCAATGCATTAAATGTACAGTATGTACGGTTTACTGCCCTGTTGCGAAAGCAAACCCTGATTTCCCGGGCCCAAAACAGTGCGGTCCAGATGGTGAACGCCTACGAATTAAGAGTGCAGATTATTACGACGATGTACTCAAGTATTGCACCAACTGCAAACGCTGCGAAACTGCCTGCCCTTCTGGCGTTAAGATTGGCGACATTATCGCGGTTGCGAGAGGAAAATACGAAAAAAGAAAACTCAACCCAAAAACGGTTAGAGATTTCGTGCTCAGCCATACCGATCTTTTCGGCTCCATAGCGACCCCTGTCGCGCCTATCGTCAATGCGGCAACGTCGATCAATATCGTCAAGAAAGTCATGCACAAAACCATTGGCGTACACGATCACAAATCGCTCCCGAAATATTCTCACGGTACGTTCCGTCGTTGGTTTAAGCAGAACTGTACGAGCCAACCGCTTTACCCAAGACAAGTCAGTTACTTTCATGGCTGTTTCGTCAATTATAACCACCCTCAGCTTGGAAAAGATTTCATCAAAGTCATGAACGCGATGAGCATTGGTGTGCGCCTGCTTGATAAAGAGAAATGTTGCGGCGTACCTCTGATTGCCAACGGTTTTCATGATAAAGCGCGAAAAAATGCGTTACTCAATGTTGAGAATATGGAAAAAGTGGTTGGGACCTACCAAACTGAAATCCTCTCTACGTCTTCAACTTGCTCTTTTACACTCCAAACCGAGTACCCACATGTGCTTGGTGTCGACAACAGTAAGGTTGCACAAAAAATCCAGTACGTCACACGATTCCTTCTGAAAGAGTTCATGAGTGGTAACGCGCCAAAAATGAAGCCAATAAATAAACGTATTGTCTACCATACTCCTTGTCACTTAGAGCGCAGCGGCGGCGTGATTTTTACCACTGAACTGCTCAAAATGATTCCAGGATTAGAAGTTATTATTCTTGATAGCGAATGTTGTGGGCTAGCCGGAACTTATGGATTCAAAGAGGAAAACTACGACACTTCAATGAAGATTGGCTCTCATTTGTTTGAGAAAATCAAATCATCAGAAGCGGACTATGCGATCACTGACTGCGAAACCTGTAAATGGCAGATAGAAGAAAATACTCAACTCGAAACGATTCACCCTATTAGTTTATTAGCCATGGCGTTAGCCGAGTAACCAAACAACTGAATTAGCAATATCTCAAAATACCGAAGCAAGAAGCATCCTTAGCGCGGCCATGGTTCATCAGTCATCCACGGCCGCCCTCTCTTATCTCTTATCTCTTATCTCTTATCTCTTATCTCTTATCTCTTATCTCTTATCTCTTATCTCTTACCATAATTAGGCTTAATTTTTCTCCTCTTCTACTGACTTATCTCACTATTTTTATAGAGCTTTTAGTCTATTTTCAGAGTCCACATCGCAACTATTCTTATTTCTATCAATAAGATGGTTTAATACGACAAATATGCAAAATTAACCCTAGACAGAGTGCGGATTATGAGGGTAATGTCACACGCATTTCACCCTCATTTTATTATGGTTAATAGGGAATAGCTCCCATGTAGGTCTACTACGAGCTAATAGCATTGAACGCAACATGCCAGAATAAATATAAAGCTTTGAAAGTAATCGAGAATTACTCATTCGAGGCACATCCGCATTCAATAAGCGAGGAACGTATGGTTCAAATAGTTATCGATGGTAAACATAGAATTGCCGAACAAGGGCAAACTTTACTCGAAGCAGCCAAAGTCTGTGGTGTCGACATTCCATCTTTATGCGGACTCAATAAAACGGCGGATAAAGTGCCCTGCGATCTTTGTGTCGTAGAAGTGGAAAGTGGCGGAACAAAACGTTCATGTGAGATTGAAGTCTATAATGGGCTCAATGTAATTACTCAATCTAAGGCTCTGAGCGCTCACCGAAAGAAAGCGCTAAACCGTATCATGACGGATCACTATGCAGATTGCGAAGCACCCTGTAAAACCGCCTGCCCTGCGGGTGTCGATATTCAATCATACCTATTCCATATCGCACAAAACGATCACCAAAAAGCAATCGAGGTCATCAAACGCACTCTTCCTATGCCTCTCTCAATTGGCCGCGTTTGTCCTGCTTTTTGTGAAACCGAATGTCGTCGAGGTTTAGTGGATGATTCCATCGCAATTCGACAACTTAAGCGACATGCCGCAGATGCCGATTTAGCCGCCCAAGAGAGCTATACACCACCGAAGAAAGCCGACAAAAATAAACGTGTGGCTATTGTGGGTAGTGGCCCTGGCGGATTAACCACGGGCTATTTTCTATCAAATGAAGGTTATTCAGTCACTGTATTTGAATCCATGCCTCAAGCGGGTGGTTGGCTGCGTTATGGCATTCCAGAATACCGCTTACCTAAAAGCATTCTCGATAAAGAGATAGAATTAATGTGCCGCAATGGCATGGTGATTGAGTGCAACAAAAAACTTGGTGTTGATTTTACCTTATCAAGTTTGAGTGAAGATTATGATGCCGTTTGTCTCGCGGTTGGTGCATCTCAAGCGGTAGAGATGAATTACACCGGAAGCGAACTTGATGGTTGTTATCTTGGTGTTGACTACCTAAAAGATTATGTAACTGAACAAACTTATACTACGGGTAAAAAAGTCGCCATTATTGGAGGTGGTAATACTGCAATTGACTGCGCAAGAACGGCAGTACGTGATGGCGCAGACACTACACTCATCTACCGTCGAACTCGCGATGAAATGCCTGCTGAAGATTACGAAATTGAAGAAGCAGAACATGAAGGGGTGAAATTTCACTTTTTAACCAACCCCGTCGAAAACATGAGCGACGACAATGGCCGTGTCAAAGAAGTTCGATTAGAGCGCATGAAGCTTGGTCCAGCAGACGCATCTGGCAGACGCAGTCCAAAACCGACAGGTGAATTTTTCACAGAAGCTTTTGATACGGTGGTTGCGGCAGTATCACAAAAGCCAGACCTGAGCTTTATGGATAACGAATCACTCGAAATTCCATTAACTCGCTGGAATACGGCGGACGCGAATCCGGAAACAATGCATAGCGGAACGGGCAACATATTCAGTATTGGTGATTTTCGTCGTGGCCCAGCCACCGCAGTCGAAGCCGTTGGTGATGGACGTATCGCAGCCGAAGCCATGGATCGCTTCTTCAATGGTGACATGGAAAATATCCCTGTTACTCCATTTAATTCACGTAAAGAGAAGAAGCTTAAGCAAATAGATCCGCTGCAATTTGAGAATCTACAAAAAGTCGCGCGTAAAATCATGCCGGAGCTCACCGCAGAACAGCGCGCACAGAGTTTTGATGAAGTAGAGACTGGCTTTGATAATGCTGATGCAATCGCTGAAGCAGCACGATGCTTAGAGTGTGGTTGCCAAGCCAATACTGATTGTGACCTTCGTGATTATTCGACCGAATATGGCGCAGTACAAACTTTCGACCATGCTATCGACATTCAATCGAACTACTACTGGCAAGAGAATCGCTGCAAAGAATCGCGTCAAAAATTCGAAGTCGATAGCAGTTCAGAATTTGTGATTTTCGATGCAAACCGCTGCATCAGTTGTGGTCAATGTGTACAAGCATGTCGAGATCAATCGGTGCACGGCATTCTAAGCTTTATGACCAATAAAGATGGAACGCCCGCTTCTCGTCCTGAATGCCGTCCAAACTTTGGGGCAAATAAAACCTTAATGGGTGATTCTAACTGTGTTCAGTGTGGCGCTTGCATTCAAGCTTGCCCAACAGGCGCAATGACCGATGCTCGTGATCGTTCTCAAGGCCGAACCGAAACATTAAAAGCGGTTGATACGATCTGCACTTATTGTGGTGTCGGCTGTAAACTCACCATGTATGTGGACGAGCAACGCAATAAAATTCAGTATGTTGAAGGGGCAAACTCTCCAGTAAACGAAGGCATGTTGTGTGTTAAAGGACGCTTTGGCTTCGACTTTATCGCCGATGACAACCGCTTAACCACGCCGCTCATCAGAAAAGATGGCTGGTTACAGCCTGCGAGTTGGGATGAGGCAATTACACTCGTCGCAGAGAAATTCAGTGCCATCAAAAATGGATTTGGCGGTAATGCCCTAGCTGGCTTCTCATCTGCCAAAACAACCAACGAAGATAACTATGCCTTCCAAAAGTTCATTCGTCGTGAGCTTGGAACGAACAATGTGGACCACTGTGCTCGGTTGTGTCACGCCTCAACCGTAACTGGCCTCGAAGCCTCGCTAGGAAGTGGCGCAATGACCAATGATATTCCAAGTATTAAACACTCGGATGTCATTTTCATCATTGGTTCAGATACCACTGCCGCTCACCCTATCATTGGGTCGCACATTAAACAGGCAGTGCGTCATCATGGAGCGCGATTGATCGTTGCAGATCCAAAACGTATTGATATTTCAGACCACGCGGAATTGTATCTAGCACACCGCCCCGGTACTGATGTGATGCTGATTAACGGGGTCATGCAGCAAATTATCAAACACGGTTGGTACGACCAAGAGTACATTGAAGATCGCGTCGATGGTTTTGATACCTTGCTGCAAGAGGTCATGTCACCTAGCTACGCTCTGGATAAAGTAGAGCTAGTGACAGGCGTTAAGGCAGACGATATTTTCGCAATGGCTCGTTTAATTGGTACTGCGGAACGCACCGCAGTTTACTACTCAATGGGGATCACTCAACATACAACAGGACACGATAACGTTCGTTCTATCGCTAACTTACAACTTCTTTGCGGTAATATCGGAATTGAAGGCGGTGGTATTAACCCATTACGCGGTCAGTCGAATGTTCAAGGTGCTTGTGACATGGGGGCTTTACCGAATAACTATCCGGGCTATCAGAAAGTATATAACCCATTAGTTCGCCAAAAATTTGCAATGGAATGGAACGCTCCAAACCTTCCTATCGAGTCTGGCTTAACCTTAACTGAAATTATTGACGCCGCATGTAAGCGTGAAGTGCGCGGTATGTACGTTATGGGTGAAAACCCGGTGTTGAGTGACCCTAACCAAGCGCACGTTATTGAGGGATTAGAAGCGTTAGATTTCTTGGTGGTACAAGATATTTTCTTAACTGAAACCGCTCAGTATGCGGATGTGGTCCTGCCCTCTTGCTCTTTTGCAGAAAAAGGCGGCCATTTTACCAATACCGAACGTCGAGTTCAGCGTATTAATCCTGCCGTAAAACCACCTGGCGAAGCAAAAGAGGACTGGGTGATCATCCAATCTATTGCTAATGCTATGGGCGGCGAATGGAATTACCAACACGTTTCAGATATTACAGACGAGATTGCCCGCGTAACACCACAATACGGCGGGTTACGTTGGGAGAACATCACCATTGATGGGATCCAATGGCCGAGTAACAAAAACAACCCTGAAGGCACTCGTATTATGCACCAAACTCAGTTTACTCGTGGGCGGGGTCAAATGGAGGCGATTCCATTCAGGTATGCTGCAGAACTGCCTGACGACGAATTCCCTCTTGTGCTTACAACAGGTCGCGTACTTGAACAGTTCCATACCGGCACGATGACTCGTAAAACAAAAGGACTGAACAACCTAGCCGGTCCACGTGCGATGATCAGTGTTGCTGATGCCGAAGCCCTTGGAATCAAGAACGGTCAACCACTAAGAGTATCGACTCGACGTGGTTCTATCGAAATTGATGCTTTTGTGACAAAACGAATGCAAAAAGGGGTGGTGTTTATTCCATTCCACTTTGTTGAGTCTCCTGTAAATAGACTTACAACCACCGCCACGGATCCTCATGCGAAGATCCCTGAGTTTAAAGTTGCAGCAGTGAAAGTCGAAGTGTTGGAGATGCAGCCACACTAAATTTTCCAAATTCATGACATAACGTCACAAAGCCCAGCACCTGTTGGGCTTTCCCTTTTATGCCTTTTTATTAGACAAACTTTGCTTGTAAAATAGTCGCAAGATCGGTTTTTAACCACTTGAATCAAAACAATAAAATTTATTATTGACTCTTATCCAGAATACGTTAAAGTACGTCTCGTCTTCAGTGAGTTGTCCCAGACAAAAGAATTTACGAAAATTGGAAACGTCTTTCGAGACAATGGTGCCGATTATCGCAATCAAGAATTGCGTGCCCTGGTGGTGGAATTGGTAGACACAAGGGATTTAAAATCCCTCGGCGTTCGCGCTGTGCCGGTTCAAGTCCGGCCCGGGGCACCATCTTTTAAAGCCTGTATTCTTTGAATTCAGCAATGCGACACTAGCTCAGCTGGTAGAGCGCAACCTTGCCAAGGTTGAGGTCACGAGTTCGAACCTCGTGTGTCGCTCCAAATTTCTTTAAGTAGAAAGTATTAAGCCCTGATAGAAATGTCAGGGCTTTTTTGCATCTAGAGTTAGTCCGCAAAGAGCACAACCTTACCAAGGTTGAGGTCACGCCTAATGGTTTAAAGAGAGGGAACCTCGTGTGTCGCTCCAAATTTCTTTATGAAGAAAGCATAAGCCCTGATAGAAATATCAGGGCTTTTTTGCATCTGGAATTGACCGGCTGAAAGCACAGTCTCGCTAAGGTTACGGTTAGGCTATGATGACAACTCGTGACCAGCCTCAGAATTAAAGAGATTGAATATTACCAAGATATTCAGGTTCGCAAGCAGGTTGATGTTCAGAAGCGGTTTGAGGCTGCCCCACGTTCTTCTTCAGCAAATGGATAAACTCACTTCTTGGCATCGGTTTATGGAAGTAGAAACCTTGTATGTATTTGACGCCCATTTTAGATAACACGGAAAGCTGAAGCTCGTTTTCAACACCCTCGACTATAAGCTTCATATCAAGAGACTTAGATAATTGGATCATCGATTCAAGCAAAGGTAGCCCAATGCTCGATTCATCAGTGATGTTTTTAACAAACACTCGATCTATTTTTAAGACTGAAAATGGAAATTGTCTAACAAAGTCTAATCCTGCGTACCCTGTCCCAAAATCATCAACGGCAATTTTCACCCCGAGTGCTGAGAATTTTTGAAGATTCAGGAGGATCTGCTTCATATTTTCTCCTGAGCACTCCCCATTTTCCGTAATTTCAAACACAATTTTTTGAAGCTCTTCAGTTTTTCCTTCAAAAATAGAGGTCACTTTGTCAAAAAACTGAGCGTTAGATGCTACTTTACGGCTTATGTTCACACTGACATAACGAGTTTCAAATAACTCAGGATTTTTATCGATCAGAGTGAGGGCTTCATAGAGTACAAAGTAGGTAAGCTCCTCGATTAAGCCTAAATTTTCAGCTAAAGGGATAAAAATAGCAGGTGATACCGCCCCTTCTATCGGATCATTCCATCTTAATAGAGATTCGCAACCCACCACTTCTTTGGAGCGTTGATCAACAATGGGCTGATAATGGACATGCAAGTGACCCTGATCTAACGCGTTGTTTAATGAAAAACCCAAACTTCTCTGAACAAGTCTTTTGTGTTGCTGAAAAACGATGGCGACGGTACTGACTCCTGCTATAAGAAATCCAAACCATATATAGTTCAACATATACTGAAAGTAATATAAGCCATCTATATACGAGGTGACAGAGAGTGGGTACTTCTTCGATTTAAACCGCTTATGAGATAAATAACGACTGCTAACACTTGGATTAATATCCCTTCCGATGACTTCAACTTTAGTATGAATATCATCTTTTCCAAGTTCTGACTGAACAACGTCATAGATATATTTCGGCGGAATGAGAAGACTCACTCCACCATTCTTCCCATTTGTGAATATCAACATTATCGATTTCAGACCAGTAACGGCTGCTCTTGAATAAGATAGTGTCGTATTCGTAGCCTCTAAACGCCTCTCTATAGACTCAAATAGTTGAAAAGACACACTACCGTCAGTCGTTGAGCAATAGAAAAGGCCACTAGAATCAAATAAGGCAGCCTCTTTCACCATATGGGTTCCAAAAACACTTTGTCGTAACTCCTGAACCATTAATGGACACCCTTTTTCAGAGCTATCTTGAGCAATGAACTTTTGGAAATCCGACTTGATTGCATCTAGCTTAACTTCAACAGAATGGACAGCATTTAACGTCACATTTTCGTAGTGTACTGAGGCAAATGGAACAAGGAGAAGCATGGACATGAAAAAGGAAAAAAGGAAAAACAAGACGGTTTTCACACCATCATTATATTTAAATGATATTTGAGGAAATGGCATTGAGTTTCCTGAGTCTATTACGCTGGTAGAGATAAGGTGGACAATTTATTTTTACCTTACGATATACATTTAAACAATTTGTTCAAGAACTCAAAGGTAAAATTATGACTCAATCCATAAAATACGCAATTTTAGGCATAAAAAAACCCAAGCTTAAAAGCTCAGGTTTTTTTATCAAAATCTGGAGGCGCCTCCCGGAGTCGAACCGAGGTCCACGGATTTGCAATCCGCTGCATAGCCACTCTGCCAAGGCGCCATATTTTTCAACGCGTTAGGGTGTTCCCTTTGCGTTGGGGCATACTTTACGGATTGAGCGAACAGAGTCAAACAAAAAAGTGAAAATTAAATTTGTTTGATTGTATTTACCTCAACTTGCTGAAGCTTTGATCTGATCTGTTATTTATTGAACAGCAATACTTAAGTGATGATTACCACTTTTTAATTAAACGCCCTACAATATTTGGATGATATGCCCAGTTATGATCAAACATCGACATCAACGCAGGGTTTCCATATTTAGACAAGCTCACGGCATGGAATCGATTCTTACGTGCTTTCAACTGCGCGACTTTCTTTAAAACCTCTTCAGGCTGCTTCGGCGCGATAAAGTCCGATAGAACAACTAAGTCAGCATTTCGATATTTATCACTACTCATCAGATCAATCGACTTGATCAGCACTGGTTCCAAATCTGTCCCGCCATGAAAACTGTAACTCAGAAAATCACTCGCCTCACGTAAGCCATCAGGCCGAGTAAGTTCATAAGTGATCTGTTCTGTAGAGAATAGAATGACATAGCATTCACGCTCTTCTGCTAGCGCGATTTGCATCAACGCATACGCCATCGCTTTTGCACACTGCTCAGGGAAGCCGCTCATTGAGCCAGAGGCATCAACACAAACGATAAAGGGCCCTTTCTCTACATCAAGCTGCTTATGTTCAGGCTTATGCGCTCTCACCTTACGTAAGGTGCGAGATTTGCCCTGCATACGATAGTTCATGAGACGTTTATCAACTAAATGTTTATAAAACACCACTTCAAGCTCTGGGTAGGCTAAAAACATGGTTTCATTTGGTAGAAGTTTATTTAAATCATCACTTTCATGAATGCCAACAATATCATCTGTCGCTTCATCACTTTTCTCTTCCACCATCTGCAGCTCTTCTGCTGGTGCTTTGTTTAAATCCGGATCATCCACCTGCCCAGCCATGCGACCAAGCTGCTCTGCGATCTCTTGTAATCCTTTATTCTTCTTTAAGAACTCTGCATGGCGTTTCATGACACTTAAATCAGTTCGGCTAAGCTTCGCAGACGCCATATCCCATAAGCGACCAACACTGCCTTCATCACCAGTATCTGTCACTTTATCCATGCTTTTCATGGTTTCCATTCGCTGATAAAGATCGGCTAACACTTTCTCTTTATTCACTTTAAGCTCAGACACTTGAGCTTGTTTAATCGCATCGGATAGACTTTTATACCACTGATCACAAAAGTAATGCGGGAACATAGGATTATTGATGGCTTTGTTTTTTTCAAGTAAGCGGCGGGCTTGAATATAGAAAGCAGAGTGCCACTCCAGCTCTTTTACGACGTCATTAATTTTTAAGAAAAATGTCGCTTCATCCCAATGGATCACTTCTTGATAAAGGGAGAGTTCATGCTGAAAACGTTCAGTTTCACATACTTTAGTGATGCGTTTTTTTACACTACCTCGCCACTTGTTCAAGTGGTTTTTG
This sequence comes from Vibrio cortegadensis, assembly GCF_024347395.1. Lineage (NCBI taxonomy): Bacteria > Pseudomonadati > Pseudomonadota > Gammaproteobacteria > Vibrionales > Vibrionaceae > Vibrio > Vibrio cortegadensis. The sequence goes on from NZ_AP025473.1 coordinate 1,306,559, forward strand.
ACTGAGCTTTTTACACCTTGATTTTCAGCCACCATCATCACTTGTGAACGTGCAAGTAGATCATTAACTGCGGTATCAATAATACCGGAGTCTGCAATCATCAGCGCTAAATTAAGTCCATCGGCTCCTAGCATGCTTACCCCTCTTACTCAAAAAAATGTTTCAGATTGATAATACGTTGCGCGATTTTTTCACTCTCTTTTTGAGTAGATTCAAGTAACTGAGAAACTAACTGCAAGCTCGATTCCATGGCAACAGGCAGCTCAGGGTCGATAAAGTTATGTGGAAGCGCTCCGTGGAAATTAGATTTCACAAGCCTTAAATGATGTTCTGCATTATGAAGCTGAGCTAAAGCTTGATCCGCTTTCGTGTTCCACTGCTGATAAACATTTTCATCCAATCCTTCAGTTGTCACCACGCTAACCAGCACTGCTCGATTAGCAATATCTTTTATGACCAACTGATTTGAAGCATCGAGATCGAAACGTAAACGACACAAGCTAGTGTTCTGGTTTACATAGCCATAGACATCCCCATGCCCCTCTTTGACGACTCGTTCAAGTTCATCTTTAGGTACATAAACCCAACGGCTATCCCCCTTTTCAGACTCCGAGACAGAGAGGTTACTTTGCAGGAGAACCAGTTTGACTAAGTTGGTGGCATTCCCCACTTTGTACTGCTTCGCTTTCGATGTATCAAATTGGTATACCTCTTTGCGCAATAGGCCAGATGCAGCTTCCATTGTGAGTACTACGCCAAACTGTGCTTCTAGTTCTGCTTGAATATCCGCTAACTCTTCTTTACACAGTTCGATTTGTTGAGTCACCTCTTGCTGATCAAAAGCATACTGCAAGGCGAACTCTTTGATCACATCTCGTACCAAATCCCTTGATTCTGGGCTGTTCCATAAACAGTCTTGCAGAAGAAGTAAATCAAGAGGATTAATGGCATCTCTTCCATTAAAGAAAGCACTTGCTTTGAGAAGCTTGACGGCTTTTTTCCAGCGACGATCAGATACATACATGTCCGAGACAGAGGCATCAATGCCTTTAGACTCGATGGTTTTTTCCAACATGCTCTTTAACTGGAACAGTTTTTCGAAGCAATCATCCGTCAGTTCTAGTTTTTCAAGCTCAGCTTGCCACTGGTGGTATTCCGTATCGGTAATGGCTAACCCTTCAGGAATGATGGCTTCTTGCGTCGTACCGACGGTAAGCATTGATTTAAAGTTCTGCTTATTTTGAATTCGATTGACAAACACTCGCACTAACATTCGATCATAAAGTGCATCGAGACCGCTCTCTTCATCGGGAAGCTCGTTGGATGCCGAAACCAACAACCTCATTGGAACTCGTTCGATTTCACTGCCATTCTTAAATGTCTTTTCATTCACAACAGTGAGCAGTGTATTCAGAATGGCAGGCCCTGCTTTCCAAATCTCATCAAGAAATACGACTTGAGCCGTAGGAAGATACCCTTCGGTTAAACGAACATAACGTCCATTATCTTTTAACTCTTGAATGCTTAATGGCCCAAACACCTCTTCCGGGGTAGAGAAGCGTGTCATTAAGTACTCAAAATAACTGCTATTATCAAATGCTTGTATCAATCGTTTTGCAATTAAACTTTTGGCAATGCCCGGAGGACCGAGCAGAAACACACTTTCGCCAGCGAGCGCGGCCAGTAAGCAAAGCTTTATCGTGTCTTCTCGTTCGTAAACACCATCTGAAAGCGCAGCAGCAAGCTTATTAATACGTTCCGAAAGCAATGCCTTTTGTGCATGAGACGCTATCGAGGTGTTTATCATTCCGGAACTCCTTGGGGAATATGTACTTTATAAATGTATATAATAAATATATACATTTGTTATCACTTTGTTACAAGTGTAATTTAAAATTTGACTCGTACTTATATCAGATCTGTGTACCACGGAATTCACGGCAATCATAGTTTGCACTTTTGGGAACTACATCACCTACTGAGGTGGTCAGTTAACAACTTTTTTGCATTTTTTTGCTTTCGCTAAACGTTATTTATCGTTAAGGTTTCTGCTATCAACCCAAAATTGGGCAGCATGCTAGAAAAAGTGACCCTATTTGCATGAGCAAAATTATCCATAGATGGAAAAACATATCCCTCATTGAAGAAGATATCGCCCTCCCCAACGGCAATACGATTTCTCACACTATGATCCACCACCCCGGCGCTGCAGTTATTCTTCCTGTGACAGAAAGTGGCAACATTATTTTAATCAATCAATTTCGCCCTTCATTAAAAAAGTGGCTCTTAGAGCTACCAGCGGGAACGATTGAGCCGGGGGAGCAGCCTCTAGAATGCGCTAAACGAGAACTAGAAGAAGAGACTGGATTCAGTGGTGAAGAGTTCATTTCTCTTGGCCTTGTCACTCCTCTGGCTGGGTTTTGTGATGAAATACAGTACCTTTATGTTGCAAAACAACTCAGTGAGACTCGTCGCTACGCTTGTGATGATGACGAAATTATCGAGGTTGTGACATTGTCACTTGATGAGTTGGAAGATAAAATACGACAAGAAAGCATCACTGATGCCAAAACTATTGCATGTTTAAGTAAAGCCAAACTTTGCGGTTATATTTAGGAGAATTTAAATGGACTTTCGTTCGGACACAGTAACAAAACCTACACAATCAATGCGCAATGCGATGGCGAAAGCAGTAGTTGGCGACGATGTTTATGGCGATGATCCTACCGTTAATGAACTTGAAGAGTGGGTAGCAAAAGAGAATGGGTTTGAAGCGGCTTTATTTACCACGTCAGGGACTCAAGCAAACCTGCTTGCTCTTATGTCTCACTGTGAACGAGGTGATGAATATTTATGTGGTCAACAAGCCCACAACTACAAATTTGAAGCCGGGGGCGCAGCGGTATTGGGGTCAATTCAACCTCAACCGATTGAGAACAACCCAGATGGCACTCTAGATTTTAATAAACTAACGGCTGCGATTAAGCCTGACGACAGCCATTTTGCCCGAACTAAACTGCTAAGTTTAGAAAATACGATTAATGGCAAAGTGTTACCGATGCAGTATCTGGCTGAAGCACGAGAGTTTGTCGATTTTCATGGCTTACAACTTCACTTAGATGGCGCACGAGTCTACAACGCTGCGGCAGCATTAGATGTGGAAGTCAAAGAGATCGGCAAATACTTTGATTCTATGACGATCTGTCTATCCAAAGGGCTCGCGGCCCCAATTGGCTCACTGCTGCTTGGTAATAAAGCCTTTATCGCCAAAGCAAGACGTATTCGTAAAATGCTTGGTGGGGGTATGCGTCAAGCGGGTATTCTTGCGGCGGCTGGAAAATTAGCGCTCACGGAGCAAGTCCCACAACTCAAAATTGATCATAGCAATGCCAAAAAGCTCGCGCTTGGATTAGCGGCAATAGATGGGTTTCATGTTAACCCTGAATTTATCCATACCAACATCGTGTTTGCAAAATTGGATAGCACGGTTGATATCAAATCTCTCGCGCAGAAGCTGTCTCAGGATGGCATTACCATCAGCCCTGGCAATCCAGTTCGATTTGTTACCCACAACGATATATCTGAGCGTGATATTGATACGGTACTAGAAAAAATTAAAGCCTATCGTTAAATCTCACTCTCTTTTTATAGAACGATGACTTGAGCTTCCCCTAAGGGGAGGCTTTAGTTTATTGTTCTATATTCTTAATGTGAGATTTTCATGACTAAACCTTTCCTGACTCATCTCGTTGCTTCTTTCTTTTATCTCACGTCATTGTCTACCACAGCGGCCTCTTTTGGAGACCCTAAACTTGGTAAGATAAAGTCGCCAAGCTGTGTATTCTGTCATGGACAAAATGGTATCGCGCAGAACAATACTTACCCCAATCTGAACAGCCAAAACCCACAATACCTTTTCAATGCCATGAAAGCTTATCAAAATGACCAAAGAACGGGCGATTACGCCAGCATGATGAAAACGCAACTTCAACGTCTTAATGATCAAGATCTCAAAGATATTGCGGCTTTCTATTCCTCTCAACCTTGATTACATTTCCTTCGTCCCTTAAACGAAAAAAGCCCCACCGAATAATCGGTAGGGCTTGGCGGTAAATAATCAAATTAGCCGGCAGTGGATGGTTTGATTTTATAGAAAATAGCAAATAGCACAGGTACTACAATCAATGTAAGTACCGTAGCAAAGCCAAGACCCGCCATAATCGTAACAGCCATTGAACCAAAGAACGCATCGAAGACAAGTGGAATCATGCCTAGTACGGTGGTCAATGCTGCCATTGAAACTGGTCGTACACGGCTAACCGCGCTATCAACCACAGCTAAGTAAGGATCCTTCCCACTCTCTAACTCGATATTAATTTGATCTAACAAAACAATACCGTTTTTCAAAATCATTCCACTTAAGCTTAGTAAACCTAAGAAAGCTGTAAAGCTAAATGGTAGATTTGAGCCAAGTAAGCCTACCGATACACCAATAATGGCTAAAGGTACTGTGAACCATATAACAAGAGGCTTGCGCACCGAGTTAAACAACAGCATCGTAATGATGAACATCAACAAGTAGCCCATTGGTAATGAACCAAACAGAGATGTTTGTGCATCTTTTGAAGACTCGTACTCACCACCCCAGTCAATAACATAGCCATCAGGTAGATGAAGATCTTCGACTTTTGGTTGCACGCGTGCAAATAAGCTCGCCGCGGTATCATTACCCAAAACATTATGGTCAGCTAATACTGTAAGCGTACGTTTTCTGTCTTGACGCTGAATCAGTGGCTCAGCCCAACTTAACTTAACGCCATCGATCACTTGTTCTACCGGAATGTAAGTTTGAAGGGTTGGGCTCCAAATTTTTACATTACTTAGCGATTCAAAATCGACACGCTCACTTTCTGGCAAGCGAGCAACAATCGGCAGCATATGCGTACCATCACGCAACAGCCCGATGGAACTTCCTCCGAAGGACATTTGCAATGTTTCTGACAGATCTTGCTTTGAGATCCCTAAACGACGCGCTTTAGATTCATTAAACTGTGGAACCAGTTCCTTCGTTCTTTCGCGCCAGTCATGTCGAATGTTTCTAGAACCTGAGTCAGCAGCAAGAATATCTTCTACTTGAATCGCAATATCACGCAATATTTGTGGATCGGCACCGCTGATCCTTGCTTCAATTTTAGACGCAGGCGAAGGGCCAAACTCCATCAACTTAAATTGGAATGATGGCTGGTCAAATTTCGTGGCTAACTCTTTATCCAGCAAGTGCAATAGGTCAAACATATGCTCACGATCATTCATTCGCACTTGTAGCTGACTGTATGCTTCGTAGCTTTTTTCTGGTTGATAGGTTAGTGCAAAACGCTGTAGCCCTTGTCCTGTCGAAGTAGTAACAAATTCAACATTATCCTGCGCACGAATATAACGCTCGACTTCTTTACTTTGCTTCGATGTTTCACGGATATCAGTACCTTCAGGCATCCACATATCAATGTAGAACATCGGTGTATTTGAAGGCGGGAAGAATTGTTGTTTCACTTGTCCAAACCCAATAATGGAGACGACCAGCAATCCAACCATTGAAGCAATGGTAAGCCATCTGAATCGTAATGCAAATGTCAGCATGGATTTAAATAGAGTGAATAGCGCCCCTTTATATGGGTCTATTTCTTCATCGCCATCTTGTGGTTTTTCATCTTTAAATAATAGATTAGCCAACAGCGGAGTGATGGTTAACGCAGTCACCCAACTTAGGAAAAGCGAATAGCATAGTACCCAGAAAAGATCGCCAAGGAACTCACCTGTCGCATCTTCAGACAAACCGATTGGAGCGAACGCAGTAATGGCAATAATCGTTGCACCAAGCAGTGGCCATTGTGTCTGTTTTACGATCTCATTAGCAGCTTGGACCTTCGTACGTCCTTTCTTAATGCCGACAAGGATGCCTTCAACAACAACGATAGCATTATCAACCAACATCCCTAGAGCAATAATCAAAGCACCAAGTGAAATCCTGTGCAGTTCGATATTATTCCACTTCATCAGAATGAAGGTGCCCATTACGGTCAGTAGTAATACCGAACCAATGATGATGCCGCTTCGAAGCCCCATAGCAAAAAGCAGAACGATGATCACAATAGCGACAGCTTCAGCTAAGCTGATAACAAAATCTTTAACCGATTGGTCAACTTCCGCCGATTGATTGTAAAAATAATTTAGCTCTACACCCGCAGGGCGAATGTTTTCAAGTGTTTGAAGCTCTTTGCTAAGCGCATTACCAACTTCAACAACGTTAACCCCTGAACTGAATGATATGCCAAGGTTGATCGCTGGTTTACCGTTATAAGTGACGATATTTGACGGCTTTTCTTGAATACCACGTGACACTTCTGCAACGTCTTTTAGGCGAATTAAGTTACCGGTATCACGTCCGTGAATGATCAGCTCTTCTAATTCTTCAACCGTGCTCATGCTGCCATTTGGTCGAATGGTAAGTTTTTGTCCATTGAGCATGACTTCACCAGCAGATTGAACACTATTTTGCTGATTCAATAAATTGTTCACGATGGACATGTCTAAATTGACCGCGGCAAGCTTCTCTAATGAGATCTCAACGAAAAGCTGCTCTTGTTGATCACCAGCTATACTCACTTTACCCACGCCCTCGACAAGTTCGATTTCGCGCGTTAGGTAATCGGCATATTGCTTAAGTTCAACATAGTCAAAGTCATCGCCCGTTAGCATGATCATCACGCCGTAAACATCACCAAAATCATCCATGACTTGTACAGAAGTGACACCAGATGGCAATGCAGGTCGAAGATCGTTGACCTTACGACGCATTTCATCCCAAATTTGAGGAAGTTCGTCTGGGCCATACTCCATCTTCATGCTCACCATCATTTGTGACATGCCGTTTGATGACGTTGATGTAATTTTATCTATGTACGGCAACTGACGGATCGCTTTTTCTAGCGGATATGTCAGCTCTTCTTCTACCTCTTGGGACGTTGCTCCCGGGTAGTTTGCAATGATCATTGCGTCTTTAATGGTAAATGCTGGATCTTCTAAACGACCTAGATCTGAAAATGAAACCACACCACCAATCGCTAATATAACGATAAATAACCAACTGATTACTTTGTTACGAATCGAGTACTCTGCGATAGTCATTGAGCAGCTCCTTTTAATTCCATGCCTTGACGAAGTTTTCTTAGATTAGACGTCACTAATACGTCTCCTTGAGTAATGCCAGATTCAACAATGACACCCTGACTGGTCGTTTCTTCAACGCCAACTTTCACTTTTTCAACCGCTCCATTGACCATTTTCCAGACAAAGAACTCACCCTCTTCTCTCCCTGCATCCAATGCTGTCATCGGCAACTGATATCCCTGAACAGTACTCAAGCCCGCTTTCATCATATCGACAGTGACAGTTGCACTTGTTCCAGGCATGATCATCTGGGAAACTTGCGGCATTTGTAGCCAAAATTCATAAGTTTGGGACTGAGGATGTAACTCACTCGTGTGCTCTAAATATTTCATCGGATAAGCTTGGTCAACCCCTGAGAATCGAACGCTAGGTTGATAGCTTTCTGAATTAACTTCTGGGTTTAGCATCGCCAAAACGCTGTCTGAAATTTGAATGCGTACGTAAACCGTGTCGTTTTTATATAGAGTAGCGACCACTTCACCTGCTGCTGTATTTTCAAAATTGTCTTTTGGAACGTCAGACACTAATCCATCAAATGGCGCACGTAGTTGTGTGTATTTGATGGCCATTTCCGCCGCTTTCAAGTTTGCAGACATCAATTTATAGTTCGCAGTCAATTCATCTAGTTCAGCTTTTGAGACCATCTCATTACGGTATAAGTCGTTGCCACGCTTCAGTTGGCGACTTGCTAGGTTTAATTGAGATTTCGCATCTTTTAGATTCTGCTTCGCTTTTTGATCGTCTAAAGTCGCAATCACTTGACCTTTTTTAACAAGTTGCCCAGGTTGAACAGCAACTTGATTGATTTCTCCTTCAATACGGAAGGATAAAGACGTTAACTCGGCCGCAACTACTTGACCGTTAAAGCTGCGATACTGGCTCTCTAAAGGTGCATCGACGGTTAGCGTTGAAACTTGTAATAGAGGTGACGGAGCAACAACATCTGCATCTGAACAACCTTGAAGGCCAGTCAGTGCCAACATTAATACAGATAATGAACCTATTTTTTTCACGTTATACGACATTAGATTCCACCTTCTCGTTGCCATACTTTCACTTGCTGTCCTTCCGAAATGTCACTAACGCCAGCAACGACGATGAGGTCACCCTGCTTCAAGCCATCTAATACGTAACCTTCGTCATCAAGCATCACTTGGGTCTTTTCAACTTGCTTGCTTTCACTATCAAAAAGCCAAAGTGTTCCTTTATCACTGTTTTTCGTGATCCACGCCGAATCCATAATCTTGAACCCTGAGCTTCTTTCACTATTCACTACTTGCACTTGCCCAGTCATGCCAGACAACAGGTTAATACCTTCAGGCTTAGTGATGCTAACAACCGCGGTATAGCTGTTTGTATCTTGATCGGCCTGAGTAGAGATCTCTTTGAAATTTGCAGGGATAAGGTGGGTCAAATGGCTATCCATTCGAACAAAAAGCTGCGTCTTTTTAATTGCGGATAAACCATTCTTTTCTACGTATTTCACCGGAATGCTGAACGTCACGTCCATCTTTACATTATTGATGAGGTTCAACACCACTTGCTTAGGCGCAACAAGTTCATGTGCTTTGCTGAAATCAAGTGATACAACACCATCAAAAGGAGCAGAAATTGCCGTGTAACTCAAATCTGTTTTCGCTTGCTCAAGGGACACTAAAGCAGCCTGGTAAGACGTTTCTGTTTGGTCAAAAGAATCGGTACTGATCAACTTCTTTCTGTACAGTTTCTCCGCTCTGTCGAATCGAGTTTTAGCCAGATCAAACTGAGCTTGTTTCGCATCTAGCGCAATTTGGTAGTCCGTAGGATCAAGCTGTGCTAACACCTGCCCTTTCTCAACTATCTCACCCATTCTTACTGGCACTGACTCAATTTCACCAGCGACTTGAAACGATAATTCTGCGCGCTCAGTGGCACCAATTTTCGCTAAGAAATTATCCGTATGCTGGCTAGATAGATCTGGAACCGTGATGAGTTTCACTGGCTTAATAATATTCTTTTGTGGTTCTGAGTTTGCTTGATTGCAGCCAACCATAAAAAAACTCAGAGCAATCACTGCCGTCAATTTCAGCTGACTACTAAATAACGATGGGGAGTTAATCATAACGAAATCCAATACGTTCAGGTTTATTATACATGCGGGCAGTATATAGTTATTTATGTTCAGATCAAGTATACTTTCCACCTGTGCAGTAATTATTTTTATGAAAAATATTGTGAAATCTGATAAAAAGACAGCTTAGATGATAAGAAGGTTCGTATGACGGAAAGAAAACAAGGTCGCCGCTGTGCTCTGGCGGCAGAAGAGACAAAGCATCAAATCATTACCGTTGCCGCTCAAATGTTTTGTGAGCTCGGGTATGAGCGTGTTTCACTAAGAAATATCAGTGAGAAAGCTGGCGTTTCACACAGTTTGATCCGTCATCATTTTGGCAGCAAAGAGAACATTTGGTACTCCATTAGTGACTCTTTACATGAGTATATGCTGGCGTATATGAAGCATATTCTTCAAGAAATGCCACAAGGATTGACCGCAAATACAACGCTCTATCTATTTATAACTAGAATGCAAGCACACATGCTCATTAGAAAAGAGCCAATCCAGTTTATCGCTGATGCTGTGAGGCAGGCCGGAGAGCTATTAGACTACTTTATTGATAGCGTGGGTGAAATTGAAGCGGTGGTGTATAAGCTTGAGGCTGACTATAACCGAGATTTTCCGGAAACGCCGATCCGCATAGAAGAGATAAAGTGGCAATCCATCATGTCTGCGCACGCCGCTGCGAGTCTCACTCCATTCATGAAAGAGACTTGGGCCAACGAAACAACTTGTGAGTCACAATGTTTACTTAATCACTGGCAGATTTTTAATCAAAGTATGGTTAGAAAACTCCATATTGCCCCGCAAGATGAACTGAAACCGACCTCACTTAATGAGATAGTTTATGAAGTAGAATGCAAGATGAACTGTAACCGAAAATCGGACTTATCCGAGTGATTTTCGATAAAATGGCACCACGAGAGGTTCAAGGATAATCTTGCTTCCCAGCGACCGACTAAGACGTTAATACCAATGTGAAGACAGTAACTTATGGAAAGGCTGAATGGGAATCAAAACATAGCCCAAGAGCCTTACATAAACCTAGCATTCAATACTATGTGTCTCATGCAGATATTGTTGCTCAAACTTTTTGATATCAATCGCTGGAGACCAGTAATAACCTTGTCCGACTTTACCTCCGAGCCGTTTTATCACAGTAAGCTCTTTGTGCGTCTCAATTCCTTCGATGACAACTTCAGCGCCAAAAACATCCGCCATATTCAGTAGTATTCGGACAATTTTTTGATTCGTCACATTATTTTCTATCGACTTCACAAACATCATGTCTATTTTTACTTCATCAATATTCAATTGGCTTAGATAAGCCATTGATGAATAGCCTGTACCGAAATCATCAATTGAGATAGCGAAGCCCAATTGTTTAATGTCACAGACACGTTTAATAAGCTCACTGGAGTTCTCTAACTCTTGAGATTCAGTAATTTCGAAAGTGATATAATGAGCATCGACTGAAAACTCATCTCTTTTGAATTGCAAAAAATCGATAAAATCCTTTTGTCGAAGATCAAGAACCGAAATATTGATAGACAGTTGAATGTCGACTCTTCGCATTGCAACCCAAGCAAACATTTTTTCAATTGCGATACGAGTGAGGCTATGAATTAGACCACTTTGCTCAGCAATTGGAATGAATTCACTCGGTGGTATCATGCCCAAAGAAGGGTGCGTCCAACGCATCAAGGCTTCACCACCAACAACGATATTCGTGTGCAGATCAAATTTTGGTTGAATATAGATATCGATTTTTTGATCGTATATCGCCAGCCTAAGATCATGCAAAATTCTTACATGACTCTCTATCTTTTCAGTCATTTTTTCGTTGAATTGCCGCCATTTTAAACCACTTTTCTGAGCCTCTAGCAATGCCATATAAGCCTTTTGATGGAGGCTTGAAATACCATCATCTCCATCACTCAGATTCGCACTCGCAGCCCTAAGATATAAGTCTGAAAAATATATACTGCTCGCTAATTGCTTTTGCCAAATATGAAGCACCTTTTCTATTTGCGTTTCGGTGTTCTCGTCATCAGTTACAAAAATTAAAGTCTGCTGTGGAGGAATACACACACCAAAATGTTCCTGATCTAAACTCATGCTCAGCTGCCAAGGTAATTCAGAGATTGGTTTGGCTACTTTAGATAACAACGTGTTAGTTTCAACTGTGACGATTTCATTACCCAATGTACTAATGAGATGATCTAATCCTTCGACATAAATTAAAATCAACTTGACTCGTTTTATATCGATGCCACGAGCAATGAACTGATCATTCAGAACATATTGATAGAAATGCTGATTGGGCATATTCAACGTTTGATCAATCAAGCGGTGCTGTTTGTCTTGGTGTTCTTGATATTGTAATCGCTTCGCAAGCCCTACCGATAGCAGATATAACTCAGCTAACACACCAAGCATAAAACTGTGTAAGGTCACTATATTCTGTGGTAACACATTCGCATAAGTAAGAAATCCACCCGCAGCCCCGACAAAGGTACACACCCAAGAAAGTAGATAAAACAGTGCTGGAGAATATTTCTGTTTCAACGCGATGATAGCAGTACTGATACATATATAACTGACAACGACAATAAGAACCGAGGTGACATACATCCGTTGCAATTCAGCAATTTGAAAGCTTACCACCAGCAGAATAATGAAAAACCACGAACTTTTTCCAATAAGCTTTCCTAACGTCGGTCTAAATTTTTTGATATCTAGATAATGGAAACCAAACCGTAATACGCACCAAAGCATCAATAGGTGAAAAACACCCATATGAGTGCCTAACCATCGGCAAAATACATCAGGGAAAATTAAATAGCCAAAACCATGTAACGGTGCAAATTGAAGAAACATACAAAGTTGCAGCAGTAAGTACCATCCATATTGCGAACTATGTCGATTTAGAGAAAATATAAAGCCATTATAAACCGCTAACGCAAGGAACATCCCTATAACGCCACCCCAAAGAAACAGTGTATTCATGTGCTGACGGGCGAACTCAGGTTCATCCATTAAAACCAAAGGCATAATGGCAGGACCATCACTTTGCTTTTTTATCAGCAATGTGAGTTGCTCATCGTCTTGAATTGTAAACTCAAAATTTACGCCCTTATACGGTTCATTCGTCATAGGCCTATCGAGAATTCCGAGCGACTCAGCCTTTATCAGCGTCGTATCTTTAAATAGATAGAAATCTAAATGCTGCAATAGGTGGCTTTGAGAAAGCAATACTAGATTTTTAGGCCGCTTAAGCTGTGAAGCAGACAGTTGGATTCGATACCAATACGTATCGGCATTTGGAGAGGTGGAATGTTGGTATGAGGCCGTATCAAAATTTGCATTTTCGAGCATGTATTCAGCTGAGTTTGAATCAATATCAAGAGCAGTATCTAAAGGCGACGTTAAATTTTGTTGTTCAAATCTGTCATCTATATTCAATTCAGACGCAGTTAAAGAGCCACTAAATATTAGAAAGCAAATCCATAATGATCTAAACATAAGTGAACGAATGCCTCCTTGGCCTACTCCACGAATATGCAACTGAAATTCACGTGAGTGGCTCGTCACTTTAGTAGCAAGTGACAATACGTTGAATATTATGCCCTGCTAAAATGATATGCCACTTTACGTATATTTCAAATAATGTCGCTTGAATCTGTTGTTCACCGTCATAAATATGAAAAAACATTTAACTCCTGTGCCAACACGCAAAAAGTGACCATTACGTTCAATTATAAGTGAGCCGTAATTTGTTAGGTTTGGTATGATATTTAATGGTACTAATTATTATGTATATATTTCTTTATGTAGAAATATCAGGCTTTTATATAACTAAAGTCAAATTACAAACCAATCAATTTATCAGCTTGGAATATAAATAATGGCACGCAATAAAGATAAAAAAAGTGGTAAAGGATCCGCTGGGCAAAATAGAAAGCAAAGTGAAGATTTTCTTGTCAAATATCAACAAAAATCGGACGTCACGATGACTGATTCCGGCTTAATGTATCGCGTGATTGAAGCTACGAATGAACGCAAACCAACAATGGATGATAGTGTTGAGGTTCATCAAAGAATTCTGTTAACTGACGGGAAAATTATCGCAGATACATACAAGACCAACAGCCCAGAAAAATTTAGTGTGGAAGAAGCAATAGACGGTTTAACCGAAGGACTACAATACATGACATTAGGTTCTCGCTATGAATTTGTAATCCCGCCAGATTTGGCGTGGGGGAAAAAGGGAAATCGCAGTAGCATTGGACCGAATGCTGTTTTAACTATCGATATCCGCTTATTGGATATATTTTAATCCACTGGTGGATATAACGAAACGGCTTTGTTTTCACCAGACAAAGCCCGTTACCGTTTACCACTAGATATCAGTTTAAGTGAATAAGCCTTATGTGAGTCGATAAAGCCGATAGCTGTCTCAGCAATACACATAAACTATCCACATAAGCTATCGCGTATCAACTCACCCATCCAAACCCCGACGACTAAATCCGCACAGGCGAATTCTTAACGCTTCGCTTTGCCTCGGTTCTGATGAATTTTCAACTTAGCCTTCATTTTGCGCTTGTCGGCTGAGCGTCCTTTTTTATGTGGCGTGCGATCTTCTTCAACATCGCCAAGCAAACTCGGTTCAAAACCAGCTAACCACTCTTGCGGTAAGCGAGTATCAAGTAGCGTTTCTACCGCTTCAAGTAAGTATTCTTCGTCCCTACTCATTAGTGATACCGCTAAGCCTTCGTTACCTGCTCGGCCTGTTCGCCCAATTCGATGCACGTAATCTTCCGCTTTGTAAGGTAATTCAAAGTTCACAACTTGTTCTAGTTGCTGAATATCCAGTCCCCTTGCGGCAACATCTGTCGCAATAAGAGCGCGTACTTTGCCTGATTTAAAATCATCGAGCGCTTTCTGACGTGCGCCTTGACTCTTATCTCCATGAATGGATGCTGCTTTGATCCCGTCCAATTTCAGCTCTTTGACAAGCACATCTGTTCCCTGTTTAGTCTTAGTAAAGACAAGAACTTGTTGCCAGTTTCGAGAGCCAATAAGATACGCCAATAACTCGCTTTTACGTTTTTTATCAACGGGAAAGACAAGTTGCTTCACTTTATCTGCGGTGCTATTTGAAGGTGTGACTTGTATTTCAGTCGGATCACGCATCATATCGTGCGCTATTTTCTTTATCTTTTTATCAAACGTTGCCGAGAAAAATAAAGTCTGACGCTCATCGTTCATTCGACGAAGAATACGTTGGATATCAGGCATGAACCCCATATCTAGCATACGATCGGCTTCATCAAGCACTAAAGTTTCAGTTTGGTTTAAAACAATGTTTTTCACAAAGAGGTGATCAATAAGACGCCCCGGAGTCGCCACCAAAATATCAGCACCTCCTCGTAGATTCTTTGTTTGAACATGCATACTCGTTCCACCATAAGCAACAACGACTTTAACATCGCTACCTTCGGCATAACTTTCTAAATTATCAAAGACCTGCTGAGCAAGCTCTCGCGTCGGAACCAAAATCAACGAACGAACCACTTTGCTATGAGACTCTCTATCAATTGGATTCTGGGATAAACGTTGAATGATAGGGAAACCAAAAGCGGCCGTTTTCCCTGTTCCCGTTTGAGCGCCTGCTAATACATCTTTTCCTGCTAAAACATGAGGAATTGCGCGCTCTTGCACGCTAGTAGGTTGCGAAAAGTTCAGTTTCGCCAGTGTTGCGAGTATTGATTTGGAAAGACCTAATTGGTCAAAGGTAAGAGTGGTATCAGACATGAATTGCGCTCAAATATCAAAGAGGCGCGGATTGTAACAAAACTGTTCATCGCTTTCACGAATTACTGTGGTTCTTAATTACTGTAGTTTTTAGTTACTACCGTTCTTAATTGCTATGGTTTTTAATTGCTAAGGTTTTTAATTGCTAAGGTTTTTAATTGCTAAAGTTCTCAATTGCTATAGCTGTTAGTTACCATCGCTCTTAGTTAACATGGCTCTTAGTTAACATCGCTCTTAGTTAACATGGCTCTTAGTTACTGAGCCCTTTAATATAGATTTAGCCAGCACATGATTGTGCTGGCTACAACGGTTATCTATTTATTTGCAAAAATGCTATCAGCAAGCTCTTCAACTGCCTGCTCATATTCGGATAAGTCGATGCCTATTTCGATTGCATCCAAGAGCTCCAAGCTCTCTTCATTGGTTGTTTGGTCACTCATTATTGACCTCCATTTCTTGTACACAAAATAGATGGGCTGTTAGTTCAGTGTGTGAAATCATCTTAAGACGACAAACCCATCGTTTATTTTTAAAAGCCACCGTGCCTTTATATCTACCTTATATGACAGTTTGCTAACGATCTAAAGATAATTCTCAAACTAATATGAACAACATCATAAGTAAACGTTTGCTTATGACTGTACTACCGTGCCACATAATGACTGTAAACAAAAAATTACATCAAGGAAATAATAATGTACAAAAGTGATTGCTTTGCACTTAATTATTCTTCAAAATGCGATAAAAGCAGTAGATACGACACACAAGAATGGCCAATCGCCAAATAAAAGTATCTACAACATCTTGAAATGTAAAATTAAGAATACACTCATGACATCAAAAATCTTTGGCAGTACTTTAATCATTGCTGGAACCACCATTGGTGCTGGTATGCTAGCTCTACCACTAGCATCAGCAGGCATCGGGTTTGGAACATCCCTCATCATAATGCTTTTTCTTTGGGGGCTAATGGCTTTCACAGCACTATTAATGCTAGAAGTCCATCAATACGCAGGTAGTGATGCAACTCTCCATACCCTCGCAAAACAGATTTTGGGTACGAAAGGAAAGTTTATTGCTAGCTTTTCCATGCTGTTCCTTTTCTACTCTCTCTGTGCGGCCTACATTGCGGGTGGAGGCGCTCAATTTACAGAACGTTTAAACAGCCTAGATATGGGTGTCGTGAACCAAACCTCAGGAACCCTATTATTTACTCTGCTTGTCGCAATGGTCGTGACTGTCGGAACAAGTACTGTAGATAAGGTAAACCGCGTACTATTTACATTAAAATTAGTCGCCATGGTGTTCGTACTCACCTTTCTTGCGCCAAATGTCACTGAGTCTTACCTTCTGAGTATGCCTATGCAGCAAGGTTTAGTTGTAGCGGCAATCCCAGTGATTTTTACCTCATTTGGTTTCCACGGCAGTATTCCAGCTATTGTGAAGTACTTGGGCGGTGAAACAAAAGCATTGAAGAAAGCGATCGTGATTGGCTCTGCTCTACCGCTGGTTATTTACATTTTATGGCAAATCGTCACACTGGGTGTGATCAGCCAGTCCGTATTAGTCAACAATTCAGGCCTAAGTGCGTTACTAAACACGCTTTCACAAACTGTACATAATTCCAACTTAGCGAACATTGTTGGGGTTTTTGCGGATCTTGCGCTAGTAACTTCGTTTCTAGGTGTGAGCCTAGGCCTATTCGAATACATGGGTGATACGCTTAACAAACAACAAGGTACGAAAAATCGAGTTCAGTCTGCTCTTATTACTTTTGTTCCGCCACTATGCTTCGCTCTCTTTTACCCGCAAGGGTTTATTATGGCACTTGGGTACGCTGCCATAGCCCTTGCTATACTTGCTGTATTGTTACCTGCAGTCATGGCTCATACTGTAAGAAAAAATGGCAATAATGATCAATTTTACCAAGTTAAAGGCGGTAATCTTTCATTAGTTTTTAGTGGCATTTGTGGCTGTGTTATCATTGGAGCTCAATTGTTAATAAGTTTTGGCATTCTAAGCCCGCTTGGTTAACTAGATTGAATTCACACTTAACTTTTGATGACTTAGATCACACTTATTAAAAGTCACTTACTGTGGGTTTCACAAGAAAGTGCGATAGAGCACATTAAAATGTGCTCTATTTCGTAAGAATGGCTCAATATAATTTTGCTGCGGAGCATTTATGAAGGAAGTACAATTTAGGACGATTGATCGCCTATTTATAAAGATGTCAATTAATGACAAGATGTGGGTGATATTTGCACTCTTTTTAGTAGCGTTGACCGCAACCGCTGGGGCTCGTTATTTCAATAGTATTGATCAAATTGAATCACAATCTATCACTGCTGCCGAATACAAACTGCAAGGAATGCTATCTAATTCAGATCTAGATGTTCTTTCCGCCTCTTCTTTACGTAAAAGTAACGGTGTGCAATCAACTCAATATACAAATGGTGTGGTTACCGTTAGTGCTACTCATTCTTCAGGTCAAGCATTTACCCTTACAGAAAATGTAAAACAACTTGAAGGCGATAAAAAACAACAGGCCTTAACTTCATTTTTCCTAACTTACCTTTGGGCTGTTCCTTTTGGTATTTTTGTATACTGGGTTGCGACTTTCCTAGGTGGTGCTTTGTGGGTTCTATTTAGTACTACAGAAAAAATTGGGGCGGGTGATCTTACTTCACGCTTAGGCTTCCACCCTGGACGTGATGAGTTTGGCACTATCGGTTGCGCATTAGATAAATCGATGGATACGCTAACAGAACTTGTGGTTAGCGTTAAAGAGAGTGCTGAAACACTTAGCAATACTTCATCTTCGTTTGAAGGCGAAATGAAGCAGAGCGAAGCACAAATCACCAATCAATATGCGTCTTTAGATTCAGTTGCAACGGCAATGGAACAGATGACAGCCTCAGCTCAGGAAGTCTCTAACATCGCTCAACAAGCGACAGGACAAACCGATCAGGATGCTAAACATGTTGCTTCAAGTCACCAGCGTGTTCAGCAAGCAATTAATGAAATTGGCCAGTTGTCTCAATATATCGAGCAAGCGTCAAATTCAGTAGCAACCTTGAATGAAAACACGACTCAAATAAACGAAGTTATCACAACCATTAATGCGATTTCTGAACAAACCAACCTACTCGCATTAAACGCAGCCATTGAGGCAGCGCGTGCAGGCGAACAAGGTCGTGGTTTTGCTGTCGTGGCAGATGAAGTAAGAACTTTAGCGAGTCGTACTCAAGCAGCGACTGTCGAAATTCAAGCGATGATCGAGAAATTACAATCAGAAAGCCAAAATATTGCCAATATCACTCAGCAAACAGTTAGCCAAGCACATACAAGCAGCGACTTAATTTCTGATATTGGAAGTGATGTGAGTTCAATTGCGAATTCAGCAACCACCTTAATGGATATGAGTATTCAAATCTCTACATCTGCTGAAGAGCAGAGCGCAGTTGCGAATGATATTGCAGCAGAGTTAAGTGATATCCGAACTCAATCCAATACCCTTAAATCTGTTGCTGAACAATCTTCGGCTGGTATTTCGAACCTTACAGAAGCATCGAATTCACTCGGAGAAGTACTGAAACGTTACCGCACGGTTTAATCCGATCTAACGTTTGTGCCCATTACTAATAAAGCGCTCAGTGAGCGCTTTATTTTTATCTATTCATCTTCAGAATGTACTTCACATCGAGCAAGCAGTTAGACGAAGTTTACGTCTATGGACAACTTTGGGTACTTTCAACAACCTCAATAACAGCATTATTTCATTCCAATAACCAGTACTTGAATCGCGTCTCATTTTTTACACATAAATAAGTTTTTGTATGCTCAAAAGTTAGACAAAAGGAGTAATCTTAATTGATAAGGATTTTCCTTACTTTTGCTGCCAGGGATCCAATATGATAAAAATAAAACCAGAACTAAACAATGACGTTGTATGCCCGCTCTGCCACCATGACGAGTACCTACTATCAGAAAGTGGTGAAAAGTTTACATGTGGATCGTGTGGTTTTCATACCAAACAATTCAAATCTATTATCAAAAACAACCATCACCATTTTCAGCATCAACGCCAACACACATATGTATATCTATCTAACAGTGTGTATCACTAATCCAACTCTCAATTTCACCTAAGTGATGGATGTGTGTGACACTTGGCAAATCAACTTTTGTTGCAGACATTCCATTACATAGCTGGATTGTTTTCACTCCGGCATCAACACCTGCTTGCACGCCTTTTTTTGTGTCATCAACGTACAGACATTCTGATGGTAAGAAACCCATACTCATCGCAGAATACATAATTAAGTCAGGTTCTGGCTTCCAACTATTGGTATCAAACGCTGAAAATATTTTCCCATCAAAACTATCTAGTAGACCCGTTAAAGAGAGTGAATATTGCACTTTATCTTTTGGTCCATTTGATGCCACGCAAAACTCAATTTGATTTTTTTCTAAAAATTGAATAAGTGATCTAGCGCCATTCATTGGCTTCAACTCGGCTTGAAATAAGAGGCTAACTTGCTCTCGATACATTGGTTCTAAAACATCTAATGAAATATTTAAACCAACACGAGCATTAGTTTCAGATAATATATCTGCCAATTTTCCACCCTGAAAATGCTCGATACTTTCATGAAGAGTTAACTCTGCCCCAAATGAAGTAAATACATTCACTAGTGCTTGGCAACAGAGCTTTTCACTATCGATTAGCGTTCCATCACAATCGAAAATGACACACTTTATTGAACTTGGCATTGCTCTCTTAGTCATAACTTGCCCTATATTTCGAACATTAAGTTATATACTATTTCATTCATTGGCATGATTCTGTGCATAGCTAACAGATTTATCTTGAGACCAAGTTTTGCTTTACAAAATAGAATATTGGTCACTGTATTGAGCAATAAATTGATCGTTCAGGTGAAATATTGACGAAAATACTAACATCAAATAAATATTCTATACTGCGTTTACGATTTTCGAGTTACCGTCTGGGTAGGTATTTCGAATTTTGACGAACTCCTCGATGTTTTCGAGCAACAAAGTGGTCAAATCAGGATCAAACTGCAACCCCTGTTCAGCTTCAAACCATGCAACGACTCTCTCGATAGGCCAAGCATCTTTGTAGCAACGTTGACTTAGAAGTGCATCAAAAACATCGGCAATCGCAGTGATACGAGCAAAGATATGAATATTTGTCCCGGACTTTTGTTGAGGATATCCATTACCATCCCACCTTTCATGATGCTCATTGGCAATAATGGCAGCTAAGTTCGTTAAGTCACCATTACTCGTCTTCAGCAGATTGAAGCCTACCGTGGTATGTTGCTGCATGATCTTCCACTCGCTCGCTGTCAATTTGCCTGGCTTGTCTAAAATAGCTTCAGGTACGGCAATTTTTCCAACATCGTGCATAGGACTAATGATTTCGATAATCTCAATTTCACGATGGCTCAAACCTTTCAGCTTGGCCAACAGAGCAGACAAAATTGCCACACGCTTAACATGATTGCCCGTTTCACCAGAACGAGTTTCAATCGCTTCGCCTAGAACATGGATCATCTCTTTTTGTACGCCAACGGTACGTTTTTGAAGAGAGAGAATTTTTGAGTTCTTCTTTGCCAGTTCACGCTTTTGTCTCAGCATGACAGATTGTGTAATGATAACTAGAAACAAAGAAATAATAATAATCCCAGCACCTAAAAGTAATCTGAAATTATCTTCAAGAAATGATTTTGGCTTATTTAAAATGACAACGGATTTAGGCAATAGATCCTGTTCTATCCCGAACTTAATCATAACCTCATAATCAAATGTGGGAAGGTTGACATTAGGGAAGCGAAGAGCTTTAGTAAAGTTCATAGGAATATACTGATCAAGAGCTTGAACCGCTTCTACACCCATATTTTCGGAATGGTTCACGTACCCCCCCAAAATACCGTTATCAATATAGAAATCCCAAAAGACAAAAACTGGGGCAGCACTTTTCTTACCAATCACAGATGAGATATTCTCATAAGTATGGTAGATGCCTTTATCTAATTCTGTATTAAAATGCGTTAATATCACTGCATCATCAGGCGACACTGTTGACAGTAAATCCCCTGCAGCATTCAACGTTTGATCTCTCACCTCGACGAGATTGACGTCTGGTAGATTAGATATAATCGGTAAAGCCTTATTTCTAATTAACTCCGAGGTCGTACTTCTGTCCGATAAATAATAAATATTCTTTATATCTTTTCTGAGTTTTATTATTTCAGATATATTTCCTTCGACATTATCTCGCTCATAAAGAGTTGCAGTATAATCAGAGACGGAATCTAATCGTGCTGATAAGTCATTTATGCCTACAGCAATAATTGGAATCGTTCTATTGGGGATGATATTCGTTTTATTTAATAAACGAACAGCATTATCATCAGTTGCGATTACTGCATCGAATGGGTATGCATTGTATTTAACTCTAAAGTAACGCTCTAATTCTTGATAGTAATCATTGGTGTTAATTCTTTTCGTATCAAGATATTCAACTGATACTTTGACAGGTGTTGATGCTAAAGACAGAGCTTTATCGATCCCATTTTGCAAATCACGAGTCCACTGATAGGAAGGATCATATGAGTGAATGATAAGGATCCGCTTGAAGGGATGCTCAACAGTTTTGGCTGCTTCTAAAAGTTGATTCACTTCATTAGCTTGAAGGAACATAGAAAATGCACTGAAAAAAGCCAACAAACTCATTTTCAATACAAATGACATTTTTTGAAGTACCACTTTAGAGGGAGAACTTTAATGATACTTCAAACATTACAATTGTTACTAGCCTTTACTGCTTCTCTACCCACACTTCACAATCATTAGTGTGACTTTGTTTCCAATAACGCCAAAGCTGGTAAGTAAATTTCTCGATGTCATCTTCATTATCATTGTGCCATGCTAAATCTGATATGAGACATTCAATATCATCACAACTAACCATTGCCGCAGCCACAGGCTCACCGGACTTAAAGCCAACATACAGTTCATGATCAGAAGATAGAATAATCTGAGTAAGAAATTCAATAATATTGGATTGGTCGCGATCCAATTTCCATTTCTTAGACTGGATTATAGAAAACATAATCGTCAGCCGATGAAAATCAACCAAGTAGATCTCATCAACCACATCATCCCCATGGCTAAGCATGGTATCGAGCTCTTGATAATGTTTAGTTTCTAAGCTTTTTACATACAGATCTCTACCCAACAAGCTTTCTGATGTTGGAAAGTCCACATCGACTTGCCCAAGTAACCAGTGGTTTTTCTTTTCTACGATGTTTGGCGTGGTTTTATTCATTCTTTTAATTACCAATAATTGTTTAAATTGCTGCAATTTAACGAAAGAAAAAGCCGTATTACCCCCAGATATCACAGCTTTTCGGTATGCATAAATTTGATTTTGGGGCTGAGCTACACGCAGAAAGAGCACAAAGACTCATAATTATAACTAACACTTTTATCTTCATCGTTTTGTACCTTATCTACATTGCATCTACGCTCAGTGGCAACACCATAGCAGGTTTTTATCTCTAAAACTGGACTAGACTCAACTGTTGAGGTTAAGGCTTTCAATTTTTTGGTTAATGTAAATCGACGACCTCCAATGTGGTAAGATATATTAATCTAGTTCAAATCTAAGGATTTATGATGAAGAAAATTCTATTCGCTCTTGGCCTTTCTGTTTTTTTGGTTGGCTGCTCTGACAACGAAGTGGGTGACGTATCTCTCGGCCTCTTCACAATGAAAGACATCAAAATAGAAAATCTCAAAGATGATATCGTGACAGGCGTAACTTGCCATATTGCCTCTATCGAAGCTGATTTTAGCCTCGCTGACCCGAGTGACAGCTCAATATCTTGCCGTCAAACAGGTGACATTACCCCTGATATGATCGCGCAAATTGATAAAAGTAAATCCGGCGAAGTTGTCTTCAAAAAATCGAAAAGTATCTTTTTCAAATCGATGAAAGTAAGACGTATCTATGATGCTGATAACCAAACTTTACTTTACTTGTCTTATACAACGAAAGAAACAGACGGTAGTTTCAAACACAGCCTTTCGACTGTCCCACTTTGGGGAACGAAGGCTTATACTGAACCAACTGTGGCTTCAAATGTTCAATAGCTTGTTTTTATGATCTCTCTTGCGGTTGGTTGTAAGATAACCAACCGCATCTATATGTAATAAAAATGAAAGTACTTTTGCCCTTTTGTGATATGATCCAGAAAATTTTCTAAGCCCCCTTTATTCATCATGAAGTTTCCCGGTCAGCGTAAATCTAAGCATTATTTCCCAACACACACTCGTGATCCACTTGTCAATCAGATGAAACAAGCTCCAAAATTGTATCGCCCGATTATTGTTGGTGTTGGTCAAACCATTGTCGATATTGAAGCTCGTGTAGATGATGAGTTCCTTGCTAAGTACGAATTGAGTAAAGGACATTCTTTGGTCTTAGAAGAGAGCAAAGCGGATGCTTTATACGATGAGCTCGTTGAACGCGGTCTTATTACACATCAGTACCCTGGTGATACAATTGGTAATACACTGCACAACTACTCAGTACTCGCAGATAGCAAGTCCGTTCTACTTGGGGTTATGTCGCGTAATATCGAAGTCGGTTCTTTTGCCTACCGTTATCTTTGCCGCACATCGTCACGCATGAACCTCAATAATCTTCAAACCGTTGAAGGTTCAATTGGTCGTTGCTATACATTGATCTCTCAAGATGGCGAACGAACATTCGCAATCAATGAAGGTGAAATGAATCAACTTCGCCCAGATAGTATTCCTGAAGATGTATTCGAAAAAGCATCTGCATTGGTTGTATCTTCATACCTAATGCGTGGTAAGCCTGAAGACCCAATGCCACAAGCTGTTGCTCGTGCTATTGAACTCGCGAAAAGCCAGAATGTACCTGTTGTTCTAACTCTTGGAACTAAATGGGTTATTGAAGGTAACGCAGAGTGGTGGCAAGAGTACATCAAAGAAAACATTTCAATCATTGCGATGAATGAAGAAGAAGGTGAAGCCCTCACTGGTGAGAAAGATCCTCTTCTTGCAGCAGACAAAGCTCTTGATTGGGTTGATTTGGTTCTTTGTACTTCTGGCCCTGTAGGGCTTTATATGGCTGGCTATATTGAGGATTCAGTTAAGCGCGAAACCGAACTTGCTTTGCTGCCGGGTAATATACCTGAGTTCAATAAATATGAATTCAGCCGTGCTATGCGTAAACAAGAATGTCAGACGCCAGTAAAAGTTTACTCGCATATCGGCCCATATTTAGGTGGCCCGCTTGAAATCAAAAATACCAATGGTGCGGGTGATGCTGCGCTGTCTGCTCTTCTTCATGATATGGCGGCAAATAGCCATCACTGCATGAACGTTCCTAATTCATCAAAGCATGATCAGCCTTACCTGACCTACTCTTCGCTCTCTCAAATTTGTAAATACGCAAACCGCGTAAGCTATGAAGTGTTAACACAACACTCACCTCGCTTAGCTCGTGCATTACCAGAGCGTGAAGATAGCTTGGAAGAGGTTTACTGGGACAGGTAATACTGATTCAAATCAAACTTCTTTTATCTATGTAAATGAAGGCCACATAACGTGGCCTTTATTATTGTTACACGAAAAATATATGGTACAACCATCTCATATTGATCTAAGGCAGAAAGTCTATTGTTTTATTTCTGATAGTGTAGAACTCTAGAATTTTCTCTTTACATAATACAATATAGCCGTATCATGCCGACGCAAACGATTACGCAACTTGAGTAAGTGAGAATAAGGGGCATTTATGCTATCTGATATTGATATCTGTCGAGCAACAAAATTAGCGAACATTGAAGCGATCGCCACTAAAGCGGGGCTTCTCCAGTCTGAATTCCAATCTCATGGCCCTTACAAAGCAAAAGTCTCATTACAAACCATCAAACGATTAGAAGACAATCCTAATGGCAAATTAGTCTTAGTCACTGCGATAACGCCAACCCCTCTTGGCGAAGGTAAAACAGTCACGACGATCGGCTTGTCTCAGGGCTTAGCCCAAATTGGAAAATCTGTTATGGCCTGCATTCGTCAGCCATCTATGGGACCAGTTTTTGGCGTTAAAGGCGGTGCCGCTGGCGGTGGATTATCTCAAGTAGCACCGATGGAAGAGTTAAATTTACACCTCACTGGTGATATTCATTCTGTAACCGCGGCCCACAACCTTGCAGCTGCAGCAATCGATGCTCGTATTTACCATGAACAACGTGAAGGCTACCAAGCATTTGAACAACGTTCAGGACTGAAAGCATTAAAGATTGATTCGAATAATGTCTGCTGGAAGCGTGTTGTCGACCATAATGATCGTGCTTTACGTATAATTACCGTTGGTCAGAATGAACCTGGAAAAACGATTAACGGCTATCAACGCGAAGATGGATTCGACATTTCGGCCGCATCTGAACTCATGGCTATCTTAGCTCTTGCTGCGGATTTGAAAGATCTACGCCATCGTATTGGTAATATTGTTATGGCGTATGATTTAGAGGGCTTACCTATTACCGCTGAAGATTTGCAAGTCGCGGGAGCAATGGCAGTAACAATGCGGGATGCCATCGAGCCAACACTGATGCAAACACTCGAAGGCGTACCAACGCTAATCCATTCAGGGCCATTTGCGAATATTGCTCACGGTAACTCTTCTATTATTGCTGATAATATCGCTCTAAAACTCGCCGATTACACTGTTACAGAAGGCGGATTCGGTTCTGACATGGGATTTGAAAAAGCGTGTAATATCAAAGCACTAACATCAAAAATCTCTCCTGATTGTGCAGTCATCGTCGCAACATTACGTGGCTTGAAAGCGAATTCGGGTCTTTACGATCTCCGCCCTGGCGCGGCACTTCCTGAATCGTTATTTCGCCCTGACCAAAATGCACTAGAAGCAGGATTTGAAAACCTAAAATGGCATATTAACAACGTCAATCGTTATGGTATTCCTGCTGTCGTCGCCATTAACCGCTTCCCTCAAGACTCTGACGAAGAACTAAATGTTTTGAAAGAGATGATTGAGTCATTAGATGGGCAAGTTTCTGTCGCGATCAGTGAAGCATTTGAGAAAGGCGGAAATGGTGCAATTGAACTCGCAAATGCCGTCACAATCGCGTGCGAAAATGAGAAAAGCTTCAATTCGTTATATACACTAGAACAATCTATTGAAGAGAAGTTAATGGCGGTTTGCAAAATTGGCTATGGTGCAACAAGTGTCGAGTTTTCAGAGCTTACCAAGAAACAACTGCATCAGTTGACTGTACAAGGGTTTGACAAATTAGCGGTTTGCTTAGCAAAAACACCATTATCTATATCCACTGATCCTTCAGTAAAAGGTGCTCCTAATGATTTTACCGTTCATATTAGAGAGTTAAAATTATGCTCAGGTGCTGGGTTTATTTACGCTTTGTGTGGCAATGTAATGACAATGCCAGGTTTACCTGACAAGCCAGCGTTCATGGCTTTAGATCTTGATGATGAAGGTAATATTACAGGCTTAAGTTAAGCCATTTCAGTTATCACTAGTCATGCACGAAAGCTCCAGCAGTCAACTCGGCTCTGGGGCTTTTCTGTTTTGGTTCCTACTTTTATTGAAGCAAATTTCGTCCATTTACAGTGTAAAAACCAATAATACGGATTCGAGAAGAATACTAGTGCCCACACTCCATTCATAAATCCACACAATCTGACACATTTACTCAAATATATGCGTACAACATCACATGAATAGCTCGCAAAACAATGTACCATATATCATTACTATGGTGAGGTGAAAGCGTTGACATTTATATCAAAAGCAATCTATCAATTTATATTAATATTTATTGCATTAAGTATTGTGCCAGCTATTTATGTCGTAAAAGAGTATGACAACATTTATACAAAACACGCGCATGAAATAAATAAAACTAGCTTTAATCAACTTGAAACCATCTCAAATGACTTCAGTAAACTAATTAAAAGGCTCCATGCATCCACAAAAAACATGGCTACCTCTACTGTCTTGCTTCAAGCACTACAAGAACCGAACTCTACAAATATAAAAGTGCTTCATGATGTTTGGGCACTTATCGCTGATGGGCAAGGTTATTTTTCAAAACTCCGCTTCATTAACAGTGATGGTATGGAAGTTTTGCGCGTTAATTATGATTCATCAGGGTCATTCCCTGTTGACGAACGCCACCTCCAGAATCAATCTAACCGTGAATTTTTTCAGTACGCAACGGGTTTGTCAGCTAACCAAGTAGGCATTTACTCCATTGATTTAGAAATGGAAAATAATACATTTTCTCAACCATTATCCCCTACTCTACGCTTTATCGTACCAATCACAGTTAAAGGTGATCGCTTGGGGTACTTCGTTGCTAACCTTAATCTCAATATCGTATCGACAACCCTTCATGCTCACCACCTTACAAATCGATACACTACCATTATCAATGGCGATGGTTACACTCTCCTTGGTGGCAAAAAAAGCACTGCATATGGACATTTAATTTCAGAAAGAGAAGGGGAAACTCTCAAAGTCACTCAACCTGAGTTGTGGTCCTTAATTCAATCAAATGAAAGCGGCAATTACTTTAACGGAAAACAGTGGACGACCTATTCTAAGATTTATTGTCCGTTTGATTTCTCTGACGACTCTCTTTATATGCTAGTGACCCATAAAAATGACGATTTTGTCTCAGCTTATAAGAACAATATCGAGGATTTTAAGTGGCAAGTCGCGGCTTTACTCTTTATTTTGGTTTTCATATCCATATCCTTTACCGTGTGGAATATAACCCACAAGAAAAACTGTCTTGACAGTAAAATAGCCAAGGCGGCAATGAATGGAATGTCCGCAGTCATCATTACTGACAAAAATAATCGTATAATTACTGTTAATCAAGAATTTACGAGAGTAAGTGGCTACACGTTAGATGAAGTAAAAGGTAAGAGCCCGTCACTGTTTAGCTCAGGGAATCACAACCAAGAGTTCTTTATTAATATGTGGCGTCATTTACAGACCGATGGTCAGTGGCAAGGAGAAGTCATCAATAAGCGTAAAGATGGAACCTTGATAACGGAGATTTTAAGAATTCAGGCCATTACAGGCAAAAACAATGTCATTAAATTTTATGTCGCCTCATTTGTCGATATTACAGAACGTAAAGAGTTAGAAAATAGATTAAGAACCTTAAGCGAAAAAGATCCACTTGCGGGGTGCTGGAACAGAAGAAAATTTGATCTCGAATTAAAAAATGAGTGTGCACGGGTGGTTCGTTATCCTCAACAGGCGAAGTCTTGTCTTGGCATCATTGATATTGACCATTTCAAACGAGTGAATGACAAACTCGGACATGATGAAGGTGATAAGGTGATTAAAGTTGTAACAGAAATCCTTCAAAAAGAGTGTCGCGAAACTGATTTTATCGCTCGAATTGGCGGTGAAGAATTCGGTGTAATTATGCCCCACACAACCACTTCAGAAGCAGAGATCGTTATGAACCGTTTACGTGTTGCGGTATTTCTACATTTTGAAGAAAAAATCACTATTAGCGGCGGGGTCACTGACATAATCGAGAGCTCAGAGCGCACCTATAAATGCGCTGACATTGCTCTTTATGATGCCAAATCTTCTGGTCGAAACAAAATTGCTCTGTTTTCTAGTAGTGAGTTTGATCAAATCGCTTAATCAAGTTCTCCACCATATACAAGCCACATCCATCTCATATAAAAATGAAGCACCGCGATATTAATCGAGGCGCTTCATCTACGTTTCGTTGAATGTTTCAAGTAAAAGAAATTTACCTGAAATTAAACATTACAAACTTTCGTCCAACTTCCATCACTACCAGGAACTGAAGCGGTCCACCAATTAGCTTGATACACCACGCCTTGATGGATCAGTTTATCGCCTGTATTTACATGGCTAGGGTTTCCCGCCCAATCTTTTTGCGGAAAGTCCGGGTAAATTCCAACGCCAGAGCTCTCACAAGTTCCAGGGTTTGTTCCACCATTGTCTCCATTATCACCATCATTACCGTTATTAAAGTCACCTAGAGGTAAATCAGGCTGTTCGAACTTAAATGCGTAATCAACACCATTAAGATTCACGCTGTAGTTCGCAGGCCCTGAAATTGGCAAGTAATAGACCATATCAAGTTCATAAACGCCACCTGCTGGAAGTTCTTTCCAAGCTGGCAATGTGAACGCAACACGGTGCATGATGCCATCTAGCCCACCGATATTATCACTACGTGAGTGACCTGAAGCAATAACCGTCAGCCCTCCACCAGATTGGTCTTTGGCATTGTCTGGAGCGGATACTGGAATGTCAAACTGGAACTCTGTACCGCCAGGTAGAGCATGACCCGTATTATTAGTAAAGGTTACTTTAGGGTTAATTGGGTAGTTTTGATCACCGACTTTAAAACCACCGACCGAAACCGCTATATCCACGCTTTCTGTTGGTATTGCGCCAGTCGCAACCTTATTTCCATACGGTGTCGCTGATTTAAATTTGTCATAAATTGCTTTGGTCATGGTGTTACCCATATGGTATTCACCATTACCACTTGTACACGCTTGCTCAGTAGTATCAATGCCAGTGCGATTTCCTGCGTTATCAAGGATATAACAGTTATAGTCTCCCGCGAGCTCCCAGAACATGATGCCGCCAATCTCTTTATCGATAACGTAGTCTGCTTTCACATCGATAGACTGTTTATCTTCCGTTGAAAGGAATACGCCCTTCTCTGCATTCCACAACCAAGGGGCTACGGCTACACTGTCATAGTGGCGAGCATAAGAACCGACAAATTTATCCGCGGGATCATTAACAGGATCAAGCTTATATGCATCGGCATAAGAGCCCCAAATACCTTTCTCTAAGTTTTTAGCATGCCACATCGGGTTGGATCCCGCGCCCATCTCATTCCCTTTCGCATCGGTATCGTGCCACATGTTATCGATACCAATTGCACCATTACCGCAATTGTTTTTCTCACCTTCTCCTGTCCCTGCCGCACACTCAGCTTGATTAGGAAGTGCCGCTCTGCCCCATAGACCATTATCACCACCGGTAACGTCCTGCCAGCCACGAGTGTAATATGGAACGCCAATATTGATTCGTCCCGCAGGCATTGAACCTCTAAAGTAGTGGTAGGCCCAGTCTGTATTTAGATAGCCAATCCCACCATAAGCTGCCGTTCCGTAGACATTCCACTGTGCGAGTTCAGAGTCCTTGCCTGTGTCATACAAAGCAGCATTATGACCAACATGATCATTCCACGCACCGTGCAAGTCATAAGACATAATATTGACGTAATCAAGGTACTTAGTGACATCAAATGTCTCCATCCCACGCAACAAATAGCCGGAAGACGGTGCGGCAATTGTTAACATATAATGATGGTCATCTTGCGCAGAAGCGACATCCAATTTTTCACGCAGCACCTTCATCAACTCTTGATAAGAAGCCCACAGATACTGTCGGCGTGGCTCCATAAATGCCTTATCATCAGGATTACCCGCTCCCGCCATAGACGTTGGGTATTCGTAATCGATATCTAGACCATCGAAGCGATACTTTCTCATCATTTCAACAGCAGAGGTTGCGAATGTCTCGATCCCTTGTTTATTGATCGAACCATCAGCATTCGTCGTCATAGTATAGAATCCGCCATCTGCGACTCTATTACCATCGGTGCCAAAATGTCCTCCTGTTTCAGCCCATCCTCCAATTGAGATAAGCGTTTTCACATCGTGCTTCTGTTTTGCAGTCGCAAGCGCACCAAAATGGCCTTTGAAACCTAGATTTGGATCGATCTCAACACCAGCCCACTCTTTGCCAACGGCAGCATTATTTGGATCATTAACGTCCCCAACATTCACTTTGCCATCAGAGCCGATACTCACGAACGCATAGTTAATATGAGTGAGCTGATCCCAAGGAATATCTTTTACAAGGTATGCGGCTTGTGGATCATCCCCCGAACGCCAACTGGTGAAATAACCAATCACACGACGTGGGTGATCAGCGCCCATAATTTCACGCCCTTCGTCATCATAAATCGTGCAATATGGAACATTCACGCCCTCTGTTTGATACAAACCATCTGGGCGGCAAGTGTTAGCGACAGCATCTCCTTTCACTACCAACTCACTGATGGCGGAGTCAGTCGTTGCACCTTCGTTGTCTGTCGATCTTGCATATACTGCTAATGTACCCACTTTGACAGCGGTATAATTAAGAGCATATGGGGCTTTTGCGGCGGTTCCGACAAGCTGTCCTCCAACAAAGAAATCTACTTTATCAATACTTCCGTCTGAATCTTCAGCCGTAGCAGTCAAGGTGACGGTTGAATTAAGATCGATTTGAGAAGCAGAAAGGACAAGGCTAGCAGAAGGTGGAAGGTTATCAGAAGCCGCTGGATTAACGGAAATCAACACAGAGCTCTCTTTGCTCACTCCACCTTTATCGTCATATGCAATGACGCTAAATAAGTGATCTCCAACGGTTGAGGCCCAAGTTGCTAAATAAGGAACAGAGCGGCTATCGCCTACAATAACGTCATCCACAGAAAACTCGACTAATGCGATACTTCCATCTGCATCACTTGCATCAGCAGCCAATTGAACAACATCACCAGCGGTGATCGCATCATTTATACTTGGAGATGTCAAACTTGCTGTCGGAAGCTGGTTAGGCTCTACAGGGCTAGTCCCTGAACACGCATCAAGCAACTTCCACTGGGCATAATCACCAGAAAACTTTGTTGGATCATTATTTTGATTCCAGTAATTTGCTTGATATGCACTACCTTGATGCTGAACTTTTGCTCCGCCCGTATATACTTCTGCCGAATCCCAGACTTCCATAGCATTACAATCAACGGCTGCGTAGCTATTAAAAGCCATTAAGCAGGAAACTGTCAGTGTGCTAAGTGCAAACATACTCGTATTTGCTACTTTGTTTTTCAAACGCATAATACCTATCCCTTAACTTATTGTTCCACGTATTAAAAAGATATATTTAAGATGACAACGACTTAAATCGCTGCGTGACGCAACTTTAGGCTAGATAGATTTTTTAACACTGAGATTTATGCTGATTCACACATTCACTCGCAAAATGTTGTGTGAACAGTGCAACAACAGAGGCTTATTTTGCATCGATAAGAAATATTTCGAAGATTTTTTGCAATAAAAAACCACATCAGATTCGATGTGGTTTCGAGTTGAAGCATGACTAGTACTTCTAGGGAACTAAAACAGCTTTACGATTAAGCTTTGGATATTATTGCAGAGAACCAGAACATTAAAAGAGTAAATTTAATGGATTGTATTTCCTCTTTTCATTTATAGCTCATATTCTGCAATATACTTTGTTTATACACTTTTGTTTATGCACCTTTCGGAGTCGAGTTGAAGTGACGTTTAAATTCTCTACTAAATTGTGATGAACTACTATAACCAACCAACCTAGCAGCTTCATTGACACGCTTTCCTTCAAATTGGATCAACTCTCGGGCTTTATTCAATCTTACTTTTTTCAAATACTGCAGTGGCGATTCTAAGGTGACAGAACGAAAAGCCTGATGAAAAGCAGAAATACTCATATTCGCTTCCTCTGCTAGTTCTTGTACCGTCAATGAATCTGAATACTCTTTATGGACTTTACTTAATGCCTTTGCAACTCGTGCGTAATGCCCATCATGGTGTGCAAGCTCAAACAACACGTAACCTTCAGAGCTTGTGAGTGCGCGATAAACAATCTCTTCTAACAAAGATTCACCAAGAACTTTGGCTTCAAGATCGTTATGTAAAGCGAGCATCATGCGTTTGCAACTCTCTAACATGTCGTTTTCCATCCGTACCGATTTCAGGCCGCAGTTCTCTTGCTTACACTGCCGCGTATTCTGAAAACCAAGTTCTTCTAGTCTTCGAACGATACGATTGAGGATCTTGGAATCAATGCTGATCGTTAACCCGAGCAGTGATTCTTCATCTTGTGGCAAAGCTTCACACTCTAAAGGCATAGGAACGCCTACAACTAGGTAGTCATCAGGTCCATAGGAGACAGGTTGATTGCCTATATGAATATTCTTATGCCCTTGCCCCATTACAATGATGCCAGATTGATAGATAAAAGGCTGACGTTGATTCCCTAAACTGCTGCGATAAAAATGAACTCCGGGGATCACCGTTTCACGAATACCTTCTAAATCATGCCACCCTTTATGATCCACAAAAGATTGCATTAACGCACCTAATTCACTCATACCGTACCTATCGTATATTCTGGTCAACTACAGACACAGATTACGACAATTATAGAAATAGGCAACAAAATTGGATGAATTAGCCTTTTTTAGCCATCAATGCCGTACTATTATGCACAGTATAAAGTCGTGTTGGATAAATACGACATAAGAATAAGCCTGAGTTATAACAAACTCACGAATAAACACTTGAGGTCACAGCAATGAAATTCTCTTATGTAAACCCTACTCTTATCCATTTTGGTCAAGGTCAAATCGAAGCAGTTAAATCTGCCATTCCACAAGACCAAAAAGTTCTCGTGATTTATGGCGGCGGTTCAATCAAAAAGAACGGTGTATACGATCAAGTAACTGAAGCTTTAGAAGGTCACTCATGGGTTGAATTTTCAGGTGTTGAACCTAACCCAACAAAAGAAACACTAGATAAAGCCGTTGCTATCGTTAAAGAGCAAGCGATTGATTACATCCTTGCTGTTGGTGGTGGTTCTGTTATTGATGGTTCTAAATATGTTGCCGCTGCCGCGAAGTACGCTGGTGAAGGCTGGGACATTCTTGAAGGCAAACATAAGGTAACTGAAGCGACTCCTATTGGCGCAATTTTAACTTTGCCTGCAACAGGTTCTGAATCAAACATGGGTGCAGTAATTACTCGTGCAGCGACTCAAGACAAGTTGGCATTCATGGCTCCGGCGGTTCAACCAAAATTTGCCGTTATGGACCCAGATGTAATGAAAACACTACCAGAGCGTCAGTTAGTTAATGGTATTGTTGATGCTTGGGTTCACGTTTGTGAGCAATACATTACTCGCCCAACAGGTGCGATGGTTCAAGATGGCTACGCAGAAACGCTACTTCGTTCATTAAAAACTCTTGGCGAACAGTATGCTGAGCGTGATAACGACATGTGGCGTGCAAACCTTATGTGGTCAGCAAACCAAGCTCTAAATGGTTTAATTGGAACTGGTGTTCCCCAAGACTGGGCAACACATATGATTGGCCACGAGCTGACTGCTCTTTGGAAAGTCGATCACGCACGTTCACTGGCTATTGTTCAACCTGCGTTGCTACGCAATCAAATTGAAGCAAAACGCGGAAATCTTGAGCAAATGGGTAAAAACGTCTTTGGTCTTGAAGCTAGTGATGATCTAGCTGAGCGTACAATTGTTGAGATTGAAGCTTTCTACCATAGCCTAGAAGTTCCAACAAAATTAACCGATCACGGCGATGATAAAGCATCAGCAATCGAAGCGGTTGTTAGCCAACTTGAATCTCACGGTTACTTACAACTTGGTGAAAACCAAGCCATTACGTTAGAACGTACACGTGAAATTCTAAACGAAGCGGTTCTGTAGTTATTCACATCTATACGAATATCTTTAAACAGAGCAATGTGTAAACAACGTTTAGTTTAAATTGATTATTACTTAAATCGACGAGATAACACTCGTCGATTTTTTTATTTTCGAAATTCTCATCTGATTTACTCAATCTAACGTCGACATTGATAGAAGCACTTTAATAACACTATCAATAACTTATTTCAGACTATATACAGATTTCCAAGTGCAAATACCTAATGATATTGTTAAGGTATAACCATAAGTCTCAAAATAAGTGACCATGCAAATAAAATCAGAAGATATGGTTGAATTTACTCAACTTAATAAGTGGTTTGGCGATTTTCAAGCGTTAAAGTCGATAGACTTCAAGGTTAAGAAAGGTGAAATTGTCGTCATTTGCGGCCCATCAGGCTCAGGAAAATCCACACTAATACGTTGCATCAATCAATTAGAGTCTTATGACTCTGGTGAGTTGATGGTTTTATCTCATCCAGCTGGCTCTAAAGCGATTAAACCCGGTCAAATCGGCATGGTTTTCCAACACTTCCATCTTTTTCCTCACTTGACTGTTCTCGAAAACCTCACGTTAGCACCAATGCGAACTCTAAATTTAAGCAAGCAAGGCGCAACAGAGTTAGCTATGGGCTTTCTTAATCGTGTGCACATTGCTGAACAAGCCGATAAATATCCTGCCCAGCTGTCTGGTGGTCAACAGCAAAGGGTCGCCATCGCACGTTCATTATGCATGAAACCAGACCTCTTACTTTTTGATGAACCCACTTCAGCTCTCGATCCTGAAATGATCAATGAAGTCCTTGATGTGATGGTTGAGTTGGCAAAAGAGGGAATCACAATGATCTGTGTAACTCATGAAATGGGTTTCGCAAGACAAGTTGCTGACAAAGTCGTATTTATGGATCAAGGTGAAATATTAGAGACCGCACCACCGGAAGCGCTTTTCTCTTCACCACAGCATCCGAGGACTCAAGCTTTCTTAACTCAAATATTAAGCTATTAGCGGTAACGGAAAACTGATGGTTAAACGTATCTTAGCTCCCGTACTTTCGGCTTTACTGCAAATCACTTTGCTCATTATCGGCATGATGTGGTTACTTGATTCTGGCGCAGAAGCAATGGGTTACCAATGGCAGTGGCAGCGAATACCTGATTACCTTTTCTATTTTGAAGATGGCGAATGGTGGCCAGCAGAATTAATGGAAGGTTTGCTAGTTACACTAAAAATATCAGGGCTTAGCTTAATCGCAACACTGGTTATAGGCATGACTGCTGCCCTATTACGTTTATCTGATTCCATTGTAGGCCGCTGTTTAGCAAAAAGTTACATTGAATTAATACGTAATACTCCTCTGCTTGTGCAAATCTACTTGCTGTACTTTGTCTTTGGACCAGTCATCGGGCTCGACCGATTCTCTACCGCCATTCTCGCTCTAGCGCTATTTCAAGGCGCTTATACCGCAGAGGTATTCAGGGCCGGATTAAACAGTATCCCTCAAGGTCAATTTGAAGCCGCACACTCTCTCGGCTTATCAAAATTATCAACCTACAGGGATATTATCTTACCGCAAATGTTGCAAAAGACACTTCCGCCACTGACGAATGAAGTAGTTTCTCTGGTCAAGAATTCGTCTATCGTCAGCGTCATGGCTATTTTCGATCTCACCACCGAGGCAAGAAATATCGTATCTGAAACAGCACTCCCCTTTGAAATTTGGTTTACTGTTGCTGCAATCTATCTTTTACTGACTTTATCACTATCTGGCATTTCAGCGTGGTTCGAGCATCGACTCGGGGCAAACTGGCGTAGCTCGTAATTGACAAGAAAAAGGAACTCTCAGCATGAAGCTATTTAAAACTGCTATTACAACGCTTTTAGGATTGGCCATTAGCCTACCCACACTCGCCCAAAACAGCGGGACTCCCGATACAACACCTAACCTTGATAAAATCAATCAACGAGGAACGCTGCGTGTCGGTATGTCGACGTTTGTTCCTTGGGCAATGCGTAATAAACAAGGTGAATTGATTGGGTTTGAAATCGACGTAGCCAAAAGGCTTGCAAAAGATTCAGGCTGGAAAGTAGAGTTTGTGCCGACATCGTGGGATGGGATCATACCTGCACTGTTAGCTAAAAAGTTTGATGTGATCATTGGTGGTATGTCGATCACCAGTGAGCGTGAAAAAAGCGTGCTCTTCTCTACCCCCTATTCCCACTCCGGTGTTCAACTTACGGCAAACAAAGAACTTGCAGATGGTTTTAGTCACTTTGATGATTTCAACTCTCGCCGCGTAAAAATCGCAGCTCGTCGCGGTGCTTTTACGGTTCAAGTAGCACGAGAAACTTTCCCTAAAGCAAAAATACTTCAATTTGATGACGATGCTCAAGCATTCCAAGAAGTGCTGAATGGTAATGCGCATGCGGTGATTGCCTCTAGTCCAAAACCTGAGCACGAGACAATTAAACATTCTAACACCTTGTTCCTGCCATTTACTGAACGCTTATCAAAAGGTAATGAAGCCTTTGCGGTACGCCTAGGAGAAGACGATAAAAAAGCGTTCTTTAACCAATGGATTCAAGCACGAACAGAAGATGGATGGTTAAGCGAGCGCTACGAATATTGGTTCTCAACGCTGGATTGGCAAAACCAGATTGCTCAAAAACAGTAACCGCGAAAATAAATATTTTGCGTCTCTAAAAGATAACATCAAGCGAATTACGCTTATTTAATTATCCAAGACAATGAAAGATAAGGTAGCCCAGTGACAAATTCGAATGAGCTAAAATTACAGAGCTCTTCTAAAACTCATCAACGTCATATCAATAGAACTTCATTTTTGAAGATCAATAAACTTGACGCTATGTTACTGGCTATCTTAGCTTTATTTATCGTATGGATATATTACCGCTCATCTGCAGGTGTTAATTACCATTGGCGTTGGGCCGAAACCTTTGAACTACTAACTACCTCAAGGGCCGACGGAAGCCTTCCCTATTTCTTCCAAGGGTTACTCTCCACACTTCGCCTTACCATTTGGGGGATGGTGCTGGCCTTGCTATTCGGCACGCTCTTAGGTTTAGCTCGCCACTCAAGCTCTGTCATATTTAATGCACCAGCAACAGCATTCATTCAATTGGTGAGAAATATTCCACCCTTGGTTTTTGTCTTTATTTTCTATTTCTTTATCTCAAACCAACTCATTCCGTTATTAGGATTAGAAGCCTTATTAAGAGAGCATGATGGGAACATTAACCTGTTACAAGCCACTCTATTTGGCCCCAGTTATTTGTGGGAGAACCTTATCTCAGGTGTGCTTTGTGTTGGTTTGCTCTCATCCGCTTACATCGGAGAAATTGTTCGGGCGGGCTTACAAAATGTTCCAAAAGGGCAATGGGAAGCGGCAGAAACACTCGGGTTATCACGATGGTCTAAGTACCGAGATGTTATCGCACCACAAGTTATTACCACCATTACACCACCGCTTGCTGGACAGACGATTTCATTAATTAAAGACAGTTCGATTGTGGCACTGATTTCGATTCAAGAGCTTACCTTTGTCGGTACTGAAATGGCCAACTCATCGGGGTTAATTTTTGAAATTTGGCTCATTGTGGGGCTTGCGTATTTTATTTTGTGCTTCTCACTTTCTCTTATTTTTAGCCGAATAGAGAAAAAGAGTCAGCGCTACTTACAGCGGTAACGATCGATTCAATGATCAGCACCAATGGCTAACTAATATCCCTAAGGAATTGAATTAACCATTGGTGTTTCGCACTATTGCGCTTTACTTGGGTAAATTGGCAATGCTATTAGCGATACCCACTAAGCGATCAAATATGCGTTCACCATCGACACCAATGCCGTTATGCTCATATTCATTGGTGATCCAAACCTTCGCATTAGGTATTTTCGCCAAAGTTTCGCGGCTATAATCTAACTCAACATACATATCATCGGCATACACGGCACAAGCCACTGGCACTGGCACTGGCACTGTATTTTTCGCCAAGACTTCCGCATCATAAAGTTGAGGCCAATCTTTCTTCGCCGCTAATAACTCTGCCGCAGCCTGCAAGTGAGTTAAAGTAGACAACTGTTCAAACATCCACGGGTAAACCATTTCTCCTGTAAAGCAGAAAGGTTTATCTTCTGAATAGCTGAACTCTATGAACTCATCACGCACACGATGTGCTGACCAATTTGATGAAGAACTCTGACAGTAGATGGATTCGTGCAGAATCGCATAGATTGGGTTGGTTAAATAGCCTTGCTCTTGCTGCATTTGATTCAAAAAGCTATAGCTCAATTCTTGTTTTCCATCGACTTCAACAAACGCAGACTCTAGCGTGTAATACATAGGCAAGTTCGCCCCACTGCGCCCCAAATTAATTCCGATAAGCTGGAACTGTTCGACAGTAAACGGCTGACCATTTGGCAACCTAACATCGTTCGCAAACAGGTAATTAGCGATTTGCTTACACAGTGTTTGAGCTTCAGGGAACTGAGCAAAGAAAGCTTGGTTTTTATCAAGTACCCGCTGATAAGTTGCACGATATACTTCATCAGCATGACGAGTAATTGATGGGATCCCACCTGTAACGTAACAACGTAGCAGACTTTGTGGAAATAGAGATAAATAGGTCAGCGTACAGAACCCACCAAAACTTTGGCCAAGGGTCGCCCATTGTTTAACACCTAGCTGTTCACGAATCGCTTCAGCGTCACGCACAATATTATCGGCACGGAAGTGAGTTAAATACTCAGCTTGTTGAGCGGGTGTTTTGTGCGCAAGAGTTTGGTGACTGATAATCGTACTATTGCCCGTTCCTCGTTGATCCAACAGCAGTACGCGATAATCTTGAAGTGCGCGTTTCAACCAACCTGATTCACCGTTAGGGCGCGGTGAAGGAAAACCGGGGCCACCTTGGAAATAAACTAGCCACGGCAGTTCATGGTTATTCTCATGACTTAACTTCACCACCTCTCTTGCGAAGACTTTAACCTGCTCTCCTTGAGGTTGTGAGTAATTAAGGGGTAAATCAAAATGATGCTGGCGATATAAGATTTGGCCATCGATGAACTGCTTCTGCACTGTACTTCCCTCACGGTAATCAAGAGTCGTTACTCTAGCAGTAACCTTGACAAATCACAGTAATAAAGCCGCTTAAATCAACGAATTGTGCAGGAAATAAAACAAAAGGCTTTAACTCTCCATCATTGCGTTATGACGAGAAGTTAAAGCCTTCTTTTAGACCTAAGATTTTTACTTGAGTATCTTAGAAGAAATCTATGGAGTGACGACCGCTGTTCGCATCACGCTCAACATTCGATTTATCTTGTTTCGCGGGTTTGCTCGGCTTCGCTTTCTTTCCTTTCGGCTGAGCCGCTTTTTCCGCTTTCTTCTTCTCTTTTCTTGCGGCGCGCTCTGCTTTTTTCGCTACTTCTTCTTTTTCAGCTTGTTGCTTCTTCGCTAATTTTGCTGCTTTTTCGTCCGCTTCTTCCATTACTGGCGCATCACAAACCACAACATAATATTCTTGGTTGAATTCAAAGAAGTCACCATCGTACATTTTACGACGTTTGCGCGTTTCAAGTTCACCATTAACCGCAACATAACCTTCAGAAATAATATGTTTCGCTTCGCCGCCGCCACCAACTAAATTGGCAATTTTAAACACTTTATATAATTCAATAGGTTGGCTTGAAACATCGATGCCAATCGC
This sequence comes from Vibrio cortegadensis, assembly GCF_024347395.1. Classification (NCBI taxonomy): domain Bacteria; kingdom Pseudomonadati; phylum Pseudomonadota; class Gammaproteobacteria; order Vibrionales; family Vibrionaceae; genus Vibrio; species Vibrio cortegadensis. The sequence goes on from NZ_AP025473.1 coordinate 1,347,155, forward strand.
TTCAATTTCTATCTCTTCACCTTCTTGGTGAAACTCTTCTTCGTACTGTTCTTGGTCCATGGTGACCTCTGTCATAAAACTTTGCAGGCAGTGTAATGCTAAACGCGAGAAATGACCACTTATCCACTATGGTTTGCTCTAGTAAAGCCAAACAAACTTAAAACGCCGCTTAAAACTTAATGAAAAAATATTGAAACCGCCAGCAATCATCGATTCATGGCCGTTTTCACTCTTAGTATCAAGCTTAAAAACTCGACAGATTAACCAACTCTTGAGTGTAACTGTGTTGTGGCGAAGCAAACAGAGACTGCGTGTCACCCTGCTCAATTATCTCCCCATTACGCATCACTATCGTGTAGTGGCACAACGATTTAACGACATTAAGATCATGGCTAATAAACAGATAAGTCAAACCATATTTCTGCTGTAAATTTTTCAGAAGATCCAGTACTTGCGCTTGCACCGTTCGATCCAGTGATGAGGTTGGCTCATCAAGCAAAATAAACTCCGGCTTCAAAATCAGAGCGCGTGCAATGGCAATTCGCTGGCGTTGTCCTCCAGAAAATTCATTGGGATAGCGATGTCGCGTATTCGGATCTAAATCAACCTCTTTCATCACTTCGCAAATCATGGCATCCAGCGTCTTTTCATCATGTTCTTGGTGAACTCGTAACCCTTCTCCGATGACTTGAGCCACTGACATTCTCGGGTTCAGCGCCGAAAATGGATCTTGAAAGACAACCTGCATTCGACTTCGAAATGGCAACATCCCTTTTCTGTCTAACCCTTGCAGTTCACTGCCTTGAAACGATATTGAACCTTCACTTTTCAATAACTTGAGGATAGCCATACCTGTTGTTGATTTACCTGAACCACTCTCTCCAACCAAGCCGATAGAGTGACCTTTACGCAAATCGAAGTGCATATCCGTCACGGCTTTGATATGAGAAACCACTCGTTTGAATATTCCTCCGGTAATGGGGAACCATACTCGTAGCTGGCTTACATCAAGCAAAGATGGTGCATCAACTTCAACATCAACCGGCAAGCCTCGTGGATCAGAATTAATCAGCTTCTGCGTGTACGGGTGAGAAGGGGCCGCAAAAACGGTTTTGCACTCTCCAATTTCAACCACTTCTCCCTCTTTCATTACCGCAACTCTGTCAGCGATTCGGCGCACAATACTCAAATCGTGGGTGATAAACAGCATTGCCATACCCAACTCTTGTTGCAAGTTTTTAAGTAAATCTAAGATCTGAGCCTGTACCGATACATCTAATGCGGTGGTCGGTTCATCGGCAATTAATAGCTCAGGTTCATTGATCAGTGCCATCGCAATCATTACGCGCTGACGCTCTCCGCCCGATAACTCATGCGGGTACGCATTTATTTTTTGCGCTGAGTGACGAATCCCCACTTTATCTAACCAAGAAATCGCCAACTCTTCTGCTTTCTTTGTGCGCATACCACGGTGAATGGCTAATGTTTCAACTAACTGCTTCCCAATCTTATGTAGTGGGTTCAGTGACACCATCGGCTCTTGGAAAATCATCCCGATGCGCCCGCCACGAATTCCTCGCAACTGTCGCTCTGAGCAACTCAGAATATCGGTACCATCAAAAGTAATACTGCCCGATAAGTAGTGAGACGAACCTTTAGGAAGCAATTTTAATACTGAGTTTGCGGTGACCGACTTACCCGAACCACTCTCACCTACGAGCGCGAGCGTCTCCCCTCGCTTTATGCTCAACGAAACGTCGTGTGTCACTTGATCAATACGGTTGTCTCTACCAAACCCAACCGATAGCTTATCAATCGTTAACACCGTTTTTTGAGAATTGTCATTCATCATTCTGATCATCCTTGCTGATGCGGATCAAAAGCATCGCGAACGGCTTCACCAACGAAAACCAACAGCGTGAGCATTAAAGATAAGATGGCAAAGGCAGAGAGCCCGAGCCATGGTGCCTGTAGGTTCGATTTACCTTGCGCTAATAACTCGCCAAGCGATGGAGAGCCAGCAGGCAGGCCAAAACCTAAGAAATCTAAAGAGGTTAACGTGGTGACAGATCCAGACAATATAAAAGGCATCATGGTTAGAGAAGCCACCATTGCGTTAGGTAACATATGCCGCAACATAATCCGCTTATCGTCGACTCCCATCGCCAATGCCGCCCGTACGTAATCAAAATTTCGGCAACGCAAGAATTCCGCCCGAACAATACCCACTAAACTCATCCAGCTAAACAACACCATGATCCCAAGTAACCACCAGAAATTCGGCTCCACAAAGCTCGATAAAATAATCAACAAAAACAGGGTTGGCATGCCAGACCATACTTCAATAAAGCGCTGCCCCATCAAGTCAATCCATCCGCCGTAATAGCCTTGTGTCGCCCCTACCACCACGCCAATGACACTTGAAACAATCGTTAGTACAAATCCAAACAGCACTGATATACGAAAACCATAGATGATCCGAGCAAGTACATCTCGCCCTTTATCATCGGTCCCCAACCAGTTTGTCCCATCAGGCGCAGAAGGCACCGCGCTACCAATATCATAATTTATCGTATCGTAACTAAACCGGATGAGAGGCCAAATGATCGTGCCATTTTCTTCTATCAACTCAATCACATAAGGATCGGTATAGTCGGCTTCTGTTTCAAACTCGCCACCAAATTCGGTTTCAGCATACTGATTAACAATCGGTAAATACCAACCGCTGTTATATTCCACCAGCAGAGGTTTATCATTTGCGACCAATTCAGCAAACAAGCTAAAAATGAAGAGTGCAGAGAAAATCCAGAGTGACCAATAGCCGCGACGGTTGGCTTTAAATCGAGCAATTCTTGCCTGTGTTAGAGGGTTTTTAGGTTGTAATAGGCCGTATTTTCCGACTAGAAAACTCATGCTAACGTGCCTCGAAATCGATACGCGGATCGACCCACGTATAAGTCAAATCAGAAATAATACTCAATAGGAGTCCAAGCAGAGTCATTATGTACAAAGAGCTAAAAACTACTGGGTAGTCACGCTGTATGGTCGATTCAAAGCCAAGCAAGCCAATACCTTCAAGTGAAAACATCACTTCAATAAGCATTGAACCAGTAAAGAAAATACTGATGAATGCACTTGGGAATCCGGCAATAATAATCAGCATCGCATTACGGAAAACGTGCTTATAGAGAATACTGCTCTCATCCAAACCTTTTGCCCGAGCGGTCACTACATATTGCTTGTTGATCTCATCAAGAAATGAGTTTTTAGTGAGCATACTCAATGTGGCAAAACCACCAATTACCATGGCAAAGATAGGCAAGGCTAAGTGCCAAAAGTAATCGATGATTTGTTGATACCAATTTAACTGTTCAAAATTACTCGACACTAAGCCGCGCAACGGAAACCAACTAAAATAGTTACCACTGGCAAATAAGATGATCAAAATAATGGCGAACAAAAAACCGGGGATCGCATAACCGATGATCACCATGGCACTGGACCAGATATCAAAACGAGATCCGTGATGAATGGCTTTCATGATCCCTAATGGAATCGAGATTAAATAGATAATTAAAGTGCTCCATAGCCCTAATGAGATAGAGACAGGAAGCCGGTCTTTAATCAAATCAATGACGTTTCCGCCTTTGAACAAACTTTGCCCAAAGTTAAAAGTGGCGTAATTTTTCAGCATGTCAAAGTAGCGAGCATGAATCGGTTTATCGAAACCAAACTGCTTTTTTATCTCTTCAACCACTTCAGGATCTAAACCGCGAGAGCCTTTATACCCGGAAGATGACACCTCATCTCCTGCGCCTAAATCCACCTCTTTACCGCCACCGCTAAAACGCTCCATGATACCGGAGTTATGTCCTTCCATCTGCGCGATAGCCTGCTCAACAGGCCCACCTGGTGCAATCTGAATGATGAAGAAGTTGATGGTGATGATGGCCCACAATGTAGGCACTACCAGCAGTAGCCTTCGAAATATATACGCTGCCATGAAACTCTCTTTCTATTGACGTTTTTCAGGAAGTTTCGCGGCTTTCTGTTTGGAAACCCACCATGTATCAATCCCTAAATCATATTCAGGCAGTATTTCTGGGCGTTCAAACTTGTCCCAACTGGCCACACGATACTCGCCAACAAACCATTGAGGGATAATGTAGTGATTCCACTGCAAAACTCTATCCAGCGCACGGCCTAACGATAGCAGTTTTTCAGGATCTTCCTGACTGTTTGAAATTTGTTCTGTTAATGCGTCAACAGCAGGATCCATCACACCAGCGGTGTTGTAGGTTGAATCAATAAAATGAGAATTCCAGATAATCATTAAGTTTGAACTTGGGTATGGGTTCGCTGAGTACGTTGATGACACCATGTCAAAATCACGATCGCGTAAACGTTTTATGTACTGAGTGGTATCCACCGTTCGGATTCGCATATCAATGCCCATCAGCTTCATATTTTTCTGAACAGGTGTCGCGATACGTTCTGTGGTCGGGCTATAAATCAAAAACTCGAAAGACAGTGGCTCTCCAGTTTTCTTATTGGTCATCACTTTGTTTTTCAGCTCCCACCCTGCCGCTTTAAGTAACTTAAACGCAGTACGCAATTGTGGACGGATACGACCGGAACCATTCGTCACTGGCGGCTGATACTCTTGAGTAAACACTTGCGCTGGAATCGCATCTTTTAATGGATTTAAGATCTTTAATTCAGCGTCTGACGGTAAGCCTTTCGCTTCGTAATCTGTATTTTGGAAAAAGCTCCGAGTGCGAGAATACTGCCCGTAGAACATGTTTTTATTCATCCACTCAAAATCCATAGCGTAAGTTAACGCTTCTCTCACCTTCGGATCTTTAAACATTTCTCGTTGCGTGTTGAATACAAATGCCTGAGTACTTTCCGGCTTCTGGTGCTGGATCTCCTCTTTTTTTATGAAGCCTTTGTCGAAATTCACACCTGTATATGAGTTCGCCCAAAACTTGGCTGAATTCTCTTGGCGAAAATCGAACTCCCCCGCTTTAAACGCTTCTAACATAACCGTGTCATCACGATAATAGTCATACTGTATTTGCTTGAAGTTATTACGCCCAATATTGACGGGAAGATCCGCCGCCCAATAGTCATCTACCAAAGAGTAAGTCACGCTTTGGCCCAGTTTGTAGCCTGTAATGTTATACGCTGAACTACCTACAGGAGGTTCCATGAGCGGTTCATTGAATTTTTTATCTTGCCAAAAGTGTTTAGGCAGTACACGGGTGCCTTGAGCAAAGCTGAACAACTTTTCTCGATTCGGTTCTTCCATTTCAATGCGAACCACCAGATCCGATTTAGCCACCACTGACTTTATCTGCTTATAGTAAGAGCGATATTGCGGAACACCTTCACTCATGAATTTATCGAAGGTGAACGCCACATCGTGAGCAGTGATCGGCTGTCCATCATGGAATTTCGCTTTGGGATTAATCTCAATTTCCATCCAAGTATAATCGTCGGAGTAGCGAACTTTAGAGGTGATCAGTGGATAGTAGGCGTCGATTTCATCGGCAGGAGAAAACATCAAGGTATCGTACAGTTCACCACTCTTTGCCGCCGCAACACCACGCGAGGCAAAACGGTTGAAGTTGTCATAAGTACCAACTTGACCATAAGTGACATTGCCATATTTAGGGGCGTTGGGATTAACGTATTCGAAATGGCTAAATTCCGCTGGATATTTTGCCACTCCAAAACCAACAAGTTGCGTGGTTTCGATAATGTTTGCGGCAAAAACGGTTGAACTCAGAATGCTGACAGCAGCGCCGACAATAAAACGATTCCACTTTACCATGTATTTCTCCCTACTCTCTTAGCGATATCCATTACGCACTTGTATTGTTTGTCTTTTATCAGAACGAAAAGTTTCATGCGTAATTTAAGTATAGAGAAAATATAAGGCTATGTAATGATTAATAAAATGCTAGCCCATATCTTCGGCTCTTATTGAGTCTTTAATCACATAAAGCCTTTACGCATAAGCCTTGATTGCGTTTTTAGCATGCAACGCGGCTTCTATTTGAGTGTTTTTTAGGCAGCCATATTCGCTGATATAAGTCATTTTACGAGCATGAACCCTTTTCAATTTTATAAGATTAATGACTAAACATGGTTTTTAAACCTAAAATGCCGTATGTTGCAAAATGTTACGAAAATTGCCTTTGATTTCATCAGACCCATGCTAAGGAAATTCAATGAGTTCTAGCTTACTTTTGGCATTCATCCCGACCTTCTTCTTTGTCTCCATTACTCCGGGAATGTGTATGACCCTTGCGCTTAGCTTGGGCATGAGTGTTGGTTATAAGCGAACCTTATGGATGATGATTGGCGAATTAGCAGGCGTCGCCGTAGTCTCCATTGCTGCGGTGCTCGGTATTGCTGCGGTGATGCTCAATTACCCTTGGCTGTTTACTGGATTTAAGATCCTAGGGGCTAGTTACCTATTCTATTTGGGCATTCAAATGTGGCGCTCTAAGGGGAAACTCGCGATCAGTGCTGATACCCAAAATGTTAAAGTGGGTAAAGATTGGGATTTGGTGGTTCAAGGGTTTGTCACCGCTATCGCCAACCCAAAAGGCTGGGCATTTATGATCTCGCTGCTTCCGCCATTTATCAACAATGAAGCACCACTGGTACCGCAACTGTCGATTCTTGTCTCTATTATCTTAGTTTCTGAATTTGTGTGCATGACACTCTACGCCACTGGTGGAAAAGGGTTAAAGCGTGTGCTTGGTCATTCAGAAAATGTACGAGTGATGAACCGAATTTCAGGTAGCTTAATGATGGGTGTCGGGATCTGGCTTTTTGTGAGTTAATTGATTAAATAATTATTTATGTGATGAATGGGTCATTTAGGCTCATTCTCTCTCTGCATTGAGTCTAAGTAGTGGTGCAAATACGATAAATACGTATAATTCTTATTATCAATCACTTATAAGCTCTTTTATGAAACCACTATTTTTACTGGCTCTTTCGCTATTTATTGCTCAATCTGCTCATGCTGAAACTCAAGTAATCAAACAAGTTTTTGATATCGAAACTACTGACTTTGATGCCATGTATCAATTCATCCCTGACTATGTCGAAATTGAAGTGGGTGAAAAAGTTCGTTTTGAAGGTTCGGTTGGTTCTCATACCGCGCACAGCATAAAAGGCATGATCCCTGAAGGGGTAAAACCCATCACTATCGCCTACTCCGATGTATCTGAAGTGACGTTCGATAAGCCCGGCGTTTATGGTATTAAATGTAAGGTTCACCACCGATACGGCATGGTTGCTCTGATTGTTGTCGGTGATCCTAGCGGTAATATTGTTCAAGCTCGTGAGGCTGCGAAGAAACGCGTTAGCCGCCGTGCACAAGATAAAATGCAGGCAATGCTGGATAAAGCTGAAAAGAAAATTCCTTAATTCAGACACAAAAAAGGTGGCCTCACCACAAGGCCACCAATGACACTCTTTCCCGATGTTATCTCTTTACTACCTAAACCTCGTCATTACCTAAACAATGTTTCTAGGTGCAAATGAGAAAGAACGAAACTCAGACTTATATTTGGACTCACCCAGTTTCTTGATCTTCGCGACGCCCATTTTGTAGTTATAGTTACCACTGATTTGGTCTACCACTCTTGTGGTTAATGAATTAGAAGGTTGACGCATATCGATCATATTTGCGTACAACGCCCCTTTCTTCACTGCTGGAGTCACAATAGCGACAGCCGTCACCGCAGCCTTGTCTAGCTTGATATGCCCATTTTCCATCAATTTGCTGAACTGGAAATCATCTCCATGCACGCCAAGAATGGTATCTTTAAAGTTCGCAACACGATCTGAATACATCATCACTTGGTCGCCCGATTCAATGCCGCGAGCTTTCGCATCTTCTGGGTTAATTTCGACCCAGTTTTCTGGCCAACGCTGAATAACGTAAGCACGACGCTCTACATCATCAAACCCTGATTGCCAGATTTCATTGATACGTCCATTAGAGAACCACAACTCATCCTCTTTCGGTTGAAGCCATGCATAGAAGTCACTAAATAGATCCCATGGGTGTTTCTGAATATTCACCTTACCTGTCTGGCTATTAAAGCCCGTAAGCTGTTTCTTCAGAACGTTCGCACCTTGAGGCCCATTCGCTAACCCTTTTTCAGCCAGCGTATCTAAGGTCATTTCTGTATCATGCAGGCGTTTTGTTCCAACCAATTTCTTCGTATCGTAATTATAGAAAACAGGTCCTTGGATCCCCTCGGTTCCATATTCACGTAACTTCTCATGCAATGTTTTTCCTTCAGCATGAGCGGCGACTTTGATCATATTGAAATCTTTACGACTACCACGACTGAAACGCGATGCCTCTTCTGCCACATCATTAGAATTCTGCCAGTCGAAACCGTCATAACCCATACGATTAGCCAGTTGAGAAATGATCCACCAATCTGGTTGTGCTTGCCCCGGAGCATCGGCAAATTTTTGATAAAGACGCAAGCGACGCTCACCATTCGCTCGCATGAAGTCCACTTCGCCCCACGTTGCCGCAGGAAAAACGATGTCGGCAAATTTAGCGCCAATGGGATCTCGCAAGTAGATATCTTGGTTTATCACCACCATGCCGCCTGAGTCGGCTCGTTTTTTCAGCGTGTCGATGATCTCTTGCTTATCGTATGAGTAAACCTGATGCGGGTTCGCTGTCGTCAATTCCCAAAATTTCTTCTGAAGACCTTGGCTACCACACATCGCTTGGATCCATGTCGTGCCGATAACATGAGCGAAACGAGTATGACCAGAATAGAGATAACGGTCTGTATCGATGGCTCTACGGCGGCGGCCCGGTACTTTCTCTGGCGATTTATTTCTCGGTAATTTACCACCCGACTGACCACCACGTTGGTGCCCACCAAATCGGCCAACCACTTGACCTTCACGACCACCAGCACCCACAACAGTTGCAAGAGTAGAGATCGCATTTGTATTACCAGTGTTATTTGACCAGTAGAACCCTTTTTCGATACCAATCGAAGTTTTAGGACGAACCCCATTCACTGGCTTGGCTAACATCTCTGCCGCTTTGTAAATCTTGTCGACATCAATACCTGCCATTTTCGCAGCGTAGATAGGATCGTACTCTTTCTGTTCTAAATTCCATTTCTTATAGCCTTCAAAGCCATCAGTTTGGAATTTGCCCCAAGTGGTTCGCCACTGCCAAGGCGTATTACGCGTACCTTGTCCAAAGCCCGAACTGGTTTCCCACTTATTGTTCACCCATTTATTAATCCACTCGCTGTCTTCCCAACCGTTCTCAATGATCACACGAAGAATCGCACCGACGACTAAGTTGTCTGAGCCTGGGTTAAGATCAATATGCAACCCGCCCTGCTTCTTCAACCAAGCAATACCAGCGGTTTCACGTGGGTTAAGGATCACGGTTTTCATACCGCGCTGAACGGCAGGCATAATGAACTGAGTGAAAATAATGGTTTTGGTTTCGTAAGGGTCAGTACCACAAATCATTAAGGTATCAGCCGCGCCCCAATCATCATAACTAGGACCGAAGTTATCAAAACCCGCGTCTCTAAAGCCTGGGGTTGAGGTGACATCCGATGGCGTATCATGGAACGAGAAGTTAGCGGTATTGACGTGGCGCAGCGCATATTTTGTGATGGCGTAGGTATTCTCAATATACTGATAAGAATACGTTTTTACGCCATAAGCATTGGTACCATGGGTATCGATAACATGACGCCCGACTTCGGCTGCAATGTCCAGCGCAAAGTCCCAAGGAACGGGTTGTAAACTACCTCCAATTCGAACCAATGGTTGAGTTAAGCGGTCACGAGTTCCGGTTGATGGGTTATATAGTTTCTGCGCGAGTAGCCCGCCACGCATGGAAGAGTCACCGGTTTTGTTTACCACCTTACTGTCTTTGTCAGGCACCACCACGATATTATGTGGCTTACCATCATGCATAATCACGTTGTGCTGAGCAGGTGCGACCCAAGCTTGTAAAGGCGCACTTGGAAAATCAATGCCAAACGCATTTTCACTCGCTTTCATGCCGCCATTTGCTTGCTCTAACGGCCAGCGATAAACGTTGTAGCCACACGCTACAATGCAGTAATCACATGCGGTTGTTATTTTCTCTGCATTTTTCGGCGGTAGCGGTGCATGGTCTTCTGGTATATAAAAATTAGTCGTCATGATTACGCCTCCTGCATCGAAATAATGTTATCGGTTCGCCCAAATAGCAGCCCCATGATGCCAACAGCGTAAATATCATCGCCTTCTAGCTCTAACAATACTTGCGGCAAACTTTCATAAGCTTGGCCCGAAACGATGATCCCATGACGGCGCATATCAAATGTCGATAAATGGAATGGGCATTGACCAAGTACACGGTGCTCCCCTACCACTTTGTATTGACCGTTAAGCGGCCCACCTTGGTGAGTACACATCAGCGAAAATCCAACCACATCTTGCTTTGGACCTAAACCGCCACCTGCAGGCACGCCCATTTTTACTAATAAACCTTGCGAGTTTGGGCCATCGTCTGGGTAATTGAAATAGAGAGGTTCATTGGTTTTCAATTCGCTCATTTTGCCCAGCAGTTTACGAGGGTAACCCACGACTCTCGCTTTTGTATTTTGTGCTTGCGCGGTTCCTGGGAACAGAGTGATCGACATAACACTCGCCGCCCCAGCGGTAGCGCCGGTATACATAAGGAAGTCACGGCGAGACATCATGCATTTTTGATGCTCTTGCGCACTCTCTTTATTGCTCGACTTAGCTTGGCGTTTTTCTTTATCGAAAATCATTTTTTCACCTCCGCAAGCTCTTCTTCACTGAATAGTCGTTGGTATTTTGGAATTTCAGGGTAAGTCATCATCAATTTCTCACCGGTAAATGCATCTAAGAATGCCAACAGATCGGTTTTCTCTTCGCCCGTTAAACCAAGAGGCGTGATGAGAGGACTTTTCGTTTGAGGGAAGCCTGTTGTTCTGCCATCTTTAGCGACGCCTCCACGGTCATAGAAATCGACCACATCAGCTAGGGTGTTGATCGTACCGTTATGCATATAAGGGGCAGTAAACTTGGTATAACGCAAACTAGGTGTGCGGAACATTCCCTTCATCTCTTTACGTTTTCCACGGAAATACACCCCAGGATCAGCTTTGGTATTGCGATACATTTTCTCATTTGAACCTTTTGCATACAGTTCATAACGGAAGGTTATTTGAGCCATAGGATCGTTTTCCCAACGCAAGTTTGTAGGAACACCGACATTGTAGTTTTTCTGATCCGAAGCTAATGCACCATTATGACAAGAGATGCATTTCGCTTTGCCTTCAAACAGTGCTTTACCTTTCAATTGCTGTTCAGTTAATGCGGTTTTATCGCCCAATAGGTAGTTGTCTAATGGCGTATCTCTTTGAACAAGCGTTCTCTCAAAAGCAGCAATCGCTTTCCACGCATTGCTCACTTTAGGGTAGTTATCGCCAAAGATGGTATTGAACTGCTCAACATATTCAGGCACTAGCGCTAAACGGGCTTCCATGATGTCATCTTCACCATTCCCCGCGACGCCACCTTTAGCCGCACTTTTAGCTTGTCCCTCTAACGATTTAGAAGAGCCAGCCCAGAACAACTTCTGATAATAGGCTGAATTCACGATTGTCTGGCTGTTTCTCCAGTGAACCGTTCCTGGATAACCTAAAGAGAGATCGGATGGGAAGTCCCAACCCAACGCAGGGTTATGACACGCAGAACAAGGCGTTGAAGTATCTCCCCCTAAACGGCCATCGAAGAACAGTTGTTTGCCTAATGCGACTTTCTCTTCTGTCGTCGGGTTATCTGCAGGCGTTGGTACTTCACCAAGCGGTGCCAGTGCAGGATAAGCCACATCGTTGACAACAACATCAGGAAGTGATGCTGTCACTTCTTCTGCGGTAATTTTGCTTGTCTCTTCTTGTTGTGCACAAGCAGGTAACGCGGTTAACGTCACTAACATTGCAGCCACAGCAGACAAGCTGATTGAATGATTTGTCATCTCGTCCTCCTTAGTTTTTAGCATTGTGCCAATCAGAAATAAGTTCATAGTCGTAATCGTAAGCCGTCCATACATGTTTCTCTGTAGTTAATGGCTCACTGGATAACGACTCCAAGAATGCGACGAGTGACTGCTGTTGCTGTTCACTTAAGTTAAGTGGTTTTAGCCTTGCATCTTTATTTGAATCTTCACCGCCTCCTGCATTATAAAATGCGACCACTTCTGGCAACGTCGCGAGCATTCCGTTATGCATATAAGGGGCAGTTTGTTTGAGTTCACGCAGTGTCGGTGTCATGAATTTACCCATGTCAGTGCCGTCTGCTTTATGTGTTTGAACATGAGCCCCTACATCACGCTTCAAATTCATGTAGTTCTCGTTCCCCATGAACATATTGAATGCGATAAAGGTCTGGTGGCGCATAGGGTCACGGAATATATCGAAGTTTTCAGCAACGCCGGTATTGTATGGTTTACCATCGGTAAAGAGTGGTCCGTTATGACAAGATGAACAGCCCGCTTCACCTTTAAACAGATCAAAACCCTGCTTGGCTTGCTCAGATAACTGATTTTTGTCGAAAGGAGTTTGGTTGGAGATCAGCGTTTTCAAGTACTCAGGAATAGCTTTACGCACCGAGCCATTTGACGGTTCGCCATATCCCGCATTTTTGAACATTTTCACGTAGATTGGATCTTGTTTAAGACGCTCTTGCATCAAACGCATATCCATATTCATTAACCAATCTTCCGTGATGTTTTCACGCGTCACATCATTAAGATTGGTACCAATACGACCATCATGGAACCACACTTTCTTATAAACGGTATTAATAAGAGTGGGTACGTTCCTAAAGCCTTTACTCCCAGTATAGGCAGGGCCCAATGCTTCTGGGTAGGAATATCCATTTTCTGGTTGATGGCACGATGCACAAGACAATGCCGTATTACCTGATAGTCGTGTATCAAAAAATAGGCGTTTTCCCAATTCTGCTTTTGCATCGTTTATCTTCATTTCAGGTAACGGACCAAACTGCTGATCATCCGTTTGACCTAAAGCTGAGAAAGAGACGCTAATTGCAGCAAGGATTAGCATTTTTTTCATTGTTATGCTCCTTAGCTTCCAAGCTATTACTGCGTTCTCTACAGCCGTGTTACTGAAGACGGTATGGATAGAGGACACAGTTCGTTTTTATACTCACTTCATCTCTACAGCATAAATTAAGCCAAGTTTTAATCCATCTGTTTTCCATTATTTATCATTAACTTAGCTACAGTGTGATCCAGTTCAATCTATGATTTATTTAACGATTTATCTAATTGCGGATTATATAAGTTAACGATATGTTTAACTCTTAGGTATGGTTCTATCAATTAATTATCACCTTCCTTCTATATCTCTGATTTATAAGCAGATAATATTAAAACCTAACTAGGCATAGATCCTGCTAATTGAATCAGTAATGAAGTAAAAGAATGCCTACAATCAGTAGGAAACAAAATCCGCTATAAAAGGAAGTGTGCATGCAAGATTTAAATGATGCCAATAGAGAGACTTTGCTTCGCAGTGATGCAGAACAGAGTGCGATCGATAGCCTTATCGAGCTACTTCGTACTGGTGATGAGGCACAGCGTTGTTACAGCGCCCAAGCATTGAATCGAGCACGAATCCAAGAAGCGACTCAAGCGTTAAATGACTGCCTGTACCACAAAGATCCAGATGTCGTCATTGACTGTGCTAATACACTAGAGACATTAGGTTCTGGTGATATACCAAGTTTAGAAGATGTCGCCCGTCACCATCCTGATGGCGATGCCAGAATTGCAGGGCTAAAGGCTTTGGCTCCGCACATCAATACCCCAAGCGTTGAAGCCCTTTTCCATGAGTTTGCACTAGGAAGACAAGACAACAACGATTGGGGGTTAGATTCCGACTGGGATGATTGGTGGGATCTTCAACTCTGCGCTGTTAATACTTTATCGGAGCACATTAAAGAGAGCCATTTCACTCTATTTCTCGACATTCTTGAGCAAGATCCAGAGCCTGAGTTAGCCGCGAAGATTTATCAGGGCATCGCGAAAATCAACATCAACTGGGTGATTGAACAGCTAGAAAAGTCCGCCCCTATGACGACCAGAAAGTTGGTCAAAGCACTCACTTATAGCAATCAACAAATCGCAAAAGCATTTCTATACAAACAACTCAGATCCCAAGACGCCGAAATCCAAAAAATCGCGATAAATGCGCTATGTGAGCGAAACGCCACTGAATACTTTTGGGATATTGTAAAGTGCATGAGCGATTCGAACGCCAGTGTGCAGCGCTGTGCCATTCTTGGTATTCAAACCTTAAATGGAATGGACAATATTGATGGAAGCCGCTTAATCAGTTACATCAAAACAGCTCAGGCCGATGCCCAACCCGAACTGCTTAAGTTAATACGCGGACTTAATATCCAGTTAACCGATATTGATTTGGAGTGGATCATTAGCTTAGCGGATCAAACCAATCCTTCGCTACTGAATGAAATTCTCAATGTAATACAGCACGATCACTCTGCGATCCCTGAGCTAACCGACGAACAGCAAGCCACTTTAGTTCAAGTCGTTCTTAACGTTATAGAAGACAATAAAATCGAGCTCCACCAAAAAACTCGACTCACCCGTCAACTGATTAAGTTACCGAATCACCATCTTACATCACTGCCCGTCTTACAAAGGATTCTAACCAAACAAGATAGCCAAAACCTGAAAGACAAACAGGCTGAACAACCATTTTATGATAGTAGCCTGCGTGAAGCATGTTTGTATGTCATCGCTAAAACACCCGTCGATAGCTTTCAGCATTTAATCAAAATGACATTGCTTGGAGCGATGGCCTATCCTAATACGATTGATGTCGTCGTCACGAGTTCTGAAAATGAGATGGATAGCACAGCACTCCCTGTCCAACATCAACCAGACAATGAGCAAGCTGACAAAGCAGATGAAGACGATTTAACCGCCCTACTCAACACATATGGTGAACAGTTCCAAGAGCCTGAATCGATCGTCAACACACCAACGTCTACCCTCGGATCTATTCAACAAGCGAACATTGAAGCAACGCTAGCACCAGTAAGCCAAGATGATGATACCCAACAAAAGATCACTGATATGATCGAGCAACTCGACGATGAATTGCTAGGCTATGCCGATATTGTGAAAGACAATTTTGAAAGTGCTGAAAACCTCGATTTAAACCGTAAAAAAATCGCAAGAAGACCAAAAACATCCAACCGAGTATTGTCTATTCGAGCTCTGGGGCAATCGAAAAATCCACAATCAGCAGAGCTGCTTACCGAGGCTATTCTTGGTGCGGAAAGTAACGAGTTACGCGAAATATTTCAGGCGCTGACCCTACTCAAAAAAGCAGAACCACGTAATCCGCTGGCTAATAATGGTTTAGGCGCTGCGGGTAATGTGATGCACCATGGCGATTCACTTTCAAAACAAGCTGCTGCTCACTTCCTAGCGGTAATGCCAAGCAACAAAGCATTACCTTTACTGTTTATTGGTGCGATTGATGAAAACGAACACGTTCGCCTATGCAGTTTGAATGCGATAGAAGTTCACTTACCCAAGGTTAAGAAAGTTGATCAACCTGCTTTGCTGCAAATTTTACGTCGTGGGTTAAGCGATCCTGCTGGAGGTGTCCGTAAGAAATCGATGCAGCTACTAGGAGCATGGCTTGATGCAAAATTTGATGATACAAAACTTAATGAAGAAAAAGACGATGATGCTGAACTTGCAACCGAGTTAGAAACGCTAATCGATCTTGCGATTGATGATGAGGAGTGTAATAGCATTGCGGAAAAGGTATTGGCAACACATAAAATCGCCACGTTGAACGTTTTAGGGCTACAGCTTTCATCACTCAAGGATCATCGGCACCCCAATGCGGTGAAATTGATGGGAGCATTATTGAGTTAATTCAGATCGCAACTGATGGGCAATAATTTCGCAGTTTAACACCCTAGAGATGTATTGCCCTCGCGGTTAATGGGATTATCGTTAATGTACTTTTTATTAATGTACTTTCTATTAATGAGCTTTCCGCTGATGTGCTTACCGATAATGAGATCGCAGCCAATGACTTCTATGGCTAGTGTACTATTTTTGTAGAGTCGAGGTTACGCCTCAGCTATTGAGTCTTTACTTGCTTATACTAGCTTAACCCGCTCTCCTTCCACGTTTAAGGCTTTACATTCAGTAATGGACTCTGATCATAACAAACCGACACGTTCTGCATTTTTCGCTGAACTACTTCTGTGGCTTCTCCCCGCTTATGTTGCCCTCTCTATTCTAATGAGTGTGCATTACCTGCTCAGTGTCGAAAATGATCAGCAATATGCGTTGCATAACGAGCGCGTGATCGTCGATCTCATCGAAGAAGTGCTGGGGGAAACCCTCACTAGAATGTCGGCAGATGCTAAAAATTTATCTTATGTGACAAGCCAAATTCTGTCGACTCATGACCAGCCGATGAGTGCCCTTACTGATTATTTTACTCAGCTCAGCGATAATAACCGCAGTTACGATCAAATTCGTTTTCTCGATACCCAAGGGTGGGAGCGGTTAAGAGTCAACAACCTCAATGGTCAAACATTCGTTGTCGAAAAAAGCGATCTCCAAAACAAAGCGCACCGCTATTATTGGCAGCACTCAACTCAGCTTCCACAAGGGCAAGTGTATATCTCTCCAATGGATCTCAATATTGAAGATGGTGAAATTCAACAACCGCTCAATCCTACGATCCGAGTTGGCACCCCTGTATTTACCAACAAAGAGCAGCTTGCCGGATCAATTATCCTCAATTATAAAGGACGCCAACTGATCGACAAATTATTCGCCATCGCCCCAAGTTTCATCAATCACGTGTATCTCTTTAACCCTGAAGGCGTCGCCGTCATTAATCCAACCGACAGTGGCGAAGCCAAGTTCTTGATCAATGACCAACGTAACATCCCTTCAGCCACGTTAGAGCAGATCAAAAAACAAGGTGAAGGGCAGATGTTAAATCAAGAGAATTACTACACCTATAATCAAGTGCTCGCCCCCAACAACGGTACATGGACGATTGTATCCGTGTTCCCAACGTCACGATTTAACCTTTCGCGAATCGCATTCACCACCAAATACATATGGGTATACTTCACCCTATTCATGCTGGTTACTCTCGGAGCTCTGATCTTCTCACGCTACCGAGTACAAACGCGCTTCTTGCGTCAACAACAAAGGTACGAACAACAATTCCGTCAAACCCTAGAGAACATTCAACTCGCCGCTGTCAGTATTAATCCCTATGGCGTAATCACCTTCTGTAATGATTTCTTTTTGAACTTAGTCGGTTATCAACGAACCGAAGTGGTTGGGCATCGTTGGATTGAACGCTTTATTCCAAAGGAGTTACAACACCAAGCAGAAGACGCGCTCAAAGAGGCGATAAAACAGCAAACCCACCAGCCTCACAGCGAAAGTGTCGTGTTGAGTAAGTCTGGCGAAATACACCTCGTATCTTGGACATCGACGTTCACAGAGTCCAATGACAATTCGGTGAGTTTGACGCTTCTAGGAGAGGATGTAACCAAGCAGAAGATGGCTCAAGACCAACTTCAACAGCTCAGCCATGCAGTAGAAAACAGCCAGAACTCAGTCATGATTACCGATATACAAGGTCGAATTGTCTACGTAAATCCGGTATTTAACGAATTAACTGGGTATTCCCGTGAAGAGGTCATTGGTCGAACACCGAAATTTTTGCAATCAGGAGAAATGCCAGAAAGTGAATACCACAGTTTGTGGGAAACGCTAAAATCAGGAAATGAGTGGCATGGAGAATTCCATAACGTCACGAAAAATGGCAACTTCTTCTGGGAACGAGCCAGAATATCACCAGTAAAAGATATCGAAAATAGAATCTTATACTATGTCGCCGTAAAGCAAGATATTACCGAAGAGAAACGCCTAGCGAAAGAAATCGAACGCCAAGCGGCGGAGCGAATTCAACATGAAAAATTAGCCGAAGTCGGGAGAGTCGTGAATACCATCGCTCACGATCTTCGCAACCCGCTTAGCTCAATTAAGATGGTTCTGCAAATTCAAGCTCGCAATAATGATAATGAAATGTTTTCTATTTCACTCGAACAAGTGCGCTACATGGAAGCCATTCTTGAAGAGTTGCTCGCTTATTCACGCCCAGATCAATTTAAACCAGAATGGCTCGATTTGAATAAGCTCATCGAAACCATCATCGCAAGCCAACAGAGAATCGCCAACCAATCAGGTATTGAACTAATGGCTAACTTGCAACCCAATTTGCCCACCATATACGCCGATCCAGTTAAACTGCGCCAAGCAATACAGAACGTTTTACTCAACGCGATGCAAGCCACTCAAACCAACGGTGAAGAGAGCGCCAAGGTGGCAATCACATCCAATATCATGATCACAGATTCGAATACCCAATTACTCATTGATATTGAAAATAACGGACAATCCATTGACCCTTGTTTAGTCGACAAAGTGTTTGAGCCCTTTTTTACCACCAAGGCAAAAGGCACCGGATTAGGTTTAGCGATTGTGAAGCGTATTATTGATGCTCATCAAGGGCAGGTCTCGATTGCGCCTATCAGCCCCAAGGGCACTCAAACCAGAATTAGAATACCGACCGCCCCCGTCATCACAGCGACGTTGGAAAACCCAAAAAAGGAAGTGTTACCACATGAATAAGTTATTAATCGTTGATGATGACACTGGTATCAGCCGAACGTTACAACTTCATTACCAATCCCAAACTTACGCTGTAGAAGTCGCTCACTGCGTCGATGATGGCGTAGAGATCGCCAAATTGTTTCAACCGAATGTCATCATTTTAGATATACGTATGGAAGGTAAATCTGGCATCGAAGGCATCCCAGATTTCAAAGCTATTTGCCCTGAGTCTCGCATCATTATGATTACAGCTTTCCATGATATGGACAGTACCATCCAAGCGATGCAGCAAGGTGCCGATGAGTATATTCATAAGCCAATCGATATTGATGAGCTTGATAACGCCGTCGTTGCTGCACTTGAATATCACGCTTCCAATAAACAAGATGCGGTCACTATTCCAAAAACGCTCGGGCATTCTATTGTCGGTTCATCCCATGCGATGAAAGAGATCTACAAGACCATAGGCCGCGTCGCCTTAACGAATGCATCAGTGATGATCACCGGAGAATCTGGAACAGGTAAAGAGATGGTTGCACGCGCTATTCATAAAGCCGGACGTCCAAAACAGACGCCGTTTGTCGCGCTCAACTGCGCAGCCCTCGTTGAAAATTTACTTGAATCTGAAATGTTTGGTCATAAAAAAGGCGCATTTACTGGTGCGATTTCTGATCAAGCAGGAAAATTTGAACTCGCCAATAACGGCACACTGTTCCTAGATGAGATTGGTGAGCTTTCTCCCATCATACAAGCGAAACTATTAAGAGTACTGCAAGAGAAAGAGTACACCCCACTCGGAGGTAAAACCTCGCACAAGACAACCGCTCGAATTATCTCGGCAACCAATATTGATTTCGAATCAGCGATAAAAGAAAAACAGTTTAGAGAAGATCTATTCTATCGTCTGCAAGTGGTTCGCATTCATATACCGCCTCTGCGTGAACGACGCGAAGATTTAGAAGAGTTGATTCCTGCACTACTTGGAAGGGCCAATAAAGAACTTGGAACAAAAGTGTCTAAAGTCGCTAGGAACGCAATGGCTGCATTATGTGAATATGGTTGGCCAGGAAATGTACGGGAACTTGAAAACACATTAACCAAAGCGGTCGCGCTTTGCCCCGGAGATATCCTTACTCTCGATCTCTTTGATGACATTCGCTCTGAACCTCAATTAAAACAAGAGAGCGAAACGGAAACGGAACTCGATTCATTGAGCTTGCATGATCTCGAATTTCAGCATGTTAACCGAGTATTAAATAGCGTAGCAGGACACAAAGGCAAAGCCTGTGAGATTTTAAAAATCAGCCGCCCTCGCCTTCAGCGAATTTTAGAAAGAGAGTAGTCTCGTAGCCCTACTCTTGCCTAAATCAGCCCTCAACTCGAGCGAGCTACGTTTTTCTGAGTCCGTAACGTTCAGGCCTGCTAATAATAATTAGCAGGCCTTTATTACATTATCCCACAATAAATTTTTGACGATTTATTCCTAAGATAAACTTATTCCCTAACCCAAACCGATACACTGCCTGGTTTAGTCTTAAACTCAGCCCAGCCATCAGCGTTAACACAAACTTTATCTGTCACATCATATTGCTTAAGGGTATCAATGTAACAGTCATCAACGTAAGCCGAGCCTATCTTCATCCATTTCTTACCCTCATAGCTATTATCAGTCATTAATACAGCAACACCCCCTGGATGTTGACTATCCCCTTCACGAGTCCAACCAATAACATCTTGAGTATCTAGATAACTGTGTTGCGTACCATAGGCATAGGTACGGCGCACACCGAGTAATGTATCCAGAACCCCCTTATGAGACTTCAACGTAATGTCATAAAAGTTACCGTCTTTACCCTTATCTCTGTAACTTGCCCCATAGTAGTCAGCATAAAAGATATTCGGATAACCTTCCTCACGAAGTAAGATAAATGCATAAGCTAATGGCTTAAACCAATCTTCGACTGGTGACTCTAACGCTTGTAAAGGCTGAGTATCATGGTTCTCAACTAAAGTAACCGCCTGAGCAGGATTCGACTGCATTAAAGTACCATTCAATAAGCTTCCCATATCGTAGCCACCAGATTCTTTAGATGCCTTGTGGAAGTTCAAATGCAACGGCGCATCAAACAGTGACATACGATAACCGGTATCTTTTAGGTAACCTTGAAGAGTGCCGATGTCATAATCCCAGTACTCACCAACCGTGAATAGAGCTTTATCCGTTTTCCTACGAACTTGATCAATCCAATCTTTGAAGAAATCCTTCTTAATGTGTTTGATAGCGTCTAAGCGGAATCCATCAAGGTTGGCAAAGTTCGTGTACCACACGCCCCATTTCTTCAGCTCAGCAACGACATCAGGATGATCCATATCTAGATCTGCTCCCATTAGGTAATCATAATTACCATATTCGTCGCTCACTTGAGAGTCCCAAGCTTTACCTGCCCCCTTGAATTTAAAGATACTGCTTTCACTGTCTGCCTGATCCCAATCAACACCATCAAAGTGATACCACCGCCACTCAAAGTCAGAGTAAGTATGTCCTCGCTCAGGGAAATTGAATCGAGTCCAAGCCGACACCTGCTTTTCACCAATTTCTGTGTTGCGGTTGTTTCTATCAACTCGAACTGCATCGACAAGCTCAACGCCATCGGCTCCCATCTTATGATTAAGAACCACATCAGCGTAAACTTTAACCCCAGCGGTATGTGCACTGCTTATAGCTGCAAGATATTGATCTTTATCACCATAGCGAGTTCGAACAGTTTCCTGTTGATTAAACTCTCCGAGATCATAGAGATCGTAGGTCGCATAACCCACTCCTAGCGTACCATCATCACGTTTCATCGCTTTGTACGCTGGTGGTAACCAGAGTGCGGTAATACCTTTATCAGCTAAAGACTGAGCCTGATCAGCAACTTTAATCCACAGATCATCTTTCTCACTGTTGTACCAATGAAAATACTGCATCATAACGCCATTAACCACTTCTGACTCAACCGGTTTCACTAGTAAGATATGATTCGCAGCATCAAATTCAAACTCATACTGCCCAGGCGCTGTCACCTTAATAAGAATCCGATTATCAGTTCCGGAATCTTCTAATGTCAGTCCACTCGCTCCTAGTGACAAATCGCTAAATTCAATTTTCACCGTACTCCAATCATCAGAGGCTAGCTTGAACTCATAATCACCCGGCTGAAGGGTTATCTGAGTCCAATACTTATCCTCCCCGATATAGCTCATCTGGCTGCCTTCGTCCCAATCAGTCAGAGTGCCACGTACGTAAATAGCTTCATCACCATATGGAGGAGCAGAAATAACATCTGCACCTTCCGGGGCAATCACAACGAGTTTCGCTTTATTTGGATCACTCAGATCCAACACAAATCGATATTTTCCTTCGCTAATGATCGAAATATTTAGATTTCCATCTGCTTCTTTATCCCAAGAGTATGAGCCTTCACCGACATTTAAGTTAAAGCCATTATATTGAGGATGTGGCGCACTCCACTCACTTGCAGCTATTTTAAATTGGTAACTGCTATCTGCTCCTAACTCTATTTCTGCTTCATATCGATCCGAACCTTTATAGCTCATTTCAAGTGAAGTATCCCACCCATTAAAGATTCCGCGTAGGTAAATAGCTTCATTTAATGGGCCTACATCCATTCCGGCCCCTTGGCCTTCTTCTGCAACTTGAGGTTTGACAAACACGACTGCAGTCAGGCCTGGAAGAACCAACTCTCCACCATCAACACGAGCTGCGATAATACGCTCATCGTTACCGGCCTTAAGTACTGGGTGCAGTTCAAAACCATCAGCACCAGGAATAGCAACCCTCTGCTCCCAAATACTGGAGTTAATGGCAACCACTAATGCTTGATTATTTGGATCGAGATCGTCACCCACAGCAACACCATCATCAATACTCATGACGATGGTTCCAGGCCTTGCTTTATCGCCTAGAGCATGGAACCGAACCCGCTTTAAGATTTGCTCAGTCTGACCTAAACGCATCAGCTCACTACCGGAGCGAATACTTAACAGCTCTTTAAAGCGCGCGTCAGCCCAACTTATTTCATCATAGGTAACCTGAGTCTCTGGATTAGCAATAATCGCTTTAATCCAATCCCAGTTTGCGCCGTCTTCTTTTTCATAAGGTAGTCCAACATTCCAGTTATTGGTCTTCTTGCTGAAATCAACTCGGTTATACCAATCCCCTGAATCGTAACTATTACGTTCCATTGACTTAGAACGCAACAATTCAGTTCCCATATGCAAAAATGGAACCCCTTGTCCTAGCATCACTGGCGCTAAACCAAGAATTTGCATACGCGCACGATCTAAGGGTGTTACATCTCCTTTCGCTTTATACTGGTTAATATCCCACAACGTTTGGTTATCATGCTTGGAAACATAATTGACCGCTTCCTGCGGGTCAGCTGCATAGCCAGCGCCATGACCACCAAAATTGTAATCGCGACCTAGAACAATTGGCCCACCGGTTGTTGGAATTGGATACTCTTGTAGGTTCCCCGTCATACCAAGGCGGATCAAATCCATTTTTCCACCCATATTGTCAAAACGGTCCCCAGCATTGGCAAACCCTGGAGTAGCATTCATAGGGTCAGAGTGATCGCCTCGCACCGCATCACGTAGGCGATCATTGTAAGTGCCGATCCCTGTCCCCGCCATGTTCCACTGAGAAGAGTTCACACCTCGCCCATTTTGGAAAACTTCCCCGAAGTCCCAACCTTCACCATAAAACCATGTATCGGTATCCACTTTCTTAACTTCAGCCAAGGCTTTTTCGATGCTGGACTTCATCAAGTGCCCCATCAAATCAAAACGGAAACCATCGATTTTGTACGCTTTTGACCAAGTGACTAAGCTATCTGCGACCAATTTTTCAAACATTCGGTGTTCTGACGCAGTATTGTCGCAACAAGTAGAGCTTTCAATATAGCCGTTATCTGGGTTGTATCGGTGATAATAGCCAGGAACAACCTTGTCGAGCACAGAGGAATTATACAGCCCAGATGCATTTGTATGGTTAAACACCACATCCTGAATTACACGAAAACCCATGTTATGTAAGGACTGCACCATTGTTCTGTATTCACGAATACGCGGCATTCCGTCGCTCTCAACAGCGTAACTGCCTTCTGGTGCGGTATAGTGATAAGGGTCATAACCCCAGTTAAAGCCATCCATACCACGAAGCTCTAACATCAGCATCTGAGCATCGCCTGTTGCAGGGTCCAAACTCTCTAATACTGAAGCAATCGTTCCGCTATCCGCCCTGCTACAGATCTGAGCATCAGGTTTAAGCCCAGTGTCGGCATGACACAATTTATTGATGTCGTCCTTTAAATCGATCCGTTTCGCTTCCTCCTCTGCGACTGAAGAGATATCGAATGTTGGCAGTAAGTGGATAGTATTCAAACCAGCTTCACGCAATGATTTAAGCTGCTTAACGCTGTCTCGTTCCTCTTCCGTAAATGCTAGATATTTACCATCATAAGCTGGAGTACCTTGTTCATCCGAATCACTAAAATCACGGACATGTAACTCATAAATAATATTATCTTCGGGCTTCTCAATTGGCTTAATATCTTGTGAGTCCCAGCCAACAGGCTTAGTTTCACTTGCAGCCAAGTCAACCAGTTGAGAGTAACGGCTTGATGTACTTAAAGAGACAGAGTATGGATCCGTCGTTGTCATCCACTCAAGGTGATTGGTTTT
The DNA here is from genome assembly GCF_024347395.1 of Vibrio cortegadensis. Lineage (NCBI taxonomy): Bacteria > Pseudomonadati > Pseudomonadota > Gammaproteobacteria > Vibrionales > Vibrionaceae > Vibrio > Vibrio cortegadensis. The sequence continues at coordinate 1,371,732 of NZ_AP025473.1, forward strand.
AGGATGGAAGACTTGGACACGGTAACGATAGAAACTACCTTGTAATCCAACATCGCCGTCAAAAGACCAGATCCCCGTTGCTGTATCTTCATTCATTACAACTGGGGATTGTTCTAATGGCGTTTTCTGCTCATCATACAAATAAAGCTCTACTTTATTCGCTGTCGGAGCCCACAAGCGGAATTGGCTTTGACCATCTTCAATCCATGATCCCAACTGCGCTTCGTCCGCATCATCGTTGCTTGCAGTATAGAGTTCATCTATCACAAACGGGAACTGAACTCGAGTCGCAGCTAGTAGTTTTCCTTCTGCATCAAGTGCGACGGCAATAGGATGCTGCTTTAATAGTGATTTTGCTTGCTCAGAACCAATCTCCGTTTGGAAGGTCGATCTACCCTTAAGGTGAGGATAACGCGCATCGTCCAGTGTGCCACTTGGATCTAAAGGAAGCTTGGTGAATCCATCTGGGTTACCTAGAAAAGTGGTGCCATTCGGATTCATCCAGAGATCAGCATTACCATTTGGGTTAGTCCACAACTGATAGCTATCTGCACCATCAATCATGTTCCAAGCAACGTTATCCACTGCTAACCAATGGGCAGATGCGCCACTTAGTGTTACTGGGGCCTCGGTCAGCGGTCGATAGTACGCGGTATTATTGCCATCCAATGTATAAACGATATTACTCTTATATAGCTCGACTTTAAGATCTTCGTCACCCAATGCTCTTTCGTCATCTTTATGAATAACAAAGTTCAGACAGCCATTGTTTTCAGGTTTAATTGCAACTCTAAATAATACCCCTTGCTCTCCAGCATCTTCTGTCACTGTATAAGGAGCATCCCATTCAGTGACAGTTTCAACGGCATTGCAAGTTTCATTATCCCAAAGGTGTAATCCCCATCCATCGTAGTTACTGTCTTTGCGCTTATAGTAAATCAATGCCTCACTATAAGTAGGAGAAGAAGTAGAACTTCCCGCAGGCGTCAAATCAATGGAATCAGGTGTCCCATCACCATCATCATCACTGGATGCAAAATCCCCCCAACCATCTTTATTACTGTCGCGAGTCTCAAAGCGATCCAAAGGAAATGCGTCTTCACTATCAATGACACCATCGCCATCTTGGTCCATTGGCTTACTTGTCGCGTCAAGTGGATCGCTGCCAAGACGAGCTTCGTCGGCATCACTCCAACCATCGTTGTCGTCATCGGTGTCTGCATTGTTACCTGTGCCGTCTTTATCAGAGTCGAGGCTTTCTGCTTTGTTGTCTGGGAACGCATCTTGTGCATTGTCGACGCCATCACCATCACGATCGTTGTCTTCACTGTCGGCAATCAAATCGCCATCCAGATCCGCAGGCTTGCTGGCGGCACTTAATGGATCGCTACCGAGACGCGCTTCGTCCGCATCACTCCAACCATCGTTGTCGTCATCGGTGTCGGCATTGTTACCTGTGCCGTCTTTATCAGAGTCGAGGCTTTCTGCTTTGTTATCTGGGAACGCATCTTGTGCATTGTCGACGCCATCGCCATCACGATCGCTGTCTTCACTGTCGGCAATCAAATCGCCATCCAGATCCGCAGGCTTGCTGGCGGCACTTAATGGATCGCTACCGAGACGCGCTTCGTCCGCATCACTCCAACCATCGTTGTCGTCATCGGTATCCGCGTTATTACCTGTGCCGTCTTTATCAGAGTCGAGGCTTTCTGCTTTGTTATCTGGGAACGCATCTTGTGCATTGTCGACGCCATCACCATCGCGATCGCTGTCTTCACTGTCGGCAATCAAGTCGCCATCCAGATCCGCAGGTTTACTGGCAGAACTTAATGGATCGCTACCGAGACGCGCTTCATCCGCATCACTCCAACCATCGTTGTCGTCATCCGTGTCCGTGTTATTGCCCGTGCCGTCTTTGTCACTATCAAGGCTTTCCGCTTTATTGTCTGGGAACGCATCTTGTGCATTGTCGACGCCGTCGCCATCACGATCGTTGTCTTCACTGTCGGCAATCAAATCACCATCCAGATCCGCAGGCTTGCTGGCGGCACTTAATGGATCGCTACCAAGACGCGCTTCGTCCGCATCACTCCAACCATCGTTGTCGTCATCGGTGTCGGCATTGTTACCCGTGCCGTCTTTGTCACTATCAAGGCTTTCCGCTTTATTGTCTGGGAACGCATCTTGAGCATTGTCGACGCCGTCGCCATCACGGTCGCTGTCTTCACTGTCGGCAATCAAATCGCCATCCAGATCCGCAGGCTTGCTGGCGGCACTTAATGGATCGCTACCAAGACGTGCTTCGTCAGCATCACTCCAACCATCGTTGTCGTCATCCGTATCCGCATTGTTGCCCGTGCCGTCTTTGTCACTATCAAGGCTTTCCGCTTTATTGTCTGGGAACGCATCTTGTGCATTGTCGACGCCATCACCATCACGATCGTTGTCTTCACTGTCGGCAATCAAGTCGCCATCCAGATCCGCAGGCTTGCTGACGGCACTTAATGGATCGCTACCGAGACGCGCTTCATCCGCATCACTCCAACCA